>NZ_PYBW01000084.1 GCF_003205575.1 Streptomyces tateyamensis
TCAACTGTGGAACGCAGGGCAAGTCGCCGAACTGAAAGCGCGATTGCTTACCTAATGCAACAGCATGTCAAGAGGGCTTCGCCCCGATCGGCCCGGAGGGCCGTGCGAGCATCCATGCGGGTGAACCCGCGCGGCATCCGGGTGGGTCGGGCAATCCGAGGGCGTGTATTCCCCGAAAGTTGCGTGGGCAGGCCCGTGACAGGGCGGGCGCTGAAGGAGAGATGGGGCGTGATGGCGCAAGAGCGTATCGACACCCGGTTGTTGGAAGAGCTGACCGCGCAGTCGCAGGACTTGAACAGCGACGCGCTGCGGATCACGCGTGACGCGCTGACCGACTACTCGCAGAAGGCGGAGCCGCGCACCTTGCGCTGGTGGCAGCGGGGCGGGGTGCTGGCCGGGGTCGCCGGTGCGGCGGCCCTGCTTGGCACCTCGCGCGCCATGGCGGCCTCTCCGTCCGCGTCGGCGGACGACATCATGGCGCTGCAGACCGCCGCGTCGATCGAGAACCTGGCGATCGCCGTGTACCAGGCCGCCGCCGGGCTGCCGTTCATCAAGGACGGCAACAAGACGGTTGCGGCGTTCATTGCCAAGACCACCACGCAGCACCAGGCCCACGCACAGGCCTTCAACTCCGCCGCCACCGCGGCCGGCGGCCAGGCGCAGAACAATCCCGACCCGAAGTACAAGGCTGTCGTCGACCAGACCCTGCCGACCGTCAAGACCCCAGCCGACGTGGTCAAGCTCGCCATCACCCTGGAAGACGTCGCCGCCCAGACGTACACCAAGAACGTCGGGCAGGTCAGCAACGCCGACCTGCGCAAGCTGTTCGCCTCCGTCGCACCCGTTGAGGCCCAGCACCGCGCCACCCTGCTCGCGGTCCAGGCCCTGCTCGCGGGCAACGCCGCGGACCTGATCACCATCCCGGTGGACCCGGCGAAGCTGCCCGCCGCCGCCGGCAGTGTTGGCTTCCCCGATGCGTTCTACCCGACCACCAACGCCTCGCCGACCAGTGAAGGAGCCGTGAAGTGACCACTGCACAGGGCGGCTGGGAGCTGCCGATCAGCGAGCGTGAACTGAGCCGCCTCACCGGCGACATGGACGAGGCCCACCATGAGACGCTGCCCGAGATGCGGGCGAGCGCCGCCGACCTCGCCGAGGAGATCCGGGCGCGGCGCTCGGTCGAGGCTGTGGACAACGGCCGTCGGCGCTTCCTGCTCGGAACCGGCGGCGCGGCCGCCGCTCTGGTCCTCGCGGCGTGCTCCAGCAGCAAGACCACCAGCAGCGGCTCCTCCTCACCGTCGGCTGCGGGCTCGTCCGGCTCGGCCGGCGCGTCGGCTAGCGGGCAGTACACCGGGGACCTGAAGGTCGTCGCGCTCGCCACGGCGCTGGAGAACCAGGCGGTAGGCGCCTACAAGGCCGCCCTGGACGCGGCGGCGGCCGGCAAGCTCGGCACCGTTCCCCCCGCGGTCGCCACCTTCATCACCACGGCGATGGCCCAGCACGCCGATCACGCGAAGGCCTGGAACGCCGTGCTCACCGGCGCCGGCAAGCCGGCGATCACCGACGTCCCACTGTCCAACCAGCCCGACACCCTTGCCGCCCTCGGCAAGGCCACCAGCGTCGGCGACGTCGCCAAACTGGCCCTGCAACTGGAGGACCAGGCCGCCCAGACCTACCTCTTCGCGACCTACAACGTCACCAGCCCCGCCGGGATCGCCACCGCCGCCACCATCGCCCCCGTCGAAGCCATGCACGCCGCCGTCCTCAACTACGTCCTGGGCCAGTACCCCGTCCCCGACGACTTCCTGCCCGTCGACAAGGCCGCCAGCCCCACCCTCCTCACCGTCTGACCCAACTCGTCCCGAGCCCGAGGGAGGACTGACACCCTTCCCTCGGGCCCCGACCCGAAGGACTACCTCGTGTCCCCCACCCTCAACCGACCGCGCCCCCGGAGCACCATGGCAGTCGGCGCGGTCTTCGCACTGCTCAGCCTCGCCGGCTGCTCCAGCAGCGGCGGACCTACTACCGCCGGCACCTCGGCCCCGGGCTCCTCCTCCGCACCGGCCGCCACCGCGAACACCGCCACCGCGTCGACGATCACCATCAAGGACTTCGCGTTTACCCCCGCCGACCTCACCGTCGCCCCGGGCACCGTGATCACCGTCGTCAACAAGGACTCCACCGCCCACACCCTGACCGCTACCGGCAGCAAGGCCTTCGACACCGGGACGCTCGGCGCCGGCAATTCCGCGACGATCACCGCCCCTGCCCAGGACGGCAGTTACCCCTACATCTGCACCATCCACCAGTACATGAAAGGCACCCTCACCGTGAAGGCCAGCCGTCCGTGACAGGAGCAGCCGCGTGATGCGCCCGGTCGATGTTCCACCCGGACGACGGCGCAGACCAGTTGCAATCATGCGGCTCGTCCTCGCCGTACTGCTGCCGATCGTGGTCTTTGCGGGTCTGTACGCCTTCGGCGGCAGTCACGAACCCGCTTACACCAGCAGTTTGTTCGGCCAGTACGGCGACAATGCCAACGGCCTCAAGGCACGCCTGGGCACGGCACTGCTCGGCCTCGCCCTCGTCCAACTCCTGCTCGCCCTATGGATGTACCGACGACTGCCCGGCGCCGGCCGCGCCCCCGCACCGGTTCGCACCGTCCACCGCCTCACCGGCCTCGCCGCGTTCCTACTCTCCCTCCCCATCGCCTACCACTGCATCACCGCCTACGGAGTCCGGCTCAACACCACCCGTACCGCCATCCACTCCATCACCGGGTGTGCCTTCTACGGCACCTTCACCGCAAAGGTTCTGCTGGTGCGCAGCCGCCGTGCGCCCGGCTGGGCGCTGCCGGTCGCGGGCGGATCGCTGGTCACAGCTGTAGCCCTCCTCTGGTACACCTCCGCCCTGTGGTGGCTCAACGGGACCACCGTCCCAGGCCTCTGACCGCAGCAGAGCAAGGACCGCCGCCGCCTCCAGCGCGACCTTGAAGCCGAGGCTTCGCCGAGCCCGGGTGTGTCCCGGCTCGGGACACCTGGCGGCTGCGGCCTAACTCGAATAGCGGCTTTGAGTAGTCGCTCAAACACACTCCGTGCTGTTGTGGTGGTAGGCCCCTGGGCCCACTGGACGTGGCAACGGTCACCACGAAGACCCACGCGCGCCAGCTGCTTCGCGCAGCAGAGCCCGCCAAGCGCGTGGCACCCATCGCTCCCGCGTCCAGCCACTCCCGCAAGGCCCTGTGCCGCGCGGTACCGGTGCCCACACTGACCGCTCTCACCCAGGGACCGCCCGGCCGGGCGTGCCGCGGACGGGCGGTCACCGCAACAGAAGGACGGGTCATGCAACTTCCGCGTTCGCCACACCTGTCGGCCATTGGCCGCCGCGCCGAGCGGCCCATGGCCGGGCTCGGTGTCCTGGCTCTGCTGGCCGTGTCGGCGCGGGCTCGGCTGCCCGTCCGCCGGGGACCGTGAGTGAAACGAGCGCATCCTCCGACGCGCTGGCCACCGACATCGCCGGGCTCCAGCAGCACCTGCGGCAGGTGCCCGGTGACGCTCCCGCGCTGGGCACCCTGGGCCTGGACTACGTCCAGCAGGCCAAGGTCACCGTCGACCCGTCGTACTACCCCAAGGCCGAGGCCGTCCTCACGCAGTCGTTGAAGCTCGACGGCGACGAGAACTTCACCGCGATGGCCGGCATGCCGCCCTGCAGGCGGCCCGGCACAACTTCGCCTCGGCGCTGGAATGGTCACAGCGGGCCATCGCCGTCAACCCCGACAACGCGACGCTCTACGGGATCCTCGCCGACGCCTACACCCAGCTCGGCCGCTACCCGGAGTCGTACGACGCGGTGCAGCACATGGTCGACCTGCGCCCCGGCACCCCCTCGCTCGCCCGCGCCTCCTACGCCTGGGAGCTGCGCGGTGACGTCGCCGCGGCGACCGAGAACATGAAGCGGGCGCTGGACGACGCCAACACCCCGGCCGACCGGGCCTTCACGCTGTACCACCTGGCCCAACTCGCCCTGGACAGCGGTGACCAGAAGACAGCACTGGCTCATGCCGAGGAAGGACTGCGGGTGATCCCCGGCTCCGCCGAGCTACTGGAGGGACGTGCCAAGGCCGAGGCGGCGCTCGGCAACACCGACACCGCACTCGCCGACTACACCAGCGCCCTCGCCAAGGTGCCCCAGCCCGCAAATCGCGCGCTCGACCCAGCACGCCGCAACAGGCACGCGCGAGACCCGGGATCGCGGGCAGGTTGGGGAGACCGGGCGGGCGTGCCGCCCGCAGCGGGCCGTGCGCCCGCCTGGTGGCTGCGGTCCGCCGGCCCGCCGTGCGCTTCGACATGATCTCCAAGCACGGCGCGGCGTTCGGATCCTTCGCGAGGCTCGGCACGGGTTCACCCGGGACGGGGCCGCGCAGGTCACGGATTCCCTGCCAGGTGGGTGGGGTCGCCACCCAGGGTGCGATACAGCTGCGTCCACTGCCGGTCCGTCGCCGTTGCCGGTTTGCCGTCGCAGTAGGCCCTGGTGCCGTTGGCGGTGTAGAAGCGCATCATCGTCAGGACCGACATGGGGTCGGATTCCTCCCCGCCCGTGTAACGGTGGCCCGGGGCCTGCTGCTGGTGCTGCAGGCACGTGGGCGACGGCGTGGCCGGTTGGGCGTCGAAGCTACCGTCATCGCTGCTGCCGCACCCGGCGGTGAGGCCGCAGAGCGTGGCGGCCAGGACGAGTGTGGGCAGCGCGTGGCGGTGTCGGGGAATTAGCACGAGGAACCTCCTGCTGACGGGGACCGGTGGCTTCACAGGGTGGACGGCAGGCTGCGCACGACCAGGCCGATCCCGACGGTGACGACGAGCAGGGCGGTCAGCAGCGCGGTGTACGGGGTGATCCGGCTGACTGCGCGGAGGAAGGGCCGGTCGGCGGCTCCCGTGATCGAGTCGCCGAGGCGGACGAAGAGGAGCCCGGCGGCCGTGAGGGTGCCGGCCATGCCCAGTCCGTACGCGACTACCAGGCCCGCGCCGAAGAGGGTGCGGCCCAGTGCCACCGCGCCCAGCAGGACCACCAGGGCGGAGGGGCTCGGCACCAGACCGCCGGCGATGCCCAAGCCGATCAGGCCGCGTTTGCCGAGCGGTCGGTCGGGTTCGCCGTGGTGGTGATGGTGGCCGAACAGACTGTGGCGGTGGTGGTCGTGATCATGTCCGTGGCCATGGTGGTGCTCGGGGGGATGCGGGTGCTCGTGCTCGTGCGGATGGGGGTGGTCGTGGTCGTGCTCGTTCTCGTGGTGGACCTGGCCGTCCGCAGGGGTGTGACTGTGCTGTTGGGCCTGCGTGGCGGGTGCCCCGGCGAGCACCGGGACGGGAACGTCGGTGCGCCGGGCCGGGGTGCTGGATGCCAGGCCATGGCGGTGGGTGCGGGCGCGGGCGCGGCGGAACGCGTCGAGCAGTAGCCCTGCGCCGACCAGGGTGACCAGGGCGCCGCTGGTGACGCCGAGCCAGCCGAGGACGAGGTCACCGGCCAGCGAGGAGAAGGCGGTCAGGCACAGCCCGAGGACGAGGACGCCCGCGGTGTGGGTGACGGTGACGGTCGCGCCGACCGTGAGGGCGTCACGGGTGCTGCCGCGTCGCCCGGCGAGGTACGCCGCCATGATCGTCTTGCCGTGTCCGGGCAGCAGGGCGTGGCCGGCGCCCAGAACAACGGACAGGAGTACGGCGAGGAGGCCGACCGGCAGGGTCAGTTCGTGCGTCGCGCCCAGTGTGGCCAGCTTCGCGTCCAGGCGAGCGAGCCAGGCGGTGGGGCCGCCACCGCGCATGCCGCCAGTGGTGCCGGTGAGCCCGGAGCCTGGTCCGCCGCCGGGCACGGCGGTGAACTGGGCGGTCACGACGCCGCTCGGGTTGTCCAGCAGGTCCCGCGGGTAGTCCCGCAGCTGATGGGAGAGCGACTGCTCGGGGACGCTGCTGTCCCGCAGGTGGACGCCGTCGCCGGTGGCCGTGATCTCGTTCCAGCCCACCCGCGTTGCGTCGCTCCCGGTGGCGACGCGCAGTTGCGCACCGGCAGTGCCGAGGTCCAGCGGCGCGTGGAGGACACACTCCAGGCGGCTGGTATCCAGGCCCGCGGAGCCGGGCGCGTACTGGAACCGCGCCGAACTGACCGTCCAGCGCAGAGCCCGGTTGTCCGCGGTCACGCTGAGCCGTTCGGCGCTCTGCCGGCACTGCTGAGCCGCCCAGGCGTCTCGTTCGCCGTCATCCGCCGTGCCGTTGCCGTCGCGGTCCACCTGGGGTTTCTGCTGCAGGGTCGGGATCTCGGCGGTGTCGGTGACGGAGAGCGCCTCGACGTGGTCGGGGTGCACGGTCAGGCCGGTGTAGTGGTTGATGGAGAAGTTCCCCAGCGGATGGGCTCCGGCGGGCGGCACGAAGGCCGTAGCCAGCCACGCGGTGCCGGCCAGCAGGACCCCAGCTCGGGCAACGGAACGGGTGATGGCCACGCACTGCCTCCAGCGGACTGGCCAGGCCGCCTCGTTCGGACTGGGCACCTGGCGGGTGGGGCGCCGCGTGCCGTGCACTCGCACCCGGCCCTGACACCTTCGCGGGACAACGCCCAGCGCCGTGCCCGCGACACGGCCGGCTGACAGCAGTCACTCGAACGGCCCGCACCAGGTCCTCGGGCCCCGCCCGCCCGAGGCGTCCATGTCCGCACAGGTGACGAGCAGAAAGCGTCCGTTCCTGCCGGCGCCGCTGTTCGTCTCCCAGCCAGCCCCGACACACGCCGGGCGTGCGAGGCGTACTCCGCCGCATCCCCCAGATGCCTCAGCGCGCCCTGTGACAGACCTGTGCAACTGCTGGGATTATGCAACTACAAGGTTGAGGCTTCCCGGCGTGCCACCCGCGCCCCAGGTGAGGAAGAACGCCCATGACCACAACAGCACCCGTCCGCCCCGCCCGCGTAGACATCAGATCCGCGTGGCGACGCACCGCCGCCACGATGACCCGTCAGGAATGGTCCCGACTTGCGGCGATGGCGGCCTTCATCACCGCACTGCACATTGTGGGCTGGTTCACGCTCGTGGTGATCGTGGCGCCAGGGCACTACAGCGTCGGCGCGAAGAGCTTCGGCATCGGGATCGGCGTGACCGCCTACACCCTGGGCATGCGGCACGCCTTCGACGCCGACCACATCGCCGCCATCGACAACACCACCCGCAAGCTCATGCAGCAGGGCAAGCGCCCGCTGTCGGTCGGGTTCTGGTTCTCTCTGGGCCACTCCAGCATCGTCTTCGCCCTGGCATTCCTGCTCTCACTCGGTGTCAAAGCCCTCGCCGGCCCGGTCCAGGACGGCGGATCGAAGCTGCACCAGGTCACCAGCCTGATCGGGACCGCCGTGTCCGGCACCTTCCTCTACCTCATCGCGGCCATCAACCTGGTCGTCCTGGCCGGCATCTGGCGGGTCTTCCGGCGGATGCGCTCCGGCCAGTTCGACGAGGCCGCGCTCGAAGAGCAGCTTGAAAATCGCGGCCTGATGAACCGTCTGCTCGGCCGGGCCACCCGATCGATCGCCAAGCCCTGGCACATGTATCCGCTGGGGCTGCTCTTCGGCCTGGGCTTCGACACCGCCACCGAGATCGCCCTGCTCGTCCTCGCCGGGTCGGGCGCGGCCTCGGGCCTGCCCTGGTACGCGATCCTGTGCATGCCCGTCCTGTTCGCCGCCGGCATGTGCCTGCTCGACACGATCGACGGCTCGTTCATGAACTTCGCCTACGGCTGGGCGTTCTCCAAGCCGGTCCGCAAGGTCTACTACAACCTCACCATCACCGGCCTGTCCGTGGCCGTCGCCCTGATCATCGGCACTGTCGAACTGCTGGGCCTGCTCGCCGGGCAGTTCCACCTCCACGGCGGCCTCTGGGACCCCGTCGCCGCCCTGGACCTGAACATCGTCGGGTTCGTCATCGTCGGCCTGTTCTTCGCCACCTGGCTCATCGCCCTGGCGGTATGGAAGTTCGCACGGATCGAGGAGAAATGGACCACCAGCCTGCGTGCGAACCCGGTCGAGGCGCTGCCGGCAGTCCCCGCGAGCGAGGGATGACACCCTGACCACAGATTCGGCGAATCGCTCAGCGCGGCGAAGGAAACCGGGCCGGCGCAGGCCCGCCGAGGTCGCCGAGACCAGGGCTTGGGAAGAGTCACGGCCGCTGGCTGATGTTGGTCCGTCCGGGCGCAGCTGCTCAACCACGCGGGTGACGCGGCCAGTCCAGGCCCCGCGCGTTCACGAACTTCCGATGGGATCCGGTTCACAGTGCCCAGTGCGGCTGCTCAGCCGGACCCGCCGCCAAGGGCGCCATCGAGCCCGGGGCGGACGCCGACCCGTCACGGAAGCGAGAACCCGACCGTATGAACGTCACGCGCCGACCTGCCCGATCGCGCTCGACCGCCCGCACCGCGGCCATCCTGACCACCATGAGCCTGGCCCTGGCCAGCACCGCGCTGCTGGGCACGGGTGCCGGCGTCAGCAGCGCCTCCAGCCACCGCGAGGCGCCGCTGATCGCCGCCGACCCGCAGGTCGACAACACCGACGTCTACGCCTTCACCAGCCCCGACAAGCAGGACACCGTCACCCTGGTCGCCAACTGGCTGCCGTTCCAGGAGCCCAACGGCGGACCGAACTTCTACCCCTGGGCCGACGGCGCGCACTACGACATCAACATCGACTCGCAGGGCACCGGCCACCCCGACATCACCTACCGCTGGACCTTCCACACCGAGGACCAGCGCGGCACCAACACCTTCCTGTACAACAACGGCGTGGTGAACAACCTCACCGACCCCACCCTGCTCTTCCACCAGTACTACACGCTGGAGGAACTGCGCCCCGGCTGCGAGCCCAAGATGCTGGTCGAGCACGGCACCGCCGCCCCCTCGGACACCGGCAAGGCGTCCATGCCGAACTACGGGAAGCTGCGCGACCAGGCGACCGTGCAGCTGCCGAACGGCGGGCAGACCGTGGCCACCCAGGCCGCAGACCCGTTCTTCCTCGACCTGCGGGTCTTCGACCTGCTCTACGGCGGCAACCTCTCCGAGACCGGCCAGAACACGCTGGCCGGATACAACGTCAACACCCTCTCCATCCAGGTCCCCAAGAGCGAGCTGGCCTTCCACGGCGACGCCGGCCGCAACCCTGTCATCGGGGTCTGGAGCAGCACCGAGAAGCAGACCATGAAGCTCACCCCCGGCGAGCAGGAGCCGGTCGGCAAGTACGTCCAGGTCTCGCGCCTCGGCAACCCGCTGGTCAACGAGGTCGTGGTGCCGGCCGGTCTGAAGGACGCCTTCAACGCGCTCCCGCCGTCCGAGGACCACAACCAGCCCGCCGTGGTCGCCAAGGTCCTCGACCCCGAGGTCCCGCACCTGGTCCAGAGCATCTACGGCATCCCCGCCCCGGCGACCCCGCGCACCGACCTGCAGGAGATCTTCCTGACCGGCATCGCCAAGGCCGCGAACGGTCCGCTGGCCGTCGACCTCAACTCTCAGCTGATGAACCAGGACATCGACGTCAACCAGTTCGTGCCGGCCGAGGAACTGCGGCTGAACATGTCCACCCCGGTCACCGCCAAGCCCGACCGGCTCGGCGTCCTGAACGGCGACTTCCAGGGCTACCCGAATGGGCGCCGCCTCACCGACGACGTCGTCGACATCGAGCTGCAGGCGCTGGAGGGAGCCACCCCTGGCCACCTGATCGGCGCACTGGCCGCCGGCGACGGCGTGAACGCCGCTGACAAGCCGTTCGGCACCTCGTTCCCCTACGTTGCGCTGCCCTACGCCAAGGCGGTCAACCAGGCGCACTGACGGCTCGGTGGGGTGGGTGCGCGAACAGTTCCCCGCGCACCCACCCCGTCCGACGTGTAGCGACCCTTCGGCTCACCGGGACCCGAACATGCGACGACTTCCCCTTGCGATCACCACCACGCTTCTCTGCGGCGCCCTGGCCGCGGTCGGCGTGTGGCAGGAGCGCCCCACTGCCAACTCGGCAGCCTCGTCGGACAACGCCCGGCGCGACAGCAGGCCGCTCGCAGGCGGCTCCCTGCCCCAGGCCATCACCGCGGACCAGCGCCGGCTGCGCGTAGCTCCTGACGACGCGTCGGGCTGGGCACGCCTGGGAGGCGAATACGTGGAGCAGGCCCGGCTGAGCGCCGACCCCTCCTACTACCCCAAGGCCGACGAGGCGCTGCACCGCTCGCTCACCCTCGCCCCGAAGGACAACATCGAGGCGCTCACCGGCCTCGGCGCCCTGGCCAACGCCCGCCACCAGTTCGCCCAGGCCCGCGACCTCGCGGACCAGACCATCGCGAGCGCCCCGCTGCACTGGCAGGCCTACGCCGTCCTCGCCGACGCCCGCACCCAGCTCGGCGACGACACCGGCGCCACGGAAGCAGTTCAGGCCCTCCTGGACCGCCAGCCCGGCACCGCCTCCTTCACCCGCGCCGCGTACGACCTCGAACAGCACGGCCGCACCGACGACGCCCGACGGGCACTCCAGCACGCCCTGGGCGGCGCGTTCGACCCCGCCGACAAGGCCTTCTGCCAGTACCAGATCGCCGAACTGGACCGCAACGCCGGTCACCCCGACCAGGCCCTGACCGGCTACCAGCAGGCCCTGGCCGAAGACGCCGACTACACCCCCGCCCTCGCTGGAAAGGCCCGCGCCGAAGCAGCCCTCGGCAACACCAGTAGCGCCGTGCGCGACTACGACAGCGCCATCGCCAAGGTTCCTCTGCCCCAGTACCTGCTTGAACTGGGCGAACTCCACCAATCCCTGGGCCACGCCGACCAGGCCCAGGAGCAGTACCGACTGCTGGACGCCGAACAACGCCTCGCCGCGGCCAACGGCGTCGTCGATGACCTGACCATGGGCCAATACCACGCCGACCACGGCGACCCGGCCCAGGCAGTACGCCTGCTGCGCGCCGAGTGGAGCCGACGCCACAACGTGCTGGTCGCCGACGCCCTCGCCTGGGCGCTGCACCGCCAGGGCGCCGACACCGAGGCACTCGACCTCGCCCACCAGGCCCAGCACACTGGTTGGCCGAACGCCCTGTTCGCCTACCACCGCGGTGAGATCGAACACGCCCTCGGCCGGGATGCCGCCGCCCGAGACGACCTCACCGAAGCACTGCACGACGACCCCTACTTCAACCCACTGCAAGCCCCCCGCGCCCGCGCCGACCTGACCGCCCTCACCGGCACGACCTGATCAGGAAGATGCCGCGGCACGGGCAGGACTGCGGCAGTGACTCGGCAGCCAGATGAACCTCGCCACGCAGCTGGTGGACACCTGAGAGGAGGTCAAGACCATCCAGGCCGCACCCCCGCACGCCACCGGCTACACCGTGGACGCCCTCGAACACCTCACCGCCTGCTACGAGGAGATCTCGCTGCTGGACGGAGTCGGGCACCCGGCCCGCGCCGCGGGTGAGCCGCGCCACAGGCGATCGAAGGCCGCGAACCTGCTCGACCGCCTCGACATCGAACGCGACCAAGTGCTCCGGTTCACCTTCGACTGGCGAGTCCCCCTCGACAACAGCACCAGCGAGCAGGCCATCCGGATGGCCAGGCACCAGAAAATCCCCGGATGCTCGTGCTGCGCCGCCCTCATCGTGAAGCGCGGTCGGCAGGTCCTCAGGTGTGGAACCCGACGTATGGGACACACTGTGACCAGGGGTCGCCGGCGCGGTGACCACCGAGGCGTGGAAGGGACGCTGCCATGGCGAAGACACTGACCGTCCGGTGGGCTGACGCCCCGGCAGAACACGACTACCCGGCCGCCGCCTCGTTTCTCTCACTGACGGCCGGCCCCGCGCTGGTGGAGGTCCTGACCGCCCTGCTGTCACGGGCACCCACGGTCCAGCAGTGCGCCAAGGACATCCTGCGTGCGGCCCGCTTGCCGCTGCTCCCCGCGGACGACCCCGAGGTCGCCCGAGACCTGAAGAAGGTCTCCAAGGGCAAACCGCTCTCCCCCGTCCTGCTCGTTCGTGGCGACCTGGGGCGGGGCCGCCCCCTGCAGATCGCCGACGGGTACCACCGCGTGTGTGCCTCCTACCACCTCAGCGAGAGCACCGACATCCCCTGCCGCGTCGTCGACCTGCCTGCGATCGCGACGTGACCCCCCCCCAGCCCGGACGGGCGAGCGGAATGACCGGCGAGGAGCATCCGGGCGACGCGGTACCTGCTGGCGCTCCCGACGAGTCGGACCACGTCGAGGAGAGCGTGCGCGCCCGCCACGGTCCGCGGATCGCGGCGGAACTGGAGCGCGAGCCGGTATGGGCCCGCGACTTCACCGACCTCGCCTACGAGGGGCGACGGCTGTTCAGCGAACTCCTCGGCACCTTCCTCCTCGTCCTGGCCGGCGCCGGCGCAGCGGTACTGGACGCGGCGACCCACGGCCAGATCGGTCGCGGTGCGGAAGTGACGGCCCCCGGGCTGACCGTACTGGCCGTCATCCTCTTCATGGGCGCGGTCTCCGGCGCCCACCTGAACCCCGTCGTGAGCATCGCCTTCGCACTGCGCGGCGACTTCGCCTGGCGCCGCGTTCCCGCCTACATCGCCGCCCAGTGCGCGGGCGCCGTGCTGGCATGCCTCGTCCTCAAGGCCACTTTCGGGGACCTGGCCCACGTCGGCGCGACCCTGCCGGGGCCCGGCTTCTCCACCGCCCAGGTGTTCGTCGTCGAGGCTGTTCTCAGCTTCGGGCTCGTCAGCACCGTCCTGGGTACTGCCTCCAGCGCGCAGAACGTGGGGTCCCTGTCCGCAGTGGGCGTCGGCGCGTACATCGTGACGGCCGGACTGTGGGCAGGCCCCGTCAGCGGCGCGTCCATGAACCCGGCCCGCTCGCTCGGACCCGCGCTGGTCAGCGCGGACCTGCACGACTTGTGGATCTACCTCACCGCGCCTGTGGTCGGCGCGCTCACCGCAGTAGGCGCTGCCCTCATCCTGCGCGGGCCCGGCGGCGGACCGGGCGGATCCCGGGCCGCCCAGGGCACACTCCAACCACCGCGCACCGGCCGCCGCTGATACTCCAGAACTGACGCTGCGCGGCCGAACGGTGGTGCATCGGCCGCGCACCGAAGCGGAGGGCCCCCACGCCGGGTAGCACCGGCAGTAGCGCCGACACCCTGCCACCGCGGCGCACATCCGTTGACCAGCCGTGAAGTCCGCTCTTGGGGGGCGAACGTGGATGAGTGGGGCCGGTAGGGCTGCCTCACTCGGACGGGTGGCGCCGCTACGGGCCCGTCAACATAAGGGCAGGTGACGCATCCCCCCATGTGACCGTTCCGGGCGCTCACCCTCACGCTCGTCCATTCGCCTCGGCATCCGGCCGAGCCGACATGCGAGCGGCCGGTCCTGCTCCTAGCGTCGGCGGTGGAGAGGCTGAAATCTCCGAAATCCCCAGACGTGAAGGTGACTTCTCATGCTCAAGCGCATCGCACAGGCCGCTGCCATCGCCACACTCGCCGTCGGCGCGGTGGTCATCCCGGCGGGGGCCGCCATGGCCACCCCGATCCACAGCCTGGCGCACTCCGTCCAGTCCTACGGCCACCAGCAGGACTGCGACGAGAACGGAAACGACGAGGGCCGCCACGAGGAGCACGGCGGCGGTGACCAGTGGCAGAACAACAACAACGACTACGGCCACCACAACGTCTTCGTCAACAGCTTCAACGGCAACCACGAGGGCGGCGACCGTTACGGCCGCGGCTTCGGGCTGCTCTCGTTCCTTCTGTGACGGCGTGACAGCCTTTCAGATGGACAGCACGGCTCGCGGTCGGCTCTCGCACGGCGGCTGATCGAGAAACTCGACGGGTGGAGGTGGACCGGGCATCGATGCCCGGTCCACCTCCACCCGTCGAGCAGTGCTGGGAGTACCGCCGCGGTTGCCGATCCCGGCCTTCCGCTGGTCTCCGAAGCAGATCCGCTCGCTGTGCGGCGGGGGCGTTCCCCGCGCAGGGTGAAGACGTCTCGAAGTATGTGAGGGTGAAGTTCCCCCGGGCTCTGGCGCGGGTCCTCCGGGAGGCCCGCGATGCCGCCGGCCTGCGCATCGGTCGAGGCGCTCACCGCCCGCCCACGCGCAACCCGACCGGCGGGGTTGCCCTCTTACGGACCAGCCGTCAATCCCGCTTCGCAACCGGATCAGTGACTTTTCGATCGCCACCCATCCGGCCCGGGGACTGCTCCGAATGGGCGTTGTGACCAACAGTGGAACGCCTGCCGAGGAACCCGCCTCCGTGCACCATCCCCGCCCGGCGCTGCGTGCGGCGGGCGCCGCGATGATCGGGTTTGCCGCCGCCGCGGCAGCGGTCGGCGCGGGTGAACTGGTCGCGGCGTTCACGGGACCCGAGAGCGCACCGGTGATCGCGGTCGGCTCGGCCGCGATCGACCTGACGCCCACTGCGCTGAAGGACTACGCCGTCCGCACCTTCGGCACCAACGACAAGCCGGTGCTGCTCGCCGGGATCTATCTGACGATGGCGGCTCTCGCCGCCCTCGCCGGCCTGCTCGCGGCCCGACGCCCCCCGCTGGGAGGCGCGGTCTTCGCGCTCTTCGGCGGTCTGGGCATCTGGGCGGCCCTATCCCGCTCGACGTCGATGCCAACCGACGCCGTGCCATCCATCGCGGCCGGCCTGGCAGGCGCGGCGGCTGTGGTCTGGCTCGCCCGCCTGTTCCGGCAAGCCAGCGTCCGACCCGGCGTCCAGCCCCCTGTGAAGGGCCCCACGTCATCGTCCAACCCGGACCGGCGAACGGTGCTACTGGCCACCGGCGGCACGGTCGCCGTGGCAGCGGTCGCGGGGGTGGGCGGCCGCATGCTCGCGGACAGCCGCAACGACATCACCGCCGCCCGCAACGCGGTCCACCTCCCCGCGCCTGCGCTTCGCGCCCGGCCGGTCCCACTTGCGGCGCGCCCGGCCATCCCCGGCCTGCCCTCCTTCTACACCCCCAACGCGGAGTTCTACCGGGTCGACACCGCCCTCACGCTGCCCAGGATCGACCCGCGCAGCTGGTCGCTGCGGGTGCACGGCCTGGTCGACCGACCACTGCTCATCAGCTTCGACGAACTGCTGCGCCGACCGCTTGAGGAGCTGGACCACACCCTGTCGTGCGTGTCCAACGAGGTCGGCGGACCCTACGTCGGCACCTCGCGGTGGCTGGGAGCCTCGCTGCCCGCCCTGCTGCGCGAAGCCGGAGTCCGCTCCGGGGCACAGCAGTTGGTCGGCCGCTCCAAGGACGGCATGACCATCGGCGCCCCGATGGACGCCGTACTCGACGGGCGGCAGGCACTCCTGGCGGTGGCCATGAACGGCGAGACCCTGCCCGTGGCGCACGGCTTCCCGTGCCGCACGGTGGTCCCCGGACTCTACGGCTACACGTCAGCCACTAAATGGCTGGTCGACCTGGAGGTCACCACCTTCGCCGCCCACGACCCCTACTGGGTCAAGCGCGGCTGGGATCGTACCGGGGTGGTGAAGACCACCTCTCGCATCGACGTCCCTGCGCCGTTCGCCCACGTCGCCGCCGGAGACGTCAGCGTCGCCGGCACGGCCTGGGCCACCCACCGCGGTATCGCGGCGGTGGAGGTCCGGGTGGACGGCGGACCATGGGCCCAGGCCCGCCTGGCAGCCGACGCGGGCACGGACCTGTGGCGGCAGTGGAGTTACGACTGGACGGGTGCCCAACCCGGAACGCACCGGATCGAGGTCCGCGCCACCGACGCCACCGGCGCCGTCCAGACCGAAGCCCGAGCAACTCCGTTCCCCTCCGGTTCGACGGGCTGGCACAGCACCGTCGTGATCGTCACCTGAAGCCTTTCCGAACCTCCCTCCTGTCCCGGCGCCCGGCTATCGCCCGGCCTGAACCGTCATCACCCCTCTCAAGGAGCACCTCACATGTCCGTCATCACCACCCGCACGTCCCTCGCCGTCGCCCTGGCCGTCGGAGCGCTGGCGCTGAGCCTCACCGGGTGCGGCAGCAGCGGCAGCAGCAAGGCCGGCGGTGATGCGGCATCGTCAGCAGCAGCCGGCGCACCGATGGCCCCGAGCAGCGCCGCGTCCATGCCCGCGACCGGCTCCGCGATGGCCGACCAGCCGTTCGGCGCCGCCTGTTCCGCCGTCCCCGCCACCGGTGCCGGCAGCTTCGCCGGCATGGGCCAGGACCCGGTGGCCACCGCCGCCTCCAACAACCCGCTGCTCTCGACCCTGGTGACCGCTGTGAAGGCCGCAGGCCTGGTCGACACGCTCAACTCGGCCAAGGACATCACCGTCTTCGCGCCGACCAACGACGCCTTCGCCAAGCTCCCCAAGGCCGACCTGGACAAGGTCCTGGCCGACAAGGCCCTCCTCACCAAGATCCTCACCTACCACGTCTCGCCCAGCCGCCTGTCGCCCGACGCACTGGCCGGCACCCAGAAGACCCTGGAAGGCAGCCCCGTCACCGTCACCGGCTCCGGCCAGGACTTCACCGTCAACAGCAACGCCAAGGTCCTGTGCGGCAACGTGCACACCGCCAACGCCACCGTGTACATCATCGACACCGTCCTGATGCCGCCCACCTCCTGACCCACCACCACCTCCGTGGGCCGCGCCGGCATCCGGCGCGGCCCACGGCCGTCGGGCAAGTCGACCAGCCGCCCACCCCGGCGGCGTGGATCACGAAACGGTGGACGTACCCGAAGAACGCGCTCCGGTCTTCGATGGTGTCCCCCATGTCATCGGACGTCCTACTGCGATCGTGGGCCCTGGGACAGCACGCTGAAGGGCTGGCGAGGACACGCCACCTCAGGTGCCCGGGGGACGTTTCAGCTCGGTGCAGTTCGACGGCCCGGGCGGCCCGAGCTGCGGCACCGAGGGTCAGTCGGGGCGCGACGGGGTCGCTCTCGCGGTGATCATGGAGCACGGTTGGTCCGTACCGCGGCCACTAGTCGAAGTCGTAGCCCCGGTCGGCATACAGGTATCGCGGCTTGCGGCGAGGCCGTCCTCGTAGCCCCCGGATCGGCGGGACCGCGTCGAGCAGCGGCAGCAGCTGGGTGACGTCGTGGCGGTTGCCGCCGGTCAGCGTGACGGCGAGCGGGGTTCCGTGCCGGTCGACTATCAGGTGGTGCTTGGAACCGGGACGGGCGCGGTCGACCGGTGAGGGGCCGACGTGATCCACCCTCTGAGGGCCCGGACATGCGAGCCGTCAACAGCGCAGTGTTCAAGATCCAGCAGGTCGGCGCGGCGCAGCTCGGTCAGCAGGGCTGCGTGCAAGCGCGGCCAGACGCCGGCCCCGGTCCAGTCCCGCAGGCGGCGCCAGGCCGTCACCCCGGAGCAGCCGACCGTCTCGGCCGGGACATCACGCCAGGCGACGCCAGTTCGCAGTACGTACATCACCCCGGCGAGGGCCGCACGGTCGGGAACACGCAGCCGCCCGGGGTAGCGGTGGCGCCGCTCAGGAGCGGGTGGCAGGAGCGGAGCCACGCGCTCCCACAAGTCATCCGGAACAAGATCAGCCCGCACCCGGACACCTTGCCGACCAAGATCGCCATACGCAAGACCCGCGGGTTCACCCTCGGCGGCTCCGACGCCGCCGCTGGCGCGGTCGACGCCGGGATCGTAGCGGAGGCGGCGGCTGCGGCGGATGCCGTTGCCGCCACCGAGGCGAGGCCCCTGAACCTCGCAGCGGCAGCGCCCGGCGCCGCACCGATCCCCAACCTGCCGCCGGTCGCCCCGCCAACCCCGGCGCCCTACCCGCTGTACACCCCGGCCCAGCAGGCCGCCGCAGCCGCCTGGGCTTGGTCCAGCGCACCCAAACGGCCCAGACCGATTTCCTGATGACCCGTCAGCCAAGTCAGCAAATGGTCAGCAAGTGTACGAGTAGACCCTGCCGAACGCGCGTAGACCTGGGAATCGCTCCCTTTACCCGATGAGCCGTCCCCAAGGGTCGGCTAGCTCCCCGCCTATGTCTGGCCGAGTCCAGCTACGGACTCCCGCCGACGCTCCGCAGAGAGCCAGCCCGACCATATATTCCCGCAGGTCAGCGCACCCTTCCCCGCGGCTTCAGCGGCCCCGGCGGCAACGCCGGCGCCCGCAGCCGCTCCCCCGTGTACCCGTGCACCACCCCGAAGCGGTCACCCTGATCCCAGTCCTGGACCGCCTGGACGATCTCCGCGTGGTCGCGGCCGATGAAGTTCCAGAACATCACCAACCGCTCCTCGAACGGCTCGCCGCCCAGCAGCAGCACCGCGGCGTCCGTGCGGGCGAGCAGGGGGAGGGTGGTGCGGCCGGTGCCCAGGTAGAGGAGCGAGCCCGGTTCGACCCGGACGCCGTCCACCTCGACGCTGCCGCTGATCGACAGCACCGCGTACTCGAAGTCCGGCTCCACCGGGAGCTGGGCCCGGGCGCCCTCACGCAGTGTCAGGTCGACGCCCACCAGGGGCGTGTACGTGGTGCCGGGCGAGGTGGCGCCGTCGGCGGTGCCCATGATGACCGTGCCCCGCAGGCCGGCGGCGGTGATCTCGGGGAGCACCGGGTGGTGCTCGAAGTGCGGCGCCACGTGGCGGTGCGCGTCCGGCAGGGCGACCCAGAGCTGGGCGCCGTGCAGCAGCCGGGGGTGGTCGGCCGGGGACTCCTCGGAGTGCGAGATCGCCCGCCCGGAGGTCATCAGGCCCAGCTCGCGCGGGCGGACGGTTTGCAGGCTGCCCAGGCTGTCCCGGTGCAGCACCTCTCCGTCGTGCAGCCAGCTGACGGTCTGCAAGCCCATGTGCGGGTGCGGCGGGACCTGCATGCCGGGCTCGCCGGCGATGTCGTCGGGGCCGTAGTGGTCGACGAAGCACCAGGCGCCGACCATCCGCCGGCCCAGGGTGGGCAGCAGTCGGCGGACCCTGGTGCTCTCGCCGAGTTGGACGGTGCGCCCGGTCAGCAGGTCGCGGACCGGGCCGGTGGCCGACTGGCCGCCGCAGTCGGTCGCGGTGGGACGCAGGTCGAGGTTGCTCACGTCGGCCACCGTAGCCGAGCGGGGGTCAGCAGCCCAGCAGGCGGGCGGCTGTCTGCGCGCGGGACCCGCGCGGCCCGGCCGGGGGGTGCTTCAGTGCGCGCAGGCCCAGGCCGCCGTCGCGGTGGCCGCCTCGGCCTGGGCCCGCAGCGCCCGCACCGCCTCGGCGGGGTCCGCGGCGCCGTACACCGCCGAGCCCGCCACGAACACGTCCGCGCCCGCCTCCGCGCAACGCTCGATGGTGGCGGCCGAGACACCGCCGTCCACCTGGAGCCACAGCTCCAGGCCGTGCTTGCTGATCAGCTCCCGGGTGCGGCGGATCTTGGGCAGCATGATGTCCAGGAACGCCTGGCCGCCGAAGCCGGGCTCCACCGTCATGATCAGCAGCATGTCCAGCTCGGGGAGCAGATCCTCGTAGGGCTCGATCGGCGTGGCGGGCCGCAGCGCCATCGAGGCGCGGGCGCCCTTGGCCCGGATCTCGCGGGCCAGCCGGACCGGCGCGGCGGCCGCCTCGACGTGGAAGGTGACCGACCCGGCCCCGGCCTCCACGTACTGCGGGGCCCAGCGGTCGGGCTGCTCGATCATCAGGTGGCAGTCGAGCGGAGTGTCGGTGGCCCGGGCCAGCGACTCCACCACGGGGACGCCGAGGGTCAGGTTCGGCACGAAGTGGTTGTCCATCACGTCCACGTGCAGCCAGTCGGCCCCGCGCACGGCCTGGGCCTCCTGGGCCAGGCGGGCGAAGTCCGCGGACAGGATGCTGGGGTTGATCTGCGCCATTTCCGAAAGCCTCACCATTCGTCCGTGTGGGCACTCGCCCGCCCCCATCATCCCCCGAGGCTCTCGCCGCCCGCTCCCCCGCCCCGCTCCGGCACGATCACGTCGTACCGCTCCGACACCGGGCCGTGCAGTCCGCCGGCAGTTCCGGCAGGGCAGCTCGCTGCCGTTCGTTGCCGTCCTGGCGCGCCGCGGCCGGCCGCGGATCCGCGGGCGCGGACTTCGTCAACTTCATCTCCCGTCCGTTGCCCTATCTTTGACAATGTGTCAAATCAACTGAGGACCATTCTGATCACCGGATCGACCACCGGACACGGCCAGGCGCTGGCCGAGCGGCTGGCCGGCCCCGACACCCTCCTGCTGCTGCACGGCCGGGACGAGCAGCGGGCCGGCGAGGTGCGGGACCGGGTGCGCGCGGCGGGCGGGCAGGCCGAGGTACTGCTCGCCGACCTGGCGGACCTGCACGAGGTGGACGGCCTGGCCACCGCCGTGCTGGCCGACTTCCCCCGCCTCGACGTGCTGGTCAACAACGCCGGCATCGGCTCCGGCCCGCCCGGCGCGCCGCGCGAGCAGAGCGCGGACGGGCTGGAGCTGCGCCTCGCGGTCAACTACCTGGCGGGATACCACCTGAACACCCGGCTGCTGGGCCGCCTCCAGGAGGCGGACGGCCGGATCGTCAACGTCTCCTCGATCGGCCAGCACCCGATCGACTTCGCCGACCCGCAGCTGCTCGTCGACTACGACGGCGGCCGGGCCTACCGTCAGGCGAAGCTGGCCCAGATCCTGCACACCATCGACCTGGCCGAGCAGCTCACCGCCGCCGGCTCCACCGTGACGGTGAACGCCCTGCACCCGGCCACCCTGATGCCCACCGGCATGGTCGCGGAGGCCCTGCTGCCCACCATGAGCGGGGTCGACGAGGGCGCCACCACCACCCTGGCCCTGGTCAGCGGCGCCGCGGGCGCCGGGACCGGCCGCTTCTACAACGGCCTGCAGGAGGCCCGCGCCGACAACCAGGCGTACGACCCGAAGGCCCGCGAGCAGCTGCGCGCCCTGTCGGCGGAGCTGGTCCGCTCGGTGCTGGGCTGACCTCGGCCTGAACAGCTGACCCCGCCCCGAGCACGGGGTGGCCCGCCGCTACCGACCCGACCCGAGCACACGGTGGCCCGCCGCAGCTGACCCCGACCCGCGCACGGGGTGGCCCGCCGAGCGGCGGACCACCCCGCGCGCGGCTTCACCAGGCGTAGTCCTCCGGCGCCGTCCGGTGGCCCGGGAAGATCTCGTCGAGGCGCTCCAGCGACTTCTGGTCCAGCGTCACCTCGAGCGCGCGCAGCGCCGCGTGCAGCTGGTCCAGGGTGCGCGGGCCGACGATGGGGGCGGTGACGGCCGGGCGGGTGAGCAGCCAGGCCAGCGCGATGTCACCGGGCTCGTGGCCGAGCTCGGCGGCGAAGTCCTCGAAGGCCTCGAGCTGGCCGCGGTGCTTGGCCAGCCCCTCCAGCGCCCGGCCGCCCGCCCGGCGCACGCCCTCGCGCTCCTTGCGCAGCACGCCGCCGAGCAGCCCGCCGTGCAGCGGGGACCACGGGATGACGCCCAGTCCGTAGTGCTCGGCGGCCGGCAGCACCTCCAGCTCGACGCTGCGCTCCAGCAGGTTGTAGAGCGACTGCTCGCTGGTCAGGCCGAGGAAGTTGCGTGCCTTGGCCCGCTCCTGGGCCTGGGCGATGTGCCAGCCGGCGAAGTTGCTGGAGCCGACGTAGATGATCTTGCCCTGGGCGACCAGCACCTCCATCGCCTGCCAGATCTCGTCCCACGGGGTGTCCCGGTCGACGTGGTGCATCTGGTAGAGGTCGATGTGGTCGGTCTGCAGGCGGCGCAGGCTGGCGTCCACCGCGCGGCGGATGTTGAGGGCCGAGAGCCGGCCCTCGTTGGGCCAGCTGCCCATGTCGCCGTAGACCTTGGTGGCGAGCACGGTCTTCTCGCGCCGGCCGCCCCCCTTGGCGAACCAGCTGCCGAGGATCTCCTCGGTCCGGCCGCGGTTCTCGCCCCAGCCGTAGACGTTGGCGGTGTCGAAGAAGTTGATGCCCTGCTCCTGCGCGACGTCCATGAGCTGATGGGCGTCGCCCTCTTCGGTGAACGGACCGAAGTTCATGGTGCCCAGGCAGAGTCGGGAAACCTTGAGGCCGGTGCGGCCCAGACGGGTGTACTCCATGATCCTCAACCCTGCGCCGCACCAGCCGATTTGTCCAGCACCTACCGGAAATCAACGCCCACTCGGCCCAGTTGGCCGGCTGCCTCGGACCTCACCGCCCGTACCGGCGGACCCGCGCACCGCCAGAACGTCCCCGTCGGCCGCTGGCTGCTCGGCACCGCAGGGCTCCCCCGCTACCGCTGAGCCCCCGCCGCCCCGCAGACCGCCCGCGCGATCCCGGCTGCCAGCACCCGGCGCACCTCGAGCGAGCGGCGCCACTTCCAGCGCCAGTGGCCGTTCACCGCGCCCCCGTAGCGGCGGGCCCGCAGGTCCGCCAGCACCGCGGTGGAGACCCCGAACTCCGGGAGCAGTGCAAGCGCCTGCCCCTTCGTCAGCAGCTCTCCGGTGCGCAGCGTCGCGGTTGCCCGGGCCAGCGTGTACAGGCCCAGGTCCACCCAGTCGTCGCGCAGCCACAGGTGCCAGCGGGGCAGTGCCGGGCGCCAGAAGTCCATTAGCGAGGCGCGCACCGCGCGGGCCAGTTCCTCGTCCGTGACGCCGGGCAGCAGGCCGGCCGGCGGCGGGCCGTACACGGTGCGCGCACCCAGCTGGAGTTCGCGCCGGGTGACCTCGGAGACCGGGCGCGCCAGCAGTTCCCGGTGCGCCCAGGTGAGGTGGTCCAGCGCCGGATCGGCGAGCCGGTCCGGCAGCAGGTAGGAGCAGTGCAGCTCGAGCGCCAGCGGGCTGGCCCGCTCCAACTCCCGGTGCAGCGCCGTCAACCGCTCCCGCTCCGCAGGGTCAGGTGCCCGCTCCAGCAGGGCCAGCAGGTCCAGATCACTGCGCCCGGGCTGGTAGTCGCCCAGCGCCAGCGAGCCGTGCGCCCACACCGCCCGCACCGGCAGCAACGCGCGCAGCCCGGCGACGAACCGCGCGACCAACCACTCCGTCTCGTCCATCGGGCCAGGCTAACGCCGGCGCGGCAGCGAGATGTTGAGTTTTTCGGTCACCCGGCGGTAGCCGATCCGCTCGTACATCCGCTCGACCGACTCCTCGGCGGGCTCCAGCCAGACCGCCTCCCGCTGGTGGTCCAGTGCGGTGGCGGTGAGCACGGCGCTGACCGCGGCGCCCACGCCGCGGCGGCGGTAGCGGTCGGCCACCGCTATCCCGGCCAACTCGCTGAGCCCCTCCGCCGATATCGAGGCGGCCCCGCCGCCGGCCGGCTCGCCGTCCACCCGGGCCAGCGCCACCGCCCCACCGCCGTGGGCGGTCATCCGCAGCCAGCCGAGCTCGCCGTCGCCCGGCTCGCCCTCCTCGCCGTACGCGCGGTGCTGGACCTGGGCGAGGGCGACGAACTCGTCCTCGTTCTCCGGCACGCTGACCGCCAACCCCGGCACCGGGCCGGGAACCACCAGGTCCGCGGCGGTGCAGGCGAGCAGCGGGACCCGGTTCTCCACCTCGAACCCGGCGGCCAGCAGCGCGGGTTCGACGGCGGGCGCCCACTCGGGCAAATACTCCAGCCGGGGCAGCCGCTCCCGCTGCTCGAACGCCGCTACCAGCTCGCGGATCTGACGCCGGGTCGGCTCGGCGTCCTGCTCGGGTATCGCGTAGTTGGCGTACGGGCTCGGCCAGTCCGGGCTGAACCGGATCAGGAACGGACCGACCACGAGGTGGTTCGGGGACCGCCGGGCCAGCGCGCACACGTGCTGCTGGATTCGGACAGCGAAGTCCACGGTGTTGGTATTCCTTCAGAGACATGCACGATTCGGACTCGGACATGCCACCGACGCCGGGGCCCTGCCGCCCGCCGCGAGGCGGGCCTCCCCGACGCTGTGCTCAGGCGCGTCGGCGGCTCTGGTGCTCGAACTCGCCCGCAACCATCGGCTTCACTCCTCGCCTGTTCCCCCGGGACCGGTCGGCCAGCATGCTGCCAGCCCGCCGCCCGCCTGGCAAGCCCCTCGATCCGGCCGCCCACCAGGCCATCTGCCCACCTGTCAGCCCGGGCCGTCGAGCTACCGCCGGTCAGCCCGAGTCGTCGACCTGTCACCCGTCAGTCCGGGCCGTCGACCTGCCGCCTGTCAGTCCGCCTGTTCCGCACGGCCATCGCCGACGGCCGGTCAGCGCACCGCCGGCGGCCGGTCAGCGCACCCGTCGCAGCAGCGCCAGGTACATCGCGTCGGTGCCGTGCAGGTGCGGCCAGAGCTGCACGTCCGGTCCGTCGCCGAGCCCGGGCAGATCCGGCAGCAGCGGACGGGCGTCCACCCACTCCAGCTCCTCGGCCCGCTCGCGCAGCACGTCGTCCACCACCGCCCGGGTCTCGGCCAGGTGCGGCGAGCAGGTCGCGTAGCCGACCACGCCGCCCACCCGGACCGCGTCCAGCGCCGAGCGCAGCAGGTCACGCTGGAGCGGACCGAAACCGGCCACGTCCTCCGGGCGGCGCCGCCAGCGCGCCTCGGGCCGGCGGCGCAGCGCGCCCAGGCCCGAGCAGGGCACGTCGACCAGCACCCGGTCGAAGGTGCCGGGCCGCCAGGCCGGGCGGGTGCCGTCCGCGGCGATCACGGTGTACGGGCCGGGGTTGCCGGCCAGCGCCTTGGCCACCAGGCGGGCCCGGTGCGGCTGCCGCTCGGAGGCGACCAGGGCCGCGCCCCGCTCGGCGGCCAGCGCGGCGAGCAGCGCGGCCTTGCCGCCGGGGCCGGCGCAGCCGTCCAGCCAGAGCCGGTCCGCGCCGTCCACCGGCGCGTTGGCCAGCGCCAGCGCGACCAGCTGGCTGCCCTCGTCCTGCACCCCGGCCGCGCCCTCGCGCACCGCGGCCAGGCCGGACGGGTCGCCGCCCTCGGCCAGCGCCAGCGCGTACGGCGACCAGCGGCCGGGGCCGGCCTCCGGCAGCTCGGCGGCCAGCTGCTCGGTGGAGATGCGGCCGGGGCGGGCCACCAGGGTGACCGCCGGGCGCTCGTTGTCGGCGGCCAGCAGCTGCTCGATCGCCTCCCGGCCGGCCGAGCCGGGCTGCCAGCGGCCCAGCGCGTCCCAGAGCGCGGCCACCACCCAGCGCGGGTGCGAGTGGACCACGGACAGGTGGTCCTCCGCGTCGTCCTCGTACGGTGGGGCGACCTGGGCCAGCCAGGCGTCCAGGTCCTGCGCGCTGATCCGGCGCAGCACCGCGTTGACGAACTTGGCCCGCCCGTCGCCGAGCACCGCACGGGCCAGCTCGACGGTGGCGGAGACCGCGGCGTGGGTGGGGATCCGGGTCGCCAGCAGCTGGTGCGCGCCGAGCGAGAGCACGTCCAGCACCGGTGGGTCCACCTCGCGCAGCGGGCGGTCGATGCAGGCGGCGATGATCGCGTCGTAGCTGCCCTGCTGCCGCAGCGTGCCGTAGACCAGCTCGGTGGCGAGTGCCGCGTCGCGCCGGTCCATGCCCTTCTGCTCGGCCTCGCGCAGCAGTGAGGGCAGGATCAGGTTGGCGTAGGCGTCCCGCTCGTCCACCGCCCGCAGCGCGCGGAAGGCGACGGTCCGGGCCGGGTCCTTCTTGGGGCGGCGGTGCGGACGGGGTGCGCGCTTGGCGGGGGGTGTGCTCATGGGAAACGACCTCGGGAATGTGCTGCGCTCAAAAGTGCTGCGGATCAGAGCTGATGCGGGTCAAAGATGCTGCGGGTCAGAATTGCTGCGGGTCGAAGCTGCTGCGGATCGCCGCTCACGGACTGCGGATCAACGCTCAAGGATAAGGCTCACACCCCCAGCAGCTCGCCGCTCTCGATCCGCGCCCCGCGCGCCCAGTCGGCCGCCCGCATCGGCTTCTTGCCCTGCGGCTGCACCTCGCCCAGCTCCAGGTCGTGGCTGCCGGTGCCGACCCGCACGCTGTTCTTCGCCACCGCCAGCTCGCCCGGCGCCAGCGTCTGCTCGCCGGGCAGCAGCCTGACCACCCCGGACAGCTTGAGCCGCTCGCCGCGGAAGGTGGTCCAGGCACCGGGCGCGGGGGCGCAGCCGCGCACCTGCCGGTCGATCCGCAGCGCCGGGTGCTTCCAGTCGATCCGGGCGTCCTCGACGGTGATCTTCGGGGCCAGGGTGACCCCGTCGGCGGGCTGCGGGACGGCCACCAGGCTGCCGTCCTCGATGCCGTCCATCGTCGCGGTCAGCAGGTGCGCGCCGGAGCGGGCCAGCCGGTCCAGCAGCTCGCCGCTGGTGTCGGTGGCGCGGATCTCCTCGGTGAGCACGCCGAAGACCGGGCCGGAGTCCAGGCCGCGCTCGATCAGGAAGGTGGCGGCGCCGGTCACCTCGTCACCGGCCAGCACCGCGTGCTGCACCGGGGCCGCCCCGCGCCAGGCCGGCAGCAGCGAGAAGTGCAGGTTAACCCAGCCGTGCACCGGGATCGCCAGGGCGCTCTCGCGCAGCAGCGCGCCGTAGGCCACCACCGGGCAGCAGTCCGGGGCCAGCTCGGTCAGCCGGGCCAGGAACTCCGGGTCGCTGGGCGTCGCCGGCTTGAGCACCTCGATCCCGGCCTCGGCCGCCCGCCGGCCGACCGGGCTGGCCACCAGCTTGCGCCCGCGCCCGGCGGGGGCGTCGGGGCGGGTGACCACCGCGACCACCTCGTGCCGGTCGGAGGCGAGCAGCGCCTCCAGCGAGGGGACAGCGACGTCAGGAGTGCCAGCAAAGACCAGGCGCAACGGGGGAAGCCTTTCCAGAAGGTCAGGGAACGGTGGACGACGGTTAACGGACTTGACCGGGCGTACGGTTAGCGGACCGGGCCGAACGTGCTGTGCGGCGAGAGCCGCACCTCGGGGGCCGGGCCGCCGCCCCAGTCGGCCTCGCGGATCGCCCGCATCGCCTCCTTGCGCAGTTCCCGGTCCAGCCGGTCGATGAAGATGATCCCGTCCAGGTGGTCGGTCTCGTGCTGGATGCAGCGGGCCAGCAGCTGGGTGCCCTCGACGGTCACCGGCTCGCCGTACTGGTCGAACCCGCGCGCCACCACGCCGTGCGCCCGCTTGGTGTCGAACCGCAGCCCGGGCAGCGACAGGCAGCCCTCCGGGCCGTCCTGCTCCTCCTCGCTGAGCGACAGGTCGGGGTTGACCAGATGCCCCGTCACCCCGTCCACGTGGTAGGTGAACACCCGCAGCGAGATGCCGAGCTGAGGCGCCGCCAGGCCCGCGCCCGGCGCGTCCAGCATGGTCTCGGTGAGGTCCTTGACCAGGGTCCGCAGCTCCTTGTCGAAGGTGGTCACCGGCTGCGCCTTGGCACGCAGCACCGGGTCACCGAATATCCGGATCGGCTGGATCGCCACTCGGCAGGCTCCTCTCAGACGGCACGGCTCGTCAGTCTAGTTGGTGCGCGGCGCGTGACCCTGGGGCATGCTCCCGCGTTGGTCAAGTGCGATTGACCGACCAAGGAGATTCACTCCGGAAGGTGGCCCGAGCACGATGGCCGAGCAGATCAACCACGACACCCGGGCACGGGCGAGTCTGCACCTGTTGGTGCGGGACATCGAGCGGGTCCGCCGCCAGGTGGACGCGCTGCGCACCCTCACCGCCCAGCTGGGCAATGTCTACCGTCCGCGCCGACCCAGCAGCTCGGGCGGCTTCGTCGTCTACGGGCGGGCGCCGGCCCCGACCGTCCGGCTGGCCCAGGAGCTGCGGGAGAGCGTGGAGACCCTGGTGGCCGCCGCCGTGGAGTTCGACCGGGCGCTCGGCTTCTCCTGGGACTCGGTCGGCTCGGCGCTGGGCGTGACCAAGCAGGCGGTGCACCGGCGGTACGGGATGCGCCGCTCGGCCACCGAGCTGCTCGGCGCGGCCGCCGGGGCCGCGGCGGCGGTGCCCGCCCCGGCGGTGCCGCGCGACGACGAGCCGGCCGCCCCGGCCCAGCCCGCGCTCGCCCCCCTCGCCCAGCCGGCTCTCGCCCCGCTCGCCCAGCCCGCCGCGGCGCCGCTGGCCCGCACGGTGCCCGCGGCCCGCCAGGGCGGCCTGGACCGTCCCGGCATCCCGCTGCGCGGCTGATCCCACCCCCGAAGCACGGGACCCCTGAGCGGGCCCCATCAGCGGGAAGTCGGCGGGCAGGCCGGCCGACTTCCCGGGGGTGGGCCACCGGTCAGCCGATGTCGGTCGGATCCACCCGGACCTTGACCGGCTCCGCCCCGCGCAGCGCCACCCGGGCCACCTGAGCCGCCTTCAGCGCGGCTGCCAGCGCCCCGCCCTGCCCCGGCCGCACCCGCAGCAGCGCCCGCTCCTGCTCCTGTCCCCGCAGCGGCGGCAGCGGCACCGGCCCCAGCAGGTCCGTCCCCTCCGGCAGCCGGGCCACCCCGAGCAGGTCCGCCACCGCGCTCGGCGTCCCCGTCACGGTGGCCATCCGCGAGACCGGCGGGAACCCCAGCTCCGCCCGCTCCGCCAGCTCCAGCTCCGCGTGGCCGGCCGGGTCCCACCGCACCAGTGCCTGCACCGGCCGCGCCGTCGGCTCCGCCACTACCACCACCAGGCCGCCCTCACCTGCCGGTCGCACCAGCGAGGCCGCGGTCAGCCACAGCCGCAGCGCCTCCTCCGAGGCCCGCAGGTCGGCCCTGGTCAGCAGCGCCCACCCGTCCAGCAGCAGCGCCGCCGCGTAGCCGCCCTCGGCCACCGGCTCGGCCCCCGGTGTGGAGACCACCAGGGCCGGCTCGCCGGGCACGGTGGGCAGCACCGCGTCCCGTCCCGAGGTCCGCACCGGGATCCCGGGGAAGGCCTTGCCCAGCTCCTCCGCCGTCCGCCGGGCCCCGATCACCTGGGCCCGCAGCCGGAACGACCCGCACTCCGCGCAGTGCCAGTCCTCCTCGGGCACCCCGCACCAGGCGCAGCGCAGCTCGCCGGCCGCCACCGCCTCCAGCGGACCGGCGCAGTGCCGGCACCGTGCGGGGGTGCGGCAGCGCTCGCAGGCCAGCCGCGGCGCGTACCCGCGGCGCGGCACCTGGACCAGCACCGGCCCGGTGGCCAGCGCCTCGCGCGCGGCCTGCCAGGCCACCGTGGGCAGCCGGGCGGCCTGGGCGGCGGCGTCCCTGGCCTGGTCGGCGTCCTCGACGGTGCGCACCCGGGGCGCCGCCTGGCGCACCGTCGCCCGCTCGGCGGCCAGCGGCCGGGCCCACCCGGTACGCAGCAGCTGGGCCGCCTCCACCGTCATGGCCAGCCCGCCGAGCAACACCCCGGCGCCCTCCTCGGCGGCGCGCAGCAGGGCGACCTCGCGCACGTGCGGGTGCGGGGCGCGCGGGTCGCTGTGGCTGCTGTCGCCGTCCGACCAGACCACCAGCAGGCCCAGGTCGTGCACCGGGGCGAAGACGGCGGCCCGGGTGCCGATCACGGCGTGCACGGCGCCGCGGCTGACGGACAGCCAGTTCCGGTACCGCTCCTTGGGCCCGAGTTCGGCGGTCAGCACGGTGTGCCGCCCCTCGCCGAGCAGCGCGGTGAGCGCCTGGTCGACCCGGCCCACCGCCCGACCGTCCGGCAGCACGACGAGCGCGCCGCGCCCGCCGGCCAGCGCGGCGGCCACCGCGCGGGCGATCTCGCCCGGCCAGTCGGGGCCGGGCAGCGCCGTCCAGACGGCGCGGGGGGCGAGCCCGGCGGTCAGCGCGCTCAGGTACTCGGGGCCCTGCGGGTAGCGCTGCCAGCTGCCGGGCGCGGGCGCCGGCGGGGGCGGCAGCGGCGCGGGCGAGGGCTCGGCCTCCGCCTTGGCGTGCCGCGGCGGCACCGCGAGCTGCAGCACGTCGGCCAGGGTGCCGGCGTAGCGGTCGGCGACGGTGCGGCTGAGCCGCAGCAGGGCCGGGCTGAGCACCGGCTCCGGGGAGAGCACCTGGGCCAGCGGGGCCAGCGCCCCCGGGTAGTCGCTGGCCGCCAGCCGCTCGACCACGAAGCCGTCGTGCAGTTCGCCGCCCTCGCGCCGCCCGCCCGCGGTCATCCGGGCGCCGAACCGCACCCGGACCCGCACCCCGGGCTGGGCGCTGTCGGCCATCTGCACCGGGACCGCGTAGTCGTAGTACCGGTCCAGGTGGAGCAGTCCCTTGTCCACCACCACCCGGGCCACCGGCAGCTCCTCGGCCAGGTGGGCGCCGCGCCAGGTGCGCGGCTTGGCCCGGCGCACCGTGTCCCGGATCAGCGCCAGCTGCTCCGGCGGCCCGCCGCCCTCGGGGGTGTTCTCGCTGCTCATCTAGCCTTTCCCAGCCCGGTGCCCACTGCGACCCGCTCCAGTGGTACCACGCGGCCCGGACATGCGGCGGCGGCGGCCACCCCCAGGGGTGGCCGCCGCCGCTGCGAACGCGTCAGCCCTGCACGGCCGCCTTGAGCGCCTCGGCGCGGTCGGTCCGCTCCCAGGTGAACTCCGGCAGCTCACGGCCGAAGTGGCCGTACGCGGCGGTCTGGGAGTAGATCGGCCGCAGCAGGTCCAGGTCGCGGATGATCGCCAGCGGGCGCAGGTCGAAGACCCGGGTCACCGCCTCCTGGATCTTCAGCACGTCGACCGTCTCGGTGCCGAAGGTCTCCACGAACAGGCCCACCGGCTCGGCCTTGCCGATCGCGTACGCGACCTGCACCTCGGCCCGCGTGGCCAGCCCGGCGGCGACGATGTTCTTGGCCACCCAGCGCATCGCGTACGCGGCCGAGCGGTCCACCTTGGACGGGTCCTTGCCGGAGAAGGCACCGCCGCCGTGGCGGGCCATGCCGCCGTAGGTGTCGATGATGATCTTGCGGCCGGTCAGGCCGGCATCGCCCATCGGGCCGCCGATCTCGAAGCGGCCGGTCGGGTTGACCAGCAGCCGGTAGCCGGAGGTGTCGATGGTCAGCCCCTGGAGCTCCGGCTCCACCACGAACTCGCGGATGTCGGGAGCCAGCAGCGAGTCCAGGTCGATGTCGCTGGCGTGCTGGGTGGAGACCACCACGGTGTCCAGCCGGACCGCCTTGTCACCGTCGTACTCGATGGTGACCTGGGTCTTGCCGTCGGGGCGCAGGTACGGGATGGTCCCGTTCTTGCGCACCTCGGTCAGCCGGCGCGCCAGGCGGTGGGCCAGGGTGATCGGCAGCGGCATCAGCTCGGGCGTGTCGTCGCAGGCGTAACCGAACATCAGGCCCTGGTCGCCGGCGCCCTGACGGTCCAGCTCGTCCTCGTCGCCCTCGACCCGGTGCTCGTGCGCGGAGTCGACACCCTGGGCGATGTCGGGCGACTGCGAGCCGATGGACACCGACACGCCGCAGGAGGCGCCGTCGAAGCCCTTCTTCGAGCTGTCGTACCCGATCTCCAGGATCTTGTCCCGCACCAGCTGCGCGATCGGCGCGTACGCGGCGGTGGTGACCTCGCCGGCGATGTGGACCTGGCCGGTGGTGATCAGGGTCTCGACGGCGACCCGGGAGGTCGGGTCGTCCTTGAGCAGGGCGTCGAGGATGGTGTCGCTGATCTGGTCAGCGATCTTGTCGGGGTGCCCCTCGGTGACGGACTCCGAGGTGAACAGGCGGCGAGACACAGCGCTCCCTGGGGTTGCAGCGGCTGCTGACTGAACGCTCCCGGCCGGGCCGGGGCATCCGGAAAGACTTGATTCCTGGAGTGTAACGGTCAGCAATCGCCGATCAATACTCCCCACCGCGTTCTTGGACACTCTGTCTCGCCCACCGGGATCCGCCGAGGTCAGCGGCCCTGCTCAGGCCAGCCGGGCCGACACCAGGTCCCAGACCACCTCGGCCAGGTCCTCCTTGGGGCCGTGCGGCACCACGGTCTCGGAGCCGTCCGCGCCCAGCACCACGGCCGCGTTGGTGTCGGTGCCGAAGCCCTTGGCCTCGCCCACCTCGTTGACCACCAGCAGGTCGCAGCCCTTGCGGGCGAGCTTGGCCCGGCCGTTGGCCAGCACGTGGTCGGTCTCGGCCGCGAAGCCGACCACCAGCTGGCCCGGGCGGGCCCGCCCGGCCGACAGCTCGGCCAGGATGTCGGGGTTGCGGACCAGCTCGACCGGGGCCGGCTCGACGCCGTCCACCTTCTTGATCTTCGCGGTGGCGTACAGGGCCGGGCGGAAGTCGGCGACGGCGGCGGCCATCACGACGGCGTCCGCGTCCTTGGCCGCCAGGTGCGCCGCCTCGCGCAGCGACAGCGCCGAGGTGACCCGCACCACGTCCACCCCGGCCGGGTCCGGCAGCTCGGTGTTGGCGGCCAGCAGGGTGACCCGGGCGCCGCGCGCGGCGGCGGTGACGGCCAGCGCGTAGCCCTGCTTGCCGGAGGAGCGGTTGCCCAGGAACCGGACCGGGTCCAGCGCCTCCCGGGTGCCGCCGGCCGAGACCACCACGTGACGGCCGGCCAGGTCCGGCGCGGCCGCCCCGCGGGCCAGCACCCGGCGGCAGGCGGCGAAGATCGCGTCGGGGTCGGGCAGCCGGCCCTTGCCGGTGTCCTTGCCGGTCAGCCGGCCCACCGCCGGCTCCAGCACCACGGCGCCGCGGCGCCGCAGCGTGGCCACGTTCTCCTGGGTGGCGGGGTGCTCCCACATCTCGGTGTGCATCGCGGGCGCGAAGACCACCGGACAGCGGGCGGTCAGCAGGGTGTTGGTGAGCAGGTCGTCGGCCAGCCCGTGGGCCGCCTTGGCCATGAGGTCCGCGGTGGCCGGGGCGACCACCACCAGGTCGGCCTGCTGCCCGATCCGCACGTGCGGGACCTCGTGCACCCGCTCCCAGGTCTCCACCGCGGCCGGGCGCCCGGACAGCGCCGCCCAGGTGGCCTCGCCGACGAAGTGCAGCGCGGCCGCGGTCGGCACCACGGTGACCTGGTGCCCCGACTCGGTGAACCGGCGCAGCAGCTCGCAGGCCTTGTAGGCGGCGATCCCGCCGCTGACACCGAGGACGACACGGGGGCTCTGGGTCTCAGTCACGCCCCAACCTTAGGCGGGTCCGGCCGCGGACACGCGAGGGGCCCACCGGACGGATCCGGTGGGCCCCTCGGTGAAAGGCCGTCAGGCCGCGTCGACCGCCTCGGCGGTCAGCATGCCCGCGTTGATCTCGCGGAGCGCGATCGACAGCGGCTTCTCGTGCACGTGGGTGTCGACCAGCGGGCCGACGTACTCCAGCAGACCCTCGCCGAGCTGGGAGTAGTACGCGTTGATCTGACGGGCCCGCTTGGCCGCGTAGATCACCAGGCTGTACTTCGAGTCCGTGGCCTCGAGCAGCTCGTCGATCGGCGGGTTGATGATGCCCTCGGGCGCGGTCATGGAAGAGGACACGCGAAAACCTTCCGAAAGGGTGGAAAGGAAAAGGTCAGACTACACCGAGCAACGTTAGCAGCTCGGCCGCCACCTGCTCGACGGAGGTGTTGACCAGTGTGGTGTCGAACTCCGGCTCCGCGGCCAGCTCGACCCGGGCGGCGGCCAGCCGCTCGTCGATGACCTCCTGCGGCTCGGTGCCGCGGCCGGTCAGCCGGCGGACCAGCTCCTCCCAGCTCGGGGGCGCCAGGAAGACCAGCTGCGCCTCCGGCATGGACTGCCGGACCTGGCGGGCTCCCTGCAGGTCGATCTCCAGCAGCACGGGCTCGCCGCGCTCCAACCGCTGCTCCACCGCGGCGCGCGGGGTGCCGTACCGGTTCCCCGCGAAGACGGCCGACTCCAGCAGTTCGCCGTTGGCGACCAGCTTGTCGAACTCGTCGTGGTCGACGAAGTGGTAGTGGACCCCGTCCTGCTCGCCTGGCCGGGGACGCCGGGTGGTCGCCGACACCGAGAGCCAGACCTCGGGGTGCTGCTGCCTCATATGAGCGACGACCGTGCTCTTGCCGACCCCGGAGGGGCCGGAGAGCACGGTCAGCCGCGGACGTTCACTCATGCACCGATTATCCCGGATCCCGGACAGTACCGGGACCACCGGGGCGCACCGGCGCCCGAGTCAGGACTGGGTACCGCCGAACTCGCGCTCCAGCGAGGCGATCTGGTTCGTACCGAGGCCACGGACCCGGCGGGACTCGCTGATGCCGAGACGCTCCATGATCTGCTTGGCACGGACCTTGCCGACACCGGGCAGGCTCTCCAGCAGTGCGGAGACCTTCATCTTGCCGATGACCTCGTTGTCGGCCTTGCCGGCCTTGATCACCTCGTGCAGGGAAGCGCCCGAGTGCTTGAGCCGGTTCTTCACCTCGGCGCGCTCCCGGCGAGCCTCGGCGGCCTTGGCCAGCGCGGCGGAGCGCTGTTCAGGGGTAAGGGGCGGAAGAGCCACGCCGTTCACCTCAGGGTCTGGAAGGAAATGAAGTGCTAGGACATTGGTCGTGCGCAGGTGCTACCGCAATCCCGGGCTGCGGCCGCAGTGGAACCTAGCCGCTCTGACCTGCGAGAGCAACGAGATACCCCTGCGTTGGGCACCTATCGCCGGACACTACCCGGATTGGGCGCCCGCGTCAGGAAAAGAAGCCGAAAAGTCCTGGTCAGCACAGGTGGGCCAGGACTTTTCGGGCGAAATCGGCCCGGTTTGGGGCCTCTTCGGCAAAAGATTGTGACCGCTGTCACATGCCGCCGACGGCCCGGACCTGGTCCACGAAGCGCTGCGCGGCCTCCCGCAGGCCGGTGACCGAAGGACCGTACTTGAGCACGTCGCGGCTCACGCTGGGCACCACGTCGCGCACCGAGGCGCCGAACACCCGCGGCAGGTCGGCCATCGTGGCCCCCTGCGCACCGATCCCGGGGGCCAGCAGCGGGCCGTTGATCGCCAGGTCCGCGCCCGCGTCGGCCAGGGTGGCGCCGACCACCGCACCGAACGAGCCGAGCGGCTCGGCACCGGCGTTCTCCGCCGCCAGCCGGTTCAGCACCTGCTGGGCCACGCTCACGCCGTCCGGGCCGGTGGCGCGCTGCACCTCGAAGCCCTCCGGGTTGGAGGTCAGGGCCAGCGCGAAGACGCCGCAGCCGTTCGCCCGGGCCAGGTCCAGGGCCGGCCGGAGCGAGCCGAAACCCAGGTAGGGGCTGACCGTCACGGCGTCCGAGAAGAGCGGACTGGCCGGCGAGAGGAAGGCCTGCGCGTAGGCGGCCATGGTGGAGCCGATGTCGCCGCGCTTGGCGTCCATCAGGACCAGCGCGCCGGCCGCCCGGGCCTCGGCCACGGTGGTCTCCAGCACCGCGAGGCCCTTGCTGCCGAACCGCTCGAAGAAGGCGGCCTGCGGCTTGAGCACCGCGACCCGGTCGGCCAGCGCCTCGACCACGGTGCGGCTGAAGGTCTCCAGGCCCGCCAGGTCGTCGCCCAGGCCCCAGGCGGTGAGCAGCTCGGCGTGCGGGTCGATGCCGACGCAGAGCTGGCCGCGCTCGTCCATCGCGTGGCGCAACCGGGCGCCGAAGGGGGTGGTCATAGGAGGTTTCCTTTCCGGAAGAACAGGGTCAGGCGTCGGCGCCGACGGCCTCGGCCAGCGAGCGGTAGCCGGCGCGGCGCAGCCGGGCGCTCAGGCCCCGGTGGACCCGGCGCATCCAGAACGGGCCCTCGTAGACGAAGGCGCTGTAGCCCTGGACCAGGTCGGCACCGGCCAGGATCCGCTGCCAGGCGTCCTCGGCGGTCTCGATGCCGCCCACCGACACCAGCACCAGCCGCCCCTCGGTCCGCCGGCGCAGCCGCTTGAGCACCTCCAGCGAGCGGTCCTTCAGCGGCGCCCCGGACAGCCCGCCCAGCCCGATCGCCCGGACCGCGTCGGCGGGCGCCAGCAGGCCGTCCCGGCCGATCGTGGTGTTGGTGGCGATGATCCCGTCCAGCCCCAGCTCCAGCGCCAGGTCGGCGACCGCGTCCACGTCCTCGTCCGCCAGGTCGGGCGCGATCTTCACCAGCAGCGGCACGTGGTGCGCGGTGGCCGCGTCGGCCGCCGCGCGCACCGCGGTCAGCAGCGGGCGCAGCACCGAGACGGCCTGCAGGTTGCGCAGCCCGGGGGTGTTCGGCGAGGAGACGTTGACCACCAGGTAGTCCGCGTGCGCGGCCAGCCGCTCGGTGCTCTTCACGTAGTCGGCGACCGCGTCGGCCTCCTCGACCAGCTTGGTCTTGCCGATGTTGACCCCGACGACCGGGGAGAGCGAGCCGCGCTGACGCTTCGCCAGCCGGGCCGCGATCCGGGCCGAGCCCTGGTTGTTGAAGCCCATCCGGTTGATCAGCGCCCGGTCCTCGACGAGCCGGAACAGCCGCGGCTGCGGGTTGCCCGGCTGCGGCTCGCCGGTCACGGTGCCGATCTCGACGTAGTCGAAGCCGAGCATCGCCAGGCCGTCGATGCCGATCGCGTTCTTGTCGAAGCCGGCGCCCAGTCCGAACGGGCCGGGCAGGTCCAGCCCGAGCGCGGTGCTGCGCAGCGCGGCGTCGCGCGGGGCCAGCACCAGGGCGGCCAGCTGCCGCAGACCGGGCACCGAGGCGGCCAGCCGGATCCAGAAGAAGGCCAGGTGGTGCGCCTTCTCCGGGTCCATCTTCCGGAAGACCAGGTTGAACAGGATCTTGTACACAGGGCTCCTCGCATGGGAAGGGGAGGCATCCGGCGACGGATGCCTCCCCTTCAGGATCGTGCTACTTGCGGCCGGCGTTGATCAGCGCCGCGTGCTCCTGCAGCGACATCACCCCGACCTCGCCGCGCACCAGCGCGTCGATGCCCTGCACCGCCGCGCCCATCGCCTGCACGGTGGTCAGGCACGGCACTCCGCGGGAGACCGCCGCGGTGCGGATCTCGTATCCGTCCATCCGGCCGCCGGTGCCGTAGGGGGTGTTGATGATCAGGTCGACCTCGCCGTCGTGGATCAGCTGCACCACGGTCCGCTCGCCGTTGGGGCCCTCGCCGTCGCTGTGCTTGCGCACCAGCGTGGACGGGATGCCGGCCCGCTGCAGCACCTCGGCCGTGCCGCCGGTGGCCAGCACCTCGAAGCCGAGCTCGACCAGCGCCCGGGCCGGGAAGACCAGGTTGCGCTTGTCCCGGTTGGCCACCGACACGAAGACCTTGCCCTTGGTCGGCAGCGCGCCGTAGGCGCCGGCCTGGGCCTTGGCGTAGGCGGTGCCGAAGACCTTGTCGATGCCCATGACCTCACCGGTCGAGCGCATCTCCGGGCCGAGCACGGTGTCCACCCCGCGGCCGTGGATGTCGCGGAACCGCGACCACGGCATCACGGCCTCCTTGACCGAGATCGGGCAGTCGGCCGGCAGCGTGCCGCCGTCGCCCTCGGCCGGCAGCAGGCCCTCGGCGCGCAGCTCGGCGATGGTGGAGCCGAGCGAGATCCGGGCGGCCGCCTTGGCCAGCGGCACCGCGGTCGCCTTGGAGGTGAACGGCACGGTGCGCGAGGCGCGCGGGTTGGCCTCCAGCACGTAGAGGATGTCCCCGGCCAGCGCGAACTGGATGTTGATCAGACCGCGCACCCCGACGCCCGCGGCGATCGCCTCGGTGGAGGCGCGCAGCCGCTTGCTGTCGAAGCCGCCCAGGGTGATCGGCGGCAGCGCGCAGGCCGAGTCGCCGGAGTGGATGCCGGCCTCCTCGATGTGCTCCATCACGCCGCCGAGGTAGAGCTCCTGGCCGTCGTACAGCGCGTCGACGTCGATCTCCACCGCGTCGTCCAGGAAGCGGTCGATCAGCACCGGGTGCTCGGAGATCAGACCGGCGTGCCGCTCCAGGTACGAGGCGAGGCTGGCCTCGTCGTAGACGATCTCCATGCCGCGCCCGCCGAGCACGTAGGACGGGCGGGCCAGCACCGGGTAGCCGATCTCGTCGGCGATCGCCTTGGCCTCCGCGAAGGAGAAGGCGGTGCCGTGCTTGGGCGCCGGCAGGCCCGCCTCGCGCAGCACCCGGCCGAACGCGCCGCGCTCCTCGGCCAGGTCGATCGCCTCGGGCTGGGTGCCGACGATCGGCACGCCGTTCTCCTTGAGCGCCTGGGCCAGGCCCAGCGGGGTCTGCCCGCCGAGCTGCACCAGCACGCCGGCCACCGGGCCGGCCGCCTGCTCGGCGTGCACGATCTCCAGCACGTCCTCCAGGGTGAGCGGCTCGAAGTAGAGCCGGTCGGAGGTGTCGTAGTCGGTGGAGACCGTCTCCGGGTTGCAGTTGACCATCACGGTCTCGTAGCCGGCCTCGGCCAGCGCGAACGAGGCGTGCACGCAGGAGTAGTCGAACTCGATGCCCTGGCCGATCCGGTTCGGGCCGGAGCCCAGGATGATCACGGCGGGCTTGGTGCGCGGGGCGACCTCGCTCTCCTCGTCGTAGGACGAGTAGAAGTACGGGGTCCGGGCGGCGAACTCGGCGGCGCAGGTGTCGACCGTCTTGAAGACCGGACGGATGCCGAGCGCGTGCCGCACCTCGCGGACCACGTCCGGCTTGAGGCCGCGGATCTCGCCGATCTGCTGGTCGGAGAAGCCGTGGCGCTTGGCGTGCCGCAGCAGCTCCGGGTCGAGCAGCTCGGCCGCGGCCAGCTCGCGGGCGATCTCGTCGAGCAGGAACAGCTGGTCGACGAACCACGGGTCGATCTTCGTGGACTCGAAGACCTCCTCGGGGGTGGCGCCGGCCCGGATCGCCTGCATCACGGTGTTGATCCGGCCGTCGGTCGGCACCTGGGCCTTGACCAGCAGCTCGGCCTTGTCGCCGACCTCGCCGACCCAGGTGAACTGGGAGCCCTTCTTCTCCAGCGAGCGCAGCGCCTTGTTCAGCGCCTCGGGGAAGTTGCGGCCCATCGCCATGGCCTCGCCGACCGACTTCATGGTGGTGGTCAGCGTGGCGTCCGCGCTCGGGAACTTCTCGAAGGCGAACCGCGGGACCTTGACCACCACGTAGTCGAGCGCCGGCTCGAAGGAGGCCGGGGTCTGCTCGGTGATGTCGTTGGGGATCTCGTCCAGCGTGTAGCCGACGGCCAGCTTGGCGGCGATCTTGGCGATCGGGAAGCCGGTGGCCTTGGAGGCGAGCGCCGAGGAGCGGGAGACCCGCGGGTTCATCTCGATCACGATGACCCGGCCGTCCTCCGGGTTGACCGCGAACTGGATGTTGCAGCCGCCGGTGTCGACGCCGACCTCGCGGATCACCGCGATGCCGATGTCGCGCAGGATCTGGTACTCGCGGTCGGTCAGCGTCATGGCCGGCGCGACGGTGATCGAGTCGCCGGTGTGCACGCCCATCGGGTCGAAGTTCTCGATCGAGCAGACCACCACGACGTTGTCGTTCTTGTCGCGCATCAGCTCGAGCTCGTACTCCTTCCAGCCGAGGATCGACTCCTCCAGGAGCACCTCGGTGGTCGGCGACAGGGCCAGGCCCTGGCCGGCGATCCGGCGAAGGTCCTCCTCGTCGTGCGCGAAGCCGGAGCCCGCGCCGCCCATGGTGAAGGAGGGGCGGACCACGACCGGGTAGCCGCCGAGCGTCTCGACGCCGGCCAGCACGTCCTCCATCGAGTGGCAGATCACCGAGCGGGCCGACTCGCCGTAGCCGATCTTGGCCTTGACGGCCTCGACCACGTGCTTGAACAGCTCCCGGTCCTCGCCCTTGTTGATCGCCTCGACGTTGGCGCCGATCAGCTCCACGCCGTACTTGTCCAGCGTGCCCGCCTGGTGCAGGGAGATCGCGGTGTTGAGCGCGGTCTGCCCGCCCAGCGTCGGGAGCAGCACGTCGGGCCGCTCCTTGGCGATGATCTTCTCGACCATCTCCGGGGTGATCGGCTCGACGTAGGTGGCGTCGGCGATCTCCGGGTCGGTCATGATCGTCGCCGGGTTGGAGTTCACCAGGACGACCCGCAGGCCCTCGGCCCGCAGCACCCGGCAGGCCTGGGTCCCGGAGTAGTCGAACTCGGCAGCCTGGCCGATGACGATCGGGCCGGAGCCGATGACCAGGACGGACTTGATGTCGGTGCGCTTAGGCACGCTGGCCCTCCATGAGCTCGGCGCTGTGCTTGTTGTCGCCGCGCATGAGCTCGACGAACCGGTCGAACAGGTAGGCGGCGTCGTGCGGACCGGCCGCCGCCTCCGGGTGGTACTGCACGGAGAAGGCGGGCGTGTCCAGGCACTGCAGGCCCTCGACCACGTCGTCGTTGAGGCAGACGTGGGAGACCTCGGCGCGCCCGAACGGGGTGTCGCTCACCTTGTCCAGCGGGGCCTCCACGGCGAAGCCGTGGTTGTGCGCGGTCACCTCGACCTTGCCGGTGCCGCGGTCCTGCACCGGCTGGTTGATGCCGCGGTGGCCGTACTTGAGCTTGTAGGTGCCGAAGCCCAGCGCCCGGCCGAGGATCTGGTTGCCGAAGCAGATCCCGAAGAACGGGGTCTTCCTGGCCAGCACCTCGCGCAGCACGGCGACCTGGTGGTCGGCGGTGGCCGGGTCACCCGGGCCGTTGGAGAAGAAGACGCCGTCCGGGTCGACCGCGTAGATGTCCTCGGCGGTCGAGTTGGCCGGCAGCACGTGCACCTCGATGCCGCGCTCGGCCATCCGCTGCGGGGTCATCGCCTTGATCCCGAGGTCCACCGCGGCGACGGTGAACTTCTTCTCACCGACCGCCGGGACCACGTAGGGCTCGTTGGTGGCGACCTCGGCGCACAGGTCGGCGCCCTTCATCTCCGGCGCCCGCAGCACCCGCTGCAGCAGCTCGGCCGGCTCGGCCACCGCCGCACCGGAGAAGATGCCGACCCGCATCGCGCCGCGCTCGCGCAGGTGGCGGGTGAGGGCGCGGGTGTCCACGCCGCTGATCCCGACCACGCCCTGGGCGGCCAGCTCGGCGTCCAGCGAGCGGTTGGACCGCCAGTTGGAGGGGATCCGGGCCGGGTCGCGGACCACGTAGCCGGAGACCCAGATCTGCTGGGACTCGTCGTCCTCGTCGTTCCAGCCGGTGTTGCCGATCTGCGGGGCCGTCATGACCACCACCTGGCGGTGGTAGGACGGGTCGGTGAGGGTCTCCTGGTAGCCGGACATGCCGGTGTTGAAGACCGCCTCGCCGAAGGTCTCGCCGACCGCGCCGTACGCCTGGCCGCGGAAGGTGCGCCCGTCCTCCAGGACCAGCACGGCGGGCACGCGTTCGCGCCAGGGGCGCGGCTCGGTGGGGGCAGGTGCGGTCATGGTGCTACGCCTTCCGTCTTCTTCGTCCGTACTGCAACGTCTTCGATGGCGGTGACCCATTCGGGGTGCCGGTCCGGGTGGTCCAGCCGGAAGCCGGACTCCAGTTCCTGCTCCCCGAGCCGCCAGCCGACCACCATCAGTCCCGCCGGGACCACCTTGCCGGCGATGCCGGTGTCGGTCCGAGCCCCCGTCAGTTCCCCGGCGGGCAGCCACAGGTCGGTGTCCCCGGGGCGGCGGACCAGCAGCCCGCGCTCCGTCAGGGTCAGCTCCGCCAGGCTCCTGGTGCCCAGGCCGTGGGCCACCACCCGGTCGAGCCAGTTCCCGGCGGTGGTGCTGCCGTGGTAGCGGCCGCCGCTCTCCAGGATGGTGGCACCGGGCTCGCTCGGCACGGCGGGCAGCGCCGGCAGGCCGGACTGCAGGGTGCGCCGCCAGTTCCAGCCCTGGCGCATCAGCCAGTAGACCAGGCCGACCAGGATCAGCAGGCCCACGATCCAGCCGATGTGGGTGGGCCAGTCGTTGACCTTGGCCTTCTGCATGGCCGTCAGGGTGTCACTGCCCGCCCTGACGGTCAGTGCGCTCCGCGCGCTCACGCCAGCTCTTCCGGTGCGACCAGCTCGCCGGCCAGCACGGTGGCCACCCCGCGCAGGAAGGTGGCGTGCACCCGCCCGGGCAGGTCCAGGCCCCGGTAGGGGGTGTTGCGGCTGCGGGTGGCAAAGCTGTCGGGGTTCACGGTGCCACGGTACGCGGGGTCGAACAGCACCAGGTTCGCGGGTTCACCGACCGAGACGGGGCGCCCGTGGCCGACCAGCCGGCCGATCCGGGCCGGGCGGTGCGACATCCGGTCCGCGACGCCCTCCCAGTTCAGCAGGCCGGTGTCGACCATCGCCTGCTGGACTACCGAGAGCGCGGTCTCCAGGCCGACCATGCCCATCGCGGCGACCGCCCACTCGCAGTCCTTGTCCTCGGCCGGGTGCGGCGCGTGGTCGGTGGCGACGGCGTCGATCGTGCCGTCGGCCAGCGCCTTGCGCAGCGCGTGCACGTCCTCGGCGGTGCGCAGCGGCGGGTTGACCTTGTAGACCGGGTCGTAGGAGCGGACCAGCTCGTCGGTGAGCAGCAGGTGGTGGGGGGTCACCTCGGCGGTCACGTCCCAGCCCTTGGCCTTGGCCCAGCGGATGATCTCCACCGAGCCGGCCGTGGACACGTGGCAGACGTGCAGCCGGGAGCCGACGTGCGCGGCGAGCAGCACGTCGCGGGCGATGATCGCCTCCTCGGCCACGGCCGGCCAGCCGCCCAGGCCCAGCTCGCCGGAGACCCGGCCCTCGTTCATCTGGGCGCCCTCGGTCAGCCGCGGCTCCTGCGCGTGCTGGGCCACGACGCCGTCGAAGGCCTTCACGTACTCCAGCGCGCGGCGCATGATCACCGCGTCGTCCACGCACTTGCCGTCGTCGGAGAAGACCCGCACGCCGGCCGCCGACTCGTGCATGGCGCCCAGCTCGGCGAGCTTCTTGCCCTCCAGGCCGACGGTGACGGCGCCGACCGGCTGCACGTCGCAGTAGCCGGACTCCTTGCCGAGCCGCCAGACCTGCTCGACCACGCCGGCGGTGTCGGCCACCGGGAAGGTGTTGGCCATCGCGTGTACGGCGGTGTAGCCGCCCTTGGCGGCCGCCTGGGTGCCGGTCAGCACCGTCTCGGCGTCCTCGCGGCCGGGCTCGCGCAGGTGGGTGTGCAGGTCGACCAGGCCGGGCAGCGCGATCAGGCCGGTGGCGTCGATCTCCACCTCGGCCTCGGCGGTCAGGCCGGCGCCGATCTGCCGGATCACGCCGCCGTCGATCAGGATGTCCTGCGCGGGGCCGCCGAGCAGCTGGGCGTTGCGGATCAGGTACGTACTCACTTCGCGGCCTCACTCTGGTTCGTGCTGGGGGTGTCGGCGAGCGTCGCCCCGCCGAGCAGGAGGTACAGGACGGCCATCCGGATCGAGACGCCGTTGGCGACCTGCTCGACCGCGGTGCAGCGGGGCGAGTCGGCGACCTCGGCGGTGATCTCCATGCCGCGGACCATCGGGCCCGGGTGCATCACGATGGCGTGCTGGGGCAGCCTGGCCAGCCGGCCGCCGTGCATGCCGTAGCGACGCGAGTACTCGCGCTCGGTCGGGAAGAAGGCGGCGTTCATCCGCTCACGCTGGACCCGCAGCATCATCAGCGCGTCGGTCTTGGCCAGCGTGGCGTCCAGGTCGTAGGAGACCTCGCAGGGCCAGCTGTCGATGCCGATCGGCAGCAGGGTCGGCGGGGCGACGAAGGTGACCTGGGCGCCCAGCGTCTTGAGCAGCAGCACGTTGGAGCGGGCCACCCGGCTGTGCAGGACGTCGCCGACGATGGTGATCCGGCGGCCGCTCAGGTCGTTGCCCAGGCCCGGGTTGAGGTGCCGGCGCATGGTGAAGGCGTCCAGCAGGGCCTGGGTGGGGTGCTCGTGGGTGCCGTCGCCGGCGTTGATCACGCTGCCGTGCAGCCAGTCGGACTGGGCCAGGCGGGCCGGTGCGCCGGAGGCGTGGTGGCGGATCACCACGGCGTCGGCGCCCATCGCCTGCAGGGTCAGCGCGGTGTCCTTGAGGCTCTCGCCCTTGGAGACCGAGGAGCCCTTGGCGGCGAAGTTGATCACGTCGGCGGACAGCCGCTTCTCGGCGACCTCGAAGGAGGTCTTGGTGCGGGTGGAGTCCTCGAAGAACAGGTTGACGACGGTGCGACCGCGCAGCGTGGGGAGCTTCTTGACGGCCCGTCCGGAGAGCTGGGCCAGCTCCTCGGCGGTGTCCAGGATCAGCAGCGCGTCGTCGCGGCTGAGATCGGCGGCGGAGACGAGGTGGCGCTTCACGGGGTCTACTCCGGGTGGATCGGGTCGGCGGCGAGCGCCTGGGAGCTGCTGTCATGGCGCGCGGAGCGCGACGGAGCGGCGTGGTCGCGGTCCCCGACCAGCACGGCGTCCTGGCCGTCGGTGTCGGCGAGCCGGACCTGCACGGCCTCGCGCAGCGAGGTGGGCAGGTTCTTGCCCACGTAGTCGGCGCGGATGGGCAGCTCGCGGTGGCCGCGGTCGACCAGCACGGCGAGTTGCACGGCGCGCGGGCGGCCGATGTCGCCCAGGGCGTCCAGCGCGGCGCGCACGGTGCGGCCGGAGAAGAGCACGTCGTCGACCAGGATCACCAGCCGGCCGTCGATGCCGTCGGCCGGGATGTCGGTGTGCTCCAGGGCGCGGGCGGGCTTGAGCCGCAGGTCGTCCCGGTACATGGTGATGTCGAGGGTGCCCAGCGGGATCTCGCGGCCGGTGATCTGCGTCAGCCTGGCGTGCAGCCGGCGGGCGAGGTGGACCCCGCGGGTGTGGATGCCGAGGAGGACCACGTCCTCCGCGCCCTTGGCGCGCTCCACGATCTCGTGCGCGATCCGGGTGATCACCCGGGTGATGTCCGCGCCGTCCAGCACCTGGTGCGGCGGGCGGGGCAATTCGTTTTGAGTGGTCATGCCGAAGCGGACCTCCTTCCCCGCCTCACGGGACGGGCTTTAAAGGATGCCTGGAAGGGTGGCTGCCCGGTCGTACTGGCGGCCTCGGACATGCTACCAGGGCGATCATGCGGCGCCCGCCGAGCGTTGTGTCGTGTTCACGCAGAGGTAGCAGACCATTCGCACGACTGCCCCATTCGGCTTGACGCGGCTACCTTACTCTACGTAACCTCACAGTGAGTTACGGAATGCGCGACCTACCCACCAGTAGGCCGACTGGGAAGCAGGGGCACCCCTCCACTCCCCCGTGACCGTCACGAACACGCACTTCGTCCGGGGAGAACAATGTCCAGCGACTACGCGAAGCAGCTCGGAGGCAAACTCCGCGCCATCCGCACACAGCAGGGGCTCTCCCTGCACGGCGTCGAGGAGAAGTCCCAGGGGCGCTGGAAGGCCGTCGTCGTCGGCTCCTACGAGCGTGGGGACCGGGCGGTGACCGTGCAGCGGCTCGCCGAGCTGGCCGAGTTCTACGGCGTCCCGGTCCAGGAGCTGCTGCCCGGCGGGACCCCGGGCGGGGCGGCCGAGCCGCCGCCGCGCCTGGTGCTGGACCTGGAGAGACTGACCCAGGTCCCCAGCGAGAAGGCCGGCCCGCTGCAGCGCTACGCAGCCACCATCCAGTCCCAGCGCGGCGACTACAACGGCAAGGTGCTGTCGATCCGCCAGGACGACCTGCGCACCCTGGCCGTGATCTACGACCAGTCGCCGTCCATCCTCACCGAGCAGCTGATCAGCTGGGGCGTGCTCAACTCCGACGCCCGCCGCGCGGTGCGCGAGGAGGAGGCGAACTGAGCCTGGCTCAGTTGCCCCGCCTGAAGAAACGTCACGGCGTGACCCCCTCGGGGTCACGCCGTTGCCGTCCGGGTTCACGCCCCCGCGCACGGTGGTGCGCGGAGGAGGGCGCGGTCTACTTCGCGCGCGGCGTGCGGGCCAGCTGACGGGACTGCGCGACCAGGCGGCCCGCCTCGTCCCAGATCTCGCAGTCCTCCTCGAAGTACCCGCCGGCCAGGTTCCGGGTGGCGTGCGAGACCCGCAGCCAGCCCGCCGCCGGCAGCGCCCGCAGGTGCACGGTCAGCTCGATGGTCGGCGCCCAGCCGGGGCGGCCCAGGTCGAAGGTGACCGGCGGCAGCGCGTCGGCGACCAGCAGCAGCGCCAGCGGGTCCGGCTCGCGGTCGTCGGCCAGCCGGAACCAGCCCTGGATCCGCCCGTTGCCGGACGGCTGCCCGAGCGCCCAGCCCACGCAGGCCGGGTCCAGCCGCAGGTCGAAGCGGCGCAGCAGTGCGGCCTGCTCGACGAACTGCGGCGGGGCGTGCTCGGCCCCGATGCACTGCTCGCGCGGCGGCATGGCCGGCGGCTCGGCCGCGGTGCCCACCTCGGCGTCCAGTGCGGCCAGGTCGGTGTAGCTCGCCAGCACCCGCAGCCGCTCCACCTGCTGCCCGTGCTCGTCCTGCTGGTAGAGCACCGCGGTCGCGTTGGAGAGCGAGTTGCCCTTGCGCACCACCTCGGTGCGCACCGTGTACGGGCCCGGAGTGGAGGCGGAGAGGTAGTAGCCGCTGATCGACAGCGGGTCCGGGTGCTGCGGCAGCTCCTGGCGCAGCGCGTTGGCGGCCGCGGCCAGCAGGAAGCCGCCGTTGATCCCGCCGCCGATCTGCCAGCCCTCGCCCAGTTCGCCGCGGTACCAGCCGGCCTCGCCGTCCGGCCGCAGGGCGATGCCCTGGTCGAACTCACTGCTGCTCGCGGGAGTCATGGAGGTGCCGCCTTCCGGTGATGTTACTGACGAGTAGGAAGCAGCGTACTCCACCGGGACGACCGGGCCCAGGGCCGGTCGGTGAACGCACCGCGGCCGCCGGATGGGAGGGTCCCCCCGGCCGAAGGCAGGGGGAAAGCTCGTCCGGCGGCCGCGGTGGTGCGGGCGCGCTGCGGTCAGCGGCGGATCGCCGCCTTGTTCTCCTGGAACCGGGCCAGCAGGCCGTTGACGAACCCCGGGGAGTCGTCCGTGGAGAACTCCTTGACGATCTCCACCGACTCGTCCAGGACCACGGCATCCGGGACGCCGTCCTCCCAGAGCAGCTCGTAGGCACCGATCCGCAGGACGTTGCGGTCCACCAGCGGCATCCGGTCCAGCGTCCAGCCGACCGCGTAGGTCGAGATCAGCTCGTCGATCCGGCGGGCGTGCTGGACGTAGCCCTCGACCAGCTCCATGGTGTACTCGGCGACCTGCGGGACGCCGTCACCCGGCTTGGCGTCCCGGCCCCGGGCCACCCAGTCGGCGAGCACCGACAGCGGGTCGGCGTCCCGGTGGTCGGCCTCGAAGAGGATCTGGAAGGCGTGCGTGCGCGCCTTGGTGCGTGCAGAGGCCACGGTTACTTGACCCGGCCGAGGTAGCTGCCGTCGCGGGTGTCGACCTTGACCTTCTCGCCGGTGGTGACGAAGAGCGGCACCTGGATCTCGGCGCCGGTCTCCAGGGTGGCCGGCTTGGTGCCACCGGTGGAGCGGTCGCCCTGCAGGCCCGGCTCGGTCTCCGCGATGACCAGCTCGACCGCGGCGGGGAGCTCGACGTACAGCGGGGCGCCGTCGTGCTGCGCCACCAGGGCGTCGAAGCCCTCCAGCAGGTACTTGGCGGCGTCGCCGACCACACCCGGCTCGACCGTGATCTGGTCGTAGGTGTCCATGTCCATGAAGATGAAGTTCTCGCCGTCCTTGTACGAGAACTGCATGGTGCGCTTGTCGACGTTCGCGGTCTCGACCTTGACGCCCGCGTTGAAGGTCTTGTCGACGACCTTGCCGGTCAGGACCTCCTTGAGCTTGGTGCGCACGAAGGCCGGGCCCTTGCCGGGCTTGACATGCTGGAACTCCACCACGGACCAGAGCTTGCCGTCCAGGTTGAGAACCATGCCGTTCTTGAGATCGTTCGTGGAAGCCACGGGCGCACTTACTCCTGATATAGCTGTCAAGGAACCAAGGGTGCGGTCCTGCCTCCGCCTGGGCGGTCACAGGGCGAGGAGCTCCTTGGTGGTGATGGTGAGCAGCTCAGGCCCGCCCGCTTCCGCGGGACGCACCACGAGCGTGTCCTCGATCCGGACACCGCCGCGACCCGGGAGGTGGACCCCTGGACCGACGGTGACCGGCACGCGATTGTCCAGTTTACCCATCTCGCCGGGCCCAAGCTGCGGCGCCTCCCGAACCTCCAGGCCCACACCGTGTCCGAACGGCCGCGGCTGCTGCTCCACGTGCCCTGCCGCGCGCAGCAGTTCGCGCGCGGCCAGGTCCGGGGCGGCGGCCAACACGCCCGGGACCAGCGCCTCCCGGGCGGCCCGCTGCGCCTCGAAGACCAGCCGGTGCAGCTCGACCTGCCAGGCCGCCGGCGCCGCGCCGATCACGAAGGTGCGGGCCGAGCAGACCGTGTAACCCCGGTACTGGGCGCCCAGCGAGACGGTCAGGAAGTCGCCCTCCTCCACCCGCCGGTCGGTCGGCCGGTGCACCGGGCGGCCGGAGTGGCTGCCGGTGCCGACCGAGACCGGGAACCCGGCCCGGTCCGCGCCGTGGTCGATCATCCGGCGCTCCAGCTCCATCGCCAGGTGCCGCTCGGTCCGCCCGACCAGGATCGACTCCAGCAGTTCGCCCAGCGCCTGGTCGCCGATCTCGGCGGCGATCCGCAGGTCGGCCACCTCGTGCTCGTCCTTGACCACCCGCAGCTGCTCCACCGCCCGGTTGAGGTCGCCGAAACGCACCCCGGGCGCCAGCGCCTGCACCGCGCGCAGCCGACTGACCGTCAGGTCGTGCTCCTCCACCGCGAGGTCGGCCACGCCGTAGGAGGCGGCGGCCTCGGCGGCCAGCTCGGCGGTGTCGCGCCCGCCCGGGGCGGCCAGCTGGGGCAGGTCCACGGCGTACGGGTGCTCGCCGGTGTCGTCCGGGGGCAGGTCGGCCGGCAGCACCAGCAGGGCGCGCTCGCGGGTCAGCAGCAGGGTGGCGCCGCACGGCGCGCAGCCGGTCAGGTAGCGGACGTTGGCCGGCTTGGTGACCAGTGCCGCGTCCGCCCCGCCGGCGCTGCAGTACTCGCCGAGCCGTTCCCTGCGGACCGCGTGCGCATCAGCCATGTCGGCCAGCCTAGGGATGCCGAGGCCGCCACGCCCGTCCTGCTGCGCCGGGCGGGCGAGCGGTGGTTGGCTGAGGGGGTGGAGTGGTTCGGCGCACCCGACTTCGCGCTCAGCCGGCTGGTGCTGCAGCGGCTGCTGGCGCTCGTCTACCTGGTGGGCTTCGTCGCGGCGGCCCGGCAGTTCCGGGCGCTGATCGGCGAGCACGGGATGCTGCCGGTGCCGCGCTACCTGCGCCGGCGGGGCTGGCGCCAGGCGCCGAGCCTGTTCCAGTGGGGCTACACCGACCGGCGGTTCGCGATGGTGTCCTGGAGCGGCGCGGCGGTGGCCGCGGCGGTGCTGGCGGGCGCCGCCGACGCGGTGCCGCTCGGGGCGGCCATGGCGCTGTGGGCGGTGCTCTGGGTGCTGTACCTCTCCATCGTCAACGTGGGGCAGACCTGGTACTCCTTCGGGTGGGAGTCCCTGCTGCTGGAGGCCGGGTTCCTGGCGGTCCTGCTCGGCAACGCCGAGGTCGCACCGCCGCTGCCGGTGCTGCTGCTCTACCGCTGGCTGCTGTTCCGGGTCGAGTTCGGGGCCGGGCTGATCAAGCTGCGCGGCGACCCCTGCTGGCGGGATCTCAGCTGCCTGCGGTACCACCACGAGACGCAGCCGATGCCGGGCCCGCTGAGCTGGTACTTCCACCACCTGCCGGCCCCACTGCACCGGGTGGAGACGGCCGCCAACCACCTGGCCCAGCTGGGTTTGCCGGTGTTGCTGTTCGCCCCGCAGCCGTTCGCCTCGGTGGCGGCCGGCGCGGTGGTCGTCACCCAGCTCTGGCTGGTCGCCTCCGGCAACTTCGCCTGGCTGAACTGGCTCACCATCGCGCTCGCCTTCGGGGCGTTGCGGCTGCCCGGCTCGGGCCGGTCGGCGATGGGTGCGGCGCCGCTCTGGTTCGAGGTGCTGGTCCTGGGCTGCACCGCGCTGCTGCTGGTGCTCAGCTACCGGCCGGCCCGCAACCTGCTGTCGCGCCGTCAGCTGATGAACCACTCGTTCGACCGGCTGCACCTGGTGAACGCCTACGGGGCGTTCGGCAGCATCAGCCGGGTCCGCTTCGAGGTGGTGCTGGAGGGCACCGAGGAGGCGGTGCTCACCGAGCGCACGGTCTGGCGGGAGTACGGCTTCAAGGGCAAGCCGGGGGCGCTGAGCCGGCGCCCGCGCCAGTACGCCCCCTACCACCTGCGGCTGGACTGGCTGATGTGGTTCGCCGCGCTCTCCCCCGAGTACGCGCGGCCCTGGCTGCGGCCGTTCGCCGAGCGCCTGGCGGCCGGGGACCGGGGCACCCTGCGCCTGCTGCGGCACAACCCGTTCCCCGACCGGCCGCCGCACTGGGTCCGCGCGGTCAGCTACCGGTACCGCTTCACCACCCGCGCCGAACGGCGCGCCACCGGCCACTGGTGGCACCGGTCCGACCCGCGCCCGTACCTGGCCCCGGTCAGCCGGCGCTGAGCACCATGCGGGCCGGACCCGGCGCCCGCACGGCATCCGATGTTTCTCTCGACATCAATTATCTTGACATCAAGAGACATCTCGGCGAGGCTGCTCCCCGATGATCGTGTACGACGGGGAACGGGGCCGAAGGATGGCACGGCACGGAAGCGGTGACGGGTTGCTGGCGCAGCTGCGGCGGCCGCCGGGCGGGCGCGATGCGCGGACCATGCTGGCCGCGCAGGCGGTGGACCGGACCGGGAGCGGGGTGTGGGCGGCCGCCTCGGTGCTGTACTTCACCTTCGTCTGCCACCTGGACGCCCGGCAGGTCGGCCTGCTGGTGGGCGTGGCGGCGGTGGCCGGGATCGCGGGCTCGCCGGTCGCCGGGCGGCTGGCCGGGCGGCTGCCGGTGCGCGGCCTGCTGATGGGCAGTCACCTGCTGCGGGTGGGCACCATGGCGCTGATGCTGCTGGTGCACAGCTTCGCCGCACTGACGGCCGTGGTGGCCGTCACCTGCCTGGCCGAGCGCGGCGCCAAGACGCTGGAGATGATCTTCGCCACCCGGGTGGCGGGCGAGCGGCGCGGCACCTACCAGGCGCTCTTCCGGACCGTGGCCAACGCGGGCACGGCGGTCGGCGCCGGCCTGGCGGCGGTCGGGCTCGCCGTCGGGACCACCGACGCCTACCGCGCACTGATCGTGGCCAACGGGCTCTCCTACCTGGCCGCGGCCTTCCTCGCCTGGCGCACCGGCGAGCTGCCGCCCGCCCCCCAGGCGGCCCCGGCCGAGCAGGCACAGGCCGGGACCAACCCCTGGCGGGACCGCGGCTACCTGCTCTTCGTGCTCCGGGACACCGCGCTCTGCCTGGACGACTCGCTGCTGGGCGTCGGCCTGCCGCTCTGGCTGATCCACCACACCGCGGCCCCGCACGCCCTGGTACCGGTCTTCCTGGTCCTCAACACGGTGCTGGTGGTGTTCCTCCAGCTGCCGGTCTCGCGCCGCACCGACGGACCGCGCCGGGCGGCCACCGCGGTCGGCTGGTACGGGGTGGCCCTGCTCGGCGCCTGCGCCGCGATGGCGGCCGCGACCGGGGGCGGGGCGGTACGGGGCTCGGTGGCGCTGCTGGCGGCGGCGGTGCTGGTCACGCTGGCCGAGCTGATCCGCTCGGTCAGCTCCTGGGAGCTGGCGGTCAGCCTGGCCCCGGACCAGGCGCAGGCGGCCTACCTGGGGGTGGCCGGGATGTCCCAGTCGGTGCAGAAGTCGCTCGGCCCGCTGCTGCTCACCGGCGTGGTGATGACGGCGGGTCCGCTCGGCTGGCTGGCGCTGGGCACCGGGGTGACGGCGGTCGGCGCGGTGCAGCGGCTCGGCGCCCGGCGGCGGCTGGCGGCCCTCGGGCGGCCGGGGAGCGTCCTGGTGGCGGCCTCGGCGGCGCAGCCGGCCCGCGCGGTCAGCGCTGCTGGCAGCTAGCACACCAGAACAGGTTGCGGGCCGCGTGCTCCTCGGTGCGGACCTCGCTGCCGCAGACCAGGCAGGGCTGCCCGGCCCGGCGGTAGACGTAGACCTCGCCGCCGTGGTCGTCCACCCGGGGCGGGCGGCCCATCGCCTCGGGGGTGTGCTCGGGGCGCACGGTGTCGATCCGGCCGGTCTCGGCACCCGCGCGCATCAGCTCGACCAGGTCCTGCCAGATCGGCTCCCACTCGGCGCGGGTCAGCTCGCGGCCGGGGCGGTGCGGGTCGATGCCGTGCCGGAACAGCACCTCGGCGCGGTAGACGTTGCCGACGCCGGCCAGCACCTTCTGGTCCATCAGGAGCGCGGCGACCGTGCTGCGGCTGCGGCTGATCCGGTGCCAGGCCCGCTCGGGGTCGGCATCGGCGCGCAGCGGGTCGGGGCCCAGGCGGGCGTGCACCGCGTCCTTCTCGGCCGGGGTGAGCAGCTCGCAGGTGGTGGGGCCGCGCAGGTCCGCGTAGTGGTCCTGGTTCGCCAGCCGCAGCCGGACCAGGCCCACCGGCTCGGGGGCGGGCGCCGCACCGAAGGTGACGACGCCGTAGAGGCCGAGGTGGATGTGCAGCCAGGCGTGCGGGAAGCCGAGGAAGAGGTGCTTGCCGTCGGCCTCGGCCCGCTCCAGCGGCCGGCCGTCCACCAGCTTCGCCCCCGCGGCGAACCGCCCCTGCGGACTGGCCACCGCGACCGGCGCACCGCCGAACAGGCGCAGGTGCTCACGGGCGAGTCGGTGCAGGATGTGGCCTTCGGGCATGCGGGCGAGCTTAGACCAGGTGGCGAGCGGGGCCCGCGCCGGTCAGCGGACCGGGCGGCCCGACAGGCGGGCCGCGATGATCCGGTCCAGAGCCTCGGCGGTGGCCGGCACGTCGAGCTGGGAGTTGTCGATGATGGGCAGCCCGGAGTTGTACCAGCCGGCCATCCGCCCGTGGATCAGGGCCACCTGCTCGTCGCTCAGCCGCCTGGTCCCGCTGCGGCGGGCGTTGCGGGCCAGCACCGAGTCCAGCCCGGGCAGCAGCACCACCGGGATCATCCCGGGCCCGATGTGCCGCCGCCAGCCGCCCAGGCCGATCGCCGGGCGGTCCGGGAAGACCGCGTCGTCGATGATGCAGGAGATGCCGTTGGCCAGGAAGTTGCGGCAGGAGAACCCGCAGGTGCGCCGGGCCAGCCGGTACTGCGCCTCGGAGTCGCTGTTCCACCCCGACTGCGGGTTGGCGAACCCGGACCGCACCCACTCCCGCACGTCGTCCAGGCTGATGTGCGCGGTCGGCGTGGTGCGCCGCTCGGCCCAGTGCCGGGCCACCGTGGTCTTGCCCGCGCCGGCCGGCCCGATCAGCAGCACCGCGAGCGGACCGGCCGGGGCCCCGGGCTGCGGCGAGGGGGCCGCGGGCAGCTGGACCGGCGCACCGGTGGGCATCACGAAGTGGCCGGTACCGCCGGGCGGCACCGCGGCGCTGGGTGCGCTCACCGACCGCCGCGGCGGCACCGCCGGCGGTGGCGGGACGGCCGGTGGCGGCGGCAGTTGAGCCCCGGTCGGCTGACCGGCGGTCAGCTGGGCGGCGGCGGGCGCGGGCGTGCCCGGCGGCAGTGGCGGACGCGGCGGCACCTCCCGGCCGTACTGCTGAGTCACGGTCACACCTCCCGCCCGGGACACTACACGGCGCCCCGGCGGCGAGCCCAGCCCGCAACCGGGGCGCCAGCTCAGCGGGTGGCGAGCTGCTCCGCCAGGGCGCGCAGCGCCAGCTCGTAGGAGCCGATCCCGAACCCCGCGACGGTGCCGGAGGCGACCGCGGCGATCACCGAGGTGTGCCGGAACTCCTCGCGCGCGTACGGGTTGGAGATGTGCACCTCGATCAGCGGCGCGGTGCGCTGGGCGGCCGCGTCCCGGATCGCGTACGAGTAGTGGGTGAACGCGCCGGGGTTGATCACCACCGGGGTCCGCTCGTCCGCCGCCCAGTGCAGCCACTCGATCATCTGCTGCTCGGAGTTGGTCTCCTTGACCTCCACCTCGAGGCCGAGCTCCTTGCCGAGCGCGGTGCACCGCTGGACCAGCCCGGCGTACGAGGTGGCCCCGTACACGTCGGGCTCCCGGCTGCCCAGTCGCCCGAGGTTGGGGCCGTTCAGCACCAGGACGCGCTGCCCGAAAGGCCGGCTCACGTGGCCGACACCTCCGCGTAGGCCGCCACCAGCAGCGACGGGTCCGGGCCCTCCAGCACCGAGGTCTTGGCCAGGCCGTCCAGCACGATGAAGCGGAGCAGGTCGCCGCGGGACTTCTTGTCGATCTTCATCGCGTCCAGCAGCTTCGGCCAGGCGTCGGCCCGGTAGGTCAGCGGCAGGCCGACCGAGGCCAGTACCGAGCGGTGCCGGTCCGCCGTCGCGTCGTCCAGCCGCCCGGCCAGCCGGCCCAGCTCCGCGGCGAACACCATGCCGACCGAGACGGCCGCGCCGTGCCGCCACTTGTACCGCTCGTTGCGCTCGATCGCGTGCGCCAGGGTGTGGCCGTAGTTGAGGATCTCGCGCCGGCCAGCCTCCTTGAGGTCGCCGGAGACCACGTCGGCCTTGACCTGGATGGCCCGCTGGATCAGCTCCACGGTGTGCGGCCCGCCCGGGGTCCTGGCGCCCTCGGGGTCCGCCTCCACCAGGTCGAGGATGACCGGGTCGGCGATGAAGCCGCACTTGATCACCTCGGCCAGGCCGGAGACGTAGTCGTGCACCGGCACCGTCTCCAGGGTGGCCAGGTCGGCCAGCACGCCCACCGGCGGGTGGAAGGCGCCGACCATGTTCTTGCCCTCGGGGATGTTGATCCCCGTCTTGCCGCCGACAGCCGCGTCCACCATGCCGAGCAGCGTGGTGGGGATGGCGATCCAGCGCACCCCGCGCAGCCAGCTGGCGGCGACGAAGCCGGCCAGGTCGGTGGTCGCACCGCCGCCCAGGCCGATGATCACATCAGTGCGAGTGAAGCCGGTCTGGCCCAGCGCGGACCAGCAGAACGCGGCCACCTCGGCGCTCTTGGCCTCCTCGGCGTTCGGCACCTGGAGCGCGATCGCCTCGTAGCCCTGGGCCTGCAGGTCCTCGCGGACGGCCTCGCCGGTGGCGGCCAGCGCCTCCGGGTGGATGATCGCCACCCGGCGCGCCTGGGTGCCGATCAGCCCGCCCAGCTCGCCCAGCAGCTGGTGCCCGATCAGCACGTCGTACGGCTCGTGGCCGGCCGAACCGGCGACGTGGATGGTGACGGTGTCAGTCATTGATCCTTCAGCTCCAACGATTCCAGCACGGCTTCGGCCACCTGCTCCGGGGTGCGGCCCCCGGTGTCCACCACCGCGGCCGCCACCTCCAGGTACAGCGGGCGCCGACGCTCCATCAGCTCGCGCCACTGCTGACGCGGGTTCACCGCCAGCAGCGGGCGCGGCGCGTCCAGGCCGACCCGGCGCACCGCGTCCGCCGGGGCGACCTCCAGGTACACCACCGGGCGGCCGCGCAGCAGCTCGCGGGTCTGCTCGGCCAGCACCGCGCCGCCGCCCAGCGCGAGCACCCCGGGGTGCTCGGCCAGCGCGTCGGCCACCGCCCGGCGCTCCAGCTCGCGGAAGTGCGGCTCGCCGTCCTGGATGAAGATCTCCGGGATCGGCTTGCCGTCCTGCTGCTCGATGTCCGTGTCGGTGTCCCGGAAGACGACACCGAGCCGCTCGGCCAGCAGTCGGCCGACCGTGCTCTTGCCGGCTCCGGGCGGGCCGACCAGGACCACCACCGGGGCGGTCACCGGACGATCAGGTGGTCGAGGTAGCCCTGCACGTTGCGCCGGGTCTCGGTGACGTGGTCGCCGCCGAACTTCTCCAGCACCGCGTCGGCCAGCACCAGGGCCACCATCGCCTCGGCCACGATGCCGGCGGCCGGCACGGCGCAGACGTCGGAACGCTGGTGGTGCGCCTTGGCCGGCTCGCCGGTGCGCACGTCGACGGTCTGCAGCGCGCGCGGCACGGTGGCGATCGGCTTCATGGCCGCCCGCACCCGCAGCAGCTCGCCGGTGGACAGCCCGCCCTCGGTGCCGCCCGAGCGCCCGGAGGTGCGCTTGACGCCGTCGGGGGTCGGCACGATCTCGTCGTGCGCCTGCGAGCCCGGGACCCGGGCCAGTTCGAAGCCGTCGCCGACCTCGACGCCCTTGATCGCCTGGATGCCCATCAGGGCGGCGGCCAGCCGCGCGTCCAGCCGGCGGTCCCAGTGCACGTGCGAGCCCAGGCCCACCGGCACGCCGTAGGCCAGCACCTCGACCACGCCGCCCAGGGTGTCGCCGTCCTTGTGGGCCTGGTCGATCTCGGCGACCATCCGCTTCGAGGCGTCGGCGTCCAGGCAGCGCACCGGGTCCTCGTCGAGCCGGGCCTCGTCGGCGGGCAGCGGCAGCACGCCGGCCGGGGCCTTGGCCGCGCCCAGCTCCACCACGTGCGAGACGATCTCGATCCCGCAGACCTCCTTGAGGAACGAGCGGGCCACCGTGCCGAGCGCCACCCGGGCCGCGGTCTCGCGGGCGGAGGCGCGCTCCAGGATCGGGCGGGCCTCGTCGATCGAGTACTTCTGCATGCCGGCCAGGTCGGCGTGGCCGGGGCGCGGGCGGGTCAGCGCCTCGTTGCGGGCCAGGCCGGCCAGCACCTCGGGGTCGACCGGGTCGGCCGACATCACCTGCTCCCACTTGGGCCACTCGGTGTTGCCGACCATGATCGCCACCGGCGAGCCCATCGACTCGCCGTGCCGCACGCCGCCCAGGAAGGTGACCTGGTCCTGCTCGAACTTCATCCGCGCGCCGCGCCCGTAGCCGAGCCGGCGCCGGGCCAGCGCGTCGGCCACCGCCGCCGTGGTCACGGGCACGCCCGCGGGCAGGCCCTCCAGGGTGGCAACCAGGGCGGGGCCGTGCGACTCCCCCGCCGTCAGCCAGCGCAACGTTCCCAACGGTGCTCCTTCGTCAGCGGGCCGGGCGGCATTGGGGGTACCTCCCGGCCGAAGGCTGGGGGAGGGGCCGCGGGCCCGACCGGGCTCTCTTGCCGGGCCCGGAACGCCAGGCCCTCCCCCGGATCCTTTCACGACCGCGGTGCGGGCCGGTCCTGCGGTCCGCCCAGCGGACAGCGTGGCGGACAACTCTCGCATGTCTGTTCGGCGATCGGGCATCCTGGGAGCGGACCGCGACCGCGGGCCACCGGACGAGACGCGCCGTCCCCGGACCGACAGACGACGCAGCCTCGTCAGGAGTGTGCCGTGATGGAGCAGGTCGTCCAGGTCCTCGGGTCGGTTCTCGTGCTGATCCCGTTCGCGCTGTCCCAGTGGGGGCGGACCAGCGCACACTCGCGCTGGTACCTCGCGCCGAACCTGGCCGGGTCGGCGATCCTGGCCACCGACGCCGCGCTCACCTCGCAGTGGGGGTTCCTGCTGCTGGAGGGGGTGTGGGCGGTGGTCTCGCTGGCGGGCCTGATCGCGGTGCTGCGCGGCCGCGAACCGCGCGGCGCCCACTGACCGGCGCGCCGTCCGGTCAGCCCGCCAGGGCCCGCTCGCCCGCCTCGCGCATGGCGGCCAGCGGGCCCGGGGCCACCCCCGTGAAGCGCTCGAACTGGAGCACCGCCTGGTGTACCAGCAGGTCCAGCCCGCCCAGCACCACCCCGCCCCGGTCCGCGCAGGCGGCCGCCAGCGGAGTCGGCCACGGGTGGTAGAGCACGTCGAACAGCGCCCCGGGCGCACCCGGCACCCCGGCGGCGAAGGCGTCCGTGGCCCCGACCGGCGTGGTGGAGATCGTCAGCGGCCCGGCCAGCGCCTCGGCGCCGCGCTCCCAGGCCACCGCCCGCACCACCAGCCCGAGCCGCTCGCCCAGCGCGAGCATCTCCTTGGCCCGCTCCGGGCTGCGCACGTACACCGACACCTCGCCGGTGCACAGCTGCGCCAGCGCGGCCAGCGCCGAGGAGGCGGTGGCCCCGGCCCCCAGCACCGCCGCGACCGGCACCCGCTCGACCCCGCGCTCGCGCAGCGCCGCGACCAGGCCCGGCACGTCGGTGTTGTCCCCGGTCCGGCGCCCGTCGGCGGCCAGGACCAGCGTGTTCACCGCGTCGACCGCCAGTGCGGTCTCGCTCACCTCGTCCAGCAGCGGGATCACCACCCGCTTGAGCGGCATGGTGAGCGAGAACCCGGCCCACCCGGCCGCCGGGTCCAACCCGGCCAGGAAGTCGGCCAGTTCGGCCTCCTGGACCTCGAACCGCCCGTACTCCCAGCCGGCCAGGCCCGCGGCCCGGTACCCGGCGTTGTGCAGCACGGGCGAGAGCGAGTGCGCGATCGGCGCGCCGAGCACGGCGGCCCGGTGCCGGACGGGGGTCACGGAGGCGCTCACGTGCAGGTGATGTTCTTGTCGTCGAAGCCCTGGTTGTGCGCGGTGCAGTACTCCTTGACGTTCGCCGCGAACTCCTTCGAGTCGGTGGAGAACCGGGTCTCGGTGGGGCTCATCGCGATGAAGTACATCCAGCTGCCCGGCGTCGGGTCGAGCACCGCCTTGAGCGCGTCCTCGCCGGGGTTGGAGATCGGCGTGGGCGGCAGGCCGGCGTTGACATAGGTGTTGTACTTGTTCGACCCGTCGGCGATCTGCTGCTTGGTCAGCGTCTTGGAGCCCACCGAGTACTGCAGCGTGGTGTCCATGCCCAGCTTGTGGTGGGTGATGCCCTCGCTGTTCAGGCGGTTCTGGATGGTGCGGGCCATCTTGCCGAAGTCGGCGGTGTTGTTGCCCTCGGCCTGCAGGATGCTGGCCTCGGTGACCACCTCGTAGGCGTTCTTCAGGCCGATCTTCTGCGCCCCGCCGGCCAGGTCCAGCTGGTTGTACTCGTTGGTGGCGTTGGTCACCATCTGCTTGAGCAGTTCCTCGGGCTTCATGCCCTGGCTGACCGAGTACTTGGCGGGCCAGAGGTAGCCCTCGGGGTTGTTGTTCGCCTCCGCCGGCAGGCCCAGCCCGGCCGCGTTCGCCTTGGCCGCGTCGGCGGTCGCGCCGGACTGCAGCTTCAGCTTCTTGTCGATCATGGCGTAGATGTCGCTGGCCCGCTTGCCCTCGGGGATGATCAGCGCGTCGCCGCCGGCCTCACTGAGCATCAGCTGCACCGCGGCGTCGCCGGACATCTGCAGCTGCATGTAGTAGTAGCCGGGCTGGATCGGCTTGTTGAGCTTGTTGTAGGCGTTGTTGAAGGCGCCCACGCTCTTCACCACGCCGGCGTCCTGGAGCACCTTGGCCATGTCGGCCGCGGTGGCGCCCTCCTTGATCTGGATCTGCACCTTGCCGGTGCCGGCACCGGAGAAGTCCGGCGGCGGGCCGAAGGTGCGCTGGTAGAAGCCGTAGCCCCACCAGCCCGCGCCGCCCACGCCGCCGAGCAGCACCAGGGCGACCAGCAGGCAGGCGCCGCCGTTGCGGCGGCCGGACTTCTTCGCCTTCTTGGACTTCTTGCCGCCGTCCTCGTCCTCGGTGCGGTCGCTCAGGAAGCCGGAGCGCTCGGGCTCCTCCTCGGCGTACTCGTCCTCGGTGTAGGCGCCGTGCTCCTCGTACTCCTGGTACTCGTCGAGCTCCTGGTCGGCCTGCGGGGCGTCGAGCGCGGCGGCCTCGGCCTCCCAGTCGATCCCGTCCGGTCCGGGGCCGGTCACCGGCTCGGGCGCGGGCGGGCGCGGCGGCTGCTGCTGCTGCATCGGCGGCTGCTGCATGCTGGGCGGCACCTGCTGACCGGGGGGCATCTGCTGTCCCGGGGGCATCTGCTGCGGGTACCCGCCCTGCTGGGGGTAGCCCGGCTGCTGCAGGCCCTGCTGCCCGTACCCCTGCTGCTGCGGGTAGACCGGCTGCGGCATGCCCTGCTGCGGGTAGCCGGGCTGCTGGGGCATCCCCTGCGGCGGCACCCCCTGCTGGGGGTAGCCCCCCTGCTGCTGCCACTGCCCGTGCTGCTGCTGTTGCTGTTGCTGCTGCATCTGCTGCTGGTACGGGTCCATCGGCTGGTACCCCGGCTGCCCGTACGGCTGCCCGCTGCCCTGCACCGGGTACTGGCCCTGCGGGAGGTACTCCGGGCCGCCGGGAGCGGCAGCCTGCGGCGACTGCTCACCGTAACCGGGAGCGCTGGGGTGCCACGGCTGCGCGCCCTGGTCCCGGCCCAGATCAGTCATCGAATCCCTCAGGTGACGAAGACAACCGGCCCCGCGGCCGGCGGTCCGGGACGGCGTCCCGTACGGTGTCCCCCCGTGGCCCGACCACCCAACGGTCGAACCGGCGTGCTAGCGCACCGCCTGGGGGGAGACGTTACCGTACCGCAGGGTACGCGCCGAGTCGCCATCTCGGCGCTCAGCGGCTGCTCGCGCTCGGCGAGCCGCCCGCCACCCCCGGTGCCGGGGAACCGTGTTGGGCCTGGTAGGCGTTGAACTCGTCGACGTTCTTGCGGTGCTGCTCCTCACTGTCCGTGAACCTGGTGTCCCCGGGGCGGACCGTCACGAAGTAGAGCCAGTCCCCCGGTGCGGGGTTGAGCGCCGCGGCCAGCGCGTCGTGCCCGGGGTTGTCGATCGGGGTCGGCGGCAGGCCGGGCGCGCGGTAGGTGTTGTAGGGCGAGTCGAGCTGGGTGTCCGTGACGCTGGTGTGCAGGGTGGTGCGCCCGAGCGCGTAGTTGATGGTGGAGTCCAGTTGCAGCGGCAGCTGCTTGGCCAGCCGGTTGTAGACCACCCGGGCGACCTTGGCCATGTCCTCCGGATTGTCCGACTCGCCCTGCACCAGGCTCGCCACCACCAGCACCTGGTAGGCCGTCAGCCGGCCGCTGCCCTCGTCCAGCCCGGCGGTGGTGAACTCCCCCGCGCCGTGGTGCACCATCTGCTGCAGCAGGCTCAGCGGCGTGGTCTCCCCGGTCACGCTGTAGGTGGCGGGAAAGAGCAGGCCCTCCGGGTTGCCCGCCGCGTAGTCCGGCAGGCCCAGCTCGGTGGCGTGCTGCTCGGCGGCGCGCTGGGTGGTGCCGGCCGGCAGCGCCAGCCGCTGGTCCACCGCGGCGTACACCTGCAGCGCCCGCCAGCCCTCCGGCACGGTGAGCGCGTTGGCGTTGGCCGGGTCGCCGAGCACCGCGAGCGCCGCGCCCGCGGACATCCGCCGGTGCAGCGCGTACGTCCCCGGCTGGATCCGGTCCGCCAGCCCGGCGCCGGCGGCCGCGTCGGTGAACGCCTTGACGCTGGCCACCACCTGGCTGCGCTGCAGGATCTGCCCGATCCGGGTCAGGCTGGCGCCCTGCGGCACCGAGATCTGCAGCGCCGCACCGTCGCCGGTGCCCGGGAAGTCGACGGCCGGCGCCGGGCCGCGGACCCGGAAGGAGTCCACCACCCGCTGCCCGGTCCACAGCGCACCGCCGACCAGCGCGGCCAGCAGCACCGCGGTGACCGAGCAGGCCAGCCCGGTCCGCCGCGGCCGGCGCGGCCCGGGCGCAGCGGGCTCGCGCACCGGGTCGGGCCCGGGCTCCTCGACCGGGGCGCCCAGGTGACCCGGCGTCAGCCCCGGCAACGCGTCCATCCGACGACTCTCCCCGGGCTCGGCCACCGATACGGCAAAGGGCCCGTCCGGACGCGTCCGGACGGGCCCTTTGGGCAGCAACGCTAGGCCGGGCCGATCAGACGACCGGCTCGACACTCTCGCCGGGCGGCCGACCGCTCACCCGTTCGGTCTCCAGCGCGTTCTGCAGGATCACCACGGCGGCGGCCTGGTCGATCGCGGCCCGGCCCTTCTTGGCCTTGACCCCGGAGGCCCGCATCCCGGCGGCGGCGGTGACCGTGGTCATCCGCTCGTCCACCAGCCGCACCGGCACCGGTGCCAGCAGCGCCGCCAGCCGGCCCGCGTAGCCGCGCACCTTGGCGGCGGCCGGGCCCTCCTTGCCGTTCAGCGAGCGGGGCAGGCCGACCACCACCTCGACGGCGTCGTACTCCTCGACGAGCTGCTTCAGCCGCGCCTGGGAGCGGCCCCCCGCGGGGACCGTCTCCACCGGCGTGGCGATCAGCCCGTCGGGGTCGCAGGAGGCGACCCCGATCCGGGCGTCACCGACGTCGACGGCGAGCCGCCGGCCCCGGCGCCAGACACGTTCCTCCATCAAGCACGGCCTTCCATCAAGCACGGCCTTCCATCAGGCGGCGCGCTCCGCGACCAGGGCGCGGACCGCCTCGACGGCCTCGCCGACGGCGGCCGGGTTGGTGCCACCGCCCTGCGCCACGTCGTCCTTGCCGCCACCGCCGCCGCCGAGCGTCTTGGCCGCGGTGCGGACCAGCTCGCCGGCCTTGACGCCGCGCGCGCGGGCCTCCTCGTTGGTGGCGATCACGGTCAGCGGGCGGTCGCCCGCCACCGTGAACGCGGCGACCACGGCCGGGCGGGAGCCGAGCCGGGCACGCACGTCGAGCACCAGCTTGCGCAGCTCGTCCGCACCGACCCCGTCGGCCACCCGGGCGGCGACCACGGCCACCCCGCGCACGTCCTCGGCCGAGTCGGCCAGGCCCGCGGCGGCGGCCAGCACCTTCTCGGCGCGGAACTTCTCGATCTCCTTCTCGGCGTCCTTGAGCTTGGCGAGCATCCCGGAAATCTTCTCCGGCAGCTCCTCCGGACGGCCCTTGACCAGGTCGGTCAGCTGGGACACCACGGTGTGCTCGCGGGCCAGGAACTTGTAGGCGTCCACGCCGACCAGGGCCTCGACCCGGCGCACGCCGGAGCCGATCGAGGACTCGCCGAGCAGCTTCACCAGGCCCAGCTGGGCGGTGTTGCCGACGTGGGTGCCACCGCACAGCTCCTTGGAGAAGTCGCCGATGGTGACCACGCGCACCGAGTCGCCGTACTTCTCGCCGAACATCGCGATCGCGCCCTGCTTGCGGGCCTGGTCCATGGTCATGACCTCGGCGGTCACGTCCAGCTCGCGGCTGAGCACCTCGTTGATCTTCTGCTCGACGTCGGTCAGCACGCTGCCGGGGACGGCGGCGGGCGAGCCGAAGTCGAAGCGGAACCGGCCCGGGGCGTTCTCCGACCCGGCCTGGGCGGCGGTGGGGCCGAGCGCGTCGCGCAGCGCCTGGTGGGTCAGGTGGGTGGCCGAGTGGGCGCGGGAGACCGCGCGGCGGCGGTCGATGTCGATGGTGGCGTAGGCGGCGGCGCCGAGCAGCACCTCGCCGAAGAGCACGCCGCCGGAGTGCACGGTGACGCCCGGCACCGGCTGCTGCACGTCGCGGATCTCCACCACGGCGCCGGAGTCCAGCCGGATCCGGCCGTGGTCGGCCAGCTGGCCGCCGCCCTCGGCGTAGAACGGGGTGCGGTCCAGGACGATCTCCACCTCGTCGCCCTCGCCGGCGACGGGGGCCGGCACGCCGTCCACCAGCAGGCCGACCACGGTGGCCTCGCCCTCGGTGTTCAGGTAGCCGGTGAAGACCGAGGCGCCCGCCTTGTCGGCCACCTCGCGGTAGGCCGCGACGTCGGCGTGGCCCATCTTCTTGGCCTTGGCGTCCGCCTTGGCCCGGTCCCGCTGCTCCTGCATCAGGCGGCGGAAACCGGCCTCGTCCACCTGCAGGCCCTGCTCCTCGGCCATCTCCAGGGTGAGGTCGATCGGGAAGCCGTAGGTGTCGTGCAGCTTGAAGGCCTGCTCGCCGGAGAGCACGGCGCCGCCGGACTGCTTGGTCTCGGTGACGGCGGTGTCCAGCAGGTTGGTGCCCGAGCGCAGGGTCTGCAGGAAGGCGGTCTCCTCGGCCACGGCGACCGTCTCGATCCGCTTGCGGTCGGTCTCCAGCTCCGGGTACTGCGGGCCCATCGCCTTGATCGTGACGTCGGTGAGCTCCCTGGCCACCGGCTCGGTCGCGCCCAGCAGGCGCATGTTGCGGATCGCGCGGCGCAGGATCCGGCGCAGCACGTAGCCGCGGCCCTCGTTGCCGGGGGTGACGCCGTCGCCGATCAGCATGATCGCGGTGCGGAAGTGGTCGGTGACCACGCGCAGCGAGACGTCCGACTTGTGGTCGGCGCCGTAGCGGTGGCCGGTCAGCTCGGCGGCCCGGTCCAGGATCATCCGGCTGGTGTCGATCTCGAAGAGGTTGTCGACGTCCTGCAGGATCGCGGCCAGCCGCTCCAGGCCGAGGCCGGTGTCGATGTTCTTGCTCGGCAGGTCGCCGAGGATCTCGAAGCCGTCCTTGCCGTCACCGTGGCCGCGCTCGTACTGCATGAAGACCAGGTTCCAGATCTCCAGGTAGCGCTCGCCGTTGACCGCGGGGCCGCCCTCCTCGCCGTAGGCGGGGCCGCGGTCGTAGTTGATCTCCGAGCACGGGCCGCACGGGCCGGGCACGCCCATCGACCAGAAGTTGTCCTTCATGCCCAGGCGCTGGATCCGCTCGGCGGGCACGCCGATGACCTCGCGCCAGATCTGCTCGGCCTCGTCGTCGTCCTGGTAGACGGTGATCCAGAGCTTCTCCTTCTCCAGGCCGTAGCCGCCGTCCGCGACGGAGGAGGTCAGCAGCTCCCACGCGAACTTGATGGCCCCTTCCTTGAAGTAGTCGCCGAAGGAGAAGTTGCCGCACATCTGGAAGAAGGAGCCGTGCCGGGTGGTCTTGCCGACCTCCTCGATGTCCAGCGTGCGCACGCACTTCTGGACGCTGGTGGCCCGCGAGAACTGGGGCTTGACCTCACCCAGGAAGTAGGGCTTGAACGGCACCATGCCGGCGTTGACCAGCAGCAGGGTGGGGTCGTCGGCGACCAGGGACGCCGAGGGAACGACGGTGTGGCCGCGCTCCTCGAAGAAGCGCAGCCAGCGGCGGCGAATCTCTGCCGACTCCATGAGTGGTCCTTCCGGTTAAGAGTGCTTGCCCCGGCGCTGTTCCAGCTGACGGGGCGTTGACGCAGTGGTCTGGGGCGTGCTGGGGGGTGTGGCGGTGCTGCGGCGCGAGGGGGGCAGGGCGACAGCGGGGGATCCCGGTGCCGCCGAGATAGCTCGGTAGCCGCCGTCGCGCGCGACCTGACGGCGGCGCGGCTCCACCACGGCCGACCCGTCCAGGCCCAGGTCACCGCGGAGCTGCTCCTCGCGCTCCGCCATGCCGGCCTTCACCTCCTGGGCGAACCGGCGGGCGGCGTCGCCCACCTGCAGCGCGCCGCGGGCCGCGGTGCCGGACAGGCTGTCCGGGGTGAGCCGGCGGGTGGCCTCGTTGGCCTTGTTCATGGCCCAGACGGCGGCGCCGGCGCCGACCGTCATCCAGAAGATGCGTCGAACCACGGTGCATCAGCCCTTCACGGCTCGCCGGATGCGGGACAGCAGACCGAACTTCGGCGCGGTGGCCGCCCGCACCTCGGCCCGGATCAGCCGGGCCAACTCGTCGCGCTCGCCGGGCTGCTGGGGAACCGTCAGGGCGGACTGCCGCCGGCTGACGGCCTTGCGCACGCCGTAGCTGAAGGCTGCGACCTTGACCAGCGGCCCGCCCAGGGTGGCGGCCACGGTCGAGGAGAGCGCGTTGGCGTTGGCGGCGGCGTCCTGCACGTTGGCGGTGATGTCGTCCACCCGCTCCAGCTGCTGCTGGGCGGCGTGCACCGCGTCGGCGGCGTCGTGCAGCAGCGGAACGGCCTGCTCGGTCACGGCCGAGACCAGCACCGTGGCCTCCCGCAGCACCTTGGAGAGCCGCACCAGGACGACGGCGAGCAGGGTGACCAGCACGGCCCAGCCCACGGCCACCAGAAGACCGGCCAGCTCTGAGACGGACACCGCACACTCCCTTCGCTCCCTCAGACGGAACCCTATCGCGCCGCGCCCCCTGCGCCCGACCCGTATCGCGGCTGGCGGGGCGCGCTGCCCCGGGCAACCTACCGACCAGTCACTTCGCCGACCCGGCCGGGGTGCTGCGCGCGGGGCCCGGTGCCGCCGGGAAAAGACCGGACCCCCGCAGCCCGGAGGCTGCGGGGGTCCGTGGCGCGCGCGGCGCTACTCGCGGATCAACGCGAGTAGTACTCGACGACCAGCTGCTCGTCGCAGATCACGGGGACCTCACGACGCTGCGGCATGCGGTCCAGGCGGAAGGCCAGCGCCTTGAGGTTGACCTCGAGGTACTTCGGGGTCTGGCCCTCACCCGCGTAGCCACCCTCACGGGCGACCTGGAACGGGACCTTCTCCTTGGACTTGTCCTTGACCGTGACGACGAAGCCCGGCTTCATCTGGAACGACGGCTTGTTGACCTTGCCGCCGTTGACCTGGATGTGGCCGTGCACGACCATCTGGCGGGCCTGGTAGATGGTCCGGGCGATGCCCGAACGCAGCACCATGGCGTCGAGACGGGTCTCGAGCTCGGCAACCAGGACCTCACCGGTCTTGCCCTCGGCCTTGCGGGCACGGTCGAAGGCGCGAGCCATCTGCTTCTCGCTCAGGTCGTACTGGGCGCGCAGACGCTGCTTCTCGAGCAGACGGACCTTGTAGTCCGAGTTCTGCTTGCGGCCACGGCCGTGCTGGCCGGGCGGGTACGGGCGGGCCTCGAAGTACTTGACGGACTTCGGGGTCAGCGGAACGCCCAGGGCACGAGCAATCTTGACCTTGGGACGCTTCTGGTTCGCCATGGAACCATTACCTCTTTCAGTTGCGAATACGGCTGTCACCAGGTGTTGACGGAGGTCGCCTGTCGCGACCCGGAGAAAACCGCACCCGCGGACGGGGGCGATCAGCCGCTCTCCGGAGCCGGGCACAATGTGCTGGTACGCGGACCACGCGGTGATCCGTGACACCGATGACCGGTGCGCGACGCTCCTGGTGGTACCGCGAGCGGTACCACGGGCCATCGCCCCGCTGGTGGCGGCCGGTCAGCGCTGGAGTCTGCTGCCGAACCCGGGACGTGGCACTCCGAGCGAGTATACCGGCTGCTCGCCCGGGTTCTTCACTGGCCCTTGAGCCGCGCCCTGGTCCACTCCACGGTGTCGGCGTAGCGGGCCTCGCCGCCGTTGCGGGTGGGCTGGTAGTAGGCCTTGCCGTGCACCTCGTCCGGCGCGTACTGCTGGGCGGCGATCGAACCGGGCAGGTCGTGCGGGTACTGGTAGCCCTGGCCGTGGCCGAGCTTGCCGGCCCCGCCGTAGTGCGCGTCCCGCAGGTGCGGCGGCACCGCCCCCGCCAGGCCCTGCCGGACGTCGGCCAGCGCGGCGTCGATCGCCAGGTAGGCCGCGTTGGACTTGGGGGCCAGGGCGAGGGCGATGGCGGCCTGGCTCAGGATGATCCGGGCCTCCGGGAAGCCGATCAGCGCCACCGCCTGGGCCGCGGCCACCGCGGTGGACAGCGCGGTCGGATCGGCCAGGCCGATGTCCTCGCTGGCCGAGATCATCAGCCGGCGGGCGATGAACCGCGGGTCCTCCCCCGCCTCGATCATCCGGGCCAGGTAGTGCAGGGTCGCGTCCACGTCGCTGCCGCGGATCGACTTGATGAGCGCGCTGGCCACGTCGTAGTGCTGGTCGCCGTCCTTGTCGTAGCGCACGGCGGCCTGGTTCACGGCCGTCTCGGTGACCGCCAGGGTGATCTCGGCCAGGCCCTGCTCCAGCGCGGCGCCGGCCGCGGCCTCCAGGGTGGTCAGGGCCCGCCGGGCGTCGCCGCCGGCCAGCCGGACCAGGTGGTCCTCGGCCTCCTGACCAAGCGTCACCTCGCCGTTCAGGCCGCGCTCGTCGACCACCGCGCGGCGCAGCAGGGCCCGGACGTCCTCGTCGGTCAGCGACTGCAGGGTGAGCAGCAGCGAGCGGGAGAGCAGCGGGGAGATCACCGAGAAGTACGGGTTCTCGGTGGTGGCGGCGATCAGGGTGACCCAGCGGTTCTCCACCGCGGGCAGCAGCGAGTCCTGCTGGGCCTTGGAGAAGCGGTGGATCTCGTCCAGGAAGAGCACCGTCTCCCGACCGCTCATGCCGATCGCCCGGCGCGCGCCCTCGATCACCGCGCGCACCTCCTTGACGCCGGCGGTGATCGCGGACAGCTCGACGAACCGGCCCTGCACGGCCTGGCTGATCACGTGCGCCAGGGTGGTCTTGCCGGTCCCGGGCGGGCCCCACAGGATCACCGAGCTGGTCGCGGCCGGCCCCTTGGACCCGGCCACCAGGCGGCGCAGCGGCGAGCCGTCCTTCAGCAGCTGCCGCTGGCCGGCCACCTCGTCCAGGGTGCGCGGGCGCATCCGCACGGCGAGCGGGGCCCGGCCCGGTTCGGCGGCCTGGTGCTGCTCGGCGGCGGCGGTGAAGAGGTCCGGTTCGTCCACCCCGCCACCCTAATGCGCGGCGCCGACAGCCACGGGGGACGAGTGCCCGGTCGCTACCGGGACAGCCGGCCCGCGTGGTCGGGCACGTACTTCTGCAGGTCGCGCGGCGGGCGCTGGTAGCCCTTGGACGGCGGGCGGGCCGGCAGGGCCACCGGCGGCTTGGTCACGTCGCGGTAGGGGAGGGTGGAGAGCAGGTGGGCGATCATGTTGACCCGGGCCCGGCGCTTGTCGTCGCTCTCCACCACGTTCCACGGCGACTCGGGCATGTCGGTGTACACGAACATCTCGTCCTTGGCCCGGGAGTAGTCCTCCCAGCGGCTGATCGACTCGGTGTCCATCGGGGAGAGCTTCCAGCGCTTCATCGGGTCGCCGAGCCGGGCCCGGAACCGGCGCTCCTGCTCCACGTCGCTGACCGAGAACCAGTACTTGCGCAGCTCGATCCCGGCCTCGATGAGCATCCGCTCGAAGGTCGGGCACTGGTGCAGGAACTGCCAGTACTCCTCCTCGGTGCAGAAGCCCATCACCCGCTCCACCCCGGCCCGGTTGTACCAGCTGCGGTCGAACAGCACGATCTCCCCCGCGGCCGGCAACTGCTCCACGTACCGCTGGAAGTACCACTGCCCGCGCTGGCGCTCGGTGGGCGCGGGCAGCGCCACGATTCGGGCCAGCCGCGGGTTGAGGAACTCGGTGACCCGCTTGATCGCCCCGCCCTTGCCCGCCGCGTCCCGCCCCTCGAACACCACCACCAGCCGCACGCCCTCGGCCCGCACCCACTCCTGCAGCTTCACCAGCTCGTTCTGCAGCCGGAGGAGCTCGGTTTCGTACGTCTTCTTGTCGAGTCGGCGGTGGTCGGCCACGGGGTGCGCCTCCGGAGGGACGGACACTGATGATCCCTCAGGTTAGGCCGGATCACCGGAGTCCGCCCGTCACCGGGCGGCTCAGCTCTTCCGAACGGGGCCGCGGCGGGTACCGGCTCAGGCCGTGCGGTGGCCCGGCAGTAGGGCAGACGAGTGACGGTGCCGTCCTGTCACGGTCGGACAGGACGGCACCGTCAGCAGTCGGCGCGGACCGGGGTCAGCCCTCGGTGGCCGCCTTGGCCTCGGCCTTCACCACCTCGCTCTTCGGCGTGGCGTCCACGCCGGCCTCCTTGCGCTGGGCCGCGGTGATCGGCGTCGGGGCGCCGGTCAGCGGGTCACCGCCGGTGGAGGTCTTCGGGAACGCGATCACGTCCCGGATGGTGTCGTAGCCGCCGAGCAGCGTGACGATCCGGTCCAGGCCGAAGGCCACCCCGCCGTGCGGCGGCGGGCCGTAGTTGAAGGCGTCCAGCAGGAAGCCGAACTGCGAGGCCGCCTCCTCCTCGGACAGGCCGATCGCGTCGAAGGCCCGCTTCTGCACCTCGCGCTGGTGGATACGGATCGAACCGCCGCCCAGCTCGGAGCCGTTGAGCACCAGGTCGTAGGCGTTGGACAGGGCGCTGCCCGGGTCGGTGTCGAAGCTGGCCAGCGACTCGGCGGTGGGCGCGGTGAACGGGTGGTGCACCGCGTGCCAGCCCTGGAACTCGCCCTTGTCGTCCTCGATCGGCTCGAACATCGGGAAGTCCACGACCCACAGGAAGGCCCACTGCGAGGCGTCGATCAGGTCGCAGCGGCGGCCGATCTCCAGCCGGGCCGCGCCCAGCAGCTCCTGCGAGGCGGTGCGCTTGCCGGCCGCGAAGAAGACCGCGTCGCCGTTCTTGGCGCCGACGGCGGCCGCCAGGCCGGCCAGGTGCTCCGCGGAGAGGTTCTTGGCGACCGGGCCGCGCAGCTCGCCGGTCTCCTCGTCGATCAGCACGTAGGCCAGGCCCCGGGCGCCGCGCGCCTTGGCCCAGTCCTGCCAGGCGTCCAGTTGCTTGCGCGGCTGCGAGGCACCGCCGGGCATCACCACGGCGCCGACGTACGGGGCCTGGAAGACCCGGAACTCGGTGCCCTTGAAGTACTCGGTGAGGTCGGTCAGCTCCTGGCCGAACCGCACGTCCGGCTTGTCCGAGCCGTAGCGGGCCATCGCGTCCGCGTAGGACAGGCGCGGCAGCGGGTTGGGCAGCTCGTAGCCGTGCACCTCGCGCCAGACGGCACCGACGATCTTCTCGCCGAGGGCCAGGATGTCCTCCTGGTCGACGAACGAGGCCTCGATGTCCAGCTGGGTGAACTCCGGCTGCCGGTCGGCGCGGAAGTCCTCGTCGCGGAAGCAGCGGGCGATCTGGTAGTAGCGCTCCATGCCGGCCACCATCAGCAGCTGCTTGAACAGCTGCGGGGACTGCGGCAGGGCGTACCAGTGGCCCGGCTGCAGGCGGACCGGGACCAGGAAGTCGCGGGCGCCCTCGGGGGTGGAGCGGGTCAGGTACGGGGTCTCGATGTCGAGGAAGTCGTTCTCCTCCATCACCCGGCGGATGATGTTGTTGACCTTGGAGCGCAGCCGCAGCGCCTTGGCCGGGCCCTCGCGGCGCAGGTCCAGGTAGCGGTAGCGCAGCCGGACCTCCTCGTTGACCGAGCCGGGCTCGTACTCGGCCACCTGGAACGGCAGCGCGGCGGCCTCGGAGAGCACCTCGATGCTCTCCACCACCACCTCGACCGCGCCGGTCGGGATGTCCGGGTTCTCGTTGCCCTCGGGGCGGACCCGGACCTCGCCGACCACCTTGACGCAGTACTCGGAGCGCAGCCCGTGCACGGAGTCGAGGTCGCGGACCACGACCTGCACGGTGCCGGAGGCGTCGCGCAGGTCGATGAAGGCCACGCCACCGTGGTCGCGGCGGCGGGCGACCCAGCCGGCCAGGGTGACGGTCGCTCCGGCGTGCTCCGCGCGGAGCGTGCCCGCGTCGTGCGTGCGGATCACAGCTGCTTCTCCTTCAGGGTGGTGACGAGTGCGTCGAGGGGGACGGCGGTCTGCTCGCCGGAGGTCAGGTCCTTGAGCTGCACGACGCCGTCGGCGAGGTCGCGGTCGCCCGCGATCAGCGCGAACCGGGCGCCCGAGCGGTCGGCGGACTTCATGGCGTTCTTGATGCCCTTGACGCCGAAGGCCAGGTCGGTGGCCACACCGGCCCGGCGCAGCTCGGTGGCCTTGGCGAAGAGCACGTTCTTGGCCTCCTCGCCGAGCGCCACCGCATACACCGAAGTGGTCGCGGGCAGGTCCAGGGTGACCCCCTCGGCCTCCAGCGCCAGGTAGATCCGGTCCACGCCCAGGCCCCAGCCGACCGAGGGCAGCGACGGACCGCCGAGCATCTCGGCCAGGCCGTCGTAGCGGCCGCCGCCGCCGATCGCGGACTGCGCGCCCAGGCCGTTGTGCACGAACTCGAAGGTGGTGCGGGTGTAGTAGTCCAGGCCGCGGACCAGCTTGGGGTCGTCGACGAAGGCCACCCCGGCGGCGGTCAGCAGTGCGCGGACCTGCTCGTCGTAGGCCTTGCAGTCCTCGCACAGGTAGTCGCGCAGCAGCGGGGCGCCGGCCAGCTGGGCCTGCACGGCCTCGCGCTTGTCGTCCAGGACGCGCAGCGGGTTGATCTCGGCCCGGCGCTGGGTGTCCTCGTCCAGGTCCAGGCCGCGCAGGAAGTCCTGCAGGGCGGCCCGGTAGACCGGGCGGCACTGCTTGTCACCCAGGCTGTTCAGCAGCAGTCGGTAGTCCGTCAGCCCGAGCGCGCGGATCCCGTCGTCGGCCAGGATGATCAGCTCGGCGTCCAGCGCCGGGTCCTCGGCGCCCAGCGCCTCGGCGCCGATCTGGGAGAACTGCCGGTACCGGCCCTTCTGCGGCCGCTCGTAGCGGTAGAAGTTGCCCGAGTACCAGAGCTTGACCGGCAGGTTGCCCTGCTTGTGCAGGTTGGCCTGGAGCACCGCGCGGACCACCGAAGCGGTTCCCTCGGGGCGCAGCGCCAAGTCCTCGCTGCCGCGCTTGGTGAGGGTGAACATCTCCTTGGTGACGATGTCGGTGGACTCGCCGACGCCGCGGGAGAAGAGCTTGGTGTCCTCGAAGACCGGGGTCTCGATGTAGCCGTAGCCGGCCCGGCGCAGTGGGGCGGCCAGCTCCTGACGGACCGCCAGGAAGGCTGCGGAGCTGGGCGGCAGCAGGTCGTAGGTGCCCTTGGGGGCGGTGAAGGTGCTCAACTTCTCTTCCGTCACATTCCTCGTCGCGGGGCCGCGGGGCCCTCTCCCAGCCCCGCAGCCTGCATGAGGAAGGGGTTGGTGGCACGCTCGCGGCCGATGGTGGTCTGGTTGCCGTGGCCGGACAGCACCACGGTGGCGTCGTCGAGGGGCAGGCAGACCCGGGCCAGCGACCGCATGATCGCCTCATGGCTGCCGCCCGGGAAGTCCGTGCGCCCGATGGAGCCGGCGAACAGCAGGTCGCCCGAGAAGAGCACCGGCGGGACCTCTTCGGTGGCGGGCGTCCGGAAGGTCACCGACCCCTTGGTATGGCCGGGCGCATGATCGACGGTCAGCTCCAGACCGGCCAGCCGCAGCACCGCGCCGTCGGTCAGCTCGCGCAGGTCGCTGGGCTCGCCGATGGTCAGCTCGCCGAGCAGCTGCGCGCCGATCGACCGGCCGAGCGCCTTCTCCGGGTCGGTCAGCATGAACCGGTCCTCGGGGTGCAGGTAGGCCGGCACGTCCTGGGCGCCGCAGACCGGGACCACCGAGGCCACGTGGTCGATGTGACCGTGGGTGAGGACCACCGCGACCGGCTTGAGCCGGTGCTCGCGGATCATCTCCTCGACGCCGGCGGTCGCCTGGTGGCCGGGGTCGACGATCACGCACTCCTCGCCGGCGGCCGGCGCGACCAGGTAGCAGTTGGTGCCCCAGGCTCCGGCGGGAAATCCGGCGATGAACACGGCAGTCCTTTGAAGTCTCGGGGCGGAAGAGGTCCTCCCCGCAGCCTACCGGCGGTAAGGCACCGGTTGCGAACCGGATACTGCCGTGCCCGGCCGCGCGCCGCTGGTGAGGGGGCATCCGGTTGGTTCGTGACCGCCTTTTTGCGCCCGCTCACCGTGTTCTTAGGCGTCCGGTCCTTACACTGGGCCGCCGGTGGATGCGATGATCCGCCTCGAGCACCTCCACAACACCGAATGTGCAGCGCGAACGAGGAGAACCAGCCCCAGTGGTCAGCAGCGAACAGCGGCGGCGGCAGCTCGCCCGCGAGAAGTACGAGCGGCAGCAGCAGCACCGCGCCGAAGCAGCCGCCAAGGCCAGGAAGCGCAACGTCGTGATCGGGGCCGTGGTCGCCCTGGTCGTGATCGGTGCCGGCACCGCGACGGCGATGGGCGCCTTCAAGTCCGACGGCAAGAAGACCAGCACCGCGAACGCCGCGCCCACCGCGGCGCCGTCCTCGGCGAAGCCGGTCGACGTCAAGGGCTGCACCGCCCCGCAGCCGGGCGCGCCGAACAAGAAGCAGTGGCAGAACGAGCCGGCCATGTCGATCGACCAGAAGTCGACCTACACCGCCACCCTGGAGACCAGCTGCGGCCAGGTCGTCTTCACCATGGACGCCTCGAAGGCCCCGCACACCGTCAACTCCTTCAACTTCCTGTCGGGTGAGCAGTACTTCGACCACACCAAGTGCCACCGCCTGACCACCCAGGGCATCTACGTCCTGCAGTGCGGCGACCCGACGGCCACCGGTTCCGGCAGCCCGGGCTACAAGTTCCAGGACGAGAACCTGACCGGCGCCACCTACCCGGCCGGCACCGTGGCGATGGCCAACTCCGGTGCGGGGACCAACGGCAGCCAGTTCTTCCTGGTCTACAAGGACACCCAGCTGCCGCCGAACTACACCCCGTTCGGCAAGATCACCGGCGGCCTGGACGTGCTGACCAACATCGCCGGCGGCGGCGAGAACGACGCCAACGGCCCGGGCGACGGTGCGCCCAACGCGAACGTGGTGCTGAACAAGGTCACCACGGTCAAGAGCTGAGCCGCAGCTGCGCGCCCGCCGCGCGAATTGGCCGGGCCCGGATGCGGACAGCACCGGGCCTGGTCGCCTATGTTGCTGTTGTGTAGGGTGCCCTGACCCGCTAGCCGTCACCCTCGGCAGCGAACCGGGTGGGCGGGGACGGCGGGCCATCGGTCCGCCGCACATTCAACTGTGGACGACGTGCGCCGGGCCGTGAGCGGTCGGCGGCACGTCATGTGGAGGAGGCGCTGTGAGCAGCGACCCGTGGGGCCGTGTCGACGAGCAGGGGACCGTCTACGTCAGGACCGCCGATGGCGAACGCGTCGTCGGCTCCTGGCAGGCGGGCTCCCCCGACGAGGCCCTCGCCTACTTCGAGCGCAAGTACCAGGGCCTGGCCGCGGAGATCGCGCTGCTGGAGCACCGGGTACGCAAGACCGACCTGGCCGCCAAGGACGCGCAGACCGCGCTCGACCACCTGCGTGCCCAGGTGGTCGAGGCGCACGCCGTCGGCGACCTGGCCGCGCTCGGCAAGCGCCTGGACGTCCTGGCGGGCGAGATCGAGTCGCGCCAGGCCGAGCGCAAGGCGGCCCGGGCCAAGGCGGCCGACGAGACCCGCAGTGCCAAGGAGGCGTTGGTCGCCGAGGCCGAGCAGCTGGCCCAGTCGACCCAGTGGCGGGAGGCCGGCGACCGGCTGCGCGCCCTGGTCGACACCTGGAAGGGCCTGCCCCGCCTTGACCGCAAGAGCGACGACGAACTGTGGCACCGGTTCTCGCACGCCCGCTCGGTCTTCTCCAAGCACCGCAAGGCGCACTTCGCCCAGCTGGACGCCGAGCGCGACCAGGCGCGGCTGGTCAAGGAGCGCCTGGTGGCCGAGGCCGAGGCGCTGTCCAGCTCCACCGAGTGGGGCGACACCGCGGCCCGCTACCGCGACCTGATGGCGCAGTGGAAGTCCGCCGGGCGCGCCCAGCGGGACGCCGAGGACGAGCTGTGGGCGCGGTTCCGCGGCGCCCAGGACGTGTTCTTCCAGGCCCGTTCCGCCGTGTTCAGCGAGCGCGACGCCGAGCAGACGGAGAACCAGAAGCTCAAGGAGGCGCTGGCCGCCGAGGCCGAGGCGATCCTGCCGATCACCGACCTCAAGGCGGCCAAGGCGGCGCTGCGGGAGGTGAACGAGCGCTGGGAGGCGATCGGGCACGTGCCGCGCGACGCCAAGCCGAAGCTGGACGGTCGGCTGAACGCGGTCGAGCGGGCCGTCCGCGAGGCGGAGGACGCCGAGTGGCAGCGCTCCAACCCGGAGGCCCGGGCTCGGGCGACCGGCATGACCAGCCTGCTCCAGTCGGCCGTGGACAAGCTCCAGGCCGAGCTGGACAAGGCCCGGGCGGCCGGCAACGCGAGCAAGGCCGCCAAGCTGGAGAACGAGCTGGCGGGCCGTCAGGCGCTGCTCGACCAGGCGCTGAAGAGCCTGCAGGAGTTCAGCGGCTGACGCACACCACCGGCACACGCGGCAGGGGCCCTCTTTCGAGGGCCCCTGCCGCGTTGCGGGGACGCAGTGCTGCCGCGCGGACCTACTTGCGGGCCGAGGTGACCCGGTAGACGTCGTAGACGCCCTCCACCCCGCGCACCGCCTTGAGCACGTGGCCCAGGTGCTTGGGGTCGCCCATCTCGAAGGTGAACCGGCTCATCGCCACCCGGTCCCGGGAGGTCTGCACCGCCGCGGACAGGATGTTGACGTGCTGGTCGGAGAGGACCCGGGTGACGTCGGAGAGCAGCCGGGACCGGTCCAGCGCCTCGACCTGGATCGCCACCAGGAAGACCGAGGACTGGGTGGGCGCCCACTCGACCTCGATCATCCGCTCCGGCTGCTGGGTCAGCGAGTCCACGTTGACGCAGTCGGCGCGGTGCACCGAGACCCCGTTGCCGCGGGTCACGAAGCCGACGATCGGGTCGCCCGGCACCGGGGTGCAGCAGCGGGAGAGCTTGACCCAGACGTCCTCCACGCCCTTGACGATGATCCCCGGGTCGCCCTTGGCCCGGCGCCGGCGCTGCGCCCGGTTCTCGTGGCCGGGGACGGTCGCGGTCTCGGCGAACTCCTCGGTGGCGCCCTCCTCGCCGCCGAGCGCCTGGACGAGCTTCTGCACGATCGACTGCGCGGAGACGTGCCCCTCGCCGATCGCCGCGTAGAGCGAGGAGATGTCGGGGTAGCGCATCTCGTGGGCCAGGGTGACCAGCGAGTCGCCGGTGAGGATGCGCTGGATCGGCAGGCCCTGCTTGCGCATCGCCCGGGCGATGGCCTCCTTGCCCTGCTCGATCGCCTCCTCGCGGCGCTCCTTGGAGAACCAGGCCTTGATCTTGTTGCGGGCCCGCGGCGACTTGACGAAGGTCAGCCAGTCCCGGGACGGCCCGGCGCCCTCCGCCTTGGAGGTGAAGACCTCGACCGCGTCGCCGTTCTCCAGGGTCGACTCCAGCGGCACCAGCCGCCCGTTGACCCGGGCCCCGATGCACCGGAAGCCGACCTCGGTGTGCACCGCGAAGGCGAAGTCCACCGGGGTGGCGCCGGCCGGCAGGGCTATCACGTCGCCCTTGGGCGTGAAGACGAAGACCTCGTTGTTGGACAGGTCGAAGCGCAGCGACTCGAGGAACTCGCTCGGGTCCTCGGTCTCCTTCTGCCAGTCCAGCAGTTGGCGCAGCCAGGCCATCTCGTTGACCGCGCCGGCCTTGTCCTCCTTGCGGACCTGGTTCGGGGTGTCGGTGCGCACCTTGGAGGCGCCGGCCACCGCGCGCTGCTTGTACTTCCAGTGCGCGGCGATGCCGTACTCGGCCCGGCGGTGCATGTCGAAGGTGCGGATCTGCAGCTCGACCGGCTTGCCGCCGGGGCCGATCACCGTGGTGTGCAGCGACTGGTACATGTTGAACTTGGGCATCGCGATGTAGTCCTTGAACCGGCCGGGGACCGGGTTCCACCGCGCGTGGATGGTGCCGAGCGCCGCGTAGCAGTCGCGCACCGTGTCGACCAGGACCCGGATGCCCACCAGGTCGTAGATCTCGGCGAAGTCGCGGCCGCGGACGATCATCTTCTGGTAGACCGAGTAGTAGTGCTTCGGCCGGCCGGTGACCGAGGCGGAGATCCGGGCGCCGCGCAGGTCGTGCTGGACCTGGTCGATCACGGTGGCCAGGTACTCGTCCCGCTTGGGGGCGCGCTCGGCGACCAGGCGCACGATCTCGTCGTACATCTTGGGGTAGAGGATGGCGAAGGCCAGGTCCTCCAGCTCCCACTTGATGGTGTTCATGCCCAGCCGGTGCGCCAGCGGGGCGTAGATCTCCAGCGTCTCGCGGGCCTTCTTCTCCTGCTTCTCCCGCTTGAGGTAGCGCATGGTGCGCATGTTGTGCAGGCGGTCGGCCAGCTTGATCACCAGGACCCGGGGGTCCTTGGCCATCGCGACCACCATCTTGCGGACCGTCTCCGCCTGCGCGGCCTCGCCGAACTTGACCTTGTCCAGCTTGGTGACGCCGTCCACCAGCAGGGCGACCGAGTCGCCGAAGTCCTGGCGCAGGGTCTCCAGGCCGTAGTCGGTGTCCTCGACGGTGTCGTGCAGCAGGCCGGCCATCAGGGTCGGCGCGTCCATCCCGAGCTCGGCCAGGATGGTGGCCACCGCCAGCGGGTGGGTGATGTACGGGTCGCCGCTCTTGCGCTTCTGGCCGCGGTGCCAGCGCTCGGCCACCGCGTAGGCGCGCTCGATGTCGCGCAGCAGCGCCGGATCGGCCTTCGGGTCGCCCGCCCGGATGGTGCGGAAGAGTGGTTCCAGCACGGGGTTGAGCACCGTGGTGCGCTGGCCGCCGAACCGGGCCAGCCGGGCCCGCATCCCGCCGCTGCCGGAGCCGGAGCGCAGCGTGGGCGCCACCGCACGGCCCAGGCCGGCGGGCGCCGCGGGGCGCACGGGAGTGGCACCGGAGGGTGCGGGCTGGCCGCCCGTCTGGCTGGTGGGCGCTGTGGCCGTCGGCTGGGCCTCGTCTGGCAAGGACACTCCTCGGTACGCACCGGATGAACCTTCATCGTACCGAGCGGGAACGCCCGGCGTTCCGCGGCCCGAGGGGTGACATGCCAGGAGCGGTGACCGCGTGCTGCGATCACCGCTCCTCGTGCTCGATCGGGCTCAGACCGTGACCAGGGTCTCCAGCGGAGCGCCGTCCAGGTGGGTGCTGAGCCGGTCCCGGCCGCCGAGGAGGCCGAGCTCCATCAGCACCACCACGCCGACCAGTTGGGCACCGGTGCGCCGGACCAGGTCCAGCGAGGCGGCGATGGTGCCGCCGGTGGCCAGGACGTCGTCCACCACCAGCACCTTCTCGCCGGGCTCGAAGGCGTCGCACTGCACCTCGAGGGTGGCCGAGCCGTACTCCAGGTCGTAGGACTGCTCGAAGACCTCGCCGGGCAGCTTGCCCTTCTTGCGGATCGGCACGAAGCCGAGCCCGGCCGCGAAGGCGGCCGGAGCCGCCAGCACGAAGCCGCGCGCCTCCAGGCCCACCACCTTGGTCGCCCCCAGCTCGCCGGCCCGCCCGGCCAGCGCCGTGGTGAGGGCCGCGAAGGCCTCGGCGTCGGCGAGCAGCGGGGCGATGTCCTTGAACAGCACCCCCGGCTTCGGGTAGTCGGGGACGTCCCGGATCCTGCTCGAGAGCAGTTCGGCCAGGGCGGTGTCGGTCACGTGTCAGTCCTTACTCGGCACAGGCGGTCGATCAGCGCTTGCCGGACGGCCGGCCCTTGCCGCGGGCACGGCCGGTCGGCTGGTTGCGCTGTCCGACCATACCGGCCGCGACCGAGTCGGCCACGGCCTCCTCGGCCGAGTCGGCCACGGTGCCCTCCGCCTCGGCCGCGGCCGCCGCCTTGGCGTCCGCCGCGCGGCGCTGGGCGACCCGCTTGGCGAGCGCCCGCATCTGCGGGGTCTGCTCCTTGAGCTGGGCGAGCAGCGGGGTGGCGACGCAGATCGAGGAGTACGCACCGGCGGACAGACCCACGAACAGGGCCAGCGAGATGTCGTTCAGGGTGCCGGCGCCGAGCAGGCCGCCGCCGATGAACAGCAGCGCGGCCACCGGCAGCAGGGCGACCACGGTGGTGTTCAGCGAACGCACCAGGGTCTGGTTGAGGCCCGCGTTGGCCGCCTCGCTGTAGGTGAGCTTGTTCTGCTTCTCGAGGTCCTTGGTGTTCTCCTTCACGGTGTCGAAGACGACGACCGTGTCGTAGAGCGAGTAACCGAGGATGGTCAGGAAGCCGATCACGGTGCCCGGGGTGACCTCGAAGCCGACCAGGGCGTAGACACCGATGGTGATCACCAGGTCGTGGATCAGCGCGACCAGGGCGGCCACCGCCATCCGCCACTCGAAGGCGACCGCCAGGTAGGCGGTGACCAGGACCATGAAGATGACCAGGCCCAGCAGCGCCTTCTGGGAGATCTCGTGGCCCCAGCTGGGGCCGACCACCTGGGCGTTGATGTCGGAGGCCGGCACCTTCAGGTCGGTGGAGAGGTCCTTGACGACCTCGTCGGAGGAGACCTTCTCGGTGGAGCTGACCTGGATCCGGATCTTGCCGTCACCGGTGGACTGCACCTGGGCGGTGGAGTTCCCGGTGATCTTGTTGATCTCGGTCTGCGCCTGGTCGACCGTCAGGCCCTGCTTCTGGACGGTGTAGATCGAACCGCCCTTGAACTCGATGCCCAGGTGCAGGCCGATCACGGTCAGACCGATGATCGCGGCACCCGCGATGGCTGCCGAGATGCTGTACCAGAGCTTGCGGCGGCCGACGAAGTCGAAACTGATCTCGCCCCGGTAGAGACGGTGGCCGAGCTGGCTGAAGCGCGACATTGCGTCAGGCCTCCTTGACGGCGGCGGAGGTGGCGGCGGGACGGCGGCGGCTGCTGCGCAGCGGCGCGCGGGCACCCAGGCGCTTCGGGTCCAGGCCGGACCACGGGTGGCCCTCGGCGAAGAACCTGCGGCGCGCCAGCAGGGTGATCAGCGGCTTGGTGAACAGGAAGATCACCACGACGTCCAGCAGCGTGGTCAGACCCAGGGTGAAGGCGAAGCCCTGCACCTTGCCGACCGAGACGAAGTAGAGCACCGCGGCACAGAGGAAGGAGACGAAGTCCGAGACCAGGATGGTGCGCCGGGCCCGGGGCCAGGCGCGCTGGACGGCCGCGCGCAGCGGGGAGCCCTCGCGCACCTCGTCGCGGATCCGCTCGAAGTACACGATGAAGGAGTCGGCGGTGATACCGATCGCGACGATCGCACCGCAGATCGCGGGCAGGTTGAGCGCGAAGCCGATCGAGGCGCCGAGCAGCGTCATGATCGAGTAGGTCAGCACCGCGGAGACCACCAGGCCGGCGATCGACACCAGGCCGAGGCCGCGGTAGTAGATCAGCGAGTAGAGGATCACCAGCGCCATGCCGATCGCACCGGCGATCAGGCCGGCGTGCAGCTGGTCACTGCCCAGGGCGGCGGTCACCGTGGTGACGTCGCTCTTGTCGAAGCTCAGCGGCAGCGCGCCGAAGCTCAGCACGTTGGACAGGCCGGTCGCGTCGTCCTGCGAGAAGGAGCCGGAGATCACGGCGTTGCCGCCGGTGATCGCCTGCGAGACGTACGGGTGGGAGACCACCTTGCCGTCCAGCACGATGGCGAACTGGTTGCCCGGGCCGCCGCTGGCGCCGAGGGCGGCCAGCTTGCCGGTGGTGTCGGCGAAGGCCTTGGAGCCGGCGTCGTTGAACGCGAGCTGGACCTCCCAGCCCTGGGCGCGCTGGGTGTCGTACCCGGCCTGGGCCTTGGAGACGTCGGAGCCGTTGACCGCGACCGGGCCGAGCGCGAACTTCATCCAGACGTTCTGCTCCTTGTTGTAGGAGCAGGCGACCGAGTTCTTGGCCGGGTCGGTCTGGTAGTCGATCCGCTGGGCGGGCACCGAGCAGTCGAGCCCGGCGAACTGCGCCTGCAGGTCCTGCGGCACGGTGCCCTGGGTGGTCAGCGCGGTGATGTCGGCGTTGCTGGTCGGCACCGCGGTGGGCGCGGCCGAGCCGGTCGGCGCGGCGCTGCCCGAGGGCGCGGCGGAGCCGGAGGCAGACGGCGAGGCGGAGGCCGACGCGCTGCTGCTGGGGTCCGCGGCCTTCAGGCCCTCGGAGAGCGCGCGGCCGGCCTTGGAGGGGCTGGCCGAGGCGGAGGCGCTCGGCGAGCTCGAACCGGCCGAGGCGGCGGCGCTCGGCGAGGCGGAGCCGGAGGGCGCCGCCGAGCCGGAGGGCTTGGCACTGGGCTGGGCGGGGAGCGGACCGGACATCGCCGTGGCCAGCACCGGGCGGAAGAACAGCTTCGCGGTGGTGCCGACCTGCTCGGCAGCCTGCTGGCTGTTGGTGCCCTTGGGGATGTTGACAATGATGTTGTCACTCCCCTGGGTCTGGACCTCGGCCTCGGACACACCGAACGCGTTGACGCGCTTCTGGATGATGCTGACCGCGGTGTCCATGTTGGCCGGGTTGATCGCGGCCTTGTCCTTGGACGTGGCCGTCAGCGTGATGCTGGTACCCCCCGCAAGGTCGATCCCGAGGCGAGGCGTCCTGTGGCCCGTCCCGAACATGAGGGCGACCAGTCCGACGGTGACCACCAGGATGAAGGCCAGCGCCCTCGCCGGGTAACCGTCGCGCGGACGCGACTTGGGTGTTGCCACCTTGCTCGTTTCTCCCTGTCCCATGCCGCTGGCACTGCGCCGCCGACCCGCGGGAGCGGGCGGCGGCGCGAACCGCGGACAACCGTGAAGTTGTGCAGACCGCCCGGACTACTTGGTAGCGGGCTTCTCGCTGCCGGCCGTGTCCAGGCCGGCCTCGTCCACCGCGTCCTCGACGGACTCGGTGGCGACACCATCCACCGGCTCGTCCTCAGCGGGACGGCCGTTGATGATCTCGTCGTACTCCTGCGGATCGATCACGGCGGCAACGGCACTCTTGGCGAAGTGCGTCACCACACCGGGCGCGATCTCCAGCCCCACGGTGGAGTCGTTGATCGACTTCACCGTCGCGTACAGCCCCCCGATGGTCCGCACGCCGGAGCCCTCGACCATCGCCGACTGCATGCTCTGAGCCTGCTGCTGACGCTTCTTCTGCGACCGGAACATCAGGATGATCGCAGCGATCGGGAGGAGGAAAATGATGTAACTCACAGCAGAAAGTCCTTTGCGGGTACCCGACTGATTACCCAGTTGCGAAGGTCGACCCGCCGGAGTGAGACGGGGCGGTCCGGCGAAGTCTAGGAGACCCGCCCTGATCGGACAACGCCAAGCATCGCATCCCAGGGCCAACAGTGGCGACCAAGGCCTGTGTCACGCGTCACTTGTCCCGAAGAGATCGGTTTGAGTAGGTACCACCCGCCCGCCGGCGGTGCCCGGGACCGGCGGCACCAGCCCGAGGTGCTGCCAGGCGGCGGCGGTGGCGATCCGGCCGCGCGGAGTCCGGGCCAGCAGCCCCTCGCGGACCAGGAAAGGCTCGGCCACCTCCTCGACCGTCTCGGCCTCCTCCCCCACCGCGACCGCCAGCGTGGACAGGCCCACCGGCCCGCCGCCGAACAGCCGCAGCAGCGCGCCCAGCACGGCCCGGTCCAGCCGGTCGAGACCGCGCTCGTCCACCTCGTAGACGGCCAGCGCCCGGGCCGCGATCGCGGCGGTGACCACCCCGTCGTGCTCGACCTGGGCGTAGTCCCGCACCCGGCGCAGCAGCCGGTTGGCGATCCGCGGGGTGCCGCGGGAGCGGCCGGCGATCTCGGCGGCGCCGGCCGGATCGATCTCGACGTCCAGCAGCGCGGCCGAGCGGTGCACCACCCGCTCCAGCTCGGCTGGGGCGTAGAACTCCATGTGGCCGGTGAAGCCGAAGCGGTCGCGCAGCGGCGGCGGCAGCAGGCCGGCCCTGGTGGTCGCGCCGACCAGGGTGAACGGCGGCAGCTCCAGCGGGATCGCGGTGGCGCCGGGGCCCTTGCCGACGATCACGTCGACCCGGAAGTCCTCCATCGCCATGTAGAGCATCTCCTCGGCGGGACGCGACATCCGGTGGATCTCGTCCAGGAAGAGCACCTCGCCCTCGGTGAGCGAGGAGAGGATCGCGGCCAGGTCGCCGGCGTGCTGGATGGCGGGGCCGGAGGTGATCCGGATCGGCGCGTTCAGCTCGGCCGCGATGATCATCGACAGGGTGGTCTTGCCGAGCCCGGGCGGGCCGGAGAGCAGCACGTGGTCGGGGGCGCTGCCGCGCATCCGGGCCGCCCGCAGCACCAGCGAGAGCTGCTCGCGCACCCGCTCCTGGCCGATGAACTCGTCCAGCAGCTTGGGCCGCAGCGCCGCCTCCACCGCCTGGTCCGCATCGTCGGCGGCGGCGCCCACCAGCCGGTCGGCGGGGTCGGAGTCGTACGGACTCATCAGTGCTGGCTCCATGTCGACAAGTTGATGAAGGGTCAGATCGTCAGGTCGACGTCAGCGGGCCCGGCTCAGCGTCCGCAGCGCGGACTTGAGCAGCGCGCCGACGTCGGTGCGGGCCTGCGCCTCGGCCTCCGGGGTGACCGCGGCCACCGCCTCGTCCGCCTCGCGCGGCGCGTAGCCGAGTCCGACCAGCGCGGCGTGCAGCTGCTCGCTCCACGGCGCCGGGCCGCTCGCCACCGGCTGCTGGGCCGGTACCGAGCCGTGCGGCGCGCCCAGCTTGTCCTTGTACTCCAGCAGCAGCTTGGCCGCCTTGGCCTTGCCGATCCCGGGGACCTTGATCAGCGCCCGCTCGTCGCCCTGGGCCACCGCGACCCGCAGCGCGTCGGGGCTGTGCACCCCGAGCATCGCCTGGGCCAGCCGCGGGCCGACCCCGGGGGCGGCCTGCAGCACCTCGAAGGTGGCCCGCTCGTCGTCGTCGGCGAAGCCGTAGAGGGTGAGCGAGTCCTCCCGGACCACCAGCGAGGTGGCCAGCCGGGCCGGCTCGCCGAGGCGCAGCGCGGCCAGCGTGGTCGGGGTGCACTGGACGGCCATGCCGACGCCGCCGACCTCGACCACGGCCACACCGGCCGACAGGGCCGCGACCGGCCCCTGCACGAAGGCGATCACGGGCGGTACTCCTGGTTCTCGGGGACGATGTGCCTGGGGTTGCTCTTGGGGACGATGCGCCTGGGGACGGCGGTGCGGGCCAGCGCCGCCGCGAGCTTGTCCTGCGCGGTTCCGCGCCAGATGTGACAGATCGCCAGCGCCAGCGCGTCCGCCGCGTCCGCCGGCTTGGGCGGGGCGTCCAGCCGCAGCAGCCGGGTGACCATCGCGGTGACCTGGGCCTTGTCGGCCCGCCCCGACCCGGTGACCGCCGCCTTCACCTCGCTGGGGGTGTGCAGCACCACCGGGATCCCGCGCCGGGTGGCGCACAGCATGGCCACCGCGCTGGCCTGCGCGGTGCCCATCACGGTGGCGACGTTGTGCTGGGCGAAGACCCGCTCGATGGCGACCACGTCCGGGCGGTGGGCGGCCACCCACTCCTCCAGCCCCTGCTCGATCGCCAGCAGCCGCAGCGGGACGTCCTGTTCGGCGGGGGTGCGCACCACGCCGACGCCGACCATCCGCAGCGCCCGGCCCGGCGACCCCTCCACCACGCCGACCCCGCACCTGGTCAACCCCGGGTCCACACCCAGTACCCGCACCCGCCCGCCCTTTCGCCGCACACCAGTCCCACCTGCACAGACCCTAGCGGCACCGGCCGACAGCCCCGCCGACGACACCGGCCCGGCGGTCCGTCAGGACCGCCGGGCCGGTGGGGCGTCAGGTGCCGGTCACTCCGCGTCGAGCTGGGCGCCGACCTCGTCGGAGATGTCGAAGTTGGCGAAGACGTTCTGCACGTCGTCGCTGTCCTCCAGCGCGTCGATCAGCTTGAAGATCTTGCGCGCGCCGTCCACGTCGAGCTCGACCTGCATGCTGGGCACGAACGGGGACTCGGCCGAGTCGTAGTCCAGGCCGGCGTCGACCAGCGCGGTGCGCACGGTGACCAGCGCCGAGGGGTCGGAGATCACCTCGAGGGTGTCGCCGAGGTCGTTGACCTCGACGTCGAGGTCGGCCTCCAGGACGACCTCGACCACCTTGTCCTCGTCCACGCCGTTGGCCTTGGGGACGATCACCTGGCCCTTGCGGGAGAACAGGTAGGAGACCGAACCCGGGTCGGCCATCGAGCCGCCGTTGCGGGTCATGGCGACCCGCACGTCGGAGGCGGCGCGGTTGCGGTTGTCGGTCAGGCACTCGATCAGCACCGCGACACCGTTGGGGCCGTAGCCCTCGTACATGATGGTCTGGTAGTCGGCCCCGCCGGCCTCCAGGCCGCCACCGCGCTTGACGGCGCGGTTGATGTTGTCGATCGGGACCGAGCTCTTCTTGGCCTTCTGGATGGCGTCGTAGAGCGTCGGGTTGCCGGCCGGGTCGGGACCGCCGGTCTTCGCCGCCACCTCGATGTTCTTGATCATCTTGGCGAAGAGCTTGCCGCGCTTGGCGTCGATCACGGCCTTCTTGTGCTTGGTGGTAGCCCACTTAGAGTGGCCGGACATCACCAGCTCCTTTACGTCGCCAAAGGGGAATGAAACAGAGGAGATCCTACCGGTGTCGTACCCGGTCAGCTGGCACCCGGTCAGCTGCGGGCGGCCAGCGCCTCCTCGACCATGCGCACGAAGAGCGCGTGCACCCGGTGGTCCCCGGTCAGCTCCGGATGGAAGGAGGTGGCCAGCAGGTTGCCCTGGCGCACCGCGACGATCCGCGACTCGGCGCCGTCGGCCGCCGGCAGCTCGGCCAGCACCTCGACGCCCGCGCCCACCGACTCCACCCAGGGGGCCCGGATGAAGACGCCGTGCACCGGCTCGCCCTCGAAGCCCTGGAAGTCGATCGCGGACTCGAAGGACTCGTTCTGCCGGCCGAAGGCGTTGCGGCGCACCGTCATGTCGATGCCGCCGACGCTCTGCTGGTCGTCCCGACCGTCCAGGATCTTCTCGGCCAGCATGATCATGCCGGCGCAGGAGCCGTAGACCGGCATCCCGGCCGCGACCCGGGCGCGCAGCGGCTCCATCAGGTCGAAGGCCAGGGCCAGCTTGGACATGGTGGTGGACTCGCCGCCGGGTATGACCAGGGCGTCCACCTCGGCCAGCTCCTCGGTCCGGCGCACCGGACGGGCGAGTGCGTCCGCCTCGGCGAGCGCGATCAGGTGCTCACGGACGTCGCCCTGCAGGGCGAGGACACCGATCACTGGGGTACTGCTGGGCACGGGGAGTCACCTTCTGCTCGGAGAGGGAGAACGGGTGGGGAAGCAGCGCGGCCCGCCGCGCCGGTGGTGCGCGCGGCGGGCTGCCGGAGCGGGTGCGCGGGAGCCGGTTACCAGCCGCGGTTGGCGTAGCGCTCGGCCTCGGGCAGGGTGTCGCAGTTGATGCCGACCATGGCCTCGCCCAGACCGCGCGAGACGTCCGCGATCACCTTCGGGTCGTCGAAGAAGGTGGTGGCCTTCACCACGGCCGCGGCGCGCTTGGCCGGGTCGCCGGACTTGAAGATGCCCGAGCCCACGAAGACGCCCTCGGCACCGAGCTGCATCATCAGCGCGGCGTCGGCCGGGGTGGCCACGCCACCGGCGGAGAACAGCACCACCGGGAGCTTGCCCAGCTGCGCCACCTCCTTGACCAGCTCGTACGGCGCCTGCAGGTTCTTGGCCGCGACGTACAGCTCGTTCTCGTCCAGGGTGGTCAGGCGGCGGATGTCGGAGTTGATCTGGCGCATGTGGCGCACCGCCTCGACCACGTTGCCGGTGCCGGCCTCGCCCTTGGAGCGGATCATCGCCGCACCCTCGGCGATCCGGCGCAGCGCCTCGCCCAGGTTGGTGGCACCGCAGACGAACGGGGTGGTGAACGCCCACTTGTCGGAGTGGTTCACCTCGTCGGCCGGGGTCAGCACCTCGGACTCGTCGATGTAGTCGACGCCGAGGGCCTGCAGCACCTGGGCCTCGACGAAGTGGCCGATCCGGGACTTGGCCATCACCGGGATGGACACGGCGCTGATGATGCCGTCGATCATGTCCGGGTCGGACATCCGGGCCACGCCGCCGTCCTTGCGGATGTCGGCCGGAACCCGCTCCAGCGCCATGACAGCGACCGCGCCGGCGTCCTCGGCGATCTTGGCCTGCTCGGCGTTGACCACGTCCATGATCACACCGCCCTTGAGCTGCTCGGCCATGCCGCGCTTGACCCGGGCGGTACCGATCTGCGGCTGGTCGGCGGAAGCGGGAGTGCTGGTGGACACGTGAGACCTCACTCGAAGACGAACCGGTGTGCTATCGCCCTATCGTAGGCCGTCAAACTGCCGGATCGATGCGCCACCCGGTCCACCCCGATGTGGCGGAATCGACAAAGAGGCCGGAAACCCGCCCTTGCGCCGGGCCGGATCAGGCCGCTGCGCCCTGCCGTGCGAGGGCGGCCGGGACCTCGTCGTCCATCTCGAAGGCCAGCGGGAACGGGGCCTTGCCGGCCAGCCGGAAGTAGCGCACGAGCCGGTGGATGCGCACCGCGCGGGCCGCGCGCACCGCGTCGTTGTGGAACCGGCGGGCCATCGGCACCCGGCGCACCGCCGCGCTCAGCTCGCTCACCGCCTCCTCGCCGCCGGGCGCCGCACGCAGCTCGGCCAGCTGCTCCGGCTCGGCGAACACCGCACGCAGCGCCTGGCTCAGCTCGCTCTCCGCCACCTCGCGCTGCTCGGCGTCCGCCTGCCGGGCCGCGCGCGAGGCCTGGTAGAGCACCAGCGAGGTGGCCGGGTCGAGCAGTGAGGAGGTGGCCAGCTCCTGGGCCGCCGAGGCGCGGCGCAGCAGCTGCGCGTCCAGTGCGGCCCGGGCGGTGTCGATCCGCGCGTGCAGCCGGTCCAGCCGGCCGGCCGTCCAGCTCAGGTACAGCGCGAACAGCAGCACCGCCGCCGCGACCCAGATCCAGGTAGTCACAAGGCGCAAACCTACCGGGCCCCGACCGTTGCTTAGCCCATCCGGCGCCGCTGCCCGCATGGCTACCGGCTGACGATCCGTCAGTCTGCTCATCTGTATGCGGGGGGCCACTTCGAGAAGGGACCCGTATGCGCAACGCCCTGCGCCGCAGCTGCCGCCTCGCCGCTGTCAGCGCTCTCGCCCTGGCCGGCTCGCTCGGCGGCTCGGTCACCGCCACCGCCGACGCACCCGGCCACTCGGGCTTCACCGTCGACGTCAACCTCACCGCCGCCGGCATCCAGGCGCCGGACAGCCACCCGGCCGGCACCGTCACGTTCCGGATCTCCACCGACGACCCGGGCAGCCGCCAGCTGCAGATCTTCAAGCCGCACCCGGGCGTGAGCATCGACCAGATGCTCGCCGACACCGCCCGGGCGTTCGACCCGGCCACCGCCGCCGAGGGCATCCGTGCCCTCAACGCCGACGGCGAGGCGCTGGGCGGAGCCACGGCCACCCCCGCGAACGCCGCGATCATGAGCGAGGACCTCGCCGAGGGCACCGTGTACCTGGTCGACCTCACTCCGGTGCAGTCCGGCGGCGCGCCCCTGGTCAAGCCGCTGGAGCTGTGCAAGGACGCCGGCTACCACCTGCCGCACTTCCCGCACGGCATCGTGATCCAGCACGAGACCGACCAGGGACCGCGGTTCCAGACCGAGGACGTGGACAAGGCCGAGGGCTCCTACTACGTCCACAACTCCGCCACCGAACTGCACGAGATGGCGATCCAGCCGGTGGCGCCGGGCACCACCGACGAGCAGGTCCAGCAGTTCTTCGACGGCACCTACACCGGCCCGCCGCTGTTCACCGGCACCGCGGTCGGCCTGGGCGTCGTCTCCCCCGACCACTCGGTGGTCTTCCACGAGGACAAGCTGGCGCCCGGCACCTACGTGCTGCTCTGCTTCATCCCCGACGACAGCACCGGCATCCCGCACGCCTTCGAGGGCATGCACAAGGTGGTCGAGCTCAAGTAGCGCGGCCCGCGGCCCGGCCCGGGCTCAGTCCCGGGCCAGGCCCAGGCCCAGGCGCTCGCGCCAGCTGGTGCCCTCGTCCTCGCGGACCTTGGGGCCCGCACCGCCGGCCGTCCCGTCGGTCACCGTCTCGTACACCGCCAGGATGTCGGCGCCCACCACCGACCAGTCGAACCGGCGCACGTGTGCGGAGGCCGCCGTGCGCAGCTCCGCGAGCCGCTGCGGATCGCCCAGCAGCCGGATCGCCGCCGCCGCCAGCGCCCCCGCGTCCTCCACCGGGAACAGCTCGCCCGCCTGCCCCTGGTCCAGCACCTGGGCGAACGCGTCCAGATCGCTGGCCAGCACCGGGGCCGCCGCCGACATCGCCTCCACCAGGATGATCCCGAAGCTCTCGCCCCCGGTGTTCGGCGCCACGTACAGGTCCACGCTGCGCAGCAGCCGGGCCTTCTCCTCGTCGCTCACCATGCCGAGGAACTCGATCCGCGCGCGCACCTCGGGCGCCAGCCCCGCGACCGCCTCCTCCTCGTCGCCCTTGCCGGCCACCAGCAGCCGCGCCTCGGGGCGCACCCGCAGGATCTCCGGCAGCGCGGCCAGCAGCGTCGGCAGCCCCTTGCGCGGCTCGTTGATCCGGCCGATGAAGCCCAGCGTCGGGCCCACCCAGCGCGGGTCCGGTTCGGCCTCGGCGAAGAAGGAGACGTCGACCCCGTTGGGGATCACCACCGCGTCGCCGCCCAGGTGCTCCACCAGGGTGCGCCGGGCGTACTCGCTGACCGCGATCCGGGCGTTGATCTTCTCCAGCACCGGCTGCAGGATCGGCGAGGCTGCGATCATCGCCCGCGAGCGCGGGTTGGAGGTGTGGAAGGTGGCCACCATCGGCCCGGTCGCCGCCCAGGCCGCCAGCATCGACAGGCTCGGCGAGGTCGGCTCGTGCACGTGCAGGATGTCGAACTCGCCGTCCCGCAGCCAGCGCCGCACCCGGGTCGCCGAGATGATCCCGAAGCTCAGCCGGGCCACCGACCCGTTGTACGGCACCGCGACCGCCCGGCCCGCCGACACCACGTAGGAGGGCAGCGCCGAGTCGTCGTCGGCCGGCGCCAGCACCGAGACCTTGTGGCCCAGGCCGATCAGGTGCTCGGCCAGGTCCCGGATGTGGAACTGCACCCCGCCGGGCACGTCCCAGTCGTACGGGCAGACGATGCCGATCTTCACGAGGCGATCTCCTCGGTCGGCGGCACCGCCGGCCGGGGCCGGCCGGGCAGGTCCGCCGGCCAGAACTTCTGCAGCATGTGCCAGTCCTGCGGGTGCTCGGCGATCTCCGCCGCCCACACGTCGGCCAGCTGCTGGGTCATCAGCGCCTTGGCCGTCCTGCGGTCCACCTCCGGCGGCACCTCGATCGGCGGGTGGATCCGGGCCCGCTGCACCGCACCCTCGTACCAGAGCGAGGCCGGCAGCAGCGCCGCGCCGGTCTGCTGGGCCAGGGCCGCGGGCCCGGCCGGCATCCGGGCGGCCTCGCCGAAGAACTCCACCGGGGTGCCCGACTCCGACAGGTCCCGGTCGCCCACCAGGCAGACCAGTTTGCCCGCGCGCAGCCGGCGCGCCAGCGTCCCTATCACCGAGATGTCGCTGCCGGTCAGCGCCAGCACCTCCATCCCCAGCCCCTGGCGGTACGCCACGAACCGGTCGAACAGCGACTCCGGCTTGAGCCGCTCGGCGACCGTGGTGAACGGGAAGCCGAGGTGGCGCACCACCCAGGCGCCGGCCAGGTCCCAGTTGCCCATGTGCGGCAGCGCCAGCACCGCGCCCCGGTTCGACTCCATCGCCGCGACCAGGTGCTCGATGCCGTCGACCCGCATCGAGTCGGCGATCTTGCGGTCGTTCCACACCGGCAGCCGGAACGACTCCATCCAGTACCGCAGGTAGGAGCGCATCCCGGCCCGGGACAGCTCGCGCAGCTCGGCCGGCGAGGCCCCCGGCCGCACCCGGCGCAGGTTCGCCTCCAACTGGCGCACGCCCTTGCCCTGCCGGCGCCAGGTGAAGTCGGCCAGCGTATTGCCCAGCGCCCGCGCCACCGGCTCCGGCAGCAGCTTGACCGTCGCCCAGCCCGCCGCGTACGCGCCGTCGACCAGCTTGTCCCGCATCACGCTTCCTCAGCCCTCCCGGGTCGCGGCCGCCGCCTCGAAGGCCTCGCGGCGCACCGTCAGCATCCGCTGCAACACCGTGATCACGCTGCCCACGCCGACCGCCCACAGGGCCACCGGCAGCAGCCACTCCACATACGGCACGCCGAACGTGTGCAGGCCCGCCAGGCCGACCGCGACCAGCGAGACCACCAGCCGCTCGGCCCGCTCCACCAGCCCCGACACGTCGCACGGCAGGCCCAGGCTCTCGGCGCGCGCCTTGGTGTACGAGACCACCTGACCGCTCGCCAGGCAGAGCACCGCGATCGCGCACAGCAGGTCGTTGTCGCCCGACCCCGCGTACCAGAGCGCCAGGCCGCCGAAGATCGCCGCGTCCGCCACCCGGTCCAGCGTGGAGTCCAGGAACGCTCCCCACTTGTTGGAGGTCCCGGCCTGCCGGGCCATGTTCCCGTCCACCAGGTCCGAGAAGATGAACAGGGTGATGGTGACGGTCCCCCAGAAGAACTCGCCGCGCGGGAAGAACACCAGCGCACCGGCCACCGAGCCGGCGGTGCCGATCAGCGTCACCGCGTCCGGGCTCACCCCCCAGCGCAGCAGCAGGGCGGCGAACGGCGTCAGGACACGTGTGAAGAAGGCACGCGCGTATTTGTTGAGCATGGCCTTCCGGACCGCTCCGATCTCACTGCCTGGGTGGTTCACCGGTGGGCCGGCAGCGGCGCACACCGGCAGCCGAGTGGATCAGCCGCTCGACGGGACCATGGTATCCACTGGTCACCGGGCTCCCGACGCCGCGCGGGCCGCTACCGCCGGGGCAGCGCGCAGGCCTTGGTGCCGCCCGGCATCCGGTGCCGGTTGCGCGACACCCAGCGGTAGCCCAGCTCCGCCACCGGCCGCGCCGGCGCCAGCTCCAGCAGCCCGCCCAGCCAGGCCCAGGCGTTGCCGGAGCGCAGCAGCAGCTTGGCCACCGCGGCCGCCCCGCCGTACACCTGCCCGACCGGGGTCACCCAGAGCACCTCGCGCTCTGCCCGCTCCTCGCTCACGCCCAGCGCCGCCAGGTCGGCGAACTGGTAGGGCTGCGCCTGCCAGCCGCCGGAGGCGAGCGTCTGGCGCAGGTAGCGCTCGGCGAAACGCACGCAGGAGCTGCAGAACGCGCAGTCCCCGTCGAAAACCAGTACCGGATCAACAGGAGTCATGACTCCGATCCTGCCCCATCGGGATCGAACCAGGCGCACCGGGGAAGGAACCAGCTGAAAAGCCGTCAAGCCCGGTCACCCGAGCAGGTGACGGGAGTTCAGAAGATCACCGTCACAAGGGCCCGGCGGCACGGTAACCTGCCGCTGACAGGGAGGGAGGGAGGCCGCCGCCATGACCAAGCTGGACATGACCCCGGGTGCGCAGATACCCCGCACGGATTCCGGACCGCAGACCGCGGTCACCCAGGCACTCTCGTCCGCGGCCTACCGCGACAGCGACCTGGACGAGTTCGTCGCCAAGGTGCAGGACGGCGTGGTGGGCAAGGCGGGCTGGCACGAGCTGTTCCGTCCCAACGTCGGCGAGGCGTTCAGCAAGGCCGTCATCGCCCGCACCCTGGGCGCCGGACGCAAGCCGCTCGTGCCCGCCTTCGGCACCGAGCCGCGGATGGTGGTCGAGCACTGCCTGGCCGCCGAGGAGCTGCGCCGGGCCCGGGACAAGCGGCTGATGCTGGTCACCCTCGTGACCGGCGCGCTCTTCCTGCCCGGCGCCCTGCTCTGGCTGCTCTCCATCCGGGGCCGGATCTGGCTGCGGACCGGCAGCGCGAACCGCGACGCGCTGTTCGGGCCGCTGGTCATGCTGGTACCGACCCTGATCGCCGGCGCGCTGGCCTGGCACCCGCCGCTGGCCGGCTTCTGGGGCCTCTACGCCCGGATCGTGCTGCTGGTCCCCCTGGTCGGCTGGGTCCTCGCCAAGCGGATGGTGATCGCCTCGGTCAAGGACCTGCGGGCCCGCTGGGCCGACGTGCTGGACGGCAACCTCAACCCGGTGCTGCCCAACGCGGTCCCCCGGCACGACGACGACAAGAAGGCCACCGCCCTCAAGGAGGGCCTGGACCGGCTGACCGTCGAGCAGCACACCAACGTGCTGCACTACGCCGGGGTCAACGGGATACTCGGCCTCGGCCGCCGCTGGGGCTCCTGGGAGCTGGTCGAGGACCTGCGCCCGGTGGCCGGCCTGGAGGACTTCCGCACCTTCCACACCTGGGACCTGGTCCGCAAGATCACCGACCGGCTGAACGGCCTGAGCCGCAGCGAGGTCGGCAACGGCGCGGTGCCCGGCTCCTCGGTCGAGCAGTGGGTGATCATGGAGGTCGGGGCCGGCGCCGACGAGATCGGCCGCCCTGACGGGCCGGACATGGACGGCCAGCGGATGCGCGACCACGCCGTGGTCAACCTCGCCAACCGCCAGGGCTTCGGCCAGGACGGGCCGCGCCACTACCTCGGCACCCAGTTCGTGCTCAACAAGGGCCGGCTGGTGGTCAGCGTGCTGGTCACCGTCACCGTGCTCAGCAACACCCTGCGGGTCTCGGTCAACGGCCACACGCTGGGCCCGATCAACGGCATCTTCCACGACAAGCCCAAGGTCAAGGAGCGCACCGCGGCCAAGACCGGCAAGTTCTGGGAGGAGCGGACGATCCAGCTCCCGCTGGTGGACAACCTGGAGGTGGTCCGCCAGGCGCTGCGGGCGCCGTTCTACCGGGCGCCCGGCCTGCTCAACTGGCTCGGCGGCACCATGAAGCTGCCCGAGCCGTTCGGTCTGCGCACCGCCTGGGCCACCGCCCCGTGGAACAGCCGGTTCATGTCCGACGACTCGATCCGGATCGCCACCCCGGTGGTCAGCGCGGTCCTGGCGGCCACCATCGAGTTCCTCGCCGACCACGACGTCAACACCGAGCGGTTCGCCAACCGCGGGCTGATCCTCAAGTCCGAGATGCAGGGCGTGCGGCCGTTCAAGTCGGACCAGTACGACGCCTGGTGAAGCCGCCGCACGCCGCAGGGCCCGCACGGTGACGTGCGGGCCCTGCGGCTCTCCCGGCGGTTCAGCCCTGCGGCCAGGCCTCGGCCAGCATCTTGCGGGTGTCCGCGAGCAGCTGGGGCAGCACCTTGGTGTGGCCCACCACCGGCATGAAGTTGGTGTCCCCGCCCCAGCGCGGCACCACGTGCTGGTGCAGGTGCGCGGCGATCCCGGCGCCGGCCGCCCCGCCCTGGTTCATCCCGATGTTGAACCCGTGCGCGCCGGAGGCCCGGCGCAGCGCCGCCATCGCCTGCTTGGTGAGCCTGGCGAGCTCGACGGTCTCCTCGTCGGTCAGCTCCGTGTAGTCGGCCACGTGCCGGTACGGGACCACCATCAGGTGGCCGCCGTTGTACGGGTACAGGTTGAGCACCGCGTAGACGTGCTCGCCGCGGTGGATGACCAGGCCGTCCTCGTCGCTGAGCGAGGGGATCGAGCAGAACGGGCAGCCGTCGTCCGCGGCGGGCCCGGTCGGCTTGTTCTCGCCCTGGATGTACGCCATCCGATGGGGGGTCCACAGACGCCGGAAGCCGTCCGGCTCCCCGACGCCCTGCTGCAGTTCCGGCTCACTCGTCATGCTGGTCAGCATATTCGGCGGACCGGCCCGGCAAACCAGGGGTGGGGCGGACTCCAGTCGGAATCCGCCCCACCTCCAGCCGTGCGTCAGACCTGGATCCGGCGCGCCACCGCGTCCACGATCTCACTGACCGCCTCGGCCACCGGCACGCCGTTCTTCTGCTCGCCGTTGCGGTAGCGGAAGCTGACCGCGCCGGCCTCGACGTCGTCGTTGCCCGCGATGAGCATGAACGGGATCTTGCCCTTCTGGGCGTTGCGGATCTTCTTCTGCATCCGGTCGTCCGAGGCGTCCACCTCGACCCGGATCCCGTGCTTCTTCAGCTCGGCCGCCACCTCGCGCAGGTACGGCACGTGCTCGTCGGTGATCGGGATGCCGACCACGGTGACCGGGGCCAGCCACGGCGGCATGGCACCCGCGTAGTGCTCCAGCAGCACCGCGAAGAACCGCTCGATCGAGCCGAACAGGGCCCGGTGGATCATCACCGGCCGCTGCCGGTTGCCGTCCGCGCCCTGGTACTCCAGCTCGAACCGCTGCGGCAGCTGGAAGTCGACCTGGATGGTCGACATCTGCCAGGTCCGGCCGATCGCGTCCTTGGCCTGCACCGAGATCTTCGGGCCGTAGAAGGCCGCACCGGCCGGGTCCAGCACCAGCTCGAGGTTCTGCTTCTCGGCCGCCGCACGCAGCGTCTCGGTGGCCTCCTCCCAGTCCTCGTCCGAGCCGATGAACTTCTCCGGGTCCTTGGTGGACAGCTCCAGGTAGAAGTCGTTCAGCCCGTAGTCGCGCAGCAGGTCCAGCACGAAGGTGAGCAGCGAGTCCAGCTCGCCGGCCATCTGCTCCTTGGTGCAGTAGATGTGCGCGTCGTCCTGGGTGAAGCCGCGGGCCCGGGTCAGGCCGTGCACCACGCCGGACTTCTCGTACCGGTACACGGTGCCGAACTCGAAGAGCCGCAGCGGCAGTTCACGGTACGAGCGGCCGCGCGAGCGGTAGATCAGGTTGTGCATCGGGCAGTTCATCGGCTTGAGGTAGTAGTCGATCTCGCCGTCGAGCTTCATGGGCGGGTACATCCCGTCCGCGTACCAGTCCAGGTGGCCGGAGAGCTCGAACAGGGTGCCCTTGGTGGCGTGCGGCGAGTAGACGAACTCGTAGCCGGACTCCTCGTGCCGCTTGCGCGAGTAGTCCTCCATCACCCGGCGCATGATGCCGCCCTTGGGGTGGAAGACGGCCAGGCCCGAGCCGATCTCCTCCGGGATGGAGAAGAGGTCCAGCTCGCTGCCGAGCTTGCGGTGGTCGCGCTTGGCGGCCTCCTCCAGGAACTCCAGGTGCGCCTTCAGCTCGTCCTTGGTCGGCCACGCGGTGCCGTAGAGGCGCTGGAGCTGCTTGTTCTTCTCGCTGCCGCGCCAGTAGGCGGCGGCCGAGCGCATGATCTTGAAGGCCGGGATCATCCGGGTGCTCGGCAGGTGCGGGCCGCGGCACAGGTCGCCCCAGCAGAGCTCGCCGCTCTTCGGGTCCAGGTTGTCGTAGATGGTCAGCTCGCCGCTGCCCACCTCCACGTCCGCGCCCTCGCCGGCGGTGGCGGCCGAGCCCTTGAGCCCGATCAGCTCCAGCTTGTACGGCTCGCCGGCCAGTTCCTCGCGGGCGGACTCGTCGGTGACCACCCGGCGGGCGAACTTCTGGCCCTTCTTGATGATCTCCTGCATCTTCTTCTCGATGGCCTTCAGGTCATCGGGGTGGAACGGCTTCTCGACGTCGAAGTCGTAGTAGAAGCCGTCCTTGATCGGCGGGCCGATGCCCAGCTTGGCCTCGGGGAACAGCTGCTGCACCGCCTGCGCCATCACGTGCGCGGTGGAGTGGCGCAGGATGTTGAGGCCGTCCTGGCTGGTGATCCCGACCGGCTCGACCTCGTCGCCGTCCTGCAGCTGGTAGGCCAGGTCCTTGAGCACGCCGGCCACCCGGGCGGCCACCACGCTGCGGTCCTCGGCGAACACGTCGGCGGCGGTGGTGCCCGTCGTCACCACGCGCTCTTCCCGATCGGGTTCGCGGTTGATGATTACCCGGACGTCCGTCACCGGTTTTCTCCTGACGTGGTGGATCTGATGGCCGCAGCTCCTGCTGCTGCCCCGATGGTACCGAGCCCGCCCGCTCGATCGTGCACCCGTCTCCGCGCCGCCCGGACGGGATTGAAGGGGTACCGGCCAGGGGTATCACCTGCTCGGAACCGCACCACCAGCTGGTGCACCGTCAGTCCTCGGCGGTGCACCCGGCGGGTCCGGGGAGAACCCAGGGGATGTGAGGGGTGGTCATGACTCAGCCGTTCCGCGCGAACGACGGCCACTGGTACCAGGGCCCGTTCGCCTCCTTCGACACCGAGACCACCGGCGTGGACGTGGAACGGGATCGGATCGTCTCCGCCGCCCTGGTCCTCCAGTCCGCTCCCGGCGCCGAGCCCACCAGGCTGACCTGGCTGGCCGATCCGGGCATCCCGATCCCCGAGGGCGCCCGCGCCGTGCACGGGATCACCGACGAGCAGGTGCGCGCGCACGGCCGCCCACCGGCCCAGGTCACCGCGGAGATAGCCGCCGCCCTGGCCGAACAGGCCAGGGCCGGGGTGCCGTTGGTGGTGATGAACGCGCCCTACGACCTGACCCTGCTGGACCGCGAGCTGCGCCGGCACCGGCACAGCTCACTGGACGCCTTCCTGGCCGGCGCCGAACTGCTGGTGGTCGACCCGCGGGTGGTGGACAAGCACGTGGACCGCTACCGCAAGGGCCGCCGCACCCTGACCGACCTGTGCGCGCACTACGGCGTGGTGCTGGACGGCGCGCACGACGCGGGCGCGGACGCCTGGGCCGCACTGCAGTTGGTCCGGGTGCTCGGCGAGCGCCACCAGGGCGCACTGGGCGCCTTCTCCCCGGCCGAGTTGCACCTGCGCCAGCGTGGCTGGCACGCGGCCCAGGCCCGCGGCCTGCAGGAGTGGTTCGACCGCTCCGGCACCCCGGAGCGGGTGGACCGCTCCTGGCCGCTGCGCCCGGCCGAGGCCGCCTGACGACCTGTCGGCGAAATGCATCGGGCCCCAACTGCTGTGGCAGTTGGGGCCCGATGTTGTCCGGTGGGCGATACTGGGATCGAACCAGTGACCCCTTCGGTGTGAACGAAGTGCTCTCCCGCTGAGCTAATCGCCCGGGCAACGAGATGAACAATAGCACCCCTCCCAGGGGGTCCTGCAACGTGGTTGATCACCGCCCGCCCGACGCGCCGCCAGGCCGGCCTGCAGAAAGGCGAACTGACGCGGACTCAGCACGAAACAGATCCGCCGACTTCTCCAGGGAACCGGAAAAGGCGTAGGACCCGGGTTGAAAATAACCAGGGTCCTACGCCTTCTTGTGCAATCCGGTGGGCGATACTGGGATCGAACCAGTGACCCCTTCGGTGTGAACGAAGTGCTCTCCCGCTGAGCTAATCGCCCGGGTGCAGGGAAAACATTACCGCATCCCCGGGGGTGCTCCCGACCAGCTGCCCCCGCGCAGGCCCGGCACAGGCCCGACCAGCCGGTTCACCGCTTACGGTCACTCTCCGCAACCGCACGGGAGGTGCGACTCGACCCGCCGCGAGACCTGCCGATATCCGCCGGAGCAGGCCTTCCGGTGCATTGCGCAATGCGCCGGAAGGGTTACCGGTGGGGCCCGAATCGGGACAGACGGGTTTACATCGCCGCCGGAGGTGGGATGGTCCGTTCGCCGACGTGCGATTCCCCGAGCGCACACTGAGCGAAAGGCCCTGGCGCTTATGAACACCACGGTCAGCTGCGAGCTGCACCTGCGCCTCATCGTGTCCAGCGAGTCGTCACTGCCCGTCCCCGCGGGCCTGCGCTACGACACTGCCGACCCCTATGCCGTGCACGCCACCTTCCACACCGGTGCCGACGAGACCGTGGAGTGGGTGTTCGCCCGTGACCTCCTCGCGGAGGGACTGCACCGCCCCACCGGGACCGGTGACGTCCGGGTGTGGCCCTCGCGCAGTCACGGACAGGGCGTCGTCTGCATCGCGCTGAGCTCTCCCGAGGGAGAAGCCCTGCTGGAGGCCCCGGCCCGGGCGCTTGAGTCCTTTCTCAAGCGGACGGATGCCGCGGTGCCACCCGGCACCGAACACCGCCACTTCGATCTGGATCGGGAGCTGTCGCACATTCTCGCCGAGAGCTGAAGCCGCCGGGGGCGCGTCCCCCGCCGGCCGGTCGTCACTCGTGGCCGTCCTACTCGGGGGCACGGCCACAGGCCCGGGCGCGCGCCTCGCGCGCGGGCCGCGCACACCGCACGGACCGAGCTTCGCGGCACCGCGCCCCAGCAGGCGCGGCGGGCAGGCGCTCGGCGCCGGTGCGGTGTCCACCCTCCCTCGGCGGGTGGACACCGCACCGGTGCCGGGCGCCTCCTGCGTTCTGCGGGCGGTGCCCGGTAGAGTTCGGCGGTGATGACCGGCCCCCAGCCATCGGCCGGGTGGTACCCCCCAGCGGGCGAGACCGACCGCCCCGGCGCACGCGAGGAGCCCCGACGTGCTGATCACCCATGACACCGAGTGCGCCCTGGGCATCCTGGTCGAGCTGCTGAACACGGCGCCCGAGATCAGCGGTGCCGAGCAGCTGGCCGACCCGGCCGCGCTGTGCGCGTTCGTGTCGCGCAACGACATCAGCGAGGTCGACTCGATCGGGGAGGCCGACCTCACCGCGGTGCGGGAGCTGCGCGGGCAGCTGCGGGAGATCTTCACCGCCCCGTCCACCGCGGCCGCGGCCGGCCTGGTGAACGCACTGGTCGCCGCCGTGAACGCGACGCCGCGGCTGACCGACCACGACGGCCACGGCTGGCACATGCACTACTTCGCCCCGCACGCCGCCGTGGCCGACCACCTGGCGGCCGAGCTGGGCATGGCGCTCGGGCTGATCCTGATGGCCGGCGAGCGCGAGCGGCTGCGCCGCTGCGAGGCGCCGGACTGCGCGCGGCTCTTCGTCGACCTGTCCCGCAACCGCTCACGCCGCTACTGCGACAGCCGCACCTGTGGCAACCGGATGCACGTCGCCGCCTACCGGGCGCGGCAGCGCTCGGCGGCGGACGAGGCGGTCGGGGTCTGAGGCCGGGCGGTCGGCCCGGGTCAGATGCCGCGCTTGCGGAGGATGTCCTCGATGTCGGAGAAGTCGCCGAGGTCGTTGCCCGCCGGCGGGGCCGGGGCCACCGCCTTGGGGGCGGCACCGGGCTGAGCGAGACCGGGCTGGGCAGCACCGGGCTGGGCGGCCGGGCGCTGCTGCTTCGGGGCCGGGGGCGCGGCCTTGCTCCGGCCCAGGCCGCTGAGCAGCAGCAGGAGCACGCCGCCGGCCAGCAGGCCGATGCCGGTCCACACCCGGGGGTCCAGGACCAGCTCGCGGGCCCAGTGCGCGAGCTCGTGGCCGATGGTGCGGCCCACCGGGACCAGGCCGGTCAGGTAGAGGCCGGCCGGCAGCAGGGCCAGGCCCAGCCAGCGCACCGCGCTGCGCCCGCGGCGGCGGAAACCCTGGAACGCGGCGAGCAGCAGGGCCAGCCCGCTCAGGCCGTAGCAGACGGTGGCGGTCAGCATGGTCTCCGGTCCTCACTGGTCGGTGCGGGTGCCTGGTAGTGGAACACTGAGTGCATGATCGAAGGTTCCCTCCCCCCGCTGGAGTTCTGGTGCGAGTTGCAGTGCCCGGACTGCGGCACCGCGCTCGACGACGTCCGTGCGCTGCGTGAGCGGTACGGCGACGCGCTGACCGTCTCGCTGCGGCACTTTCCCCTCGAGAAGCACAAGCATGCCTACGCGGCCGCCGAGGCGGCCGAGGAGGCTTTCGCGCAGGGCCGGGGCTGGCCGTTCGTCGAGGCGGTGCTGGGCCGGGTCGAGGAGCTGGACCGGCGCGGGCCCGAGCTGCTGCTGGAGGTGGCCCGGGAGATCGGGCTGGACGCCGAGGAGGTCGAGCTCGCGATGATCGACGGGCGGCACACCCTGGCCGTCGACGCCGACCAGGCCGAGGGCAAGGCGATCGGCGTCAAGGGCACCCCGACCTACCTGGTCCGCGGTCGGCGCCTGGACGGCGGGCAGAGCCAGGACGGCCTGCGCGAGCGGATCGTCGCGCTGCTGGAGGGGCCGGAGTAACTCCTCCCGCTGCCCGGCTCACAGGGGTTTGGCGAGGATGTGGGTGGTGGGCCGGTAGCCGAGCGAGGTGTAGAGCCGGATCGCCACCGTGTTGTCGCAGTACACGTTGAGGCCCAGCACGTGGATGCCCGCGGCCAGGGCCTCGCGTTCGGCGGCGAGCAGCAGTTGGCGTCCGTAGCCGTGGCCGCGCCGGTCCGGGTCCACCTCGACCGTCATCACCCAGCTGTGCCGCCGCCCGTCCGGCAGCGGGCCGCAGTCCAGGGCGACCCAGAGGCTGCCCACCGCCCGCTCCCCCGCGTACAGCCGGCGCAGCGCGACGCCGGCTGTGGCGGCCCCGTCCCGGAGCACGTTGCGGGAGTCGGCGGCGCACCGCTGGCGGGCCTGCTCCGGGGTGAGCCCGGAGCGGACCAACTGCTCCTGGTACTCGGCGTTGGAAGCGGTCAGCCACTCGGGGAACTCCGCCGCGGAGATCGGACGCAGCGTCACCCCGGGTGCCGGGGGCGGGACCTGGTCCAGGTCCTTGAGCAGTTTGCGGTTGGTCTCGGTGTACCCGAGGGCGAGGGCCAGGGTCAGCGCGGGCTGCGTCGCGGCGGGCACCACCACCTCGGCCCGGGTGCAGTCCCAGGACCGCAGCACCTCCTCGGCGGCCAGCGCCGCGACGGTGCCGCGGCCGCGGCGCAGGCCCTCGGTGATCCGCAGGGCGTCGATCCGGCCCACTCGGTGGGTGCCGTAGGTCACCGCCGCGGTGCGCACGCTGCCGACGGTGCGCCCGTTGGCGCAGACCAGCCAGGGCCGCGCGCGCCCGCCGTCCGGCAGGGTCTCCTCGGGGCCGGCGGGGCGCAGGGTCGTGGTCATGGGTGGCCTCTTCCCTGATGCGGAAGAGCCCTAACGGGGATCGGGGTCCTGCGCGGACCGCTCGGCGAAGAGGGCCATGGCGCGGGCGGTGACCGGCCCGGGGGCGGCCAGCTCGTGCTCGTCGATCCGGGCCACCGCCTGCACGTCGCGCAGCGTGGAGGTGAGGAAGACCTCCTCGGCCTCGCGCAGGACGGCGTAGGGCAGTTCGGCCTCCTCGGCGCCGCACCACTCGGCCACCAGGGCCCGGGTGACGCCGGCCAGGCAGCCGGAGGACAGCGGCGGGGTGAGCAGCTTGCCGCCGAGCACCACGAAGACGTTGGAGCCGGTGCCCTCGCACAGCTGACCGGCGGTGTTGGCGAACAGCGCCTCGGTGGCGCCCTGTCGGTGGGCATGGGCGAGAGCGACCACGTTCTCGGCGTACGAGGTGGTCTTCAGGCCGGCCACGGCGCTGTGCTCGTTGCGGGTCCAGCGCACGGTGGCCGCGGCCGTGGTGTCGGCCCGACGGGCGGCGGTGCCCAGCGCGACGGCCAGCGTGGGGGTGGTGTGCCCGCGCTCGGAGCCGAGCGGGGCCAGGCCGCCGGTGTAGGTGATCCGCAACCGGCCCAGCGGCATCGGGTTGGCGTCGATCACCGCCTGGCAGGCCTTGCGGACCTCCTCCAGGTCGGGCGCCGGCAGCCCGAGGCCGGTGGCCGAGCGGGTCAGCCGGTCCAGGTGGCGGGTGAGGGCGAAGGCCTGTCCGTCGATCGTCTTGACGGTCTCGAAGACGCCGTCGCCGACGGTGAGTCCGTGGTCGAGGACCGAGACCTCGGCCTGGGCTTCGGCGACGAGTGCTCCGTTGAGCCAGATCATCCTGGTGACTCCTGGGACGCGCGGGGTGGGAGGGGGCCGGGGCCGGTCAGGGCACCTGCTGGCCCGACGCTATCGCTACCAGTCGGGCGGCCTTGAGCTCGGTCTCGTCCCACTCGCGCTCGGGGTCGGAGCCCCAGGTGATCCCGGCGCCGGTGCCGAAGCGCAGCAGGGGGCCCGCCGGACCGCTCCGGTCGATCCAGAACGTGCGGATGCCGACGGCGAGTTCGGCCCGGCCGCGGTCGGCGTCGACCCAGCCGACCGCGCCGCAGTAGGGGCCGCGCGGGGCCGTCTCCAGGGCGTCGATGATGCGCAGTGCACTGGACTTGGGCGCGCCGGTGACCGAGCCGGGCGGGAAGGTGGCGGCCAGCAGCTCGGCCCAGCCGGCCCCGGTGCGCAGTCGGCCGGCGACGGTGGAGACCAGGTGGACCAGGCCGGGGTGCTTCTCCACCACGCACAGGTCGGGCACGGTGATGCTGCCGGTGGCGCAGGCGCGTCCGAGGTCGTTGCGGACCAGGTCGACGATCATCACGTTCTCGGCATGGTCCTTCTCCAGCAGGTCGTGCTCGGTGCGGCCGGTGCCCTTGATCGGACCGGAGGAGACGGCGTCGCCGTCGCGGCGCAGGTAGAGCTCGGGGGAGGCGGTGGCGATCTCGACGCCGTGCCCGGGCAGCCGCACCGTGCCGGCGTACGGCGCGGGGTTGCCGAGTGCGAGCAGGCCGGTGAGCGCCTCGATGTCGCTGTGCGCCGGGTCGGGGTCGGGCAGCGCTGCGGTGAGCACCCGGCAGAGGTTGGCCTGGTAGACCTCGCCGGCCGCGATGTGCTCGCGGATCCGGCGCACCCCGGCGGTGTACCCGGCCCGGTCCAGCGAGCTCTGCCAGCCTCCTGGGTCCGGGCCGCGCCAGTTGTGGTGCACGGGAGTGGGCGCCGGGTCGGGGTGCACCTGGTCGAACCGGGCGCAGGTGAGGCGGCCCTCGAAGTCGTGCACGACGGCCCACCAGCCCTCCCCGTCCAGCACGGCCGGATCGTGGCTGACCTCGCGCAGGCCGGTGGCGAGCCGGCCGCCGAAGCGGGCCATCGGCTGGTCGGGGGCGAGGGGGCGCGGGGCGGCGGGCACGGTGCTCCTGCTGCAGAGATGAGGGTGTGGGGTGTCTCGAAGTTTAGGTCCGCCGGGCCTGCTCGACCCGGCGGGCGGGCGGCACGCTGCGGGAACGGAATTTGAGCTGGCCGAGGTTTCCGCTAAAGTTCAACACGTCGCCGGGAAACGGAGCCGCCGCAAGGCGGGGAAGAGCCCCGAAGACAGGCGGACGTGGCTCAGTTGGTAGAGCATCACCTTGCCAAGGTGAGGGTCGCGAGTTCGAATCTCGTCGTCCGCTCGGTGGAGAACGGCAAGATCGTTCTTACTGATAGAGTTCAATCCTGAAGTTGCCTGGTGGAGTGGCCGAGAGGCGAGGCAACGGCCTGCAAAGCCGTGTACACGGGTTCAAATCCCGTCTCCACCTCGATGAGGTCTCCGGTTCGCCCCGGAGCCTCCCCGCGCGATTAGCTCAGCGGGAGAGCACTACCTTGACACGGTAGGGGTCACTGGTTCAATCCCAGTATCGCGCACTCGGTTCCCTCGGGGATCTCGGCGGCACCGCTCGGCGGTGCGGCCACCAGCCCGGGTGTCATCAGGTGATGCTCGACAGGCGCGATTAGCTCAGCGGGAGAGCACTACCTTGACACGGTAGGGGTCACTGGTTCAATCCCAGTATCGCGCACGGCCACCAGCCACTCAGGTGCCGTTCAGCGGCGCCGAGCTCGGGCGCGATTAGCTCAGCGGGAGAGCACTACCTTGACACGGTAGGGGTCACTGGTTCAATCCCAGTATCGCGCACCATCGAAGGGCCGGATCCACCACGGATCCGGCCCTTCCTCGTGTCCGCGGCGGTGCGCAAGGGGCCGGGCGCCGGGTGGAGGTGTCCTCACCGACACCCGACCCGGCGCCCGGCCGTGGTGGGCCGCGTGTCCCGCGCGGCCCGGCGACTGCTCCCCGTCCCCTGGGAATCAGCGCCCGATCAGGTCGGCCACCGCCTTGGTCTGGGTGGCCATCTGCTCCCAGCCGCCGAACAGCAGCAGCAGCACCGCCGCGCACGGCAGCACGATGGCCAGCGCGACGGCCGGGTGACGATCGTCACGGACCCGGCGGGCCGGGTCGCGACGGGCGGTCAGGTACCCGCGCAGCTGCAGGAGCGGGCGGTGCTGCACGGCTCGGGTGAGCGGGGTGGCCATGTCCGTTCTCCTGCGGCTGGTGGGGAAGGTGGCGCGGTGGGCGTTGACCTCGGGGGACGAGTGCCCGCCCACCGCTGTACCCAACGCTAATGGTCCGCAAGGACGGTGACGTCATGCCTCGGTCTCGTTCGCAGGCTGTCCGGGAGGATGAGGATCCTCCTGCGGGCGTACTACCCGAGGTGGAGGCGGCAGGCGGTGCCACCCCGGGAGAACCCTGAGACCCGACCCCGAACCGGAGCCCGGGCCCGGCCGCGCGCCGGTCCCCCGGACGTGCATCGGACAATCCCACCGGCGGTTCGCGTGTTGCGTATCAGCACACCGCAGCCGACGTTCCGTAAGCTGTGCCCGACAGGAACTGACGGTGCCCCAGGACCGGGGCCCATCTCGGGGTTAGCCCACCACACGGGCCGACGGGGACTGACATGGCGATGATGCGGCTGAGGCGTGAGGACCCCCGCATCGTCGGCCCGTACCGGTTGCACCGGCGGCTCGGTGCCGGCGGGATGGGCGTGGTCTACCTGGGCTCGGACCGCAGGGGCCAGCGGGTGGCGCTCAAGCTGATCCGCGCCGAGCTGGCCGAGGACGCCGAGTTCCGCACCCGCTTCGCCCGCGAGGTGGCCGCCGCCTCCCGGATCCGGGCCGGGGCCACCGCCCGGGTGGTCGGCTCCGACATCGAGGCCGACCGGCCCTGGCTGGCCACCGCCTACGTGCCCGGCCCCTCGCTGTACAAGCGGGTCGGCGACGAGGGGCCGCTGGCCTGGCCGGAGGTGGCCCGGATCGGGGCCGCGCTGGCCGACGGGCTGGTCAAGGTGCACGAGGCCGGGGTGGTGCACCGGGACCTGAAGCCCTCCAACATCCTGCTCTCCCCCAAGGGTCCGCGGATCATCGACTTCGGCATCGCCTGGTCGCGCGGGGCCTCCACGCTCACCCACGTCGGCACCGCCGTCGGCTCGCCGGGCTTCCTGGCGCCCGAGCAGGTGCGCGGCGCGGCGGTCACGCCCGCCACCGACGTGTTCGCCTTCGGCGCCACGCTGGCCTACGCGCTGACCGGTGACACCCCGTTCGGTTCCGGCGCCTCCTCCGAGGTGATGCTCTACCGGGTGGTGCACGAGGAGCCGGACCTGTCGGACGTGCCGCCCCCGCTGGCGCCGCTGCTGGGGGCCTGCCTGGCCAAGGAGCCGGGCGACCGGCCGGGCGCGGCGCACCTCCACGAGCGGCTCAGCGAGCTGGCCGCCCGGGCGGCGGGCGCGGCCCGGCCGCGGTCCGCGGCACCCGAGCCCGCCGCGCCGCCCGCCCCGGTGCGCCCGGCCCGCGAGCAG
>NZ_PYBW01000085.1:0-26785 GCF_003205575.1 Streptomyces tateyamensis
CTGGGGACCCTGGTAACGTCGCCGAACTTCCGGCATCCGGTGACCCTGGCCAAGGAGCTGGTCACCCTGGACGACGTGTCCGGGGGGCGGGTCACGGTCGGCATCGGGGCCGGCGGGACGGGGTTCGACGCGACGGCGATGGGCCAGGAGGCCTGGTCGCCGAAGGAGCGGGCGGCCCGGTTCGGGGAGTTCGTGCCGCTGCTGGACCGGTTGCTGCGCCAGGACGCCACCACCGAGCACGGGCAGTACTACTCCGCGGTGGAGGCGCGCAACATTCCCGGCTGCGTGCAGCGGCCGCGGGTACCGCTGTACGTGGCGGCGACCGGGCCGCGCGGGCTGAGGCTGGCGGCCCGTTACGGGCAGGGCTGGGTGACGTACGGGGACCCCAAGGGCCCGGCGGACGTGCCGGTGGAGCAGGCGCCCGGGGTGATCGCCCGGCAGCTCGAGAAGCTGACCGCGGCCTGCGCGGAGGCCGGCCGGGACGTGGCCGAGCTGGAGAAGGTGCTGCTGCAGGGTTCCACGGCGGAGAAGCCGCTGGAGTCGGTGGGGGCCTTCGTGGACTGGGCCGGGACCTACCGGGAGCTCGGCGTCACCGAGCTGGTGATCCACTGGCCGGTGCCGGACTCGATCTTCGCCAACGACCTCGCGGTCTTCGAGCGGATCGCCACCGAGGGCCTCGCCCAGCTCGGCGGCTGACTCGCGGTCAAGCCGGTACAGCGAGTCCGGCGGCGGCCCGTCAGTTGCGGTTTGGTCACGGAGTGTCCGAATCGTGAAGTAACAGGGGAGTTGGGACGGAATCCGTGTTGAGCCGACCGTCGGGGATCTCTCATACTTCCAGCTGACTGACGGTCCGCTCTTGGGGGAGTCCCTTGTCCCAGCCCGATCCCGCCGCGCCCGCCGAGCCTTCGGCCGAGGTGCCCACCGAGCTGTGGCTCGCGCCGCCGGCCGAGCCGCCCGGCTCGCCCGCACCCCGCCGGCCGGCGCGGGCGGTGACCGTCGCGCTGGCCACCGCGGGCCTGCTCGCGGTCACCGCCGTCAGCGCGACGGTGACCGTGGCGGTCGGCAAGCCGGACCACCCGCGCCGGACGGCCGCCGCCGCTGCCGCACCGAGCTCCGGCGCCAGTGCCAGTGCCTCGGCCCCGGCGGCCCCGAGCAGCAGCCCGAGTCCCACCCCGGTCCCGGTGCCCAGCCTGTCGCTGGCCCCGGCACCGGGCTCCACCGTGCACGGCACGGTGAACGGCAACACCCACGGCGGCGACCTGCGCTACTTCCTGCTGCCGATCCCGGACGGCGGTGAGTCCTACGGCTCGCCGGACGGAGTCGCGCTCACCATGGACGACCTGTCCAAGGAGTACAGCAAGTCCACCGACATCAAGTCGGTGCTGGACTCGTACAACTACCAGGAGTCGGTCTACCGCCAGTACCGCACCGCGGACGGGCGGCTGGAGGTCTCGGCCCGGCTGATGCGGTTCTCCTCGCGGGACTATGCCCGCGACTTCGCCAAGAACGCCACCTTCTCCAAGGGCGACCCGGTGGACGTGGACGGCGACAGCAACGCCAAGGGCTACGTGTTCAAGCCGGAGCAGCAGGCCTTCACCGGTGAGCTGATCGGGGTCTCCTTCGTCGGTGACGTCGAGTACGAGATCACTGTCGACGTGAAGGGCGACCCGGACAAGGCGCTGCTGGCCGACGCGATGAAGCGTGAGCGCGACCGGCTGTCCAGCGGTGGCTGAGTCCGTCCTCCCGAACCCCGAGCAGGAGCCCACTGTGAGCACCGAACTGCCGCCTGCCGCCGCGCAGGAGCCGATACCCCCGGACGAGTCGGCTGATGTGACGCCGACTGACGCGACGTCTCCTGACGCGCCGTCCACCGATGAGCCGTCCCCTGACGCGCCGTCCGCCGCCGAGACGACTGACGCCCAGTCCGCCACCGCCGTTCCCGGCCCGCGCCGGGCGCCCCGCACCGCGGTGCTGCTGGTCGGTGCCCTGCTGCTGGGTCCGCTGCTCGGCGGCGGCCTCGGCTACCTGGTCCAGGCCGCCGGCCCGGCCACCCCGCTGCCCGCGCTTCAGCCGAGCGTGCTGCCCAGCTACCCGGCGGGCGCCCTCGGCTCGCCGGCCGCCGCGGCGGCCGCGGACAAGCCGCTGGCCATCGACGGCGACCTGCGCAAGCTGCTGATCGCCAAGCCCGACGGCGCCGCCGACTGGGACGGCTTCGGCTTCGCCGAAGCCGGCGAGTACGAGACGGTCGGTCAGATCGCCCGGGCCCAGGGCTCCTCGGCCACCGTCTTCTCCCGTCTGCTCACCGCCGGACTGCGCCGCGCGGTGATCAACACCTGGGAGAAGGACGGGGTCAAGTACAAGGTCGAGCTGATGCAGTACGCCTCCGACAGCGCCGGATCGGCCTATTCGCGGGTCGGTACCGAGAGCGGCTCCGACACCCACCCGCTGCCGAACGGGATGGAGGGCGCGTACTACGCGGCGACCAAGCCGGAGAAGTACTCGGAGACCACCGAGGAGTTCTACTACGGCGAGGGCGTGACCCGGCGCGGCGACCTGGTGGTGCGGGTGGAGGCCTTCGGCGGCGCGCAGGTGAACGCCGACGTGATCAGGGACCTGGTCAAGCAGCAGTGGGAGCGGCTGGCATGAGCGAGAACACCACCCCGGGCCCGGACGAGCAGCCGGCGTCCACCGAGCACGCCGAGCCGGTCGAGGCCGCCCAGCCCGTCGAGGCCGCCCAGCCCGTCGAGGCCGCGGAGCCCACCGAGGCCGCGGAGCCCACCGAGCCCACGGAGCCCATTGAGGCCGCGGAGCCCACCGAGCCCAGTGAGCCCACCGAGGCCGCCCCCGCCCGGCGCACCACCCCCTTCGCGCTGAAGGCGACCGCCGCGGTGGCCGCCGCCGCCCTGGTCGGCGTCGGCATCGGCGTGGGCATCATCCAGGTCAAGTACTCCGACGACACCCCCGCCGCCGCGGCGGCCGCCGCCCCCGCGCCCGCACCTTCCGCGAGCGCCAAGGGCCCGGCCTACGGCGCGCAGTCCAACGGCACCCACTTCGGTTCGCTGCGCGACCTGCTGCTGCCGATCCCGGCCGGCTTCGTGCCGGGCCCGGACGACGGGCAGTACGGCAACAACACCGAGCTGACCCAGGACCAGCTCAACGCGGACCTGGACGCCGGCACCTCCGACCTGCCCAAGGACCAGCGGGACAAGGTCAAGGACGCGTTCAAGTCCGAGGGCCACAAGGGCGCCGGCGTGCGCAGCTACCGCTCCTCGGACGCCAGTACCGTGGTGACCATCCGACTGGACCAGTTCAACCAGAAGTCGGTCGCGGTGGAGAGCGCCGTCGAGGGGGCGCTCGGCTCGGGGCTGTTCCGCCAGGGGCCCGACGTGCCCGGGTACAAGGACGCCCGCTGCTACCTGCCGCCCCAGAAGCCGAGCGAGCCGATCGACGAGCTGAGGTGCACCGCGGCCATCGGTGACCTGCTGGTGAGCATGGACGTCGAGGGCGTCGCACCGCTGCCGAAGAGCGAGGCCGTGTCCGTCTTCCGTCAGCAGCTGGAGCGGCTGGCCCTGCCTGGAGCGTCCGTATGACCGACCAGATCCCCGACCCGCAGCCCTCGGCCGACCCGCAGGCCCCCGCCGCGGAGCCGACCCCGGCCCCCGCCGCGGAGCCGACCCCGGCCCCCGCCACCGAGCAGGCCCCCGCCGCGGAGCCGACCCCGGCCCCCGCCACCGAGCAGGCCCCGGTCACGGAGCCGGCCACCGCCGCCGCGCCCGCCGCGCCCGCCGCCCTCCCCGGCCAGCAGCCTCCGCCCTACGACCCCTGGGCCCCGCCGGCCCAGCCGGGCGCCCCGGCGTACCCGGCCCCGCCGTACCCGGCCCAGGCCCAGCCGGGCGCCAACCCGTGGGGCGCCCCGGACCAGTTCGGCCCCCAGCGCCCGCCGCGCAATCGCCCGGCCCGCGCCACGGTGCTGCGCTGGTCGGCGCTGGCCCTGGTGCTGCTGCTCGGCGGCACCGCGGCCTGCCTGGCCGTCACCGCCCCGGACCGCACCGACCTGCCGGGCCTGGCGACCCCGAACGACGGCCGCTACGCCTTCGCGCCGCTGGCCCTGCCCCAGCTCCCGGCGGGCAAGCCGGCCCCGTCCGCCCAGGGCGCGGGCCACCGGCACTACGCCGACCTGCGCGCGCTGGTCCTGCCGGCCCCGCTGACCGGCAAGAAGCCGGCCGGCAAGCCGGCGCCGGCGGTCACCCCGGCCGACGGCGCGGCCTGCGCCGACTACGCCAAGCTGCACGACGCGTCCGCCAACATGTCCACCGTGCTGGCCACCAACGCCTGCCGGAACGCGGCCACCCGCAGCTGGACCGCCCAGGACGGCACCCGCACCGAGCTCTGGCTGCTGCACTTCGGCTCTCCCGCCGAGGCCCGCGAGTTCTACGACAACCTGTCCGCGGTCGGCAGCCCGACGGCGGTGCACAACCCGGTGACCGGCGTGAACGACTTCACCCTCGGCGCCGACCAGCTCGCCTACACCCGCACCACCAGCACGGTCGGCGGCGCCGTCCAGCCCACCGCCAAGGTGGCCTACCTGTACGCCGGCGACGTGGTGGCCACGGTGCTGATGACCAACCAGCACGGCGTGCCCAGCCAGGCCTTCCACCAGGTCGTCACGCTCCAGTCGGACCTGCTGAACTGACGGCCGAGCAGGCCGCACCGCACTGACGACAACTCACTACGACCCGGCCGGTGGTCCCCTAGGGGACCACCGGCCGCCGTCATACCGCAGGACGACCCCACACCGTCCTGCGGACTGCTCCCCAGCAGCAGGCGCAGCCGCTAGGTTCGGAGGGTGTCCACCGCACCCCCCGCCTCCGCGCCCATCATCAGAACGGACGCCCTCACCAAGCGGTTCCCGGCCGTGACCGCCCTCGACCAGCTCACCGTCGAGGTGGGTCAGGGCGTGGTCGGCCTGGTCGGAGCCAACGGCGCGGGCAAGTCCACCCTCATCAAGATCCTGCTCGGGCTCGCCCCGGCCACCTCCGGCCGCGGCGAGGTGCTCGGCCTGGACGTCGCCACCGAGGGCTCGCGGATCCGCGAGCTGGTCGGCTACATGCCCGAGCACGACTGCCTGCCGCCGGACGTGTCGGCCACCGAGCTGGTGGTCCACCTGGCCCGGATGTCCGGCCTGCCGGCCACCGCCGCGCGCGAGCGGACCGCCGACGTGCTGCGCCACGTCGGCCTGTACGAGGAGCGCTACCGCCCGATCGGCGGCTACTCCACCGGTATGAAGCAGCGGGTGAAGCTGGCCCAGGCCCTGGTGCACGACCCGCGCCTGGTCCTGCTGGACGAGCCGACCAACGGCCTGGACCCGGTCGGCCGGGACGAGATGCTCGGCCTGATCCGCCGGGTGCACCAGGAGTTCGGCATCTCGGTACTGGTCACCACCCACCTGCTGGGCGAGCTGGAGCGCACCTGCGACCACCTGGTGGTGATCGACGGCGGGCGGCTGCTGCGCTCCTCGGCCACCGCCTCGTTCACCGGTGCCACCGAGCTGCTCGCGGTCGAGGTGACCGACAACGCCGACGGCACCGCGGACGCCCTGCTGCGCGAGCGGCTGACGGCGGCCGGCCTCGCGGTCGAGGTCGAGGGCGGCCACGTGCTGCTGGTCCGGCTGGCCGGCGAGACCACCTACGACACCATCCGCGACACCGTCGCCGAGCTGGGGCTGGGCCTGGTCCGCCTCGAGCAGCGCCGGCACCGCGTGGTGGAGCTCTTCGCCGAGAACGGAGCGAGCGATGACCACGCCGCCTGAAGCGCCGTCGGGCGTCATCCACGACATCGGCTACCGCGGCTACCGGGGCCCCCGGCTCGGCCGCGGCTACGCCACCCGCTCGCTCTTCACCCAGAGCCTGCGCGCCGCCTTCGGACTGGGCCGCTCGGCCAAGTCCAAGGTGCTGCCGATGCTGATGCTGGCCGCGCTGCTGCTGCCGGCCGGCGTGGTGGTCGCCGTGGCGGTGCTCAACCAGGCCGACCACCTGGCCACCGACTACCCGCAGTACCTCAGCGGGGTCGGCCTGCTCTTCATCGAGATCTTCACGGCCGCCCAGGCGCCGGTGCTGCTCTCCCGGGACCTGCGCTTCCACACCGTCCCGCTCTACTTCTCCCGGCCGATCACCCGCGGCGACTACGTGCGGGCCAAGTGCGCCGCGATGGTCTGCGCGCTGCTGGTGGTGACCGTGCTGCCGCTGCTGGTGCTCTTCCTCGGCGCGGTTCTGGCCGGCCTGGACCTCGGGCACCAGAGCGCGCACTTCGCCTTCGGGCTGCTGGCCGCCCTGCTCTACTCGGTGGTCTTCGCCGCCGTCGGGCTGCTGCTGTCGGCCGCCACTCCGCGGCGCGGCTTCGGGGTGGCGGCGATCATGGGCGTCCTGGTGGTCTCCCAGGCGGTCGCCAAGGTGCTCTACGAGCTGGCCGGCGGGCACTATCAGGCCGGGGACGGCGCGGCCGCCTGGGTCTACCTGCTCTCCCCGGCCGGGCTGGTGGACCGGCTGGTGAACCAGGTCTGCGGGCTCACCCCGGAGTTCCTCGGGACCCCGGGCCCGCTGGGCACCCTGGCCTTCGCCGCCGCGGTGCCGGCCATCGCGGCGGGTGCGTACGGGCTGCTGCTGCGCCGCTACCGGAAGATCTGAGAGGGCGTCATGGCGGTCATCACGATTGACAAGGTCTCCCGCTGGTTCGGCAACGTGGTCGCGGTCAACGACGTGTCGATGTCCATCGGCCCCGGCGTCACCGGCCTGCTCGGCCCCAACGGCGCGGGCAAGTCCACCCTGATCCACCTGATGAGCGGCTTCCTGGCGCCCTCGGCCGGCACCGTCACGCTGGACGGCGCGCCGATCTGGCGCAACCAGCAGGTCTACCGCCAGATCGGCCTGGTCCCGGAGCGGGAGTCGATGTACGACTACCTGACCGGCTGGGAGTTCGTGCTGGCCAACGCCGAACTGCACCGGCTGGCCGACCCGGCGGCCGCGGCCCGCCGGGCGCTGGAGCTGGTGGAGATGACGTACGCCCAGGAGCGGCGCACCGGCACCTACTCCAAGGGCATGAAGCAGCGGGTCAAGATGGCCTCGGCGCTGGTCCACGACCCGGCCGTGCTGCTGCTGGACGAGCCGTTCAACGGGATGGACCCGCGCCAGCGGCTGCAGCTGATGGAGCTGCTGCGCCGGTTCGGCGCCGAGGGCCGCACGGTGCTCTTCTCCTCGCACATCCTGGAGGAGGTGGAGCAGTTGGCCCGGCACATCGAGGTGGTGGTGGCGGGCCGGCACGCCGCCTCCGGCGACTTCCGCCGGATCCGCCGGCTGATGACCAACCGGCCGCACCGCTACCTGGTCCGCTCCAGCGACGACCGCCGGCTGGCCGCCGCGCTGATCGCGGACGCCTCGACCGCCGGGATCGAACTGGACTGGACCGAACGGGCGCTGCGGGTGCAGGCGATCGACTTCGAGGGGTTCACCACGCTACTGCCCCGGGTGGCGCAGCAGGCGGGCATCCGGCTGCTCACCGTCTCCCCGGCGGACGAGTCGCTGGAGAGCGTCTTCTCCTACCTGGTCTCCTCCTGACGCACTCGAGCCACCCGCCGCACCTGAAGCACCAACCGAAAGGCTGACACACCGTGAACCTGACCGTGGTCCGGCTGACCGTGCGCGGTCTGCTCGGCCGGCGGCGGGGCGTCCTGCTGCTGGTCGTCCCGCTGCTGCTGCTGTTGATCGCCGCGGTGGCCGGCGGCTCGCACGGCGACAAGCACGAGCTGGCCGTCCGGCTGCTGGGCACCCTGGGCCTGGGCACCCTGGTGCCGATCCTGTGCCTGGTGGTGGGCACCGGGGTGATCGCCACCGAGATCGACGACGGCTCGATCGTCTACCTGCTGGCCAAGCCGCTGCCCCGGTGGCAGATCGTCACCAGCAAGCTGGCGGTGGCGGTGCTCACCTGCTGGCTCTTCGCGGCGCTGCCGGTGCTGCTGGCCGGCCTGATCGTCTACGGCGGCGGGGGCGGGCTGGCGCTCGGCTACTTCACCGGCACCCTGGTCGCCTCGGCCGTCTACAGCGCGCTCTTCCTGCTGCTCGGCACGGTGACCCGCAACGCGGTGGTGGTGGGCCTGGCCTACGCGCTGGTCTGGGAGAGCCTGATCGGCAACTTCGTCTCCGGCGCGCGCACCCTGAGCGTCCAGCAGTGGGGGCTCTCGGTGGGCCGGGCGGTGGCCGCTCCCGGCGAGATCACCGCGCACCTGGCGCTGGGCGCGGCCGTGCCGCTGCTGCTGGTGGTCGCGCTGGCCTCGGTCCTGGGCGCCGCACACCGGCTGGCCGGGCTGACCCTGGCCGGCGAGGAGTAGCCGCGCCGGCGGGGCCGCCCCGCTACAGCGTGGTGTTGCGCCCCGCACCCCAGCCGGCCGCGGCGACCACGGCGGCCAGCACCAGCAGCACCGCCAGCACCGCGGTCCAGCCGCCGGTCAGCTGGTGCAGCGCGCCGGCCCCGACCGGGCCGAGCGCCGCGATCAGGTAGCCGACCGCCTGGGTCATCCCGCCGAGCTGGGCGGCGCCGGCCGCGCTCGAGGTGCGCAGCACGATGAAGGCCAGGCCCAGGCCCAGCGAGCCGCCCTGGGCCACGCCCAGCACCGCGGCCGCCGCCCAGGCACCGGAGACCGGGGCGAGGAGCAGCACGGCGATGCCGGCGCCGTTCAGCGCGGCCATGGTGAGGGCCAGGCCGCGCTGCCGGGTCATCCGGCCGGCCAGCAGCGGGACCAGGAAGGCGCCGGCCACCTGCACCAGGTTGGAGAAGGCGAAGACCAGGCCGGCCTCGTCCCGGCTCATCCCGTGGTCGGCCAGCACGGTCGGCAGCCAGGCCACCAGGGTGTAGACCATCAGCGAGGAGACGCCCATGAACAGGCTGATCTGCCAGGCCAGCGGCAACCGCCACAGGCCCGCGATCGGCTTGGCCTTCGGCGCCTCGGGCGCGGCCACCGCCGCCCGCTCCTGACGGCTCCTCAGCACCTGCGGCAGCCAGGCCAGCGCGGCCACCAGCGCCAACAGCGACCAGGCGCCCAACGAGGCCCGCCAGCCGCCGCCGAGCACGTGCTCCAGCGGCACCGAGGCGCCCGCCGCCAGGGTCGCGCCGACCAGCATGGTGGTCGAGTACACCCCGGTCATCGCCGCCGCCCGGTGCGGGAACTCGCGCTTCACCAGCCCGGGCATCGACACGTTGAGCACCGCGATCGCCACCCCGATCACCACGCAGCCCGCGTACAGGGCCGGCACCGAGGGCACCACGCGCAGCAGCACGCCGGCGCCCAGCACCAGCACCGCGCCCAGCACCACCCGCTCGGTGCCGAACCGCCGGGTCAGCCGCGGGGTGAGCGGCGCGCCGACCCCCTGGAAGAGCACCGGCACGGTGGTGATCAGCCCGCTCGCGGTGGCCGAGAGCCCGAGGCCGCGCTGGATCTCGCCCACCATCGGGGAGATCGCGGCCAGGCAGGCGCGCATGTTCAGGGCCACCAGCAGGATGCCGGTCAGCAGCAGCGCGGGGTGCGCCAGGCGGGAGGGGACGGCGGGAACCGAGGTGCGCAGCGGCTGCTGGGCCCGGGTCACGGACATGGCGGAGCGTACTTTCCAGGAAGGGTGGATCGGGGGCGGAGGGCAGCAGCGGTCCGCCGGTACACGGCAGTCATCGCCACTACTTGCGCGCGGCGAACTCCGCCAGCAGCTGTTCGACCGCCGCGGTGGGCTCGGCCAGCAGGGCGCGGCAGGCCGCCTCGGCCCGCTCCGGGTCGCCGTCGGCGATCGCGTCCACCAGCGCCTGGTGGGTGGCGACCACCACCTCGGGCATCTCGTGGTCGCCGAACGCGGTGCGCATCGACTCGCGCACCGAGGCGCCGAAGTAGCGGTACACCTCGGTCAGCGCCGGGTTGTGCGCGGCCTCGACCACGGCGGTGTGGAACTCCAGGTCGTGCTCGACGGTGGCCTCGCGGCCGCCCCGCTCGGGGTGCGCGGCCAGCACCTCGGCCTCGCGGGCCAGCGCGGCCCGCATCCGCTCCAGGTCGGCGGCGGTGTGCCGGACGGCGGCCAGCCGGGCCGCCTCGGCCTCCAGCGCGGCGCGCACCTCCAGCACGTCGCGCACGCCGGAGCGCTGCACGCCGCGCAACACGGCGGCCGGGTCGCTGGTGGAGCGCACGAAGGTGCCCTCGCCCTGACGGGTGGTCAGCATGCCGGCGTGCACCAGCACCCGGACCGCCTCACGCACTGTGTTGCGGCCGACCTGCAGCTGCTCGGCCAGTTCGTGCTCGGTCGGGATCCGCTCGCCGACCGCCCAGGCACCCTCGGTGAGACGGGTGCGCAGCTGCTCGATCGCGGCGTCGACCAGCGAGCGGCGACCGGCGGCACGCAGCCCGGAACCGGGCAGCACGGAGCCGTTCTCCGTCATCCCGCCACCTCCCTGCTCCGTGTGCCGACCTTGCCCGGTCATCCTACAACTACTTGCCCGGTCATCCTACAACTGGCCTCTTCCTGGGGTGAACCTGCAAATCGGCGGCCCACCGGTGACTTCGCAATGGTGCCTTTATATGCTCCGCTGAAAGCTCATCGTGTCCGCACCTGATGCGAGCGAGGCCACAGTGCCGCGCGGCACATCCGGGAGGCGCCGAGCGTTGCCTCTGCGCGCGGTCCAGATCAGCCGCGTGAGGCTGTAACCGCCGCCGGTGAAGGGTGTACCTATGTCAGGCCAGAGGCCCGGAGCGTTCGACGACGCCGGTGACCGCCGCGACCTGTCGGCCGCGGCGCCGCGCCCTGGTGGTCGGCGGGCAGCTCGCGAGGCCGCGGCGGAGCCGGTCCGCCCCAGCGGCCGGGCCGAGGCGCGCCGGGCCCAGGCCAAGGGCGGGCGGGGCCGCAAGAAACAGGGCAAGCGCAACCGCAAGAAGGTGGTCGCCTGGACGGCGGCCGCCTCGGTGGTGCTGATCACCGCGGCCGGCGGCGCGCTCTACACCTACTTCAACGGCAACATCAGCAGCTTCGACGCGGCCGGCATCTCCACCGACCGCCCCCCGGCGGCGACCGCGGACGCCAACGGCAACAAGCCGGTCAACGTCCTGCTGATCGGCTCCGACTCGCGCGGCAACGGCAACTCCGACCTCGGCGGCGGCGGCGACGCCGGGGCCCGCTCGGACACCACGATCCTGCTGCACGTGTACGCCGACCACAAGCACGCGGTGGGCGTCTCCTTTCCGCGCGACTCGCTGGTCGAGATCCCGCCCTGCCTGGTCAACGGCAAGTGGACCAAGACGCAGCCGAACGCCATGTTCAACTCGGCCTTCTCGATGGGGAACACGGACAAGGGCAACCCCGCCTGCACCCAGAACGCGGTCGAGCACCTGACCGGGATGCGGGTGGACCACACCCTGGTGGTCGACTTCAACGGCTTCGCCTCGATGACCAGCGCGGTCGGCGGGGTGGACGTCTGCCTGCCGAACGCGGTCTACGAGGGCGACCTCAACCCCAACCTGGGCCACAAGGGCAACCTGATCTTCAGCAAGGGCGTGCAGCAGGTCTCCGGCCAGAAGGCGCTGGACTACGTCCGGGTCCGGCACGGCATCGGCGACGGCTCCGACATCGGCCGGATGCAGCGTCAGCAGGCCTTCCTGTCCGCGCTGATCAAGAAGGTCAAGGGCTCGGGCATGGACCCGACCACGCTGCTCCCGCTGGCCAACGCCGCCACGAAGTCGCTCACCGTCGACCCCGACCTGGCCTCGGCGGACAAGCTGCTCGGCTTCGCGATGTCGATGAAGAACATCGACCTGCACAACATCAAGTTCATCACCACCCCATGGCGCTTCGAGGGCGCCCGGGTGGCCTGGGTCCACCCGGACGTGGACAACCTGTGGGCCGCGCTCAAGGCCGACCGGACCCTGGACGGCCAGGACGCCAGCGGCGGCCAGCGCCCCGACGCCCCCTCGGGCAGCCCGGCGGCCGCGTCCAGCCCCGCCGCCCCGGCCGCTGCGCCCGGCTCGGTGAACGGCGCCGGTGCCCGGGTGACGGTCTACAACGGCACCACCACCAAGGGCCTGACCGTCACCGCCTCGGCCAAGCTGAAGGACGCCAAGTTCACCGTGGCCGCCACCGGCAACGCGGCCGCCCAGAACCACGACACCACGGTGATCCAGTACGGCACCACGGCCGAGGCCAAGTCGGCCGAGCTGCTGGCCCAGGTCTTCCCCGGGGCCACCGTGGAGAAGGGCAGCACCGCGGGCCTGACCGTCGTCCTGGGCAAGGACTACGCCGCGGCCAACGGCGGTGCCCCCGCCGCCTCGGCCGCCGCCCCGGCGCCGCTGCCCTCCAGCATCGCCAACAACGCCCGCTCCGCGGACGACGACCCCTGCGCCAACGTCAGCTACAACTGACGCCCCGCCGGCCGGACGGACTGCGGCCCCCGCTCTCGACGTGAGCGGGGGCCGCAGTCCGAGCAGCAAGCTGTCGGCTGTCAGCCGTAGAGGCGCTCCAGGACCAGCGCCACGCCGTCCTCGGCATTGCTGGCCGTCACCTCGTCGGCGGCCGCCAGCACCTCCTCGTGGGCGTTGGCCATGGCCACCGAGCGGGCGGCCCAGCGGAACATCGGTACGTCGTTGGGCATGTCCCCGAAGGCGATCGCGTCCGCCCCGCGCAGCCCCAGCCGGATCGCCGCGACGGCCAGCCCCGAGGCCTTGGACAGGCCCAGCGGCAGCAGCTCCACGATGCCCTCGCCGGCCATCATCACGCCGACCAGGTCCCCCGCCACCTGCCGGGCCACCGCGACCAGCTGGTCGTCGGTCAGCTCCGGGTGCTGGAGGTAGAGCTTGCTGACCGGCTCGGCCAGCAGCTCGGCGACCGTGGCCACCCGCTGCACCTCCAGCACGGGGTCGGCCACCCGGTACCCGGGCTGTGCCAACACCTGCCCGCCCAGCCCGTCCTGACTGGCCGCCACCGAGAGCGGGCCGAGCTCCGCGGTCAGCTTCTCCAGCGCCAGCACGGCCTGCTGCCGGTCCAGCGTCATCGAGGTGAGCAGCCGGTGCGCCCCGGCGTCGTACACTTGGCCGCCCTGTGCGCAGACCGCCAGCCCGGTGTAGCCGATCTGGTCCAGCACCGGCCGGGCCCAGGTCGCGGAGCGCCCGGTGACCACCAGGTGCACCGCCCCGGCCGCCGTGGCGGTGGCCAGGGCGGCCCGGGTGCGGGCGGAGACGGTCGCCTCGGGGGTGAGCAGGGTGCCGTCCAGGTCGGTGGCGACCAACCGGAACGGCACGGCGGGGGTCACTTGACCGGGTCCAGCGTGGTCCGGCCGCCGAGGTAGGGGCGCAGCGCCTCGGGCAGCACCACGCTGCCGTCGGCCTGCTGGTGGTTCTCCAGGATCGCCACGATGGTGCGCGGCACGGCGACCAGGGTGCCGTTGAGGGTGGCCAGCGGGCGGGCCTTGCCCTCCTCGCGCATCCGGATGGACAGGCGGCGGGACTGGTACTCGGTGGTGTTGGAGGTCGAGGTGACCTCGCGGTACTTGCCCTGGGTCGGGATCCAGGCCTCGATGTCGAACTTGCGGGCCGCCGAGGCGCCCAGGTCGCCGGAGGCCACGTCGATCACCCGGTAGGGCAGCTCGAGCGCGTTCAGGAAGTCCTTCTCCCACTGCAGCAGGCGGCGGTGCTCGGCCTCGGCCTCCTCGGGGGAGGTGTAGACGAACATCTCGACCTTCTCGAACTGGTGCACCCGGATGATGCCGCGGGTGTCCTTGCCGTAGGTCCCGGCCTCGCGGCGGAAGCAGGAGGAGTAGCCGGCGTAGCGCAGCGGCAGCTTGTCCGCCTCGATGATCTCGTCCATGTGGTACGCCGCCAGCGGCACCTCGCTGGTGCCGACCAGGTACCGGTCGTCCTCGGCGAGGTGGTAGACGTTCTCGGCGGCCTGGCCGAGGAACCCGGTGCCGTCCATCGCGGCCGGGCGGACCAGGGTCGGGGTGATCATCGGGATGAAGCCGGCCGCGGTGGCCTGGGCGATCGCCATGTTGACCAGGGCGAGCTCCAGCAGCGCGCCGACGCCGGTCAGGTAGTAGGAGCGGGAGCCGGCCACCTTGGCCCCGCGCTCGGTGTCGATCGCACCCAGGATCTGCCCGAGCTCCACGTGGTCGCGCGGCTCGAAGCCCTCGGCCGCGAAGTCGCGCGGGGTGCCGATCTCCTCCAGTGTGACGAAGTCCTCCTCGCCGCCGACCGGGGCCGCCGGGTCGATCAGGTTGGCCAGCGAGCGCAGCAGCCGCTCGGCCTCGTCCCTGGCCTCGGCCTGCGCGGCGTCGGCGGCCTTGACCTCGGCGGCCAGCTGCTTGGTGCGCTCCAGCAGCGCGGCCTTCTCCTCGCCCTTGGCCTGGGCGACCTGCTTGCCGAGCACCCGCTGCTCGTTGCGCAGTTCGTCGAAGCGGCTGCCCGAGGACCGGCGGCGCTCGTCGGCGGCGAGCAGGGCGTCGACCAGGTCGACGTCCTCGCCACGGGCGCGCTGCGAGGCGCGCACTCGGTCAGGGTCCTCACGAAGCAGGCGAAGGTCAATCACGGGGGCAAGCCTACAGGCCGGGGGGTGGGGATAACTTGGATTTTCCTGTGGATAACTTGCCGCGGACGATCGTCTTCGGGAGTTTGTCCACAGGGGCGCCCGGCTGCCTGTGGATGACCGGGCCGGTGGGGAAATCCGGTCGGCGATTCGGCCTTTCCGGGTTTCAAACCTGCCCTCGCCGTCCCGGCTGAGCGAATTCGCTCGCTCGGCCGGGTGACTTATCAGCAGAAGGATGACTCTGGTGTGATTGGTCCGATCTGCGTCCCTAGCAGCTGATCCGACCGGTCCTGGGAGTGGCTATGCCGTTTTGTCGACTCATCCCCAGGCCTGTGGATAACTGTGGACAACCGGGGTTCTCCCCCGGCCTGTGGATGACTGTTTCCCCAGTCCACCGGCCTGTGGATGACGGTCCGGCACCACCCGGTCGCTCGGGGTGGATTGCGTGTCACTCGAATGGGCCCAAAATGAACGATCGGGAAACGGTGATGACTGACCGTTTCCCGATCAATTCGGACATTCTTGATCAGGCCGCCGTCGGCCGGACCGGCCGGGCCCGGATCAGCTCGCGCCGGGCCCGGCTCAGCTTTCGCCGCGCCCGTCCAGGCAGCGGGCCAGCCAGTCGGCGGCCCGGTCGAAGTCCTGGTCCGAGGTGCCGGGCTGGCGCGGTGCCGGGTCCCGCCGGTCGGCCCGCGGGTACGAGCCGAGGAACCGGATCTGCGGGCAGATCCGCTTGAGCCCCATCAGGGTCTCGCTCACCCGCCGCTCGGCGAGGTGGCCCTCGCAGTCGATCAGGAAGCAGTAGTTCCCCAGCCCCTCGCCGGTCGGCCGGGACTCGATCCGCATCAGGTTCACCCCGCGTACCGCGAACTCCTGCAGCAGCTCCAGGAGCGCGCCCGGGTGGTTGTCGCCCAGCCAGACCACCATCGAGGTCTTGTCCGCCCCGGTCGGCGAGGAGACCCGCCCCGGGCGGCCGACCAGGGCGAACCTGGTGGTGGCGTTGGCCGAGTCCTGGATGTCGTGGGCCAGTACCTCGAGCCCGTACAGCGGGGCCGCGAACTCGCCCGCGATCGCCGCGTCGGCCTTGCCGTCCTGGACCAGCCGGGCCCCCTCGGCGTTGGAGGAGGCGGCCTCCCAGAGCGCGTCCGGCAGGTGGGCGGCCAGCCAGCGGCGCACCTGCGGCTGGGCCACCGGGTGGCTGCTGACGGTCTTGACGTCGCCCAGCTCGGTACCCGGGCGGACCAGCAGCGCGAAGCTGATCGGCAGCAGCACCTCACGGTAGATCATCAGCGGTGTGCCGGTGGCCAGTTCGTCCGCGGTGGCGGTGACCGCGCCCTCGACCGAGTTCTCGATCGGCACGAAGGCCCCGGCCGCCTCGCCGGCCCGCACCGCGTCCAGCGCGGCCGGCACCGATGCCAGCGGGACCAGCTCCCGGGTGCCCGCCTCCGGCAGCGTCAGCAGCGCGGCCTCGGTAAAGGTGCCCGCGGGCCCGAGGTAGGTGTAGCGGGTAGCCGACATGTCCGCGCCCTCCGTGGTCCGGGGTGGTCCGTGGCCGCAGCTCTGCCGCTGCGGCCCTGTCACGATAGCCACATCCGCCCCGCCCCGGGGGCCGGTCCGCCACTTGGTCAACTCTCCAGCAGCGCCTGGCCCAGGTATCCGCTGCCGGCCGGCACCCCGGGCAGCACCGCGTACAGCCCGCTCGCCTCGTGCCGCAGGAACCTGGTCAGCCCGTCGCCCCGGGAGAGCGAGCGCTGCACCGGCACGAAGCCGTGGGCCGGGTCGGCCTGGAAGGCCAGGAAGAGCAGTCCGGCGTCCGGCGAGCCGTCCGGCAGCACCCCGTCCGCGTAGGAGAAGCCGCGCCGCAGCATCGCCGCCCCGCCGTTGGAGGCCGGGGCGGCCAGCCGGATGTGCGCGTCGGCCGGGACCGCCAGGGTGCCGTCCGGGTTCCGCCGGGCCAGGTCCACCGGCGTGGTCTCGGTGCCGCCGGAGAGCGGGGCGCCGTCGGACTTGCGCCGCCCGACGAACCGCTCCTGACGGTCCGTCGACAGCTGCTCCCAGTCGTCCAGCAGCATCCGGATCCGCCGGAACACCAGGTACGAGCCCCCGGCCAGCCAGTCGGGTCCGGTGGCGAAGACCCGGGCGGCGAAGTCCGCCTCGCCCGGCCGGGGGTTGTTGGTGCCGTCCAGTTGACCCATCAGGTTGCGCCCGGTGCGCGGCTGCGCGGTGGCGCCCGGGGTGCGGCTGAACCCGGCCGCCTGCCAGCGCACCGCCGCGGTGCCGGCCGCCTGCCGCTGCAGCACCCGCAACGCGTGCCAGGCCACCAGTGCGTCGTCCGCGCCGATCTGCACGAACAGGTCGCCGTCGCTGCGGGCCCGGTCGATCGCGTCCTGTGGGAAGGCGGGCAGCGGGGCCAGCTGGGCCGGCCGGTGCGCGGCCAGGCCCGCCTTGTCGAAGGCCGAGCTGCCGAGGGCGACCGTGACGGTCAGCGAGCAGGGTCCGGCGTCGAGCGCGACCTGGTTCTCGTGCGCCCCGACCGGCTCGCCCAGCGCCAGCCGGGCGGCGGTCTGCGACCAGAGCCGGAGCAGCCCGCGCAGCCCGTCCCGCCCGGCGTCCGGGGCCAGGTCGAAGGCGGCCAACTGCACCCGGGCCTGCTGCGGCTGCAGGATGCCGGCCTGGTGCGGCCCGTGGAACTCGGCGCGGGCCGCGCCCAGCGGGGTCGGGCGGCTCTGCGCGGGCACCGCCGCCGCCCGGGCCAGCGCCCCGCCGGTGGCGCCGACCGCGACCCCGGCGGCGGTGCCGCCGAGCAGGGCCCGGCGGGAGAAGCCGGCGTACTCAGCCATCTGTGCAACCTCAGTCGATCTTGACTTGCTTGGTCTCGGTGTCCTGGTCGATGTCCGAGGAGCGGATCACGACCGCGGCCACCCAGTCGCCGGCCAGCGGCAGTTGCGCGGTGCCGGTCCACCGGCCGGGGCCGGCTTTGGCCAGCGTCACCGGCAGCGGTCCGAGGTCCCGGTCCGGCAGCGTGAAGGAGACCTGCGCCTCGGGGACGTCCACCGGCTGCCCGGTGGGGTCGGTCACCGCCAGGGTGAGCTGGTTGCCGCCGGCGGCGGCGGGGTTGAGGGTCAGGGCGGCGGTGCCCCGGGCGCCGGCGCCCTTGCCCTTGGTGTCGTAGGGCAGCTTCAGCTCGACCGTGCGCCCCGGCACCGCGGTGCTCGGCGCGGCCGCGGCCACCTGGGCGGCCACCCGGCCGGGCGGCGAGTTGGTCAGCAGCGTGGTCACCACCAGCACGGCGCAGGCGATACCGGTCTCGATCAGCACCGAGCGGCGCAGCCCGGCCCGCACCGGCGAGCCGTCCCGGGCCCGGCGCACCCTGGCCTGGGAGAGCGCGGCCCGCTGCCGGGCCAGCTGGGCGGCCCGCGCCGGGTCCTGCGCCGGCTCCGCCGACCCGGGTACGTCAGCGTCGGCCCGGTCGACGTCCGGTGCGGCCCGGCCCGCTGCCGTCGCGTCCCTGTCCGGCGGGGCGTCAGCCGCCGTCCGCAGCCGCCCGGTCCACCGCCGGGAGAACCAGGCCACCGCCACCATCGCGAGCACCAGCCCGACCTTGACCAGCAGCAACTGCCCGTACCGGGTGTCCACCAGCGCCGACCAGGACCACCCCACACCGCGCCAGGCCTGGTACAGCCCGGTGGCCACCAGCACGCTGACCGAGGCCAGCGCCACCGCGGAGAACCGGTCGGCGGCCGCCGCCCCGGCCCCGTGCCGCAGCCCGACCAGCAGGGCCACCAGTCCGCCCAGCCAGCAGGCCATCGCCACCAGGTGCAGCATGTCCAGCGGCAGCGCCAGCCAGACCTGCAGGCCCACCGCCGCGTGGTCGGCCCCGGCCCAGGTGGCCGCGAGCGCCAGCGCCAGCAGCAGCCCGCCGCCGCCCAGCGCCAGCCGCGCCTCGCGCTGCGGCCGCTCGGCGGCCCGCTGCTCCAGCCGGCGCAGCTCGTCCTCGTCCTCGTCCCCGGCCCCGGCCCCTGCGTCACCGGAGGCAGGCGCCTCGGCCGCGGGTGCCTCCTGCCCCAACTGGCCGACCAGCAGCGACAGGAAGACCCCGCTCGCGGCGAGCAGCAGCAGCCGGGCCGCCAGCGCCGTGCCGATCCGCTCGTCCAGCGTGGTGCGCACCTGCAGCAGGTCCAGCACCTGCCCCAGCCCGCTGCCCTTCTCGTACGGCCCGCGCAGCAGCAGCACCGCGACCGTGGCGGCCAGCAGCGCCACCCAACCGGTCATCAGCAGCCGCTGCACCGACCGGTTGCCGGCCCCGCGCGGCCAGCACAGCAGCACGAACGCGGCCACCCCGACCAGCAGTGCGAACGCCCCGTAAGCCACCGCGCGCCCGGTCCCGTACAGCGCCGACACCACCGGATCGGCGTTCTCGCCCTGCACCGTGTTCGGATTGACCGAGGTGTCCGAGGGCGCGCCGATCGAGAAGACGAAGGCGCCGCCGACCGGGTGGGTGTCCTCCGAGACGGCCCGCCAGGCCACCGTGTAGGTGCCGTTCGCCAGCCCACCGCGCAGGCCGACCCGGGCGGTGTCGGCCCTGCCGTCGGCGTGCCCGGGGTTGCCGGTGTCCACCTGCTTGCCGGCCGGGTCCAGCACCCGCACCGAGTCGCTGTTGAGGGTCACCCCTTCGCTGAAGGTCAGGGTCACGCCGCCCGGGGCAGCGGCCACCACCGAGTTCTGGGCCGGGTCGGTGCGCAGCAGCGCCGCGTGCGCCTGGGCCGGTGCGGCCGTGCCGAGCAGCAGCACCAGCAGGGCGCCCGCGGTGGTCAGCCAGGCGAGGACTTTGCGCATCGGTGGGTCAGCTCCCGGGGCGGTAGGTGAGCGGCTTGACCGGTACCTGGACGGCGATGGTGCCGGCCTTCTCGAACGTCAGGTCGAGTTCCAGCTGGTCCCCGACGGCGGGCGGCTGCTTCCAACCCATGATCATCAGGTGGGTGCCGCCGCGGGTCAAGGTCAGCGCCCCCTCGGCCGGCACCTCCAGCCCGTCCACCGACTCCATGCTCGACTCGGTGGAGCGGTGCATGGTGACCGAACTGGCCCCCGGACTGCTCACCCGGACCAGCCGGTCCGCGCCCCGGCCCGCGTTGGTGACGGTCAGGTAGCCGGCCGCCATCTGGTCGGCGCCGGCCGGCAGCGGGATGTACGGGTCGGCCACGCTCAGCCGAGCGGCGGCGTGCGAGTCGCCGCCGCTGGCCACGACTATCGCGGTCGCGGTCGCGGTCAGCGCCGCGGCGAGCCCCGCCCCGGCCAGCGCGAAGCGGCTGAACCGCTTGGCGCCGGCCATCAGGCGGCCACCCCCTTGGCCAGCAGCGGCAGGTCGTGGGCGAAGACGTCCTGGGAGGTGTTGCTCAGGTAGAGCACGTGCGCCCTGTCGTCCGAGGGCAGGAAGGCCAGCACCTGGGCGCCGTGCGAGGAGGTCACCGAGCCGTCCTTGTTCACCACCGGGTCCTCCACCAGGATGCCCAGCGACTTGGCCGCCGCCTTGACCTGGTCCAGGCTCCCGGTCAGCCCGACGAAGTCCTTGTCGAAGGAGTCCAGCCAGGTCCGCAGCACCTTGGGGGTGTCGCGCTGCGGGTCGGTGGAGACGAAGACCACGTCGATCTTCTTCTGGTCCTCCGCCGGCAGCTTCTGCATCGCCACCCCGATGTCGCCCATCGTGGTCGGGCAGACGTCCGGGCAGCTGGTGTAGCCGAAGAAGAGCAGCGTGGTGTGGCCGGCGGTCTGCTGACGCAGCGAGTACGGCTGTCCGCCGGTGTCGGTCAGGGTCAGGTCAGGCTTGTCGAAGTGCGCGGTCAGCGGGGTGCCCTGGTACGGCGAGCTGTTCGCCTCCTTGGAGACCACGGCGTTGGCGCTGCCCGGCCTGGCGCCGGAGGAGCCGCAGGCGGTCAGCGCCAGGGCGGCGGTCAGGGCGAGGGCGGCGGCGCCGGCCAGGCGGCGGGGGGTGCGGGGCATGGCGGGGATCCGATCGGTGCGGCGGGCCGCCGGGCCGGTGGACGGTGCCACCGGCCCGGCGGGTGACGGAGGGTCAGGAGGAGGCGCTCTTGCGGCGCAGGCCGGCCACGCCGAGCGCGGCACCGATCACGCCGACCACGATGCCCACGACGCCGAGGGTGCGGGCGGTGCCGTCGGAGCTCCTGGCGCTGCCGCTCGCGGCGGAGCTGCCGTCCTGCGAGGCGGTCATCTGGTGGTTGTCGGCGGCCGGCGAGGCGGCGGCCGCCTTGGTCAGCTTGAGCACCGGGGCCGGGTGGGCCGGCTCGGGCTGGCCCTGCTTGGCCTCGTCGATCCAGCGCACCACGGAGCCGTCGTCCTTGGTCTGCAGCGCCTTGAAGACCAGCTGGTCGGTGTCCTTGGGCAGCGGGCCGAGCGAGACCTTGAACTCCTGGAACTGACCGGGGCCGATCTTGCCGGAGGCGTCGGCGGTCCAGGTGATCTTGGAGACCACGTCGGTGAGGCTGTCGCCGTCGTCGGTCTTGACCGGGGTGTCCAGGTGGGTCTTCTCCACGGCGGCGGTCCAGCCCGGCAGCGGCTGGGTGCTGACCGAGGCGACCGGGTGGTCGGTCGGGAAGCTGACCTCCAGCCTGGTGGTGCTCGCGGTGTCGCTCTCGTCCGGGACCCGGAACGCGACGGCCGTGTAGCCGCCCTGCTGGGCGGTGCCCGGCTGCACCGTGACGTGCGCGAAGGCCGGTGCGGCGGCGGCCAGGACGGCGACGGCGGCGAGCACGGCGGCGGCAGCGGAACGGCGGGTGGGAATGGAACGCATGAGTGCGGTCTCCGAAGGGGTGCAGGGCAGTCCACTGCCCTGGAAGCGGTGTGGGCGACGGCGTGCCGCGCACCGAGCACCGGTGTGACGGTGGGTCAGTGCGCGCAGGCCCACACCGGCGGACCGCGCCGGACGACGCTGTGCCGCAGGATCAGCGCGGTCGGCAGCCACCGCTCGCCGCGCTCCCGGCGCCGCACCGGCCCGGCCTGCTCGGCCGGCGCCAGCAGCCCGCGCAGCACCGCCGCGACCAGGGCCAACGCGCGGTGCAGCGGGGCGGCCAGGGTGCGCAGCTCGCGGGCGGCGGCCCGGCCGGACAGCCGGACCAGGCGCCACACCGCGGCCTCGCCGCGGCGCAGCCACCACCCGGCCACCAGCGCGGCCAGCAGGTGGCCGGCCAGCATCGCCGGGGTCAGGCCGAAGGACCACCACGGGGCGGTGGCGGCGGCCGCGTGCTGGAAGGCGTGCGGGTCCAGGCCGGCCGCGCCGACCACCCGCTCGGCGGACATCCCCGGCGGCAGCACGTGCGGCAGGCCCGGGGTGTCGTTGCAGACCAGCCGACTGGCCACCTGGTCCAGGGTCAGGCCGGCGCGGCCGGTCATGCCGGGCATGCCGGCCATGTCCTGGTGGCCGCCGCCGTGGAAGAGCAGGTGCAGGCCGAGTTGGCCCAGGCCGAGCGCGGCGGCGATCCCGGGCAGCGTGCGCTCCCGGCCGCCGAGCAGCACGGCCACGGCGCAGACCAGCGCGAAGCCCAGCGCCAAGGTGGGCGGCGCGATCACGCCGCCGCCGGCCAGGCCGTGCCCGACCGCCGCGATCAGCGTGCAGAGCAGCGCGAACGGCACGGCCCGCAGCAGCCGCAGGTCCCAGCCGGCCACGCCGACGGCGCCGTCGGCCCGGGCGGCCCGGTCGGCGGCACCCGGGATCGCGCTGCGGCGGCGGCTGCTCATGGCCGGGCCATCATCTCATCGGCCCCCGCCCGGACCGGCCTGGGGTGGCGGTGGCCGCTGATTGACCCTTTCGGCCGCGGCGTGCGCCGGGCCGCCACGCGCCGCAGCGCACAGGCCGCCGTGCCGGTCCATCCGCCGAATGGGGGGACCGGTCGCCGCTGGACGGTTCACGCCGTGATCACGAGGCAATACCTAGTTGTATGTGGAGCCCCAGCCAGGAGGGACCGGTCGTGGACATCTGGTGGACTCTGCACCTCAAGCGCGAACTGGCCAGCGTGCCGCTGGCCCGCCGCATCCTGCTCGGCACCATGGACAGCGCCGGGGTGGATCCGCAGATCGCCGCGGACCTGGCCCTGGCGCTGACCGAGGCCTGCGCCAACGCGGTCGAGCACGCGGTCGGCGAGGGCGGCTTCGAGGTCACCGCCCGGCTGGCCGGCGACCTGCTGCGGGTCGAGGTGGTCGACCGCGGGCCCGGCCTGCCGGTCGCCCCGCACCTGGTGCCGGCCCGCCGCCCGGCCGCCGGCCGCCCGCTGCTCACCCACGGCCGCCCGCGCCGCGGCCGCGCCTCGCTGCCGGGCCCGACCACCCTCCCCCCGGCCCGGCGCACCCGGCCCACCGCCTACGACACCCACGTCCTGCCGCCCGGCCGCCCGGCCGGCACGCTGCGCCTGCCCGACCCGGCCCACCTGCCCGACCTCACCGCCGAGTCCGGCCGCGGCCTCTTCCTCATCCGCGCCCTCACCGACCACGTCGACCTGCTCAACCACCCCCAGCGCGGCGCCATCGTCAGCTTCGAGAAGCTCCTCCGCCGCCACGACGACCCCCTGCTGCGGGTCGCCTCCTGAGCCCTCCCCTCGCGTCCGCGGCGGGTCGGGCGCACTGTGGAGTCATGTTGCACCGAATGCACGCCGAGTACGGCGAGGCGGGCCCCGGCGGTCCGGTGAAGATGTGGCACATGGTCCCGGACGAGAAGCACGTGGGCCTGTGCGGCCGGGAGCTGTCCGAGCAGGCAGCCACCCTCAACTCGACCGAGTGGGGCCGGACCGACGAGACCTGCTGCCGCGCCTGCGGCGTCGCCTGGTTCCAGTCGGTCCCCTTCCTGGCCGACGAGCACGAGCGCAAGGACTACCTGCCCTGACCGGTCAGCGGTACGCCGACTCCCCGGTGATCGCCTCGCCCAGCACCAGGGTGTGGATCTCGCTGGTGCCCTCGTAGGTGAGCACCGACTCCAGGTTGTTGGCGTGCCGCAGCACCGGGTAGGCGGTGGTGATCCCGTTGGCGCCGAGCACGGTGCGCGCGCTGCGGGCGATCTCCAGCGCCGCGCGCACGTTGTTCAGCTTGCCGAAGCTGATGTGCGCCGCCCGGGCCCGCCCGGCCTCCTTGAGCCGGCCGATCCGCCAGGCCGTCAGGTGGGCCTTCTCCAGCTCCAGCGCCATCTCGACCAGCTTCTCCTGGGTCAGCTGGAAGGCGGCGATCGGCCGGCCGAACTGGATCCGGGTCTTGGCGTACTCCAGCGCCGCCTGGTAGCAGTCCCGGGCCGCGCCGACGGTGCCCCACAGGATCCCGTACCGGGCCTCGTTCAGGCAGGAGAGCGGACCGCGCAGGCCGCTCACCCCCGGCAGCACCGCGTCGCCCGGCAGCAGCACCTCGTCGAAGTGCAGCTCGCTGGTGACCGAGGCGCGCAGCGAGAGCTTGCCGTGCACGTCGGTGGCGGTGAACCCGGCGGCGCCGCGCGGCACCAGGAAGCCGCGCACCCCGTCCTCGGTCTGCGCCCAGACCACCGCGACGTCGGCGATCGAGCCGTTGGTGATCCACATCTTGGCGCCGGACAGCACCCAGTCGGTGCCCTTGCGGCGGGCGGTGGTGCGCATGTTGCCCGGGTCGGAGCCGAAGTCCGGCTCGGTCAGCCCGAAGCAGCCGATCAGCTCGCCCGCCGCCATCCCGGGCAGCCAGCGCTGCTTCTGCTCCTCGCTGCCGAAGGCGTGGATCGCCCGCATCGCCAGCGAGCCCTGCACCGAGACGAAGCTGCGCAGCCCCGAGTCGGCGGCCTCCAGCTCCAGGCAGGCCGCCCCGTAGGCCACCGCCCCGGCCCCGGCGCAGCCGTAGCCCTCCAGGTGCATGCCGAGCAGGCCGAGCCGGCCGAGCTCGGGGGCCAGCTCGCGGGCCGGGAAGACGCCCTGCTCGAACCAGTCGGCCAGGTGCGGGCGGATCCGGTCCGCGGTGAACCTGCGGACGGTCTGCTGGACCATCCGCTCCTCCTCGGTCAGCAGTTCCTCCACCGCGAGCAGGTCGAGCGGGTCGGGGCCACCGGGGCGGGCGGTGCTGGTCATCGTCGTCGCTCCTGAGGGTGTGGGGTGCACGGCGGGTCCATCCGTATCAGGCCCTAAGCTGCTTGAAAAGCAGTCGCCGGCGGGGCTCAGGGAAGACGGTGGTGGCGGTCGTGGTGGAACCCACGCGGGACGGGCGGGTGCAGAAGGGCAACGAGACCCGGCAGTTGGTGCTCGCCCGGGCGGTGCGGATCGCCTCGGTGGAGGGGTTGGCAGGGCTCTCGCTCGGGCGCCTGGCCGCCGAGTTGGAGTTGAGCAAGAGCGGGGTGTTCGCGCTGTTCGGCTCCAAGGAGGAGCTGCAACTGGCCACGGTGCGCGCCGCGCAGCGGATCTACCGCAGCACGGTGATCGAGCCGGTCGAGCAGCTGCCGCCGGGCGTGGGCCAGTTGCTGAAGCTGGCGGAGACCTGGCTGGAGTACTCGCGGACCCGGGTGTTCGCCGGGGGCTGCTTCTTCTACGCGGTGGGCGCGGAGTTCGACGCGCAGCCGGGCCGGGTGCGCGACGCGATGGCCGAGAGCAGCCGGGCCTGGCAGCAGATCGTCCTCGAGCTGCTCGAAGCCGCCCGCGGGGTGGGGGAGTTGCGCCCCGACACCGACCTGGAGCAGCTCTCCTTCGAGCTGCTCGCCTTCCTGGAGTACGCCAACGCGCTGTCGCTGCTCTACGACCACGAGGCGCCGTACGCCCGGGCCAGGCGCTCGATCCTGCTGCTGCTGCGTTCCGAGGCGGTGGACGAGTCGCTGCTGCCGGCGGCCTGACTCCTGGCACGCCGTCAGGTCTGTTCGGAGCATCCACAAAACTGACCGAACGATCGTGCTAATTTCCTTCCATGACGACGACTCTCGCCTCCCGTCACTCGACCGCCCTCGCCCTGATCGCCCCGGTGGTGGCCGGCATCGGCCGCGAGCAGCTCGACCTGCCCACCCCGTGCACCGGGTGGGACCTGCGCCGGCTGCTCTCGCACCTGATCGGCCAGCAGTACGGCTTCGCCGCCGCCGCCCGCGGCCACGGCGACCGGCCCGGCGTCTTCGCCGACCACCCGCTGATCGACTCGCCCACCGTCGCCTTCACCGCGCTGGCCGCCTTCGCCGACTCGGCCCGCGAACTGGTGGACGCCTTCGCCGCCGCTGAGCTGTCCGACCGTGCGGTGGCGCTGCCCGAGATCCTGCCCGGCCACCCCTTCCCGCCCGCCCAGGCGATCGCCTTCCACCTGCTGGACACCGTGGTGCACGGCTGGGACCTGGCCGCCGCCCTGGGACAGCCGTTCCACTGCCCGGACGACCTGGGCGAGGTGGTGCTGCAGGTGGCCCGCGCGGTCCCCGTCGATCCGGCCTTCCGGGCCCCGGGCCGGGCCTTCGCGCCGGCCCGCACGCTGGTCGAGCTGCTCCCGCCGCTGGACCGGGCACTGCTGCTGCTGGGCCGCGACCCGTACTGGCTGGCCTGACGTGAGGGGTTGCTGACTGACCCGACGTCCCGGCAGGCGCGGGCGAGCCGGTCGGCCCGGCGCATGCCGAGGGCGGGCCCGCGGCCCCACCCGGCCGCCGACCCGCCCTCGTCCGACCCGGGCTCAGCCCCGCTGCTGGTCCCGGTAGTTCGGCCCACCGATGAAGTAGAGCAGCGCCAGCGCCGGGAACCCGAACGCGGCCAGTGCCACCAGGATCGCCTGCCACCACATCGCGTCATCCCGTCCGTCTTGTCTGACAAGTGCCGTATCTGACGCTAAGTGGAAATCGAACTCGGGGCCATTCGCCCTCCCCGTACGGGCTAACTCGTGCAGAGCCCTGTCCGGGCGGGTCCGTTGCACCGCACACTGACCGCATGCAGGTACAGCTGGCCGCACAGGCCGAGCAACCGGGCCGCACCGGCGAGGACTTCGCCGCGGCCACCTCCGAGGCCCTGGTGCTGCTCGCCGGCGCCGGCGGCCCGCCCGGCCTGGCGTCCGGCTGCCGGCACGGCACCGCCTGGTACGTGCGCCGGCTCGGTGTCCACCTGCTCTCCCGGCTGACCGACCGCCCGGACCGCTCGATCGCCGAGTGCCTGGCCGACGCGATCGCCGAGACCGCCGCGCTGCACGGCGCCCGCTGCGACCTGGCCCACCCCAACACCCCCGCCGCCACGGTGGTC
>NZ_PYBW01000085.1:26846-27047 GCF_003205575.1 Streptomyces tateyamensis
CCCCCGCCGCCACGGTGGTCGCGGCCCGCCTGCACGGCGCCTCGCTGGAGTACCTGGCGCTGGGCGCGGCACTGCTGGTGCTGCAGCCGCCCACCGGGGAGCCGCTGCTGGTCGGTGACAACCAGCCCTTTCCGCAGGGCGAGGAACTGCGCCTGGCGGCCCACCGGGCCGAACCGGGCAGCCCGGAGCGGGCCGCCCTGC
>NZ_PYBW01000086.1:0-160 GCF_003205575.1 Streptomyces tateyamensis
AGCGAGGGCAGCCAGTGCACCGGGGCCGTGCCCCAGCCGTCGGCGGGCAGCCGCAGGCGCTGCACCGGGGCCAGCCCGGTGGTGGCCGCGGTCCAGCCGTCCCGGTCCACCACCAGTGCCGGACCCGAGGTGTGCGCCAGCACCGGCTCGGCCACCGTGC
>NZ_PYBW01000086.1:383-650 GCF_003205575.1 Streptomyces tateyamensis
GGTGCCGATCCCGTTGGTGCCCACCGACTCCTCGCCCCACCGGCCGCCGGTCATGAAGCCGATCAGGTCGGCGCTGCGGCGCAGGTCGCGCGGGCCCTCGTGCCAGAGCACGGTGCCGGTCCGGTCGGCCACCGCGAGGATCAGCGGCAGGTCGCTGACCGGGTCGAACAGGGTGCTGCGCAGCGTGGGCAGGACGGTGTCCAGGCCGGAGGCCCGGCGGCGGTGCTCGACCTCGGCGGGGTTGAGGTGCTCGGGGTCGCGGCCGCG
>NZ_PYBW01000087.1:0-11852 GCF_003205575.1 Streptomyces tateyamensis
TAGCCCTGTAGTACTAGGCCCGCGCGTGCACGGCCGGCGCGGTGGAGACCGTGCCGTCGTCAGTGGTGTTGTGGTAGCTGCCGCCCACCGACCCGCCCGCGTCCACGGCCAGGCCGAGCACCAGGTACGCCACCAGCAGCCCCTTGCCCGCGCCGCTCAGCACCAGCGGGCGGGTGGCCGACTCGCGCGGCTCGTTCCCGCGCTCCTCACCGAACAGGCCCTTGGGGTAGGCCGAGGTGAGCATCAGCGCGTAGGCGGTGAACCGCATCCGGTAGCGCACCATGGCGGCGGTGGCCTCGAAGGCCGGGCGGGGCAGGCGGGCGGTGACCAGGGTCCAGAGCCAGAGGAAGACGGCCAGCACCGCCCAGCCCGCCGCCGCCAGCCCGCTGATGATCGCGGCCGGGATCATCAGCAGCAGTCGGAAGAAGACCGCCAGGCGGTTCAACCGCCCCGGCCGCAGCTCGATCCGCACCGGGTAGTCCCGCGGCTGGCGCAGCGAGAACGGCGGGTACTGGTCCACCAGCAGGGCCTGACTGACCATCAGCCTGGTGTCGTAACCGACGAACCCGATCAGGTAGCGGGCGATCGGCGCGGGCAGCCGCCCGAGGAAGAGTGCCGCGAACCAGCCCACCACCACCGCGAAGAACGCGCCGATCCCGAGCACCCAGAGCACGATGTAGTGCGGGATCAGGATCAGCCAGCGCAGCAGCACGGTCCACCGGCGCTGCCGCCCGTGCGCAGGCACGTCCAGCACCGGGAGGAACTCCGGCGGGCCCACCGGCTCCGGCACCGTCCAACTGCCCGTGCCCGCTGACTGCGCCATCGCGCCGCTCCTCGCCACTCGGGCGACCCTCGCGCCCGCTCTGCCGCCAACGCTGACAGCAGCGCCGTCCGGCCGCATCCCTGATGGTCCGTCCGTGCAAGCCGCGCCCGTCGGCGACTCCGGGAGACTGCGAGGACGACCGCCCTGCCCGGTGTGCGCCGCCTGCCGACTGCGCGCGGCACAAAAGGGCGTTCCACGCCGTCCCTGGACCCGCTACCTGGCGGCCCCGGACCGACGGCTCCCCCAGCCCGACCTCAGTCCTCCTCCGCGACCCGGTACTCCGCCGCCAGCCAGCGCAGTTGGGCGACCCGCTCGGCGTGGTGCTCGGCGGCCTCCTCGTCGCCGTCGGCCAGCGCCCGGTCCCAGCGGGCGCGGGCCTCGGCGAGCTGGGTTCGCAGTTCCTGGGCGAACGACTCGCTCATCTCCACACCTTCAACTGTTCGATATAGGGTCGCCCATCATCCCCGGCCACCCCTGCGCCACCAAATCCGCTCGGGGAGGACCGCTCAGGGACGCGCCGAGGATCGTGTCCTCCGGCCGGTGGATGGTCCGCCCTCGGGCGCGCGAACCGGCCGGGCGGTGGCCGACCGGGCGGGCAGCCGCCCCTGGGTGACCGCGAGCAGCGCGCCGACCAGCATGACAGCCGCGCCCACCGCCTGGAGTGCGGTGAAGGACTCGCCGAGCAAGACGACCGAGCAGGTCACCCCGAACACCGGGACGGTGAACATGACCACCGTTGCGGTCGAGGGGCTGACCAGGCGCAGGCCGCGGAAGTAGCACAGGTAGGCCACCGCGGTCGGGCCGCCAGGTAGGCGACGTCGGCCCAGGTCCGGCCCGGGACCGCGGACCAGTGGGTGGAGCCCAGCGCGGGTGCGGCGAAGGCCAGCAGGTACTTGAGGGCGTCAGCGGCATCGCCCTGGTGCGCCGTTCCTTGCGGCATCTCACCTCTCCGGATGTCCGTGGGCCTGCGGACGGGGGTCGGTCACGGGTGCATCCGGGCGCCCTTGAGCACCTTGTCGACGGCGTTGCGCGGGCCGTACAGCGCGATCCCGACCAGGTCGAGGTCGGCGCGCGGGACCGCCGCGACGGCGGCGCGGTTGTCGCGGTCGTTGCTCGTGGTGAACAGGTCGGAGGTGAAGACCGACACCGGCAGTTCGCGGCCCAGGGCGCGCGAGTGAGCCTGCTTCAGCAGCTCCTTGCCACCCTCGAAAACGAGTACGGGCTGACGGAACATCGGCAGGTACTGGGTGCCGTCGGCGTCCGCATAGGGCTCACCGACCAACTCGGGGACGTGTACGCCCAATCCACTCACCAGAAAGGCGGTCGTGTTCAGCCGCTGCCAGGTCGCCAGGTCCTCCCGGAGCAGTACGGCGATCTTGGTGTCGAATCGGACGGGCGTGCTCTCGGATTCCATATGCTGGATCGTGTCAAGACCCCGCCGGGAAGCCTTGTACGATCTTAGCGAGTTGGCCGCCGGGGGGCGGCAACAGCCGTTCTCCAGCAGTGTTCGACTGCATGGGACCGAGAGTTGGGGCGATCGGCGACGGCGATTGCCCGAGGGACCGCCGCCTCCCGTCGCGTTCACACATGTCGACTGCTTCCGGGAGTGTGAGCACGGTGCTCAAGATGCTTCGGGTCCGCACAGAACCGCAGCTCGGCCGCCGTCGGAGCCGCGCATGGTGACCGAGCTCGGTCCAAGCCGGCGGATCAGGGCGTGGCACCCGGGGGTCACCGGAATCTCCGAGGTGTTCCACGCGCGGATGACCGACCACGTTTATCCGATGCACACGCACGACACCTGGACGCTGCTGATCATCGATGACGGAATGGTCCGCTACGACCTTTCCCGGCACGAACACGGCGCACTCAACCAATTGGTCACCCTGCTGCCGCCGCACGTCCCGCACAACGGCAATGCGGTGACCTCGCAGGGATTCCGCAAACGCGTTCTCTATCTCGACTCGGCACTGCTCGACGACGCGATGATCGGGCCGGCGGTGGACAGCCCGGTACTGGACGACCCGCTACTGCGCGACCGGATCCACCAGTTGCACGGGGTACTCGCCCACCCCGGGGACACCCTGGAGGCCGAGAGCCGACTGGCCCTGATCGGCGAGCGGCTTCGCGACCACCTGACCGGCCGGCTCGAACTGCGCCGACCCCCGCTGCACGATGCCGGACTCGCCCACCGACTGCTGGAGATCCTCGACGAGCACTACGTCGAGGGCCTCACCCTGCAGGAGGCCTCCGATCTGCTCTTCGCCCACCCGACGCACCTGGTACGAGTGTTCAGCAAGGAGTTCGGGATCGGGCCGCACCAGTACCTGACCGGCCGCCGGGTCGACCTGGGCCGCCGACTGCTACTGCAGGGCATGCCCGCGCGCGAGGTGGCCGTCGCGGCCGGCTTCTACGACCAGTCGCACTTCACCCGCCACTTCAAGCGGGTGCTCGGCGCCAGCCCGGGCCAGTTCGCCCGCTCCGGCGCGACGGAGTGTCAGGCCCGGCCGCCGACCTGAACACGACGCGACTCAGCTCGCTTCGGTACGACCAGGTTCAGCTCGCCTCGGCTCGACCGAGCGGGAGCAGGATCGCCCCCGCTCACCCCCGCCACCGGCGGCGCCGACGCACCCGGCTCCAGAACCAGCCGGCCGGCGGCTGGTCGGAGCGCCAGGGCTGCGGCTCCGGCGGCTCTCGGCGCCAGCGGGCGGCGAGCATCCGGGACCGCCCGGAGGGCTCGGCCACCGGTGCGGCCCGCACGAACGCCTCGTCGAGCCCCACACCGTCCAGCTCACCCTCGCTCCACTCCCCGCCCCAGCCCCCGCCCGGACCCCCGCCCTGGCCGGCAGGCATCCCGTCCGCCTCGCCCATCGGTTCCTCACCTGCCTCGCGCCGCTCTCCCCCCTCCCAACGCCCGACCGCCGCCCCGGGTGCCCGCACCGCCTTCTATACAGTTAATTCACTCCCGTCCAGAACTTGAATCATTGAAAAGCCCGGGGCCGGATTCCATTCCATTCACAGAATTCCGGCCCCGAAGAGAAATGGTCCGCCATCCGTTGACGGGTGTTAACCAACTCTGCTTTGCTTCAGCGCGACGGCAAGCATCGCAACCGCTCCGGAAGCGCCTGATTGCCCGTCAGGGCTGTGGTCCCACCGCCGTGCGCCCCTCCCCAGCGGGGCGTCCGCACGCTTCTGCACGATTTCCGGTCGGCACGTCCCCGAATTACCTGCGGGGCTTGGCCATGCCGAAAATCGCGTGCCGGCGGCCGGGACCGGCGGCCCAGTCCCCCGCAAGCCGCCGTCCACTCCCGATCGGAGACCGGACGACGGGTTCACGAGAGGAACCCCCACCATGGGTAGCCCCCACAGCTCCCGGTACGCGAAGGCCGCCGCCGTCACCGGCGCGTTCTCCCTCGCGGTCGCCACGGCCGGCCTGCTGGCCGCTCCGGCGCAGGCCGCCGCCCCCGCCGTTCCGGCGGTCTCGGGCCAGGCCCACCACAACGCCGCGGCGGTGTCCGGCTCGGGCATCACCAACGAGTTCAACCCGTACAGCTCGACCCTGAACGCCAGCAAGATCCCGGGCATCAAGCAGTACGAGGCCCAGAAGCGGGACCGCCTGGCCCACCAGCTGTCCGCCGCGGCCACCGGCCAGCAGACCCTCTCCTACGGCGGCGGCGTCGACGGCATCGGCGTGCAGAGCGGCCACTCCAAGGTCTACCTGGTCTTCTACGGCAACCAGTGGGGTACCCAGAGCACCGACGCCAACGGCAACGCGAAGTTCTCCGGCGACTCGGCCGGCGCCGCGAGTGCCGCCCAGCAGATGTTCAAGGGCATCGGCACCAACAACGAGACGTGGTCGGCCGACCTGACCCAGTGGTGCGACGGCCCGAACGTGGCCAGCGGCGCGGTCAGCTGCCCGTCCAACGCCAACTTCATCCCGTACCAGGCCGGCGGTGTCCTCTCCGGCGTCTGGTACGACAACTCGGCCGCCTCCCCGGCCCAGGCCACCGGCCACCAGCTGGGTGTCGAGGCCGTCAACGCCGCCGCCCACTTCGGCAACACCACGGCTGCCTCGAACCGCGACGCGTACTACGTGGTCCTGTCGCCCCACGGCACCAACCCGGACGACTACCAGAACCCGACCACGGGTTACTGCGCCTGGCACGACTACAACGGCGACACCACCCTGACCGGTGGGGCGGTCAACTCGCCCTACGGTGACATCGCCTTCTCGAACCAGCCGTACAACATCGACCAGGGTGCCAACTGCGGCGTCGGCTTCGTCAACTCGCCCGGCACGCTGGACGGTTACACGATGACTCTCGGCCACGAGTGGCAGGAGATGATGTCGGACCAGAACCCGGCGGGCGGCTGGACCAACCACGTCTCCGGCAGCTCGTACAACGGCCAGGAGAACTCCGACGAGTGCGCCTGGCTCAAGCCCGGCACCACCGGCGGCGCGGCCATGATCAACTTCGGCAGCTTCGGCTCCTTCGCGGAGCAGGCCAGCTGGTCGAACGACACCAACTCCTGCGCCATCTCGCACGCCATCCTGAACCACGGCAACACGGTCACCGTGACCAACCCGGGCAACCAGTCCGGCACCGTCGGCACCGCCGCCAGCCTGCAGATCAGCGCCTCCGACTCGGCCTCGGGCCAGACCCTGACCTACTCGGCCACCGGCCTGCCGGCCGGCCTGTCGATCAGCTCCTCGGGCCTGATCTCCGGCACCCCGACCGCGGCCGGCACCTCCTCGGTGACCGTCACCGCCAAGGACACCACCGGCGCCACCGGCTCCACCACCTTCACCTGGAGCGAGACCACCTCGGGCGGTGGCGGCAGCGCCGTCACCAACGGTGGCTTCGAGACCGGCAGCCTGACCGGCTGGACCTCCGTCGGCAGCACCGCCGCGACCACCTCGGCCGCCCACACCGGCAGCTACGGCGCGATGGTCGGCTCGACCAACCCGACCGGCACCTCCTCGATCGCCCAGACCTTCACCGCCCAGGCCGGTGCGAGCAGCCTGTCCTTCTCGTACAGCAGCACCTGCCCCGACACCGTGACCTACGACTGGGCCACCGCCACCCTGAAGGACAACACCACCGGTGTGACCACCACGGTGCTGGCCAAGACCTGCGCGGCGGACTCCTCCTGGCACACCGTGACCGCTGCGGTCACCGCCGGTCACAGCTACACCCTCACCCTCGTGAACAAGGACGACAACTACGCGGGTGACCCCACCTACACCTACTACGACGACGTGACGGTCTCCTGACCCTCGCTCATCGGCGCCCCGTGGGGGCGGGCCTTCGGGCCCGCCCCCACGGGCGTTCCCGCGCTCCGGCGCCCGGTACCGGCCGGCGGCTCCACTCGGCCCGCGACCCCGTACCCTCCCGCCCGCCGCCCTGCCGCACCGCCGGCCGGGTGCGCCCCCACCCCGTTGCCCGGCTGCCCGGCTGCCGCAGGCCTGGGTGAGAATGGCCCCATGCCACGCGATGTCCGCCGCACCGCCCGCGGGGCCCGGCCGTGACCGGCCGCCCCGGGGTCGGGTTCGCCTTCGTCGGGCGCCGGTCCGAGCTGGCGCTGGCCACCGCCGCGCTGCGCCACCCGCCCGCCGTACTGCTGGTCGAGGGCGAAGCCGGGATCGGCAAGTCCCGGCTGATCGCCGAGGCCACCGCCGGCACCGCCGCCCTGGTGCTCACCGGCTCCTGCCACCCCCTGCGCGCACCGCTCCCGTTCGGCCCGGTGATGGACGCCCTGCGCGCCGTCGGCCCCGCGCTGCCCCCGCCGCCCGCGCCGCCCACCCTGCCCCCCAGCACCGGCGCCCTGGCCCCGCTCCTGCCCGACCTGGCCGATCGCCTCCCGCCCGCCGTCGAGACCGCCGACCGCCACCGCCTGGCCCACGCGGTCCGCGCCCTGCTCGCCGCACTCGGCGAGGTGGTGCTCGTCATCGAGGACCTGCACTGGGCCGACGAGGCCACCCGCGAACTCCTGCTGCTACTCGCCCACGACCTGCCCCCCGGGCTGAGCCTGCTGCTCAGCTACCGCGCCGAGGACCTGCCGCCCGACACACCGGTGCTCGGCGCCGCCTACCGCCGCCCGCCCGGGGTGGCCGGCGCCCTGCTGCGGCTGGGCCCGCTGGCCGAGGCCGAGGTGCACGAGCTGGCCCGCTCCGCGCTCGGCCCGGCCGCCACCCCGGCGCTGGCCGAGCTGCTGTACCGGCGCAGCGAGGGGCTGCCGCTGGTCGCCGAGGAGGACCTGATCACCCTCGGCGAGACCGGCGACCCGCCCGCGGACCTGGTCGGCGAGCTGGAGCGCAGCGAGGTCCCGCGCGGACTGCGCGACGCGGTGACCGAGCGCCTGGCCGCACTGCCGCCGGCTGGCGAGGCGGTGGTGGCCGCCGCCGCCGTGCTCGGCGTGCCGGCCGGCGAGCAGCTGCTCGCCGAGGTGGCAGGCCTGACCCCGCAGGCCGCCGCCGAGGGGCTCACCGCGGCGTTGCGGGCCGCCGTGCTGCGCGAGGACCCGCCCACCCGGTACACCTTCCGCCACGTGCTGGCCCAACAGGTGGCGTACCGCCGGCTGCTCGGACCGCACCGCGGCGTGCTGCACCGGCGGGCCGTCGCGGTGCTGGAGGCGCAGCACCCGCGCCCGCTGGTCCAGCTCGCCCACCACACCCTGGCGCTCGGCGACCGGCCGGGCTGGCAGCGGCTGGCCGAGGCCGCCGCCGAGCAGGCGGTGGCGCTGGGCGACTCCGGCAGCGCCGAGACCCTGCTGCGCCGGCTGCTCGCCGAGCCCGAACTCGACCCGGACCGCCGCGGCCGGGTCGCACTGACCCTGGCCCGGATCGCCGCCAACGGCACCGACTCGGCGGCCAGCACCCAGACCCTGACCGCGATGCTGGCCGATCCCCGGCTGGCCCCCGGCGACCGCGGCGAGATCCGGCTGACGCTGGGGATCCTGATCGCCACCCACGCCGGCGACCGCGCCGGATTCGACCAACTGGCGCTCGCGGTCGACGAACTGACCGACCGTCCGATCCGTGCCTCGCGCGCCCTGGTGGCGCTGGCGATGAACGAGCGCGGCGGCGAGGGCCGGCTGGCGGCCGCCCGGCTGGACCGGGCCGAGCGGCTGCTGGTCGACCACCCGGACCAGGCGGCGGCCGCCGCGGTGCGGGCGACCAGGCTCACCTTCCAGGCCCGGCAGGGCGATCCGGCGGTCTGGACCGGCCTGGCGGCCCTGCCGCGGGCCGCCGAGAACCCCGAGGTGCTGCGCCAGAGCGCCCGGGCCCTGTTCAACACCGGCGACATCGCCGTCGAGCTCGGCCACGACCAGCGGGCCGGCCAACTGCTGCGGGAGGCTCGCCGGTTGGCCCGGCAGGCGGCGATCCCCTACCTGGAGTGCTACAGCCGGATCGCGTTGCTGCGCCTGGACGGGCTGGCGGGCCACTGGGACGGGCTGGCCGAGCGGTTCGCCGCCCTCGGCGCCGAGTTCCCCGACCTGGCCATGGCGGAGTCCGAACGATCGCTGCTGCTCGGCCGGTTGGCCGCCGCCCGGGGCCGGCTCGCGGTGGCCCAGCGGGAGTTCACGGCGGCCGCCCGGTTCGGCGACCGGGAGTCCCAGGTGACCACGGCGCTGCGGGCGGCCGCCGGCCTGGCGGGGCTGCGGCTGGCCGAGGGCGACACCGCGCAGGCCACCGCCACTCTGGCGCCCGCGGTGGCCGCGCTGCGCGCCGCCGATGCCTGGGCCCGCTCGGCCGAACTGCTCCCGGTGGCGGTGGAGTGCGCGCTGGCCGAGGGTGAACGGCGGGCTGCCGCCGAGTTGGTGGAGCAGGCCGAGCAGGGCCTGGCGAACGTCGACGCACCTGCCGCGCTGGCGGCGCTCGAACAGGCCCGCGGGCAACTGCTGGCCGGGCCGGACCAGGCCGGGGCGCGGGCGGCGTTCACCCGGGCGCGCGAACTGTGGTGGCAGATCGGGCGGCCGTACCAGGCGGCCCGGGCCGAGGAGCAGCTCGCGGTGGCGCTGTCCGGCCCCGAACCGGAGGCCGCCGCCGACCGGTTGGCCGCCGCCGAACAGGCCTACCTGGCGCTCGGCGCCACCTCGGACGCGGCCCGCTGCCAGCGGTTGCGGCGCGACCTGGGACTGGGCCGCACTCCCACCCCGGGCCGGCGCGGCTACGGCGCGCTGCTCTCGCCGCGCGAGCTGCAGGTGGCCGAACTGGTCGCCCAGGGCGCCAGCAACCAGGACGTGGCCCAGGCACTCTTCCTCTCCCCGCGCACCGTCGAGCGGCACGTGGCCAACCTGCTGCACAAGCTCGGCGTGACCCGAAAGGAGCTGGGCCCGGCCCTGGCCGCCGGGGCCGGTACCCAGCGTTCGCCGGACGCATGGGTACCGCCTACGTATTGATCTCCCAGCGGCGGGGCGCGTTTGCTGGCCGAGGAACCCGACCCCCCCCGCCCGCCGGAGGTCCGTCATGGCCCCCCTCCTCCTCGCCCCCCCCGCCGACGACCGCCGCACCCGCTTCCGCCGCTACGCCCGCAGCCACTTCCCCGCTCCGCCCAGCGCCCAGCCGGCGGTGCTGGTCAGCCCGGCCCGACGGCGCGCGGTGGGCCGGCCGGCCGACCTGGTGCGGCTGGCCCGGTTGGCCCGGTTGGGCTGACCGTTCAACGGCTTCTCTCTCGCAGGGATGTTCCGCCGGCCCGGCCGGCCCTGCTCGCGCTGCCCGCCACCGCGCTCGCCGCCGCCATGGTGCCGGCCTCCCGGGCCGGCCACGTACGCTGACACTCGGGCCCGGGGCCGGCACTGCCCGCCCTACTGACCGGGCTGCTGGTGGCGGGCCTGACCGGGTACGCGCTGTGCGCCGGGCCGAGCGCGACGGCACCGCCGCCTCCTGAGGCTCCGTCACAGGCGCCCCAGCCGTCACCGGGGCCCCCTCAAGCGCTGCCAACCCCTCAGTCGATTCTGAGTGCCCTTCGGCATCCTGCTCCGCGGATCCGACTCACCACCGTCGGTTCGACCGCCCGGCACCGGACGGCCGCACGCCCGACAGCTCGGCGCCATTCCGGGCTGCGAAGAACTCCGTGACGGCTTACCGCGCCGTCCTGCGGCGCGCCCACCGGTGCGCCACGATCCGAAGGAAGCCGCCCCATGTCCTACCCCGAGGTCATCGCCGCCGAGCGGCCCGCCCAGCAACTGCAGCGCACCGCGGTACCGCGCCGGCTGCTGATGTGCCGCCCCCGGCACTTCGAGGTGTCCTACTCGATCAACCCGTGGATGCACCCGGAGAAGCCGGTGGACAACAGCCTCGCGGTGCTCCAGTGGGAGCGGCTGCGCGAGCTGTACCTCGCGCTCGGGCACTCCGTCGAGGTGATCGACCCGCTGCCCGGCCTGCCCGACATGGTCTTCGCCGCCAACGGCGCCACCGTGATCGACGGCAAGGTGCTCGGCGCCCGGTTCCGCCACCTGGAGCGCACCGCCGAGGGGCCCGCCTACCTGGCCTGGTTCAAGCAGCGCGGCTTCGACGAGCTGCTCTGGCCGGAGTACGTCAACGAGGGCGAGGGCGACTACCTGGCGGTCGGGCGGCGGATCCTGGCCGGCACCGGGTTCCGCACCGACCAGCGCTCGCACTACGAGGCGCAGGAGTTCTTCGGCCTGCCGGTGACCAGCCTGACCCTGGTCAACCCGCGCCACTACCACCTGGACACCGCGCTCGCGGTGCTCTCCGACACCGAGATCATGTACTGGCCGGCCGCCTTCACCCCGGGCAGCCAGGCAGTGCTGCGCGAGCTGTACCCGAACGCGGTCCTGGCCTCCGCCGCGGACGCCGCGGTCTTCGGCCTGAACGCCTTCTCCGACGGCCGCAACGTGCTGCTCCCGCAGTCCGCCTCCGGCCTGATCGCCCAGCTGCGCGCCCGCGGCTTCCACCCGCACGGCGTCGACCTCTCAGAGCTCCTCAAGGCCGGCGGCAGCGTCAAGTGCTGCACGCTGGAGCTGCGGGACTGACGACCGGTCACCCCGACCTCGGCGCCTTGCACACCCGGCGCCGGGGCCGTCCGCACCCCGTGCCTGGGCCGTCCAGAACGCGACACGCGGGCCGCTCGGGGCGCGCTCGGCCGCTGCGCGAGGCACCCTGGGACGGGAACCGCCACCGGACGAGGGGTCAGCATGGGCATACTGCGCAGGAACCGGTCCACCGGAACGGACCGACCGAACGGACCGGACACGCCGACCGGGCCGGACGAGGAACTGGCCGAACTGGCAGCCGAGCTGGTCAGGGAGCCGCGGCCCGAGACGACGGCACGCACCGGTGTCCGCCGCCTCGCCCGCTCGCTGACCCGGGCCCGACTGAGCCGCGCCCGGCCGCCCCAGGTCGGCGACGAGCCCGCGGCGAGCAGCCGGTCCCCGATCACCGACCGGCTGCTCGCCGCCGCCCCGCGGATCCCGGTCCGCGACCTGGCCACGCTGCGCCGCCAGCACGCCAAGGCGAGCACGCCCGAGGAGTTGGCCGACCGCCTGGTCACCGGCGCCTGCCGGGCCACCGCCGCGATCGGCATGGGGGTCGGCGCGGCAGCTGTGGTGCCCACGGTCGCGATCACTGCCGAGCTGGCGGCCGAACTGCTCACCGTCGCGGCCGTCGAGGTGAAGCTGATCGCCGAGCTGCACGAGGTCTACGGACACGGCGCCCCCGGCACCGCCCTGGAGCGCACCACCGCCTACCTGGGCGCCTGGGCCCAGCGGCGCGGCATCGACAGCATGAGCCTGCTGCGGCCCAGCGGGGTCCTCGCCCTCGGCGCGGGTGCCCGGGTCCGCCAGCAGGTCAGCCGTCGGCTCGCCCGCGGCTCGCTGCGCAAGCTGCCCTCGCTGGCTCCGTTCATGCTCGGCTCCGCCCTGGGCGCCCACCTCAACCGGCGCGACACCCTGCGCCTGGCCGCCCTGGTCCGCGCCGACCTGCGCACCCGTCCGCCCCTGAGCGGGCCGGACTACTGGGAGGCGGCCGCACCTCGCTGAGCGCGCGCGACCGTGGGCCGGGCCCCGT
>NZ_PYBW01000087.1:11887-76804 GCF_003205575.1 Streptomyces tateyamensis
ACGGGGCCCGGCCCACGGTCACTTCTTCACCGGTCCACCGGCGAACAGGTCCTAGGAGACCTCCTCGTACCGCCGGACCTCCTCTCGGACCACCCGGCGCCCCCGGTGCCCGCGCGGGTGGCGGGTCAGGGTGTAACCGCCGATCCCGGCCAGCCCGGCCAGTGCGGCGCCCGCCAGGGTCCAGCCCCAGCGCGAGTTCCACCCCGAGAAGAGCCCCGAGTACCAGTGCTCCGCCGCCTTCACCGGCGCCGCCACGCTCGCCCCGCCGGGGGACGGCGCGGCGGTGGGCGAGGGCGGGGTCGAGGCGGAGGGCAGCGCGGTGGCCCCGGGCGGGGCCGTCGCCCCGGCGTTGACCGGCGGCACCAGCGGCGCCTTCAGGTCCCCGCCCTCGGGCTGCGCGTCGTCCGCCCCGCCGGTCGCGGCCACGTGCAGCCGCACCCGGGCCGCGAGCCCGAGGTCGGTTTGTGGCACGTCGGAGACCGAGAGCCGCGCGTAGTAGGTGCCCGGCAGCGGGTCCTCCGACCACGGCTCGGCCCAGGACCGGACCTGACGCAGCGTGCAGCTCAACGAGAGCGTGCCGGTGCCCTGCGCGGCGGTCCCGCTCTGCGGTCCGGCAGTACAGGCCTGCCGGCGGCGCAGCCCGTCGAACAGCTCGACCGTCCAGCTCTGCGGCCCGTGCCGGTCAGCCGACCCGGGCAGGGTGACGTCCACCCGAACCGTGTCGGTCTGTCCGGCCGAGGCGGCGAACTCCCAGTACAGGTAGTCGCCGGTGGCGGCCGCCACGTCCGCGTCCCGACCCGCCGCCAGCGCGGTGGCGGTCAGGAAGGACGTCCCGGCGCTGGTCACCGGCGCGGCCGGTCCCGAGGCGGAGGCAGACGCGGAGGTGGACGCGGACGTGGACGGCGAGGACTGGGCAGTCGGCGAAGCCGCCACTGCCCCCGGCGCTGTGGCGCCCGCCAACAGCAGGCCGAGCAGCCCGGTCCCAAGAACCCTACGCATCATCAGTTCTCCCGCCAGACCGAGATCCGCCAGCGCGCGATCCAGCCCCAGACCAGACCGGTCAGCAGGCCCGCGCCGGTGAGCACCAGCAGCATGATCCAGCCACGCCCGAGCCCCAGGGCCGGGCCGGCCGGCGCCGGGGAGGCGTTGGCCACGTCGACCGTCAGCTCCAGCGGCAACCCGGGATCGTTCTGCACGCCCGCCTGGCCGGCGAACGAGTTGCTGACCACCAGGCAGACGGTCCGGGCACCCGCTCCCGCGCCGCTGGGGCTACTCGCGCTGCTGCCGCCGCTCGGGCTGCCCGACGGCGCGTCAGCCGCCGACCAGCGCAGTCCGGTGGATGCCACGTCGGTGCGCCCGCTCCCGGCGTCCGTGCCGCGCACCAGTTCCTGGCCGGCGGCGTCCGTGGCCCGCAGCAGCACCCCGTAGTCCAGCGCCACCGCGCGGTCGGGGGTGACGCTGACCGAGGCGCGCAGCTCCTGTCCGGCGTGCACCGGCACCCGGTAGACCCGGTGCTCGGAGAACTTCTCCCGGTCCGCGTAGACACCGGGGGTGAGCAGCGGCGCGGTGGCGCACTGGTCGGTCCCCGTGACGTTGGCCGGCGTCGCCCGGTAGCTGGTGTCCGACCGGGTGACCAACTGCTTCACCCGGTCGGTCAGCTGCTGCTGGGTGCGCACGTCGGTGTAGCTGCCGCCGGTCGCGTTGGCGATGCAGAGCAGCTGCTGGCGCACCTTGTCGTCGTGCGCCAGGCCGAGCGTGTCGACCACCAGATGCACGCCCTGGGCGGCCAACTCGCGGGCCACGTCGCACGGGTCGGGCGGGGCGCAGTCGTCCTCGCCGTCGGTGATCAGCACCACCCGGCGGGTGGCCTGCCCACTGCCCAGGTCCTGGGCGGCACCGCGCAGCGCCAGGCCGATCGGGGTCCAGCCGGTGGGCCGCAGGGTGGCCACCGCGGTCTTGGCCTCCACCTTGTCGGTGCGGCCGACCGGGTAGAGCACCTTGGTGTCCTTGCAGCCGTCGGTCTTGTCGCTGACGGGATACGTCGCGCCCAGCGTCCGGATGCCGAACTCGGCCTCCGGCGGCAGCGCGTCGATCACGTCGTCGATGGACCGCTGGGCCACCGCCATCCGGCTCTTGCCATCGATGTCGCTGATCCCCATGGACCCGCTGACATCCAGCACCAGGTCCACCTTGGGCGCTTCGGGCGCCCCCGCCTCCGTGGGCGCCGCACTGGCCGTACTGCTGGGCACCCCGGCCGAGGGGCTCGGATCAGCCTGCGCCGGCAACACCCCGACCGTGGCAAAACCCACCGTCAGCAGCGCAGCCGCCAGCGCGGCAGAGCGCACCGACCGTCGTCGTCTGATGATCATCACGGCCGCATCCTACGGAGACTCAGTTCCGATCTCCCAACGCGGCTCCTGGTACGAACGAGCCCTGGAGCAGCGGGAAGTTCACCCCCGCCCCTCAAACACCCCCGCCCGCACCCCGCCCACGAACGCCCGCCACCCGTCAACAGAGAACGCCAACACCCCGCCTTCGGGATCCTTCGAATCCCGCACCGGCACGGCACCGGGCAGCCCGTCGGCCACCTCGACGCACGCGCCCTGCTGCTGGCTGTAGGAGGATTTCCGCCACCGAACGCCGGACATATCCGTACTCACCCAAGTTCCTTTCGGACAGCGCGAACCAGGTCGATGGACGCGGTCTCGGCGAGTGCTCCCACCTGTAGTCGATGGTAGTCCCTGTCCCAGCCCGTAAGGATGTTGGGATCACGCTGGACATGGCCCTGACCTTCGGACTCCGAGTATCCGATCAAGCTGCGATCCGCGAGTGTCAGCAGGTGGACGGGCAGCGCAAAGGGCCGGTCAACGCCCATCGAGAACGGGGCTACCTGGATGATCATCGCCGGGGCATGGAAATGCTCCTCCAGCGCTTCAAGCTGTCTCACCATCACCCCGCGACCACCGACCAGTCGACGGATGCAGCTCTCGTCGAGCACCGCATGCAGCAGCGGCGCATCGATCGTCGAGAGACGCCGCTGGCGGGCCATCAGGTGCGCGCACCAGTTGTCCGCCTCGTCCTGGGTGATGGTGCCCCGCCTCACCTGAGCGCCTGCCAAGGCACTCGCGTACTCCGAGGTCTGCAACAGACCGGGTATCACCCCGATCTCGAAGGCTCGAATCTCCCGAGCCTTCGCTTCCTGAGCCGCGTACTCCGCGAACCCTTCAAGCATGGACTCGCTTCGAACGTCATGGAACCGATTAACGAACAGACTGCCGGTCCCGAACACCACGTCAGCTTCTCGGGCGAAACGAATGGTTGGAGGCTTCCGACCGGTTTCCACGGCTGAGATGTGCACCGCCGAGTACCCCATGCGTCGAGCGAGCTCCTCCTGAGTCCACCCCCGCTCCTCACGCGCACCGCGGATCTGGGCGCCGAACCGAGCGCTGGGGGATGCATCGGGGTCCAGCTCTCTGCGGTTCAAGATCCCTTCCTTCCGCTCTGGCGCGGTTGAAGACATCCCCAAGGTACGGGACATTTTCTCTGCCCGTAGCCGAATGGTTACAGAGAGGAGCGCCCCCATGCCCCGTACCACCCCTCCCCCCACTCCGTACCGCCCCCAACTCGGCGAGCTTGTCTCCGACTTGGCCAACAACGGAGTGCACGGCATCTACATGGGCACACTGGACGAGCGGGCCTATCTGCGCCCGGCCGGTGGCGGGGTCGAGTGGGAGACCGATCCGCGTCAACTGCAACGGCTGCCCGGCGAGCGGCAGTTGGAGCGCGTCAGCCGCCGCAGCCTGCCCCGCGACGAGGCGTGCGTCCAACTGCCCGAGAGCAGCGGGACCACCCACCACTGAGGAGTTCAGATGCCCGACCTGCCCCGCCCCGAGGTCCAGCACGGCTGCACCGTCTGCTTCGACTCCCACAACAGGGAGGCGAGGGCCCGCGCCCAGAAGGACGGATCCGCCGAGACGGACGCCCGTGTCCTGTGGCGCCAGCACCTGGCCACCACGCACGGCATCGACGCCTTCGCGGTCCGCCCCTCCGCCCCCGCCTCCCCGTAGTCAGGGGGCGCCCCGCGAGCGCCCCCTCCCCCGGCCTGCAGTCAGCTCGGCCCTGAGCCGTCATCAGTCAGCGGCGCCGACCGCCTTCTGCACGTTCTGCTTGGCCCCGTGTGCATCAGTGTGTCATGTGATGAACCCTCATACGGGATCGTCACCCTCCAGCACCCGCCGCAGCCGGGCCGTGCGCTCCCGCCAGCGGAGCCCCTCGCCGGAGTCGTCCCAGAACTCGACCAGCTCCGACTTCGGGCCGAGCACCCGCTCCAACGCGCGCAGCGCGAGCCCGACCCAGCGGTCGTCCAGACCGGGGATCGGCCGCTTCGGACCGTGCGAGGGGTCCACCGGCTCGCCGCCCGGGCACTGCGCGGCCACCAGGGCGGCGGCGGCGACCGCCACGTCGCCCTCCTTGCCGGACAGGTAACCGCCGGAGGCCGACACCCGCTCCAGCACGGCCACCACCAGCCGCGCCCGCTCCTCGGCCACCGCCTCGTCCAGCTCGCCGGCGAAATCGGCGGCCGGGTCGTTGTCGAAGGGGCCGAAGTCCCAGGTCCCCATGGCCACCCTCCTCGTTCGAGTGTTTGTTCGAATTACTGATTCCATAGTCTCACCTCCCACCGACAGAAGCGCGCCGACCGGGCGGGCGGGCGGCGAGTCACGAGGCACGGGCCGGCAAGCCGCAAGGCACGGAAAACCGCTGGACGGGGCTGACAGGATGCGGACCATGAGCTTCGAACTGGTGGGCCCGGTACTGGAGGGGCGGCTGGTGCGCCTGGAGCCGCTGGGCCGGCAGCACGCGGCCGGGCTGGCGGCGGCCGCCGAGCAGGACCGGGGCGAGTACCACTACACCTGGGTGCCGCGCGCCCACGAGGTCGAGCAGTACCTCGACGCCCAACTCGAACGCGCGGCCGCCGGCACGCTGGCGCCGTACGCGCAGGTCTCGCTCGCCACCGGCCAGGTGGTCGGCGCCACCGCCTACTTGGACCCGCGGTCCTGGACGGTCGGCAAACTCGACGCCGTCGAGGTCGGCTTCACCTGGCTGGCCGGCTCCGCACAGGGCACCGGGGTCAACGCCGAGGCCAAGTACCTGCTCTTCCGGCACGCGTTCGAACAGTGGGGCGTGGCCCGGCTGGACCTCAAGACCGACGCCCGCAACGCCCGCTCCCGGGCCGCTATCGCCTCGGTCGGCGCCCGGTTCGAGGGCGTGCTGCGCAACTGGTCGCGCTCCTGGGCGCCCGGCGAGGAGGGCCTGCCGCGAGACTCGGCGATCTTCTCCGTCACAGCCGCCGAGTGGCCCGAGTGCCGCGCCGCCCTGGAACTGCGGCTCGAGAAGTACCGCTGACCTGGCGCGGACCCGCTGACCTGGCCCGGTACCACCGAGCCGACGGCGTACCGCCGACCCGGCCCGGAAGCCTGACTGGCGCCGTACCGCTAGCGGTGCCTGGTGGGCGCCTTCGCCGGGATCCCGTCCAGCACCTCGAACCGCATCCCGGCCGCCCGCAGCCGGTCGACCAGCGCGTCACCCATCGCGACCGCCGGGGTCACCTGACCGGCGGTGCTGGGAAGTTCGTCGTAGGCCAGGCAGAGCGCGGCCTCGGCCAGCATCTTCGCCGTCTCGGTGTACCCGGGGTCGCCGCCGGAGACCTCGGTGACCACCCGGGCGCCGGCGCTCTCGGCCACGAACCGCACGGTGAACCAGGAAGCGGCTCGCCGCTCCGCGCTCGGCCCCTGCCCCGGCGCGTGCAGCCGCTCCAACGCCCGGCGCAGCGGCGGGACCTGCGCCACCAGCACCAACAGGCCCAGGCCCAGCACTCCGCCCAGCGCCACCGGCAGCCGCTTGACCGCCGCGTAGTGCGCGTAGCCGAACTCCCGCCCGTAGCCCGGCTGGGCGGCGGCCGACCGGCCGACCACCTGCGGGTCGATGGTGGGCATCGGCAGCGCCCAGGCGCGTGCCTCGGCGGACCGGTGCGGGCCGCGCGGCGAGGTGCGGATCCGCCGCCCGGCCGGACGCGGTTCGGCCGCCCGACGCTCCCGGGCGGTCCGCGCGGCGGTCCGGGCGCGGCCGATGGCGGTCAGCGCGGAGGCGAGGGTGCCGCCGGAGAAGGTGCCGCCGGCCCGCACGTAGCCGCGCACCGAGACCGCCGACTCCTCAATGGGGAGGGGAAGTTGGGAGACCGTGAAGAGCACGCCGAGATCGTGCGGGATCGAGTCGAAGCCGCAGGAGTGCACCAGCCGGGCCCCGGTGGCCAGAGCCCGCTCGTGGTGCAGCAGGTACATCCGGTCCACGAACTCCGGCTCGCCGGTCAGGTCCAGGTAGTCGGTGCCGGCCTGCGCACAGGCGGCCACCAGCGGCTCGCCGTAGCGCTGGTAGGGCCCGACCGTCGAGACCACCACCCGGGCGGACTCGGCCACCTCGCGCAGCGCGGCGGCGTCCGCGGCGTCCGCGAGCAGCAGCGCGGGCTCGGGCAGCTCGGGGCGCTCGGCCAGCAGCTCGCGGCGCACCTCGGCCAGCTTGGCCTCATTGCGCCCGGCCAGCGCCCAGCGGCAGCCGACCGGCACCGCACCGGCGAGGTAGTGCGCGGTGAGCCGACCGGTGAAGCCGGTCGCGCCGAAGAGCACGAGGTCGTACGGGCGGTCGGCGTCCATCGCAAGATCCCTACTAGCCGGTAATGCGGTGCGCCCACGCTAGGGACCGCACCCCCCGGTGTCAACGCTCGACCCTCGCTCGCCATCCGGACCGATATGCAGGCTGTGCCTGGGTCAACACTCCGTCAAATCTGCCAACTGTCGTTCCCTGAGACCTTGCTGGGTGTTTCCTGATGCTGTTTGATGAGCATCGGTCAAGCCCTCCGGCAGCGTCCCGGCACCCCCACCTCGCCGGGCTACGCACTACCGGGCTACGCACCATGCTCCCCGCACGCCTCGCACCGTCCCAGGCCGAGGACCTCGGCCCGGGGCGCACCAGGCTGCGCCGCCCCTTCTGGCCCCACACCTTCCACGAGGAGCTCAGCATGCGCGAACCGCGCACGAACGGCACCCCCACCTCCCGGCGCCTGCGCCGCACCGCGGCCGTCGCCGCACTCGCCCTGGCCGGCCTGGTCGGCTCGGCCACCACCAGCACGGCCGCCCCGGACAGCAGCGTCCACCTGGTCCGCACCCACGGCCGGGTGGTGGCGGTGCAGACCCACGGCCGGCACGGCGTGGTCCCGATGAAGAACGCGTCGAGGAGCACCTCGGTCGGCACCGCCGCCGGTCACCGCGGCGCCCGCCCCGCTGCTTCGGGCAACCTGGTCTACGGCGGCGGTCCGGTCCAGCACCAGGTCACGGTCTACCTCGTGTTCTGGGGCAACCAGTGGGACAGTGACAGCAACGGCGTCCAGCAGTACGAGACCGACCTGTTCAACGGCCTGGGTACCGGGCAGGACACCTGGTCCACCGTCACCTCGCAGTACACCGACAGCAGCGGTGCGGGCCCGACCTTCAACGGCGCCGTGCTCGGCGGCACCTGGGTGGACGACGCGCAGGCCGCACCCGCTTCCTCCGCCCAGGCCGACATCGCCGCCGAGGCCAACGTCGGCGCCCAGCACTTCGGCGTCTCCGGCAACGACGTGCAGATCGTGGTGATGAGCCCCAGCGGCACTTCGCCCGACGGGTTCCCGAACGGCGGCTTCTGCGCCTGGCACGACTACAACGGCAACGTGCCCTACACCAACATGCCGTACGTGCTGGACGCGGGCAGCGGCTGCGGCGCCAAGCAGGTGTCGGGCCAGCTCGACGGGTTCAGCATCGTCGAGGGCCACGAGTACGCGGAGACCCTGACCGACCCGCAGCCCTCCAGCGGCTGGGTCGCCTCGGACGGCCAGGAGAACGGCGACCTGTGCGCCTGGCAGAACCTCGGCGCGGTCTCCCTGCCCACCGGGTCCTTCGCCATGCAGCCGACCTGGAGCAACGCGATCGGCGGCTGCGCAATGAGCTCCTGACCACGCTGAACGGCCTGCGTAAGGCTCTGTCCTGAGTTGTTGTCAGCCACGGAGCACCGTGCAGGAAATCCGGATGACCGCTCGTCATCCCTGGACCCGGGTCGGGGCAGCTGCTACCCCTCCCGGGTCCAGGCCAGCAGCTCGTCCACACCCCAGGTGGTGATCACCCGCTCGGTCGGGACACCCGCTTCCGCCGCGCGGACGCAGCCGTAGTCCTGCCAGCTCAGCTGGCCCGGCGCATGGGCGTCGGTGTCCAGCGAGAACAGGCAGCCGGCCGCTTCGGCCTGCCGCAGCAGCCGCAACGGCGGGTCCAGGCGCTCGGGGCGGGAGTTGATCTCCACTGCGGTCCGGTGCTCGACGCAGGCCGCGAACACCTCGGCGGCGTCGAACTCCGACTCCGGCCGCTCCTTCGCCCCCTCCTTCGCCCCCTCCTTCGACCCCCGCAGCCGCCCGGTGCAGTGGCCGAGCACGTCCACCAGCGGGTTGCGCACCGCTGCCACCATCCGCCGGGTCATCGGCCCGGCCGCCATCCTCAGCTTGGAGTGGACCGAGGCCACCACCACGTCGAGCTCGGCCAGCAGCTCGTCCTCCTGGTCCAGCGAACCGTCCTCCAGGATGTCGCACTCGATGCCGGTGAGCAGCCGGAACGGCGCCAGCTCCCGGTTCACCTGCGCGACCACCTCCAGTTGTCGGCGCAGCCGCTCCGCCGTCAGCCCCCGGGCCACTGTCAGCCGGGGCGAGTGGTCCGTCAGCACCGCCCACTCGTGGCCCAGCTCACGCGCCGTACGGGCCATCAGCTCGATCGGGCTGCCACCGTCCGACCAGTCGGAGTGCAGGTGGCAGTCCCCGCGCAGCGCCGCCCGCAGTGCGGCCGCCGCCGGAGGCAGCTGCGGCAGCACCCCGTCCGCCCGCTCCTCCAGCTCCGCCAGGTAGCGGGGGGTGCGGCCCTGACTCGCCTCGCTGATCACCGCAGCCGTCTTCGGCCCGATCCCGGGCAGCGCCGTCAGCCCACTGGCCGTCCGGGGCAGTTCCTGCCCGGCGTGCTCGCGCAGCGTGCCGACCGCGTGCCGGAAGGCCTGCACCCGGTACGGGGAGGCCTGCTCGCGCTCCAGCAGGAAGGCGATCCGCTCCAGGGCCACGATCGGATCCATGCCCGCCATCATGGTCAGCCCGCCCCGCGCGTCGCGGCAGACTCGCCGGGGTTGGCCCACCTGGGCTGCCACCATCGCAGACATGCCCGATCCCACGGCGACGGTGACCGAAGTCCAGGGCCGCCGACTGCGGCTTACCCACCTGGACCGCGAGCTCTACCCCGGCACCGGGTTCACCAAGGCCGCCCTGCTTCGCTACTACACGCTGGTCGCCCCCGCGATGCTGCCGCAGCTCGCCGGGCGACCCGCCAGCTTCCTGCGCCTGCCCGAGGGGGTGACGGGCCAGCGGTTCTGGGCCAAGCGGGTGCCGCCCGGCGCACCCGACTGGGTGCCCGAGCTGACTGTGACGCACCGTCAGGAGGACCTGCGCCAGGTGGTAGTGGCCGATCTGCCGACCCTGCTCTGGGCGGCCAACCTGGGCTGCCTGGAGATCCACACCCCGCAGTGGCGCGACGACCCCGCCCGGCACGACCGTCTGATCGTCGACCTGGACCCGGGCGAGGGCACGAGCGTGCTCGAATGCTGCGTGGTCGCCCTGGCGGCCCGCGAGCTACTGGCCGCCGACGGACTGACCGCCTGGCCCAAGACCACCGGTAGCAAGGGCCTGCACCTGTCCGTCCCACTGCCGCCCACGCCGGCCGAGCAGGTCACCGGCTACGCCCGCGAGCTGGCCCGGCGGCTACGGCGCGCGCTGCCCGAGCTGGTGGTGGACCAGATGGCCAAGGAGTTGCGCCCGGGCCGGGTCTTCGTGGACTGGTCACAGAACAACAGCGCCAAGAACACCGTGGCCGCCTACTCGCTACGGGCCGGGCCCACCCCGACCGCCGCGACCCCGGTCGGCTGGGCCGAACTGACCGCCTGCCGCAGGCCGGGTGACCTGGTGTTCACCCCCGACCAGGTCACCGCCCGGCTGGCCGGCACCGGTGACCTGCACGCCGGACTGCCCGGCTCGGCGGCGCCACTGCCGGACTGAGCGGCTCCTGCGCCCCGCCCCGTCCTGGGACCTGTCCGTCCACCTGTCCGTCCCCAGCCGACCCTGAGCTCCGCTCCCAAGCCGGGCCCTGAGCCGGGCCCCGAGTCGTGCTTTGAGCCGGATCGCCCGATCAGGAGACAGCCCGCAGCTTGCCCGTGCGCTTCCCGGCGCCCTTGAGTGCGGTGAGCAGCTGCTCGCGGGTCATCGAGGAACGGCCTGGCAGTTCCCGTTCGGATGCCAGCCGGTACAGCTCGGCCTTGCTCATGCCGCTCAGGTCGGCGTCCGCCGACTCCTCCTCGGCCGCATTCCCCTTCTTCCCCTTGGCCGGCCTCCCCTTCACCGGCCTCTCCTTCACCGACTTCCCAGGTTCCGGCTTTCCGGCCGGCGACGTTCCCGCCGCCGACTTCCCGGCTGCCGACTTCCGGGGCTCCGGTGCCGCCCCCGCCGCGGCCTCCCCGCCCGCCTGGGCCAGGCTGCGCTCCAGGACCGCCATCAGGTCCACCACGTTGGTGGACTCCGGCGCCGGCGCCGCCGTGACCACCTCCTCACCCGACAGCTTCGCCTCCACCAGCTCACGCACCTGCGCGGTGTAGGTGTCGTGGTACTGGTCCGGGTCCCACTCCTCGCTCAGCGCCTCGATCAGCTGGCGGGCCATAGCCAGCTCCTTCTCGATCGGCTCGACCGCCGGCTCGGGCAGGTTGTCCAGCTCGTGGTGCGGGTCACGGACCTCGTCCGCGTAGTGCATGGTCTGCAGCACCAGCACGTCGCCCTCCACCCGGACGGCGGCCAGGTACTGCTTGCCGCGCATCACGAAATTGGCCAGGCCGGCCCGGTTGGTGTCGGCGAGTGCGCGGTGCAGCAGGCCGTACACCTTGGCGTACTCCTTGCCGCGCGGACCCAGGTAGTAGGTCTTGTCGAAGTAGATCGGGTCCACCCGGGTCAGGTCGACGAAACCGCTGATCTCGATCGACTTGGACCGTCCGGGTGAGATCCGCTCCAGCTCGGCCGGCTCGACCACCACGTACTCGCCTTCGGCCAGCTCGTAGCCCTTGACGATGTCGCGGTACTCGACCTCCTCGCCGGTGCGCTCGTTCACCCGCTGGTTGCGCACCCGGTCGGAGGTGCCGCGCTGCAGCTGGCGGAAGTGCACTGCGTGGTCCTCCGTGGCCGAGTACAGGCCCACCGGGACGGCCACCAGGCCGAAACTCAGCGTGCCGGTCCAGATCGGTCTGGCCATCGTCGTGCACCTTCCGTCTAGCCCCCGGACTCCATGGTGCGCCCCCGCCCACCCGCGCGACCACTGCGCGCGGTACACCTGTGGCCATGACCGCCGAGCCGTCCGTACACCCCGCCGCCGCCCTGGGCCCCTACTTCGCGCTCGCCCTCGGGAGCGCCCCGCCGCCCGGCTACCGGCCGCTCGACGAGCTCTTCACGGCCGGTGTCGCGGCGCGCCTGCCCGAGGTGGCCGCGCGGCTGCACACCGCCGAGCCCCGGGTGGCTGCCTCGGTGATGCAACTCGGGCTGGCCGCCCGTTTCTGGTCCGTCACCCTGGGCGCGCTGGCGGTGACCGGGGCGATCCCGGCGCTGGAGCAGGCCCACTGGCGACAGCTGCCGGACGGGCCGCTCGACCTCTGGCTCCCGGCCGACCACCCGACGACCACCGACCCGCACGCCGTACTGACCACCGTGCTCACCCCGCTCAACGCCGCGGTGCGCGCCGCCGCCCCGGTCTCCGAACGCCTGCTCTGGGGCAACGCCGCCTCCGCGCTGGTCGGCACCCTGCGGATGATCCAACGTCAACTGCCGACGGCCCAAGCCGCCGAGCAGGCCACCCGCGCCCTGCTCGCCCGCGCCCCGCTGGCCGGCACCCTCGCCGCACACGGCCCTCGACTGCGCCGCACCAGCTGCTGCCTTTACTACCGCCTCCCGGGCGGCGGGCTCTGCGGGGACTGCGTCTTCGACACCGCGCCTAGGCTGTCCCGGTGACCACCGTGCGCCGCATCGTCTCCCTGGTCCCGTCGCTCACCGAGGCCGTGGCCGCCACCGCGCCCGACCTGCTGGTCGGGGTCACCGACTGGTGCAGCCACCCGGCGGACCTCGACCTGCCGCGCGTCGGCGGCACCAAGAACCCCGATCTGGGGGCGGTCCGCGCTCTGCGGCCCGACCTGGTGATCGCCAACGAGGAGGAGAACCGGGCCCCTGACCTGGCCGCGCTGCGGGTCGCCGGGCTTCGCGTCGAGGTGACCGAAGTCCGTTCACTGGAGCAGGCGTTCAGCGAGCTGGATCGCCTGTTGGTGGCTGTCTGCGGCTTGCCCCGGCCTGCTTGGCTCGATCACGCGCAGGCCGCCTGGGCCGGGTTGCCGGTACAGCTGCCGGGCGAGCGGCGCACCGCCGTGGTCCCGATCTGGCGGCGCCCGTGGATGGTGCTGGGCCGGGACACCTTCGCGGGGGACCTGCTGCGCCGCCTGGGCGTGGACCACCTCCACGCCGCCCACCCGGAGCGCTACCCGGCCATCCCCCTCGCAGAGCTCCGCGAAGCTGGACCGGACCTCGTGGTCCTGCCCGACGAGCCGTACCGCTTCACCGCCACCGACGGCCCCGAGGCCTTCCCAGCCATCCCGGCCGCGCTGGTCAGCGGCCGCCACCTCACGTGGTACGGGCCTTCCTTGACGGAGGCACCCGCCATCCTCAGGACCCAGCTCGATTCGACCTCCTGACCCGTTCACCTCCTGACCCGTTCACCTCCCGATCCGTCCGGCCTACTGCTCCAGGGCGCCCTGTCGCACCGAAGTCGCAGCGGGACCTGGGGCGCGAGGCGCTCGCCGGCGTCAGGAAGCGTGAGGTTGCCGGAGCCCCTGGAGGAGGAGGGCGATCAGGCGTCGAGGATCGTAGCGGGGGTCGTTGTCGCGTCCGATACAGAGGTTGCCGATGCCGCGCATCAGCTCGTACGGCTGGATGCCGGGCCTGATCTCGCCGGCCTCGACCGCAACGTCAAGCAGTTGGGCGCAGACGGGCAGCAAGCGGTCGAGGAAGTACGCGTGCAGCGCGGCGAAGCGGTCGCTGTCGGACTGGAGGGCGTCGGCGAGGCCGTGCTTGGTGACCAGGAAGTCGACGAAGAGGTCGATCCACTGGTGCAGCGCCTCGAACGGGGAGTCCGCGCCGGCCAGCAGGCTCGGACCGGCCGTGGCGCATTCCTCGATCTGGTGGCGGTAGACGGCGGTGACGAGATCCGCCCGGGTCGGGAAGTGACGGTAGATCGTGGCCATCCCGACGCCCGCCCGGGCCGCGATCTGACGGATCGGCGCGTCGACGCCGGAGGTGACGAACACCTCGGCGGCGGCGGCAAGCACCGTCTGCCGGTTGCGCTGCGCGTCGGCCCGCATGCCTCCGGACGGCGGCGCCCCCACAGGGCCCTCGGCGGCCATACGTAGTCCCTTCCTCTCGATTGACAAAACGGAGCAGCGCTCCGGATACTAAATGGAGCGGCGCTCCGCTTCAGGTTAGCCGAAGCGGCCCGCTCCTGACCCGCCCTGTCCGTCGCCGGTCGCAGAAGCCGGCGGACGGCGGGTGCCACCGAAGGGAATCCACATCGTGAGCACCTCCACCGCCCCCAGTGCCGACACCTTGGGCGCGCCTGTCCCGGTCCTGTCCTTCAGCCCCGTGGTCCTCTCCGTGCCCGGACGTCCCGTGGACCTCCAACTGCGCGTCTCCGCACCCGCGACCGGGACCGATCTCCCCGTCATCCTCCTCTCCCACGGTCACGGCCCCTCGAACAACCTCTCCTCGCTGAACGGCTACGCGCCGCTCGCCAACTTCTGGGCCGCCCACGGCTTCGTCGTCATCCAGCCCACCCACCTCACCTCCCGCACACTGAGTCACCTGGTCGCCGACGCACCCGGCGCACCCGACTTCTGGCGCTCCCGCGCCGAGGACATGACCCACATCCTCGACCGGCTCGACCTGATCGAGCGCACCGTGCCGCAGCTTGCCGGACGAATCGCCCCCACCAAGATCGCCCTCGTCGGACACTCGCTCGGCGGCTTCACCGCCGCCCTCCTCCTGGGCGCCGGACTCAACGACCCGGACACCGGGAACCTGGTGCACCTCGTCGACCCCCGGATCAAGGCGGGCGTCCTGCTCGCCGCGCCCGGCAGAGGAGGCGAGGTCCTGAACGGGCCCATGGCCAAGCAGTGGCCGATCATCGGGGCCGTCGACTTCTCCACCATGACCGCGCCCGCACTGGTCGTCGCCGGCGACAAGGACGACTCCCCGCACTTCACTGACATGGGGCCGGACTGGCACGCCGACCCCTACACCCTCGCCCCCGGCCCCAAGACCCTGCTCACCCTGTTCGACGCGGAGCACGGACTCGGCGGGATCGCCGGATACGACGCCGCCGAGACCACCGACGAGAACCCCGAGCGAGTCGCCGCCCTCGCCCGGCTGACCGCGGCCTACCTCCACACCCAGCTTCACCCCGGCACCCCCACGTGGCAGACCACGTACGAGGCACTGACGACCGGCCCCGACCCGGTAGGACGAGTCGAATCCAAGTAGGCCCCCACCCTCCTGCCTCGGGCTGCCGGCCGGCGCGCCCTCGGCGTCGGTGGAGACATCCGGCCGGTCTTTCAAGGCTTCAGCCCGTTGTTGGTACGCCGTCCCGGGTCGAAGTGGCGGGCTACTGGTGGCCCGCGCGGCCGGACGGCTGGCAACCCCCGGCCGAACTGGTGGATTTCCTGCGGGCCGGTCGGCCCCCGGTGTTCATCGGGTTCGGCAGTATGGCGCCGGGGAATGGGGAACGGCTCAGTGTGCTGGTCTCTGCGGCGGTGGAGCGGGCTCCGCCCAGACCACCACGCTCGCCTCCAACAACTCGCACCATGGCTTCCTGGTGCGTCCGGGTCCCAGTGTGCACATTCTCACCTGAATCCCCATCAACCCCCGGGTGGACTCTCGGGCCCGCTGCTCTCCCCCCTGGAGTGGAGCTCCGTCTCCACCCGCCTCTCCACCCCCGGATTGAGGCGACATCAGCTCCCGCCGGTCATCCTTTGCGCCATGGACAACACCAACCTCGCCTGCCACGTCTCCGAGCCTTCTCCTCCCTCCCTTCCGGCTTCAAATGAGGCTAGGCTAGCCTTTCTTAGGCTGCCCTTGCCTGCACGCGAGGGCCAGTCCTCCTTGCGCCGCCACAGCCGGTCCAGCCGGGTCCCGTTGCTGCGCGCGCACTGCCCAGACCCGAGGACCAGGACGTGCCCGTTCCGCGCAGCAGCAGCGACAACTCCCAACGCGCCGCGGTCTACTGCTGGCCGGACCCAGAAGCGGCCCGGCCGGCCGCCACCGCCGGCGCGCCCTCGGCGGATCCACGCTGGCTGCTCGCCCTCCAGGAGAAGCACGCCCGCACCCAGGCCGCCACCCTCGGCCTCAGCCTGGCCCCGCGGCACGTCTTCACCGACCCTCGCCCTCCCCAGCTCCCCCCGGCCGCGGGTGCCGGGCGGCCGACCACCACACCCGCCGCCTGGTCCGCCATGCTCGCCGCCCTGCGCGCCGGGGAGTTCCGCCACCTCCTGGTCCCCCAGGCCGAGCAACTCGCGCACTACCACCACGCGTTCGCCCAGCTCCTCACTCTCGCGACCGACCACCAGGTCCTGCTGCACGGCCACCCCAAGGACCTCAACGATCCGGCAGTCCGCGGCGAGCTGCTCCACTCCGCACAGGACAGCTGCCGCACCGCGGAGGAGGCCTCCGACCGAGCCAAGCGCGCCCACCGCAAAGCCGCGGCGAACGGACGCACCCACGGTGGCGGCCTGCGCCGCTACGGCTACACGGCAGGGCTGGCTGCCCTGGTGCCGGAAGAAGCAGCCGTGGTCCGTGAACTCTTCACCCGCTACCTCGACGGCGAGTCCCTGCGTGCGCTCGCCGTCGACCTGAACAACCGTGAGATCCAGACCGCCTACGGCAACAAGTGGACCGTCAGCGGTGTCGGCCGAATCCTCGAAGCCCCTCGCTACGCCGGCCTGCGAGTGCTCGACGGGGAGGTGGCCCGCACCTCCACCGGTGAGTACGTGGTCGCCGAATGGCAAGCCTGCGTCACCATCGCCGTATGGGAGGCCGCCCAAGCCCTACGAGCCACCCGCAACCGCGACCAGGCGGTCGGCCGCCGAGCCCGCCGCGAGTACCCGCTCACCTCGCTACTGCGCTGCACCCGCTGCGAACGCCACATGGTGGGCTCCATGGTCGGCAGCTACCCCACCTACGCCTGCACCTCGAACAGCAGCCTCGAATCCGCCCACTGCTCCCGTCACATCGGTGCCGAATCCCTGGAGGCCCATGTCACCGACCGCGCAATAGCCATCCTCGAAGCCTTGCCCACGCCGCCCGATCCTGACAGCCCTGACGCGCTCGACGGCGTCCAGACCGGCCCCGGTGCCCGCTTCGCCTGGTCCCGGCTCAGCCCGGCCCGCCGGGCCGCGGTCTTCCGCCACCTCTTCGCGACGATCCGGATCGCCGCCTCGTCCACCAGCCGCAGCGTCTTCGACCCGACCCGGATCGAGATCCTGCCGCGCCACCTCTCCGCCGGCTGACCTCACCCGGCACCTGCGGGTCCGCCCCGCAGGACGCGCAGCCTGCGCTGATACTCCTCCTCGTCGATCTCCCCGCGCGCGAACCGCTCCCCGAGAATGCGCTCCGCCCCGTCTCCCACCCCGCCGCTACTCCTGTTCCCGTCCCCACTAACGCCCCCGCTGCCACCCCAAGCAGCCGGCCCAGGTCCCGGCCGCGTCCAATGCGCCGCCGATCCCCGACGCATTGTTGTCAACAGCAGCCCGAGCAGCACCAACAAGATCAACACCCCGGTCACGAGGAGCCCGAACCCCCAGCCTCCTACGCCCATGCCAGTCCAGTGATGATGGTGGACCCACATCACTCATCACCTCTCTCAACCCACCTCCCAGTGTGCTCCCGCCCTCCCGCGCATCACGGCAACGGGGCAGTCGGGGCCCAAGCACGCTCGTGCCCGAGGCCGCCACACCGCCCCGTCCCGCACTGCGTGCTCCTCCTCGCGGACTCCTGCCGCCGCCCGGCTCCACCCCCAGCGGCACCCGCCATCGGGTGGGATGATCGGTCCGAGGTCCACTCACGGCCCACCCCAGCTCCCAGACCCCGGACCTCCCGCACCCAGCGCCCGACCACCACGGACCCGCGACCGACACCAGCAGCGGAGGGATCATGGCCCCGGATCAGCCACGCTCCCCGGAATCCCCGAGCCCCACAGCTTCCGCTGCCGCGCCGCTCACCGTGCTCAGCCACACCGCCGCCCAGAAACTCGCCGACACGCTCACCCCGGCCCCGGATCCGGCCCTGCTCGACCTGTTGCTCACCGACTACCGGCTGCTGCGCCAGATACTCGACCGGGCCACCGTCGGCGTCGCCGTACTCGACACCCAGCTGCGCTACCGCTACGTCAACAGCACCCTCGCCGCGATGAACGGAGTCAGCGCCGAGCAGCACATCGGCCGCCAGATCGCCGAGGTGGTCCCCGGGATCGACGTGGCCGCCGCCGAGGAGGCCCTGCGCGCGGTCCTGGCCGACGGCGTACCCCGGCTGCACACGGTCGAGGGCACTACCGCCTCCGATCCAGCCACCGAGTCCCGCTGGTGGCACAACGCCTACCACCGACTGGACGACCCGCGCTCGCCCGAAGGGCCGAACGCCGAGCCGCTCGGCCTGGTCGCAGTGATCCTGGAGATCACCGAGGACCGCCGGATCCGCCAGGCCCTGGACGGGGCCCGCACCAGACTCGCCCTGCTGGACGAGGCCGCCACCCGGATCACCACCACCCTGGACGCGGAGCAGGCCGCCCAGGAACTCACCCGACTTCTCGTCCCCAGGCTCGCCGACGCCGCCGCAGTCGACGTGCTGGAGCCCACCCCCCACGACAACGGCGGCCTGACGATGCGTCGGCTCTCGCTCAGCACCACCCCCGAACTGGTCGGGGCCGGCCGGTACTTCGGGGCAGCTGGCGCCCTCCTGCACCCGCAGCCCGGATCGGCCCTGGCGAGTTGTGTGACCGGGCAAGCCCCGATCGTTTTCAGCCACCCCACCGACGAGGAGGTGCGTCGGCTGGCCACCACCTCCCACCGGCTCACCTGGTACCGCAGGCTCGGCCTCCACTCGGCCGTCTTCGTCCCGCTCACCGCGGGCGGTGCGCCCATCGGGGTGGTCTCGCTCGGGCGGGCCGGCTCCTCCCCGGAGTTCACTGCCGACGAGGTCGAGTTGATCTCCGAACTCGCCGATCGCGCCGGCTCCGGCATCAGCAACGCCCAGCGCTACGCCCATGAGCACGAGTCAGCCCTCGCCCTGCAACGCGCCCTGCTGGCCGAGCCCATGACGCCCCATCCGAACATCGAGTGCGCCCTGCGCTACCTGCCGGCGGGTGCCACCGCCGAGGTCGGCGGCGACTGGTACGACACCGTGGCACTGCCTGGCGGCCACACCCTGCTGGTCGTCGGCGACGTGATGGGCCACGGGCTCGACGCGGCGGCCGCCATGAGCGAGTACCGCTCGCTGGTCCGGGCGCTGGCGTTGCAGCGCCGCTCCCCGGCCGGGATCCTCAACGAGGCCGAACGGATCCTGGACGCGCTGACCCCGGAGCGGGTGGCCACCTGCGTCCTGGCCTTGGTGGACCCGGTCAAGCTGCACACCACCTTCGCCACCGCCGGCCACCTCCCGCCCCTCCACCTGACAGATGACGGCACCGCCCAACTGGTCGACCTGCCGATCGGCCCTCCCCTCGGCGCCGGGGTCGGCGGCTACCAGCAACTGACGCTGCCCTTCGGCCCGGGAGCCACCCTCCTGCTCTACACCGATGGCCTGATCGAGCGCCGCGGCACCGACATCGAGGACTCCCTCACCACCCTGCGCAACCTGCCCCTCGACCCGACAGCCCCACTGGAACACCTGATCGACACCGCCCTGACCGGCCTGGCCGCGGGCCACGGCGAGGACGACGTGGCGGTGCTGGCCGCGCGCCTCGCCCGGTAACGGCCACTCAGCGAGATCCACCAGCCCGGAACTTCGCCGGCACATACCTTCACCCGACAGAGCGGCCCGCGATGCGCTCATCCACATTCCGGCTCCCTCGTGCGCCACCGCGAATCCGCTTGGGCCGCCCAGCAGACTGCGCGTAGCCTGTCGGACCATGTGCTACCACGCGTTCAACGGCGCCTTCCGGCACTACGTGTGCGTGCCGTGTCGGCTCTCCTTCAAGGGCAGTACGTGGCCGATCCGGAGGCACATCTGTCCGGGCTGTCGTCAGCCGCTCGCCCTCGCCGGCTACGACTTCGCCGCACCCCGGCGACGCGACACGAAGGCGTGGTCCGTCGTCGCCGCCGTGCTCGCGGAGGGCCTGACTTACGATCACCGCCCCGGCTGCGGCTGCTCGCGGGTCCCCTCGTACCGACCCCGGACCCGAGCGCAGCTGCGCATCCGACGACGCGCGGCCAAGCAGCTGGGCCTGCCTCTGTCGGTGACCCTCGCCCGCCGCGATGCCTTCACCCCGGAAAGTCGCGACGAGTAAGCGCTCTCGATTGACCGCTCTCGATGTCGACCGCGCGACCCACGAGGCGACCTGAGCGCCGCTGGTCGCCGACGACCAGCGGCCCTGCCATCGACTCCAGCCGCCATGGACCCGAGCGACCGTCGACCGCGGCAACCAGCGGCTCGCTCAGCGGGTCGGCATACCTCCGTGCGGGCTGTTGACCACCAGCGGCAGAGATCCTTCAGCAAGGTAGAAGTGCCCGGGGAAGTAGTCGATGTGGAGATGACCACCATCCTCGGCGGAGGCCATGCCGCGCAGGTTGTCCGCAAGCACCTCCCTGCTGGCCGGGTCACCACTGATCACGAGGAACCGTCGCTCGGGATCCAGATCGACGAGGACACCAGGACCAGCGGTCTTCCTCACCTCGATCCCCGCCAGTGCGTCGGTACCCGGTGAGGGCGAGGAGTCAAGGAACCCCTCGCCCTCGGCCACCCTGCTCACCAAACGGTTCAGTTCGTCCGCCGATGCTGTGAGATCCACTTCACCGCCCGCAGGGTCGCTGATGAGTCTCACGCGGTCAGTACTCCTTCACAATGGGACGCCGAATCCTCCCCGCACAGCTCGCCTCCACCCCTTACAGCTCCCCCCGCTCCGCTCGCGCGGCCTCCTCCGCCGCCGTCTCGGCGGCCTTCACCTCGGCCTCGACCTCTGCGGCGGGGCGGCGGGCCACCCGGCCGCCGTGTTGCTCGGCGACCATGTCGAGCAGTGCCGGATCGGTCTCGTGGGCCTCGACGATCAGCATCGCGTGGCCCTCGGTCAGGTCCTTGCTGAAGACCAGCAGCCCCTCGGCTCCGGTCTGGAAGCGCTTCAGCTCGGCTGCTCCACCCAGCACGGTCCCGGCGGTCCAGCCCAGCAGCACGCCGATCGGGCCGCCGAAGAGCCCGAGCAACCCACCCACGATTCCGGTCGCCACCGTCGGGGTGCCCGCGCCACGCACCCAGCTCTCCGGCGTGTCCAGCAGCCCCTCGGCCGTCCGGACCAGCACCGCGGCCTGCTGCACCCCGTGCACGGCCTTCGCCTCGCCGAAGGCGTCGAGCGCCGGCTGCTTCCCGTCGAAGGTGATGAACACCATCGTGTGCTCAGCGTCCGCCATCGCCAGTCCTCCACTTGTCACGTTCGACCACTCATCACGTTCCACCGACCGGACGCATCCCACACGGACCCGTCCCAGGCCGTCCCTACCCGCCCTGGCCCGACCCAGGCCTACCCCACCGACACGAGCCGGCCCCAGACCGTCCCGACCAGGCCGACCGGGCCGACCAGGCCGAACCGCCCCAGGCCGACCGAACCGGCGGACCCGACGGCGGACCGATCTGCGGACCGATCCGCGCACCCGACCCCACCCGCAGGCTAAGCGCCTGCCACTGAAACAGCATCAGGACGGCTGCCGTCCGTTAACCGTCCACCAGCCGTCCGGATGCCGAACAGCTCGCGACACGCCGAATCCACCCGCTCGGCCTCATGGTGGCGGCAGCCCCGGAAGCGGACAATCAGGGCATGCCGCTCGGTCCCGCACTCACCCGACCCGCCCGCTACGGCTCGCTCGCCGCGGGCATGCTGCCGGTGCTGGCCTTCCCTGCCACCGACCTCGAATGGCTCGCCTGGGTGGCCCTGGTCCCAGGGCTGCTGCTCTTCCGGCGAGCCCCGCGAGCGCGCGAGGCGGTGGTCCGCGGCTGGTGGTTCGGCGCCGGGTTCGTGCTGGCCGCGATGTACTGGCTGCTGCCCACCGTCGGACCGGGGTTGCTGCTGATCGCGGTGCTCTTCGGCTCGCTGCAGGGCGCGGTCGGGCTGGCGGTCTGGCTGCTCCTGCGGCCCCCGTTGACGGCGCGCCGCGCCCTGGCGGCGCTGCTCGTGGTCCCCTCCGTCTGGGTGCTCACCGAGTTCGCCCGCTCCTGGCAGGCGCTCGGCGGGCCGTGGGCACTGCTCGGCGCCACCCAGTGGCGCCACCCCACCGTCCTCGCGCTCGCCTCGGTCGGCGGGATCTGGCTGGTCAGCGCCGCGGTGGTGGCGGTCAACACGGCCGTGCTGATCGTCCTGGTGGCCGATCGCACCGCGCTGCGAGCCGGCGCCTGCTGGGCGGCCGCGGCCGTGCTGCTGGCGGGGCCGGTGGTCTTCGCGCTCACGCCGGGTCCGCCGTCGGCCCGCACCCTCACCGTGGCGCTGATCCAGCCCGGCCCGGTCCCGGACAGCACTGCGCGGCTCGATGCCTCCGCCGCCCTGACCACCGAGTTGTTCCGCTCTCCGGGGCCGGCCCCGGAGCTGGTGGTCTGGGGCGAGTCCAGCGTCACGACCGACCTCACCCGGGATGCCACCACGCTGGCCAGGCTGCGCGCGCTGGCGGCCACCGGCGGCACCGAGCTGCTGGTCAACGAGGACGCCCGCAAGGCCGACGGCCACATCTCCAAGGACGCCGTGCTGATCGACCAGCGCGGCATCGAGGCCCGCTACGCCAAGATGCGGCTGGTCCCGTTCGGCGAGTACATCCCGTTCCGCTCCGCCCTCGGCTGGCTGACCGGGATCAGCAAGGCTGCCGACGAGAACCGCACCCCGGGGCAAGAGTTCCACCTCTTCCAGCCCCCGGACCGCAGTGGGCGCCCGGTGCCCACCGGGGTGCTGATCTGCTTCGAGTCCGCCTTCCCCGACCTGTCCCGCACCGCCGTGCTGCAGGGCGCCCAGCTGCTGGTGTACCAGTCGTCCACCTCCACCTTCCAGGACACCTGGGCGCCCAGCCAGCACGCCTCGCTGGCAGCGGTCCGGGCGGCCGAGACCGGGCGGCCGGTGGTCCAGGGCGCGCTGACCGGAGTGTCGGTGGCCTTCGATCCGCAGGGGCGCGAACTGGCCCGGCTCGGCACCGACCAACGCGGCCCACTCACCGTCCGGCTCGCACTGCCCGCCCCGAGCTGGCGCACCTGGTACGACCGCCTCGGCGACGTGGTCCCGTGGACCGCCCTGCTGGTCACCGTGGTCGCGATCGGCGCCGGACTGTACAACCAGCAGCGGCCCCGAACCCCCGCTCCGCCAACCTCCACCCCCGCCCTGGCGGCTTCCACCCCGAGCCCCTCAACCCGCTCGGCCTCCACCCCCTCGTCCTCAACCCCAGCTACTTCTGCTACTTCTGCTTCGCCCGGCTCGGCTGCACCCTGGCGGGCTCGCCGGGCATCTTCGGGTGATCCGGGGGGTACGGCAGCTCGCCGAGCCCCTCGTCCCGTTCCTGACGCTCCGACAGCTCCAGCACCGATTCCAGACCGAACGAGTGCTCCGCCAGCTCCGCCCACGGATCACCGTGCTCCGCGAGCCGACCGGGGACCGTCCGCAGGGTGAAGTCACCCGGCTCCGCGTCGTCCAGCTCCTCCCAGCGCAACGGGGTGGAGACGGTGGCCTCGGGCCAGGCCCGCAGCGAGTAGGCGGAGGCGATGGTGCGGTCCCGGGCCATCTGGTTGTAGTCGACAAAGAGCTTCTGCCCGCGCTCCTCCTTCCACCAGGCGATGGTCACGTGCTCGGGCATCCGCCGTTCCAGCTCGCGGCCGAGCGCGATCGCGCAGCGCCGCACCTCCTGGAAGGTCCACTCGGGGCGCACCGGCACGAAAACGTGCAGGCCGCGGCCGCCGGAGGTCTTGGGCCAACCGCGCAGCCCGTGCTCTCCGAGCAGTTCGCGCAGTTGGTGGGCGGCCCGCACCGCGTCGTGGAAGTCGGTGCCGGGTTGCGGGTCCAGGTCGAGGCGCAGCTCGTCGGGGCGGTCGGTGTCGGCCCGTCGGACCGGCCACGGGTGGAAGGTCAGGCAGCCCAGGTTGGCGGCCCAGAGCACGGCGGCCGGTTCGGTCGGGCAGATCTCGTCGGCGAAACGGCCGCTGGGGAAGGCGATCCGGGCGGTGGGCAACCAGTCGGGCGTGTTCTTCGGTGCCCGCTTCTGGTAGAAGAACTCGCCCTCGACCCCGTCCGGGAACCGCTGCAGCGTGGTGGGCCGGTCACGCAACGCGCCGAGCGCCGCGTCGGCCACCGCCACGTAGTACTGCGCCACGTCGAGCTTGGTGTGGCCGGGGCCGGGGTAGTACACCTTGCCCGGATTGCTCAGCCGCACCGTGCGCCCGCCGACCTCCAGCTCCACCGCTTCGCCCATGCCCACCACGCTAGGGCCGCCACCAGCAACCGGCACGCCGTGCGGCCGAGCAGCCCCACCAGGCACACCAGAGGCACCAGCGAGACCAACGGCATCAGGCGCGCCGAATGCGGCTCCGAACGGCACGCCGTGCGGCGGGCGGGCGGGTGACGCACCATCAGGGGTATGGACCTTCCCGTGCTGCCCCCGGTCGAACCGATGCTGGCCAAGGCGGTCACCGAGATCCCGGACGGCCTGCACTACGAGGCCAAGTGGGACGGCTTCCGCGCCCTCGTGTTCCGCGACGGCGAGGCGGTGGAGGTGGCCAGCCGCACCGGCAAGTCGCTGGCCCGCTACTTCCCCGAGCTGCTGGACGCCTTCCGCGCCGAGCTCCCCGAGCGCTGCGTACTGGACGGCGAGATCGTGCTCGCCCATGACGGGCGGCTGCACTTCGAGGAGCTCCAGGAGCGGATCCACCCGGCCGACTCCCGGGTGCGCAGACTCGCGACCGAGAACCCGGCCACCTTCGTCGCCTTCGACCTGCTCGCGCTGGGTGACCGGTCGCTGATGGAGGTCCCCCTCGCGGAGCGCCGACCCGCCCTGGTGGCGGCTCTGGCGGGGGCCGGCCCCCGGGTCTTCACCGCCCCGGCCACCCGGGACCGGGCGCTGGCCCAGGAGTGGTTCACCGCCTTCGAGGGAGCCGGCCTGGACGGGATCGTGGCCAAGCCGCTGGACCAGCCCTACCGTCCGGGCGTGCGCGCGATGTTCAAGATCAAGCACGGGCGCACGGCCGACTGCGTGGTGGCCGGCTACCGCGAGCACAAGGACGGCCAGGGTGTCGGCTCGCTGCTGCTCGGCCTGTACGACGACGGGGGGACCCTGCAGCACGTGGGAGTCTGCTCCTCCTTCACCGCCGCCCGCCGCAAGGCGCTGACCACCGAGCTGGCGCCGCTGCGCCTCGCCGACCCGGCCGAGCACCCGTGGGCGGCCTGGACCGAGGAAGCCGCCCACGAGGCGAGCCGGATGCCCGGCGCGCCCAGCCGGTGGAGCGGCGGCAAGGACGCGCAGTGGGTCGCGCTCCGCCCTGAGCTGGTCTGCGAGGTCGCGTACGATCACATGGAAGGGACCCGGTTCCGGCACACCACCCGCTTCCAGCGCTGGCGGCCCGACCGGACCGCACGGAGCTGTGACTACAGCCAACTGGAGGAACCGGTCGGATTCGACCTGAACCAGCTACTGGCCCGGGGTGTCTCCCCCGACCGCTGAAGTCCGGGGGCCGAGCGCCGAGCCCCAGGGGCCGACCGCTGGAGCCGACGGCCGACCGCCTCCGCGCTACCGAGGAACGGCAGGTGAGGATCATGCTCCTCTCACGGCACGAAGCTCGGGAGAGCCGTCGGATCGAGGCCAGGCTGATCGCAGAGGACCCGCGGCTGGCACGAAGATTCGACCAGTGGCGCCGCAGCCGCGACCGGGTGGCCGAGGCGGCCGCGCTCGCCACCGGCCGTGAACCGGCCCAGGACCCGGACGCCGCCCCGACCCGCCTGCGCCGCCTCTGGCACGAGATCCTGCGCGGCCGCATACCGCTGCCGTGACCAGCACCGGCACCACCCCCGCCGCCCCCTCGACGGCGCCGCCACCACAGCCATCCCACCGGCGCCGTCACTCCAACGGCCGCGCGCGCCCGTCCGTCGGGGCGAGGGATTTGGCACCATCGAGTCAGGGGACACCCGAGGCCGAGAAGGTGAGTGCGGATGTCCAGCGACGCGATCGTGCTGCTGAAGCAGGAGCACAAGGAGCTGCTGCGGCTCTTCAAGGCGTACCGCACCACGCCCCCCGCCGAACTGGCCGCGCGCGGCGAGCTGGCGCAGCACATCGTCCACGACCTGACCGTCCACTCGTACCTGGTCGACGAGGTGCTCTACCCGGAGGTCGTCAGCCTGCTGAAGGACCCGGCCCACCCGGCCGTGCAGGGCTACCAGGACCACACGGCGGTGGATCGGCTCTGCGAGGAGGTGGCCGAGCGCAGCCCGGAGGACCCCGGCTTCGGCCAGAGCGTGGAGGCGATGCTGACCGCCGCGCTGCGCCAGATGGAGCGCGAGGAGCGCGAGTGGTTCCCCCTGCTGCGGGCCACGCTGAGCCGCCGGGACCTGCAGCAGATCGGCACCCACGTTCTGGCGGTGCGCGAGACGGCCCCCCGCCACCTCCCCGAGGCCGCCCCCCACCCGGACGCCGACCAGCACCAGGGCGGCCCAGCCGTCCCAGGCGCCGCCTGACCGCAGCGGGGCGAACCCCGCGCTGACCGCACCACCGCTGACCGCACCAACCACCCCCTCACCGACAGGGCACCACCGACCAAGGAGGCAACCGCGATGCCACCGACCGCCACCACCGACGGCACGCCCGAAGGCGTGGCCGCCACCCGCCTGCTCGACGACCGACTGCTGCACGAACTGGAACAGCTGCACCGCACCCGGCACGAGACCTTCCTCTACGGCTCGGACGACGCGCTGCGCCACCACAGCGAGCGCACCGCCGCGCTGGAGGCCGAGTACCTGCGGCGCTTCCCGGACCGCCTGGTCACGGCCGGCCGCACCCGCTCGGGCGCCCGGGCCCGCGAGACCGCCGCCCGGGTCGAGGCCACCCCGACCGAGAGCGCGGGCTGAGGCGGTCCGGATGACCGATCCCACGGCGAGGGGGCCGGCCGCCCGGCCGTCCCCGGAAGAGCTGCTGCTCCTGCACGCGGAGGCGATGGCCTCGTTCGGCCGCCGGGTGGCGGGGGTGGCGGCGAACCAGTGGTCGGCGCCGACCCCGTGCGAGGGCTGGTCGGTGCGCGAGCTGGTGAACCACCTGACCGTCGAACAGCTCTGGGTCCCCGAGCTGCTCCTGGGGGCCACCATCGCGGAGGTGGGCAGCCGCTTCGACGGCGACCGGCTGGGCGGCGACCCGGTCGCCGCCTGGACGGCGGCCGCGGCGGCCGCCCGGACCGCGCTGACCGGGCCGTACGCACTTGAGCTGACCGTCCACCTCTCCTACGGCGACCGCTCGGCGCTGGAGTACTGCTCCGAGCTGACCGTGGACCTGACCGTGCACACCTGGGACCTGGCCCGCGCCACCGCCCAGGACGCCCACCTGGCACCGGAACTGGTGGACTTCGCGCTGCACGAGGTCACCCCGTACGCGGACCAACTGGCCGGCACCGGCTACTTCGCCCCGGCGGTGCCCACCGCGCCGGACGCCGACCCGCAGACCCGCCTGCTCGGACTGCTCGGCCGCCGGACCGAGCCCGAGCCGCGGATCGACCCGGAGCTGATGAGCTGACGCGCCGACAAGCTGCGCCGACCAGCTGCCGAGCTGACAATCCGCCGAGTTGATCGCACTCAAACTGCTGACCTCGACCCCCAGCAGCCACCCTCCGGAGAGCCCCCGTTCACCATCGGATATCGTCACCGCTCTCATGACGCGAGAACCGCGGCCCGGACCCCACGGTCCGGGCCGCGGGCGCGCACGGAACACTTCGTGCACCTACGTCCTAGGGAGCAAGTCCACGTGCACCACCAACCCCTGCGCCGGATCCTTCCGGCCCTTGCGGCGCTCGGCATAGCCGCGGCCGCCCCGATGCTGACGGCAGGTCCGGCCGCCGCCCACGACAGCGGCCACTGCGAGACCGCCGGGATCAGCTACTCGACCGACGGCGGCACCCACTTCACCAAGTCGGACGACCTGGGCGGCCCGGCCGGCCAGGTCGTCGTCAAGCTGGACGGGGAGGTCGCCCGCGGGTGCGAGTACCCGGTCTCGCTGGCCGCCTACTCCACCGAGGGCGCCACCTGGAAGACCTCGGGCAAGCAGACCCTGGTCGGCTTCGCGACCGGCCTGCTCACCCAGCAGAAGCCGCAGCTGCTGCTGGACCTCGGCGGACGACTGCCGGAGTGCTTCGGACAGGTCGACCTGTACAACGGCAGCGAGAAGTACGCGGGCGACAAGGCCCCGCACTACCCGAACGCCGTGATCGGTGACGACAAGATCGCCTGGTGGAACGGCGGCAAGGCCTGCCCGTCCGGCACTCCGTCGTCCACCCCGAGCCCCAGCAGCTCGACCCAGGCGCCCAGCCCGACGCCGACCCCGAGCAGCACCACGCCGGCCACCGGCAGCCCGACGCCCTCGGCGAGCCCGAGCAAGTCGGCCTCCCCGAGCCCGTCGACCCCGAGCGGCACTGCCACCCCGGTGGCCCCGGCCCCCGGCACCGACGTGCCCAGCGGCAAGCCCGAGGTCAAGCCGGTCTCCGGCACGCCGACCAACCTGGCCAGCACCGGCACCGACGGCAGCGCGCTGGCCGTGACGGCCGGCGCGGGCGTCGTCCTGCTCGGCCTGGGCGCGGGCGCGGTGGTGCTCACCCGCCGCCGCAGCGCCAAGCGCTGACCGACACCGCTGACCGACACCACTACGGGGCCCGCGGCAGCACCGCCGCGGGCCCTTCGGCGGCAGGCCCGCCACCCGCACGCCCTGCCGTCACGAACAGCTACCGCTGCCTCGCGGTCAGCCCGTGCTCGCGCCCCGGACCCGCAGGCCGGCCAGCAGCTCCGCGGTGGCCTCCGCCACCGCGGCCACCGCCTGCTCGAACACCTCGCGGTTGTGCGCGGCCGGGGCCCGGAAGCCGGAGACCTTGCGGACGTACTGCAGGGCGGCCGCGTGGATGTCCTCCTCCGTCACCTCGGGCTGGACGGGCGGACGCAGCGTCTTGATGCTTCGGCACATGGCTCCAGTCTGCCGCGCGACACCGACAATCGGACCCTCGCCCGCGACCGGATCCCTCCGACACCCGGGCCCCGCCCGCGACCCCGACACCCTGGCGAGTCCACCATCCGCCGCCGGACCCGGCTCCCGACTCGCCCCGTCCCCGGGTGCCGGGTGAGCATGGGTGCATGCTGCTGGCCGACCTCGCCCGGACCTCGCAGGAGGTCGCCGCCACCACCGCGCGCTCGCGCAAGACCGCCCTGCTCGCCGAGCTGTTCCGGGCCACCGACCCGGCCGAGCTGCCGGTGGTGACCACCTACCTGGCCGGCCGCCTCCCGCAGGGCCGGATCGGCGTCGGCTGGAGCAGCTTCGCCGACCCCGTCCCCCCGGCCACGACCGCCACCCTGACGGTGCCTCAGGTGGACCACGCGCTCACCGAGCTGGCCGCCGTCCGCGGCGCGGGAGCCCAGGCGGAGCGGCGCCGCCGTCTCGCCGATCTGCTGGCCGCCGCCACCCCCGTCGAGCAGGAGTTCCTGATCCGGCTGATCGGCGGCGAGGTCCGCCAAGGCGCGCTCGACGCGGTCGCGGTGGACGCCCTGGCCGCGGCGGGCGGGGCCGATCCGGCGGCGGTTCGCCGCGCGGTGATGCTCGGCGGCAGCCTCGGCGCGGTGGCCCGGGCGCTGCTCGCCGAAGGTCCGCAGGCCCTGGAGCTGTTCACCCTGACCGTCGGCCGCCCGGTGCTGCCGATGCTGGCGCAGACCGCCGGGTCGGTCGCCGAGGCCCTTGACCGCCTCGGGCCCTGCCTGGTGGACGAGAAGCTGGACGGCGTGCGGATCCAGGTGCACCGGGACGGCGACCGGGTGCGGGTCTACACCCGCACGCTGGAAGAGATCACCGCCCGGCTGCCCGAGGTGGTGGCGGCCGCCCGGGCGCTGCCGGCGGACCAGGCGGTGCTGGACGGCGAGGTGGTCGCGCTCGGACCGGACGGGCGGACCAGGCCGTTCCAGCAGACCGCGGGGCGGGTCGGCTCCAGCCTGGACGTGCCGGGCGCCACCGAGGCGCTGCCCCTCACCCCGGTCTTCTTCGACCTGCTCGCGCTCCAGGGCCGCGACCTGCTGGCCGCGCCCACCGCCGAGCGGCAGGCCCGGCTGGCCGAGCTGGTCCCCGAGGAGCTGCGGGTGCGCCGGCTGACGGTGTCCGATCCGAGCGCGCCGGCCGAGCGGGCGGCGGCGGCCGAGTTCGCCGAGCAGGCACTGGCCCGCGGCCAGGAGGGCGTGGTGGTCAAGGCCCTGGACGCCGGCTACACGGCCGGGCGGCGCGGCGCGGGGTGGCTGAAGGTGAAGCCGGTGCACACGCTGGACCTGGTGGTGCTGGCGGCCGAGTGGGGACACGGACGGCGGGCCGGACGGCTGTCCAACCTCCATCTGGGCGCCCGCCAGGAGGACGGCGGCTTCGCGATGCTCGGCAAGACCTTCAAGGGCCTGACCGACGCACTGCTCGCCTGGCAGACCGAACGGCTCCAGGAGCTGGCCGTCGCCCGGCCGCCCTGGGGGGTCGAGGTGCGGCCGGAGCTCGTGGTGGAGATCGCCTTCGACGGCGTCCAGCGCTCCACCCGCTACCCGGCCGGGGTGACGCTGCGGTTCGCCCGGGTGCTGCGCTACCGCGCGGACAAGACCCCCGCCGAGGCGGACACGGTCGCCACGGTCCGCGGTTTCCTGCCGGCGTCCTGAACCCGGGCGGCGCTCGGGAATACCTGTGCAGTCAGGTACTGTTCCCTCAGATAACAGTTCGCATCTGTATCTCTACGGAGGACGCCATGTCCAAGATCGCCGTTTTCGGTGCCGCCGGCAGCATCGGCAGCCAGGTCGTGCAGGAGGCGCTGGCGCGCGGGCACCAGGTCACCGCCGTGGTCCGCGACCCGGCCAAGGTCACCATCACCCACCCGGCGCTCACCGTCGTCAAGGGCGACGTGCTGGACCCGGCCGAGGTGGCCGCTGCCGCCGCCGGGCAGGACGTGCTGGTCAGCGCGGTGGGCGGGGGCGACGGCCCGGGGCACCAGGCCACCATCGCGCCGTCCGCCGAGTCCCTGGTGGCGGGGCTGCGCGAGCTCGGCGAGCAGGCACCGCGACTGATCGTGGTCGGCGGCGCGGGTTCGCTGCGCACCCCGGACGGCGGCCAGGTGTGGGACGCCCCGGGGCTGCCCGACTGGCTGCTGCAGATCATGCACGCGCACGGCGACGCGCTGGACTACCTGCGCACCGTTACCGACGTGACCTGGACCAGCCTGAGCCCGGCCGCCCTGATCGAGCCGGGCGAGCGCACCGGCCGGTACCGCACCGCCACCGACGACCTGGTGGCGGCGGCCGACGGGACCAGCACCATCTCCGTCCCGGACTACGCCGTGGCCCTGGTGGACGAGATCGAGCACCCGCAGCACCTGGGCGAGCGCTTCACCTGCGGTTACTGACCATGGCCGACAACCGGGATCCGGTCGACCGGGTCGACCAGGTGCTGGCCGACCCGCGGATCCGGGCGGCCGGCGTGCTGTTCAACACCTCCGCCATGCTGGAGCGGCTGCTCGGCGCGGCGATCCAGCGGGAGACGGGGATCAGCCACTCGATGTTCGAGGTGCTGCTGATGGTCGCCGCCGAACCGGCCGGCGCCCCGATGAGCCGGCTCTCCGGCGGGGCGCTGCTGACCAGCGGCGGGGCCACCCGGCTGGTCGACCGGATGGTGGAGGCGGGCCTGGTCACCCGGGCCCCGTCCGCGGCGGACCGCCGGGTCCAACTGGTCTCGCTCACCGAGCACGGCCGCGGGGTGCTGCTGGCTGCCGCCGCGGCGCACACCCGGGAGAGCGACCGCCTGATCGGCGCGGCCCTGTCGGCCGATCAGGCGGGTGCCATGGTCGAGTCGCTGGACCTGCTGGGCCGTCACCTGCGCACCGAGCAGCCCCCGCTGCGCTGAGCGACACGCACCCGTCAGCCCGTCAGGCTGCCGGGCTCCCGGGCCGTCCGTCCACCCGGCCGGACCAGTGCGGCTCCACTCGCGCCCAGTCGGCGGCCCACTGCCGCTGGGCGCGGTGGTCCAGGCTCCGACAGCGCAACAGGTAGAGCAGGTAGACCAGCAGGCCGAACGCGAGCAGGCAGACGGCCGCGGCGGCGACGGCCAGCAGCGCCAGCCCGGCCGCGGACGGTGGGGGGTCGGCCAGGTCGCCGCGGTCGGTGACCCAGATCGGCACCGACTGCCCTGGCGCGGCATCCCCGGTCAGCGCGAACCGGCCCGTCACGGGGTGGCCGGCGGGGTACGTCCAGGCGGCCCGCACCTGTTCGCCCGCCCGGAGCCGGCCGGCGACCGCGGGAGCGTCCGAGCCGGCCGCCCCCAGCACCGAGGCGTCGACGCGGTGCAGCCGCTCCGCCTGCGCCCTGGCGCGGGCCGGCGCGGTGGCCACCCCGTGCGCGGCCTGCACGGCACCGGCAGCCAGCACGAGCAGCAGGCCGCAGATCAGCAGCAGCCGGGCCCGGCTGCGGGCCCGGTCCAGCGGGCGCCACAGCGGTCCGGGGTCACGCAGGACTCGCCGCACGGCTGTCCTCTCTCCGGCACCGATCAGACGATCAGACGATAACTCAGGACGGGACCCCCGCACCCTGTCTCACCGCACGCCTTTCCGCCGGACGGCTGAACCCCGGTCAGCAGGTGGCTGCACCACAGTCAGCACCTGACTGAACCACAGTCAGCACCTGACTCCGCCTCACCCGGTGCCCGAGTCCGCCTCGGTCACCACCTGACCCCGCCCTCACCCCCCGGCCGCCCGGCCGATCCGCCCGCCCAGCTCCCGCAGGTGCGCCACCAGCTCGGCCGGCTCCTCGACCCGGAACTCGCAGCCCAGCGCGAGCAGCCGGACGGCCAGCCACTCCAGCGTGTCCCCGCTGGTGTGCACCCGGCAGCGGTGCTCGTCCAACTCCTCCACCCGTACCGGCGTTCCGCCGAACCGCCGAACCGCCTCCGCAGCAGGCAGTTCCAGCACCGCGACGGCCTGCCGGGCCTCGGCGTGCAGCCGCAGGCTCCGCGAGACGTAGGCGGCGGCGTCCGCGGCGGGCGGGCGGCGCGGCTCCACCCGCACCCCGGTCGGCCGCGGTTCGGCGACCCGGTCGACCCGGAAGATCCGCCAGTCCTCGCGGTCGTTGTCGAAGGCGACCAGGTACCAGCGCCGCCCGGTGGCGACCAGCCGGTGCGGCTCCACCAGCCGGCGGCTGCGGGCGCCGTCGCCGGCCTGGTAGTCGAACCGCAGCCGCTCCCCCGCGGCGACCGCCCCGGCCAGCACCACCAGCAGTTCGGCGTCCACCACCGGCCCGGCACCGAGCAGCGGCACGGTGGCCGCTCCCAGGGTGGCGACCCGGCGGCGCAGCCTGGACGGCAGCACCTGCTCCAGTTTGGCCAGGGCCCGCACCGCGGCCTCCTCGATCCCGCTGACGGCGCTGACCGCGGCCGAGCGCAGGCCGACCGCGATCGCCACCGCCTCCTCGTCCTCGAGCAGCAGCGGCGGCATCGCCTTGCCGGCGGCCAGCCGGTAACCGCCGACCGCACCCATGCTGGCCTGCACGGGGTAGCCGAGCTCGCGCAGCCGGTCGATGTCGCGGCGGATGGTGCGGGTGGTCACCCCGAGGCGCTCGGCCAGTTCGCTGCCGGGCCATTCGCGCGGGGTCTGCAACAGCGAGAGCAGGCTCAACAGCCGGGCGGGGGTGTCGGTGCTCATCGGCCGGGGGTGGCGGGCGCGGCGAGAGCGGCAGGCGCGCCGGGGGCGTCGGGATCCATGGGGACAGCATGGCGGACAACTAGGACCGGAACTGACCTACATGCCGCCTACCGTCGTGCCATCGACATCGGCGGAGAGGGCCAACGACCATGACCACCAGTCCCGCGAGCGCCGACCGGCGCCGCTGGATCGCACTCGCGATCGTGATGACCGCGTCCTTCATGGACCTCGTGGACGTCACCATCGTCAACGTCGCGGTCCCCAGCATCCAGCGCGACCTGCACGCCACCTTCAGCTCGGTCCAGTGGGTCACCGCCGGGTACGCGCTGGCCTTCGCGATCGGCCTGATCACGGGTGGGCGGCTGGGCGACATCCATGGCCGCAAGCGGATCTTCCTGCTCGGCATCGGCGGCTTCACCGTGGCCTCCGCGCTCTGCGGCCTGGCCGGCGGGCCGGCCATGCTGGTGGCCACCCGGCTGCTGCAGGGCGGCACCGCGGCGCTGATGGTCCCCCAGGTGCTGGCGATCATCCACAGCTCCTTCCCCGCGCACGAGCGCGGCAAGGTCTTCGGCATGTTCGGTGCCGTGGTCGGGCTCGGCGCGGTGAGCGGTCCGCTGCTGGGCGCGCTGCTCACCCAGTGGGACCTGGCCGGCCTGCAGTGGCGGCCGATCTTCCTGATCAACCTGCCGGTGGGGCTGGTCGGCCTGCTGCTCGGCCGCCGCTTCATCGACGAGTCGCGGGCCGAGCGCAGCCTGCGGCTGGACCTGGGCGGCATGGCGCTGCTGGCGCTCGGCCTGCTGATGCTGCTCTACCCGCTGACCCGGGGCCGCGAGGACGGCTGGCCGGCCTGGGGCTTCGTCACGATGGGGCTGAGCCTGCCGGTGCTGGCGCTGTTCGTCCGGTACGAGCGGTTCAAGGCGCGCAAGGACGGCTCGCCGCTGGTCGAGCTCTCGCTGTTCCGGGTCCGCAGCTTCGCGGCGGGCATCGGGGTGCAGCTGGTCTTCGGCCTGACCTGCGGGATCTTCTTCCTGATCTGGACCCTCTACATGCAGCTGGGCCTGGGCTGGAGCCCGCTGCACGCGGGGCTGACGGGCATTCCGTTCTCCCTGGCGGTCTCCGTCGCGGCCGGCCTGTCGGTGCAGCAGCTGGTCCCGCGGTTCGGCCGCCGGGTGCTGCAGGCAGGGGCGCTGGTGATGGCGCTGGGCGTGCTGCTCTACCTGTGGGAGTCGGGCCGGTACGGGGTCGGCATCCACTCCTGGCAGATGGCACTGCCGCTGGTGGTGATGGGCGCGGGGATGGGCCTGATCGTGGCGCCGCTGACCGAGGCGGTGCTGGCCGAGGTGCCGCGCGAGCACGCCGGCTCGGCCTCCGGGCTGATCAACACCACCCAGCAGCTGGGCAACGCGCTCGGCCTGGCACTGGTCTCGGTGGCCTTCTTCACGGTGGTGGACGCGGCCGGGCCGGGCGAGGCGGTCGGCGCGGTCTTCAACCACGCCTTCGGCCACGCGCTCTGGTGGCTGGTCGGCACCCTCACCGCGGTCTTCGTGCTGATGTTCGCACTGCCCCGCAAGGCACCCGCCCAGCCGCAGCCGGTCGAGGACCAGGACCGGGCCCACGGCCTGGAGCAGGACCGCGCGCCCGAGCTGGTGCGCTGAGCAGCTGACGGCCCGCCACCTGGTGCCGCGTCAGGACCCGGCGCGGCGCTCAGTCGCGGTGGAGCAGCAGCAGCGCCGCGTCGTCCTCGGCCTCCAGCCGGCTGCCCAGGGTGTCGCGGACGTGGTCGGCCAGCGCCGGGAGCTGCGCCGGGCCGGTCCGCAGCACCTCGGCCAGCCGGTCCAGGCCGAGGTCCAGGTCCTCACCGGGCCGCTCGACCAGCCCGTCGGTGTACAGCAGCATGGTGGCACCGCGCGGCAGGTGGAAGCCGGCCGCCGGGTAGCCGTCCGGGTCCCAGTCGGACGGCAGGCCCAGCGGCAGGCCGGGGGGCAGCGCGATGCGCTCCACCCGGCCGTCGGGCAGCCGCAGCAGCGGTGGCAGGTGGCCGGCGTTGGCCAGGCTGACCTCGCCGCCGGTCAGGTCCACCCGGGCGTACAGGCAGGTGGCGAACCGGTCGGCATGTAGTTCGGCCAGGAAGGCCGAGGCGCGCTCCAGCACCGCCGAGCACTGGTGGCCCTCGGCGGCGTAGGCGGTCATCGCGATCCGCAGCTGGCCCATCACCGCGGCCGCCTCGGTGTCGTGCCCCTGCACGTCGCCGATCGCCACCGCCACCGCGCCCTCGGAGAGCGGCACCGCGTCGTACCAGTCGCCGCCGATCCAGGTGCCGACCCGGGCGGTGCGGTAGCGCACGGCCAACGATCCGCCGCGCAGCAGCGGCAGCCGGCGCGGCAGCATCGCGCTCTGCAGGCCGGCCGCGATCTCCCGGGACTGGTCGACCAGCATGGCCCGCTGCAGCGACTGGGCGATCGCGCTGGCCAGCGTGGTCAGCAGGGTCCGGTCCTCGCTGCTGAAGGCGCGCCGGCCCTCGTACACCAGGGCCAGCGCGCCGATCGGGCGCCCCTGGGCGATCAGCGGCAGGAAGGCGCCCGCGGTGGCCTTGGTGTCGATCAGCTGGTCGGCCAGGTCGGGGTAGCGGCGCAGGAAGCCGGCCAGCGAGGTGAAGAAGGCGGGCTCGCCGGAGCGCACCACGTCGTTCATCGGCCACGGCTCGGTCAACCGGGCCCGGCGCAGCTCGCGCACCTTGATGTTGACCCGGCCGACCGCGCCGACCAGCCGGATCCGGCCCTGGTCGACCACGCCCAGGGTGATCCCCTGCGCGCCGAGCCGGCGCATGCTCTGGTCGCCGGTGAGCACGGTGACCACGTCGTCCACGGTGAGCGCCTCGCCGAGCGCGTCGGCCACCTCGCGCAGAGCCGACTCCTGGCGCTGCCGGTCGTCCTCGGCCATCAGCCGCAGCGCGGAGTGCGAGAGCTCGTGGGTGGCGTCCCGGACCACGCCGACCACCCGGGTGCCCGGCCGCTCGGGCCACTGCGAGTCATGGGCCAGCTGCCCCTGGCAGTGGGTCCAGCGCATCGTGCCGTCGCGCAGCTTGATCCGGAAGTAGCTGCTGTACGACTCGGCCCGGCCGGTCTTGATCGCCTCGACCAGCTTGTGCAGCCGGATCTGCTCCTCCACCGGGATCCGCCGGTTGAGCCCGGCGGCGAACCCCTCGTACTCCTCGGGCTCCAGGTCGAACACCGCCAGGCCGCTGGCGTCCAGCGTGAAGCGGCCGGTGACGGTGTCCCACTCGAAGCAGCCGAGCCCGTTGGCGGCCAGCGCCTCCGCCTGGTCCAGCTGCGGTACGGCGCCCTGACTGTCGTTCAGCGCGGTCATCGGGCTCGACGCTCCGTCAGGTGTCCTGCCGCGGTGCCCGGACCACTACCACCGGGCAGGGCGCGTGCTCCACCACGTGCCGGCTCACCGAGCCGAGCAGCACCCCGGTGAAGCCGCCCAGCCCGCGGCTGCCGACCACCAGCAGCTCGGCGCCCTCGGCCTGGCGCAGCAGCGCGGCCGCGGCCGGTCCGGGCAGCACCAGCCGGCGGACCTCGACACCCGACGCGTCGGACGCCCCTCCCCCGGCCGTCTCGCGCGCGACCGCCTCGGCCAGGATCCTGCCCGCCAACTGCTCCGGCTCCAGGCCCTCCGTCGGCGGCGGCAGCACGCCCACGGCCAGCGTGTAGTAGCCGGGCAGCTCCCAGACGTTGACCGCCTCGACCACCCCGGCCCCGGTGGCCGCGGCCTGGGTCAGCGCCCAGCGCAGCGCGGCGGCCGCCGGGTCGGAGCCGTCCACGCCGACCACGATGCGACGCTCGTTGCCCGCCATCTCAGGCCTCCGTCCCGGCGTCGGCAGCTGCCGCACCGTCAGCGGCGGCCGCGGCCGGGCGGGCCAGGGTGCAGACCAGCTGGCCGTCCGAGACGTCGGCCAGCACGGTGTCACCGGCCTGCACGGTGCCCTCCAGCAGCAGATTGGCCACCCGGTTGTCCAGCTCGGACTGGATGGTGCGGCGCAGCGGCCGGGCGCCGAACTCGGGCTGGTAGCCCTTGTTGGCCAGCCACTCCTTGGCCGCCCCGGTGACCTCCAGGTCCACGCCCTGCGCCTTGAGCCGTCGCCGGCTGCGGGCCAGCAGCAGGTCCACGATCCTTACCAGGTCGGCCCGGGTCAGCGCGTGGAAGACGATCACCTCGTCGATCCGGTTGAGGAACTCGGGCCGGAACTGCTGGCCCAGCTCCTTCATCAGGTCGCTGCGGATGGCGTCCACGTCGCCCCGGTGGTCCAGGATCCGGCGCGAGCCGATGTTGCTGGTCATGATCACCACGGTGTTGCGGAAGTCCACCGTGCGGCCCTGGGCGTCCGTCAGCCGCCCGTCGTCCAGCACCTGGAGCAGCAGGTTGAAGACGTCCGGGTGGGCCTTCTCCACCTCGTCGAAGAGCAGCACGCTGTACGGCTTGCGGCGCACCGCCTCGGTCAGCTGGCCGGCCTCGTCGTAGCCGACGTAGCCGGGCGGCGAGCCGACCAGGCGGGAGACGGTGTGCTTCTCCTGGAACTCGCTCATGTCGAACCGGATCATCCGGTCCGGGTCGCCGAACAGCAGCTCGGCCAGCGCCTTGGCCAGCTCGGTCTTGCCCACGCCGGTCGGGCCGAGGAAGAGGAAGGAACCGGTCGGGCGGTCCGGGTCGCCCATCCCGGCCCGGCCGCGGCGCACCGCCTGGGCGACCGCGACCACCGCCTCGTCCTGGCCGATCACCTTCTGGTGCAGCGTCTCCTCCAGCTTCAGCAGCCGGTCCCGCTCGGTCTCGGTGAGCTGGGCGACCGGGATGCCGGTGCGCCGGGAGAGCACCTCGGCGATGTCGTCGGCGGTCACCCTCACCACGCCCTCACGCTGCTCGGCCACCTCGGCCAGCTCGTCCTCGGCCTGGCGCAGTTGCGGCTTGAGCTCGGCGGCGCGCCCGAAGTCCTCGTCCGCCACCGCCTCGTCGAGCTCCCGGCGCAGCCTGGCGATCCGGTCCTTGACCGCCTGGCCCTCGGTACCGGACCCCAGCGAGCGCAGCCGGACCCGGGCGCCGGCCTGGTCCAGCAGGTCGATCGCCTTGTCGGGCAGGAACCGGTCGCTGACGTAGCGGTCGGACAGGGCGGCTGCGGCGTCCAGCGCCTGGTCGGTGAACCGGACCTGGTGGTGCGCCTCGTAGCGGTCCCGCAGACCCTGCAGGATCTGCACCGTCTCGTCGACGGTCGGCTCGGGCACCAGCACCGGCTGGAACCGGCGCTCCAGCGCGGCGTCCTTCTCCACGTGCCTGCGGTACTCGTCCAGGGTGGTGGCGCCGACCACGCTCAGCTCGCCGCGGGCCAGGGCCGGCTTGAGGATGTTGCCGGCGTCCATCGAGCCCTCGCCGCCACCGGCGCCGACCACGGTGTGCAGTTCGTCCAGGAACAGGATCACGCTCTGCTCGGCCTCGACCACCTCGTCGATGACCTTCTTGAGCCGCTCCTCGAACTCGCCGCGGTACTTGGAGCCGGCCACCAGGCCGGTCAGGTCCAGGGTGACCACCCGGCGGTCCTTCAGGGTCCGCGGCACGTCTCCGGAGACGATCCGCTGCGCCAGACCCTCCACGATCGCGGTCTTGCCGACCCCGGGCTCGCCGATCAGCACCGGGTTGTTCTTGGTCCGGCGGGAGAGGATCTCCACCGTCTGCTCGATCTCCTCGGCCCGCCCGACCACCGGGTCCAGCTTGCCCGCCCGCGCCGCCACCGTCAGGTCGTGGCCGTACTCGTCCAGGGTCGGCGTCTGGCTGGGGTGCTCGCCGGTGGAGCTGCGGTCCCCGCCGGTGCCGTGGCCGTCCACCACCTTGCGCAGTGCCTCCTGGTTCGGCGCCACCGAGCGCAGCGCCTGCCCGGCGCCGGAGCGCTCCTGCTCGAGCAGCGCGCCCAGCAGGTGCTCGGGCCCGATGTAGGAGGAGCCGGCCGCCTGCGAGCGGGCGTGCGCGGCCAGCAGCACCCGCTTGGCGGCGGGGGTGAGCGAGGGCTCCTCGGTGAGCCCGTCGGCCCAGGTCGGCAGCGCCTCGCGCAGGTCGGCGGCCAGTTCGTCCGGGTCGACCCCGGCCCGCTCCAGCATCCGCCGCGAGGACTCCACCTGGGTGGCGGCCCACAGCAGGTGATCGGTGTCCAGGTCGGTGCTGCCGTCCTCGGCGGCTCGCTGGGCGGCGGCCTCGATCAGCTCCCGGGCCGAGTCGCTGAGCAGTCGCCCGATCGGGACCCGCTGCACCGCCGGGGGCGAGGAGAGCGGACTCGTACCGAAGAACCGGCTGAAGAGGTCACCGTAGGGGTGCCCCCAGCCGAAGGCTGGGGGCAGCTCGCCGGCCCCGAAGGCCGAGGGCATCGTCATCGATCTCACCTGACTGCGGGAGGAGGTGGTCCGCTCCCCACCCTGACCCGGCAGTTGACTGCACGCCACCGGAGTGCACCCCCTCGGGAACCGGACGTTCTGTGACGTGATCGGGTGCAAGCGGCTGCGCCCGCCGCCCGGAGCGAGCAGGATCGAGCCATGGAGAACGGGATCAGGCTGAAGAGCGCCCAGGGCCGCTGGGTGGTGCTGGCCGCCGCCCTCGGCTCGGGCATGGCGATGCTCGACGGCACCGTGGTCAACGTGGCGCTGCCGCACATCGGCGCCGACCTGGGTGCCTCGCTCGCCGCCCTGCAGTGGACGGTCAACGCCTACCTGCTCACGCTGGCCGGGCTGATCCTGCTCGGCGGCTCGCTGGGCGACCACTACGGGCGGCGCCGGGTCTTCGTGATCGGGATCTGCTGGTTCGCCCTCGCCTCGGCGCTGTGCGCGCTGGCCCCCAGCATCGGGGTGCTGATCGCGGCCCGGGCGCTGCAGGGCATCGGCGGCGCGCTGCTCACCCCGGGCTCGCTGGCCCTGCTGCAGGCCGCCTTCCATCCCGACGACCGCTCCGGCGCCGTGGGTGCCTGGTCCGGCCTGGGCGGGGTGGCCACCGCGGTCGGCCCGTTCCTGGGCGGCTGGCTGGTCAGCGGTCCCGGCTGGCGGTGGATCTTCGTGCTCAACCTGCCGGTGGCCGCCGCCGTGGTGTTCCTGACGCTGCGCCACGTCCCGGAGAGCCGTGACGAGGAGGCCACCGGCCGGTTCGACGTGCCGGGCGCGGTGCTGGCCGCCCTCGCGCTGGGCGGGGTGACCTACGCGCTGACCGAGGCGGCCGAGGGCTTCTCCCCCGCGGTCGCCGTCTCGGCCCTGGCCGGGGTGCTGTTCGGGATCGCCTTCCTGCTGGTGGAGCGGCGCACCCCGGAGCCGATGCTGCCGCTCGGGCTCTTCTCCTCGCGGCTGTTCACCGTGGTCAACCTGGCCACCCTCGGCATCTACGGGGCGCTCGGCGGGATCTTCTTCTACCTTCAGGTCCAGTTGCAGACGGTGGCGGGCTTCACCCCGCTGGTCGCCGGGGTGGCCTTCGCGCCGGTGACCCTGCTGATGCTGCTCTTCTCGGCCCGGGCGGGGCGGCTGGCCACCCGGATCGGGCCGCGGCTGCCGCTGACGCTGGGTCCGCTGGTGGCGGCCGCCGGAGTGCTGCTGATGCTGCGGATCGGCCCGCAGGCCTCCTACTGGACGGACGTGCTGCCCGCCGCGGTGGTCTTCGGCGTCGGGCTGACCGCGCTGGTGGCGCCGCTGACCGCGACCGTGCTGGCGGCGGTGGAGGTGCGCCGGGCCGGCATCGCCAGCGGGGTCAACAACGCCGCCGCCCGGGCGGCCGGCCTGCTCGCGGTGGCCGCGCTGCCGCTGCTGACCGGGCTGAGCGGCGAGCAGTACCGGGTGGCGAGCTCGGTGGACGCCGCCTTCCGCAGCGCGGTGCTGATCTGCGCCGGGGCGCTGGTGGCGGCCGGCCTGCTGGCGCTGGTCGCGGTCCCCGGGCGCACCGCGCCGCCGGCCGCGGCCGCGGCCGAGCCGGACGTGACCTGGTACTGCGGCTCGACCGCGCCCCCGGTGGACCCCGGGCACCGCAGCCCGGAGTCCGCCGCCTGACCCGCCGTCACCGGCCGGTGCTGCTCGTTACAGGATGTCCCCGGGGGCGTACTTGGCCGCCGCCGGGTACCGGGCCGCGACCTCGCCGATCCGCTCGACCAGCGCGGCCACCTGGGCGCCGGCCGCGCCGGTGAAGGAGAGCCGGTCGGCCAGCAGCGCGTCCAGCGCGGCCCGGTCCAGCGGGATCCGCTCGTCGGCGGCCAGCCGGTCCAGCAGCTCGTTCTCCCGGGCGCCGGCCCGCATGGCGAGCGCCGAGGCGACCGCGTGCTCCTTGATCACCTCGTGGCCGACCTCGCGGCCCACCCCGGCCCGCACCGCGCCCATCAGCACCTTGGTGGTGGCCAGGAACGGCAGGTAGCGGTCCAGCTCGGCCTCGATCACGGCCGGGAACGCGCCGAACTCATCGAGCACGGTCAGGAAGGTCTCCAGCAGGCCGTCGAAGGCGAAGAACGCGTCCGGCAGCGCGACCCGGCGCACCACCGAGCAGGAGACGTCGCCCTCGTTCCACTGGTCGCCGGCCAGCTCGCCGGTCATCGAGGCGTAGCCGCGCAGGATCACCGCGAGGCCGTTGACCCGCTCGCAGGACCGGGTGTTCATCTTGTGCGGCATCGCCGAGGAGCCGACCTGGCCCTCCTTGAAGCCCTCGGTCACCAGCTCGTGACCGGCCATCAGGCGGATCGTCTTGGCCAGGCTGGAGGGGGCCGCGGCCAGCTGCACCAGGGCGGTGAGCACCTCGAAGTCCAGCGAGCGGGGGTAGACCTGGCCGACGCTGGTGAAGACGTTCTCGAAGCCGAGGTGGCCGGCCACCCGCTGCTCCAGCTCGGCGAGCTTGCCGGCGTCCCCGCCGAGCAGGTCGAGCATGTCCTGGGCGGTGCCGACCGGGCCCTTGATCCCGCGCAGCGGGTAACGGGCGATCAGCTCCTCCAGCCGGGCGAAGGCGACCAGCAGCTCGTCGGCGATGCTGGCGAAGCGCTTGCCGAGGGTGGTGGCCTGCGCGGCCACGTTGTGCGAGCGGCCGGCCATCACCAGTTCGGAGTGGTCGGCGGCCAGCCGGCCCAGGCGCACCAGCACCGCGACGGTGCGGTCGCGGACGTGCTCCAGCGACTGGCGCACCTGCAGCTGCTCGACGTTCTCGGTCAGGTCCCGGGACGTCATGCCCTTGTGGATCTGCTCGTGGCCGGCGAGCTCGCTGAACTCCTCGATCCGCGCCTTGACGTCGTGCCGGGTGACCCGCTCGCGGTTGGCGATGGAGGCCAGGTCCACCTGGTCCACCACCCGCTCGTAGTCGGCGACGGCGGTGGCCGGGACCTCGATGCCGAGGTCGCGCTGGGCCTTCAGCACCGCCAGCCACAGGTGGCGCTCGAGGACCACCTTGTGCTCGGGGGACCACAGCTGGGCCAGGGTGGCCGAGGCGTACCGGGCGGCCAGGACATTGGGGATCAAGGGCTTCGCGCTCACGCTTCGCAAGCCTAACAGTCGAGGTCAGCGCCGCCCGCAGGCAGGCCCTACCGGGCCGGCGGCCCCTTGGTCAGGGTGGTGACGCCGCCGCCGAGCGCCGGCAGCAGCACCAACCGGGGCACCGGCCAGCACCACCAACCGGGGCACCGGCCAGCACCACCAGGCGGCCAGTACGTCGTCCTCCCACCCCCGCACTGCCGCGCTCAGCCCTCGAGCAGTGGCAGCAGTTGGGCGCACATGGCCAGCAGTGCGGCCCGCTGCCCGGCGTCCAGCGCGTCCAGTGCGCGGTGCGCCCGGACCATGTCGGCGCGGATCTGCTGGAGCACCGCACGGCCGGTCTCGGTGATGGTGACGATCTTGACCCGGCGGTCGGTGGCGGCCGCCTCACGGCCGGCGAAGCCGAGGGCCTCCAGCCGGTCCACGATCCCGGTCACGTTGGACGCGTCGCAGCCCAGCCGGCCGGCCAGCGCCCGCATCGGGACCGCATCGGTGACCACCCCGAGCGCCTTGGCCTGCGAGGAGCTCAGCCCGTGCCGCGCCGCCGCCCCCGCGAAGTCGACGAAGAAGGCGGCGCTGACCGCTGCCACCGCGTCCATCAGGTCGGCGGTGGTGATCTCGGGGCCGGCGGTCGTCATGGGAGCCATGGGATCAGATTACGCATAAAAGCTTTATTAACTCCAGGTTTGACCCGTTGAACGAGCTGCCCCGGTGGACGAGCGGTTCGACCGGCTACGCGACCAACTGCGCGAACAGCCGGGCCAACTCGCCCGCCGGATCCGCGGTCAGCCCGGTGTGGACCGGGCCGGGCTGGACCACGGCGCTGCGCGGGGCGGTGAGCCAGCGGAACCGCTGACCCGGGGAGTCCTTCGCCGCCGGGCCGGCCGCCTCGCCGCCGGCCGCGACCGCCTCGATCCCGCGCAGCGCCCGGGCCACCCCGGCCAGGTCCACCGCCGGGTCCAGCGCCAGCAGCTTCGCCTCGGGCAGCAGGGTGCGCACCACCAGCCGGTCCTGCCAGCGGCAGTAGAGCAGCACGCCGAGGTTGACGCACTCGCCCCGCTCCACCCGCGGCACCGCCCGCACCACCGCGTACTCGTACTCCCGCAGCTCCTGCTGCTCCGACATGTCCGTCACATCCGTCACGCCGTCACCTCCGGTACCGGCAGCCACTCCCGCGGTCCGACCAGCCGCGCCGTCAGCTGGGCGACGTACGCCGCCCGCACCTCGTCGGGGTCGGCGAACCCCGGTTCGTCCACCAGGAACTCGTCCGGCACCGCCGCCGCGGCCGCGGCCAGCTGCGGCCCGGCCAGCGCCGCCAGTTCCTCGTCCACCTGCGCCGTCGGCAGCGCGAACCGGGCCAGCGCGTGGTCCCCCGCGTCGTAGTGGCGCCGGACCCAGCCGGCGGCCCCGGGCCAGTGGTGGTGGAAGACCAGGCTCGCCCCGTGGTCGATCAGCCGCAGCGCACCGCCCACCACCAGCAGGTTGGGGTTGCGCCAGGACCGGTCGACGTTGTTGATCAGCGCGTCGAACCAGAGCACCCGGGCGGCCAGCTCGGCGTCCACCTCGAAGCAGAGCGGGTCGAAGTTGAGCGCCCCGCTCTCGAAGGCCAGCCCGATGTTGAGCCCGCCGCTGGCCCGCATCTGCTCCTGGATCTGCTGCTCGGGCTCGCTGCGCGCCAACACCGGGTCCAGCCACAGGCGCACCAGCTCCGGCACCGGCAGTCCGAGCCCGCGGCCCAGCTCCCCGGCCAGCACCTCGGCCACCAGCGCCTTTCGCCCCTGGGCGGCACCGCTCCACTTGAGGGCGTAGAGCCGCCCGTCGTCAGCGGCCACCAGGCCGGGCATCGAGCCGCCCTCACGTAGCGGGGTCACGTAGCGCACGGCCGTCACTTCACGAAGCACGCGCCAACCCTACCCATCCGCCGGGTTGCGGTGGCGCGGCCCCGTGCCGCATGCGAGGGTGACGGAGAGTTGGCACCCCGTCCGCCCTGGCGCCGCGCCGGCAGCGCAGGCTCGTCCAGCGAAGGAACAGTCATGGAACGTCCTCGGATCCTGGTGATCGGCGGCGGCTTCGCCGGGCTGGAGTGCGCCCGTCGGCTGGAGCGCAAGCTGGCCGCCACGGAGGCCCAGATCAGCCTGGTCGCCCCGTTCAGCTACCAGCTCTACCTGCCGCTGCTGCCGCACGTGGCCGCCGGGGTGCTCACCCCGCAGTCGGTGGCGGTCTCGCTGCGGCGCTCGCTGCGCCGCACCGACGTCATCCCGGGCGGCGCGATCGGCATCGACCCGCGGGCCAAGGTGGCGATCATCCGCAAGATCACCGACCAGGAGATCGTGGAGCCGTACGACTATCTGGTGCTCGCCCCGGGCAGTGTGACCCGCACCTTCGACATCCCCGGCCTGACCGACCACGCCCGCGGCATGAAGACGCTGGCCGAGGCCACCTACATCCGCGACCACGTGATCGCCCAACTCGACCTGGCCTCCACCACCCTGGACCAGAACGAGCGCGCCGAGCGGCTGCAGTTCGTGGTGGTCGGCGGCGGCTACGCCGGCACCGAGACCGCCGCCTGCCTGCAGCGCCTGACCACCGCGGCGCTGGACCGCTACCCGCGGCTGGACCCGCGCCTGATCAAGTGGCACCTGATCGACATCGCGCCCAAGCTGATGCCCGAACTCGGCGACCACCTGGGCGCCCGGGCGCTGAAGGTGCTGCGCGAGCGCGGCGTGGAGGTCTCGCTCGGCGTCTCGGTCAAGGCGGTGGACGAACACGCCGTCACCTTCACCGACGGCCGGGTGATCCCGTCCCGCACCCTGATCTGGACCGCCGGCGTGGCGGCCAGCCCGCTGATCTCCACCCTGGACGCGGAGACGGTGCGCGGGCGGATCGCGGTCACCGCGGAGATGCGGGTGCCGCAGTTCGAGGGCGTCTTCGCGCTCGGCGACGCGGCCGCGGTGCCCGACCTGGCCAAGGGCGACGGCGCGGTCTGCCCGCCCACCGCCCAGCACTCGGCCCGTCAGGGCAAGAAGGTGGCCGACAACCTGGTCGCGGCGCTGCGCAACCAGCCGCTCCAGCCGTACTACCACAAGGACCTCGGCCTGGTGGTGGACCTGGGCGGCAAGGACGCGGTCTCCAAGCCGGTCGGCGTGGAGATGACCGGGGTGCCGGCCCAACTGGTGGCCCGGGGCTACCACCTGATGGCGATGCGGACCAACGTGGCGAAGTTCCGGGTGGGCTGCAACTGGCTGATCAACGCCACGGCCGGCGACGACTTCGTGCGCACCGGGTTCCTGGCCCGCCAGCCCGCCCGACTGCGCGACTTCGAGTACACCGACGCGTACCTGACGAAGGAGCAGGTGCGCGAGCACGCCCAGGCGCTGCAGGCCAAGCACTGAGCCCACCGGCGAACGCCGCCGCGCCCGTCCCCGGGGTCGAGGGGCGGGCGCGGCGGCGTTGGCGCCGACTGCCTAGCTGACGGCCGGTCAGTTCAGGTACACGCCCGAGGCGTCCCGGCCCGGGGTGTTGCGGCAGGCGTGGTTGCCCGCCGATGCCGCCCACATCAGGCTCAGGCAGCGGCCCAGTGCCAACTGGCCGTAGTAGTCGGGGTGCATCGACTCCTGCACGGTGCCCTGGCTGGCTGACAGGCCGGTGTCCACGAACCGGGCCCACTCGCTGGTGGTCGCCGAGGGCGCGGTGCCGGGGGCGGCCAGTCGGGTGCTGGTGGAGCAGACCTCGCGGCCCTGCAGGAAGTCGCGCAGGTCCAGGAAGTCCACGCCCTTGGCCGCGGCCACCTGCCTCAGCGCGTCGGAGATCTGCGGCACCATCGAGTCGCGGGCCCAGTCCGAGTCGGCGTCCCAGAACGGGCAGCCGCCGCTGTCGGCCCGGTCCCAGCCGCTCTCCGAGTAGCGGTTCTCCGAGCTGCGCGGGATCGGCGAGGGGTAGGACTGCAGCACCAGGCGGTAGGAGCCGGCGCTGTAGCCGTCGGCCGCCATCACCGCACGGATCTCGTCGATCGACTTGCCGACCCCGGCCATCGCGGCCGGCATCCGGCTGTCGATCGCCGCCTGCTGGTCGTCGTGGCAGTAGGAGTACCAGATCAGGTAGTCCTTGGCACAGGTGGTGATCACGTCGCTGAAGCCGAGGTCGTTGCCGCCGATCGACAGCGTGATCAGCTTGACCGTGTTCGTGGCCGCCACCGCGGCGAGCTGGTCGGCCTGCGGGGCTTCGCCCTTGTAGGCCTGGCCGCCGTTCGCGGCGCGGAAGATGTTGGCCGTGGTGGCACCGGAGCAGGCCAGGTTGATGCTGGTGGCGGCGATCCCGGTGGCGCTCCTGACCTCGGCCGAGTCCGAGCGGTCGCACCCGCTGGCGTAGGTCGAGCCGTAGACCGCACCGGGGTTGTAGCCGGAGCCGGTCCAGGACCGGTCGGTGCCGGCCCGGCTGCCGGAGGCGGTGTCGCTGTTGCCCTGCCAGCGACCGGCCTCGCCGGAGATGTACGAGTCGCCGAGGCTGACGCTGGCGGTCGGGCCGCTGGTCGCGTGTGCGGGGGCGGCCAGCACCAGCAGGCCGGTGGCACTGAGCGGGAGGGCGAGCAGGGCGGCGGTGAACCGCTTCGTTCGGGGGATGCGCGTGGTGCTGGACGAACTTTCGAGCACGACGGAACTCCTGCGGTCGGGCTCCCCCTGCTGTGGGGCGGAGGAGCCGCGTGAGGTGAGGGAGAGCCGCCGGCCGGTGGCGCGACGAATGTGGCATGCCCGCGTTGTTACCGCTAGGTAGGGAACGGCGCCGTTCCCGCTCTGTTACCGATGAGTTTCACGGCCGAGTTGCGATGCTCTGCGTAGCCGAATGCCGGCTGCCAAGCCCGGCACCGCTTACCGCCGGTAAGGACGCGGGCGAACCGAAGATTCTTCAGATCCGCCGGGCGTCCGCTCCCCGGGTACCGAGGACCGCCGCCAGGTCGGCCGCCAGCCGCGGCGCCTGGGCCGGCTCCAGCCGGCTCACCGTGATCCGGATCCCGGGCGGCGACTGCAACCGGAACACCGCGCCCGCGCTGACCGCCCAGCCGCGCTGCAACAGGCCGACCACGGCCGCCGTCTCCTCCGGCACCGGCACCCACACGTTCAGCCCGCTGCGCCCCCAGCCGTGGATGCCGTGCCGGGCCAGCTCCGCCAGCAGCGCCGAGCGCCGCTGCCCGTAGGCCTCCACCACCCCGGGCGGCGCCGCACCAAGGGTGCGCCACAGCTCGGCCGCGGTGCGCTGCAGCAGGTGGCTGACCCAGCCGGTGTCCAGCCGCTGGCGGCCGAGCAGCCGGTCCACCGTGTCCGGGTCGCCGGCCAGCACCGCCAGCCGCAGGTCCGGGCCGAAGGCCTTGGCGGCCGAGCGGATCACCACCCAGTGCCGCGGCTCGCCCGGGCCGACCAGGGTGTGGCAGGGCAGGTCGGTGATGCCGTGCCCGTGGTCGTCCTCGATCAGCAGCACTGCGGGGTGCTCGGCCAGCACCGCGCGCAGCTGCGCGGCCCGCTCTGCGGTGAGCGCGGCACCGGTGGGGTTCTGGGCCCGGTTGGTGAGGATCAGCGCCCGCACGCCGGCCGCGCAGGCCGCGGCCACCGCGTGCGGCAGCGGCCCGGACTCGTCCACCGCCACCGGCACCGGGCGCAGCCCGTGGGCCGGCAGCAGGTCGAACAGGCTGGCCCAGCCCGGGTCCTCGACCGCCACCTGGTCGCCGGCCCTCAGCCGGACGGCGAGCACCCGGTCGATCGCGTCCAGCGCGCCGTTGCTGACCGCCATCGCCCCGGTCGGCACCCCGTCGGCGGCGAAGCCGGCTCCGGCCAGCGCGAGCAGTTCGGGGTCGGCGGCCGGGTGGCCGTAGAGCACCGGCGCGCGGTCGGCGGCCGCACCGGCCGCCGCGAGGGCCGCGCCGAGCGGGGGCAGCAGGCGCGGGTCGGGGTCGCCGGCGGCCAGGTCGTGCACGCCGGGCGGGACGGCCGGGCGGACCTTGTCCCGGTAGCTGGTGACCGGGCGCGGGCGGATCCGGCTGCCCTTGCGGCCGGCCGTCTCGATCACCCCGCGGTCGCGCAGCAGCCGGTAGGCGGCGGCCACGGTGTTCGGGTTGACCCCGAGCTCTTCGGCCAGTTCGCGCAGCGGCGGCAGTGCCGCGCCGGGCTCCAGCCGGCCGGCCGCCACCGCCTGCTCCACGTCGGCCGCGATCTCGCTGGCACGGGCCCCGGTGATCCGATAGTCTCCTAGCACAAACAAGATTATGCACTAGTACATAATGGATAGCCAGTCGGGAGCACCCATGTCGGAGACCGCGAGCTACGCCCGCACCCCGCGGACCACCCCTACCCGCTACCGGGACCGGGCCACCTGGGAGCGGGCCGAGATCCACGCGGTGCTGGACTCGGCCTGGCTCTGCCACCTCGGCTTCACCGACGAGCAGGGCCGCCCGGTGGTGCTGCCCACCATCTACGCCCGCGTCGGCGACCGGCTCTACCTGCACGGCTCCACCGGCAGCCGCCCGCTGCGCACGGCCGGCCGGTCCGCCGGGCTGCCGGTCTGTGTGACGGTGACCCAGGTGGACGCCCTGGTGCTGACCAAGTCCGCCTTCAACCACTCCGTCAACTTCCGCTCGGTGGTGGCCCACGGCCTCGCCGAGCAGGTCACCGACCCGGCCGAGCTGGCCGTGGCGCTGGACGCGCTGGTCGACCAGGCGGTGCCGGGTCGCGCCGCCGACTGCCGCCCGGCCAACACCAAGGAGCTCGCCCAGACCGCGGTGATCCGGCTGGTGCTGGACGAGGTCTCGGCCAAGATCCGCCAGGACGGCGCGGACGACGATCCGGCCGACGAACAGCTCCCCCACTGGTCCGGCCTGGTCCCGGTCCGCACCGTGTACGGCGCCCCGCAGCCGCACCCGGGCACCACCCGCGAACTCCCCGGCTACCTGGCCGACTTCCAGCCCGGCGGGCCCCGCGGTTGACCGTTGGCGGTCCGTCCCCCACGAGGCTTGACCCTGGGCGCACCATCTGCCGGGCCTCGGTGAGCGTCACCTTGTCATCGGCGGCTACGACGGCGCGGTCCGCTTCGAGGGAGGCCGCGCTCCTGGCCCAGGTGCGCCGACGTCGGCTGCCCGGTGCACCCGAGGCGACATACCGCTGTTATTTCGCGGAAATCGGGCAGACTGCTGGTCTGATGGCCAGGACCATGCCCACTTTGTGACGGGAGCCGCCCGTGTCCAGTACCGCCCCACCGACGCAGGCCGACACGCACGCCCTGCTCGGCCACGTTGTCTTCATCTCGGCCGCCGCCGCCATGGGCGGCTTCCTGTTCGGCTACGACAGCGCGGTGATCAACGGAGCGGTCACCGGCATCCAGAAGCACTTCCAGGTCGGCAGCGGCGAGACCGCCTTCGTGGTGGCGATCGCGCTGCTCGGCTCGGCGGCCGGCGCCGTGGTGGCCGGTCAGCTGGCCGACCGGATGGGCCGGGTGCGCACCATGCTGCTGGCCGCGGTGCTGTTCGCGATCAGCGGGGTGGGCTCGATGTTCCCGCCCAGCATCCAGGTGCTGGCGCTGTGGCGGGTGCTGGGCGGGGTGGCCATCGGCATCGCCTCGGTGATCGCGCCCACCTACATCGCCGAGGTGGCGCCGACCGCCTACCGCGGCCGGCTGGCCTCCTTCCAGCAGATGGCCATCGTGCTCGGCATCACCGTCTCCCAGCTGGCCAACTGGGCGCTCAACAGCGCGGCCGGCGGCGAGTCCACCAACCACCTCGGCGGCGTCCAGGCCTGGCAGTGGATGCTCGGCGTGGAGGCGGTGCCCGCACTGGTCTACGGGGTGATGGCGCTGGCCATCCCGGAGTCGCCGCGCCACCTGATCGCCACCGGCCGCGAACAGCAGGCCCGCACGGTGCTCGCCGACGTGGAGGGCCCGGGCACCGACCTGGACGCCCGGGTGGCGCAGATCCGCGGCGTGCTGAAGAGCGAGCACAAGCCCAGGCTCACGGACCTGACGGGCGGTCGGTTCGGGCTGCTGCCGATCGTCTGGGTCGGCATCGGGGCCTCGGTCTTCCAGCAGTTCGTCGGCATCAACGTGATCTTCTACTACTCCTCGGTGCTGTGGCAGTCGGTCGGCATCAACGAGAGCAACTCGCTGCTGATCAGCCTCTCCACCTCGATCGTCAACGTGATCGGCACCGTGATCGCGATGGCGCTGGTGGACCGGATCGGCCGCAAGCCGCTGGCGGTGGCCGGCTCGATCGGCATGGCGGTGGCGCTGGCCACCGCCGCCTGGGCCTTCTCCTACCGCTCCGGCACCGGCACCTCGGCGACCCTGCCCAACCTGCAGGGCACCGTGGCGCTGGTGGCCGCGCACGTCTTCGTGCTCTGCTTCGCCTTCTCCTGGGGCGTGGTGGTCTGGGTGCTGCTCGGCGAGATGTTCCCCAACCGGATCCGCGCGCTGGCCCTGTCGGTCGCCGCCTCGGCCCAGTGGATCGCCAACTGGGCGATCACCGTGACCTTCCCCAACCTCTCCGACTGGAACCTGTCGGCCACCTACGTGATCTACGCCTGCTTCGCGCTGCTCTCCATCCCGTTCGTGGTCTTCTGCATCAAGGAGACCCGGGGCAAGGCGCTGGAGGAGATGGGCTGAGGCCCGCGCTTGGCCCGGACGGGCGACATGGCGGCTGCCCGGTCCGGCAACTGACCGGGCGCCGGGTACGCAGCCCCTACCATCGTCCCCGCGGGCCGCCCGGTCCCGCCGGCGCGGCACCCCACCGCTGCGCTCGCGGCTTCCCAGGAGATGCCCGATGGCCGAATCCGCCGCGCAGAACGTCACCTTCCCCAGCAACGGGGGCCAGGCGCACGGCTACCTGGCGCTGCCGCCCCAGGGGCACGGACCGGGACTGCTGGTGGTGCAGGAGTGGTGGGGGCTGACCAACCACGTCAGGTCACTGGTGGACCGGTTCGCGGCCGAGGGGTACCTGGCCCTGGCGCCCGACCTGTACGGCGGCACCACCACCCACGACCGCACCGAGGCCGCCCGGTTGCTCGCCGAGCTGCCGGTCGACGGCGCGGTGCGCGACCTGCGCGGCGCGGTCGACTTCCTGCTCGCGCACCCGGCGGTGGTCGGCGACGCGGTCGCGGTGGTCGGCTTCTGCATGGGCGGCGGCTTCGCGCTGCGGCTGGCCGCCCAGGAGGGCGACAAGGTGGCCGCCGTGGTCCCGTTCTACGGCCTGCCGCGCGAACCCGACTACGACTACCGGGGCCTGACGGCGCACGTGCTGGGCCACTTCGCCGAGCGCGACCACGGGCTGCCGCCGGCGGCGGTGGACGAGGCGGCGATCCGGATCGGCGAGGCCACCGACCGGCGGCCCGAGCTGCACTTCTACCCGGCCGGCCACGCCTTCATGAACGACGAGAACCTGCTGGGCACCTACGACCCGCTCCAGGCCCGCATCGCCTGGCGACGCACCCTCAGCTTCCTCCACGGCCACCTGGGCTGACCCGGCTTCGCCACCCCTGACGGGTTTGGTCCACCCGTACCGGGGTAGCTCCCCAAACCTGTCCCGCGCACCGGTCAGGACAGCTGCCACCCATGCCACCGTCATAGTCGGGCGAATGCCGAACCGAACCGAGGACCGCGCCCCCCGCCTACCCCGGGGCGGCCGCAGCTACCAGCTCCAGACCGCCGCCACCGTGATCAGTGGCCTCGGCAACGCGGGCGCACCGATCGCCACCGCCTTCGCGGTGCTGCGGATCGGCGGCGGGCCCGGCGAGATCGGCTCGGTCACCGGCGCGCGGCTGGCCGCCACCGTGCTCTTCCTGCTGATCGGCGGCGCGCTGGCGGACCGGCTGCCCCGGCACCGGGTGATGGTGGCCGCCAACCTGGGCAACGCGCTCTCCCAGGCGCTGCTCGCGGTGCTGGTGGTGACCGGTGCGGCGCGGCTGTGGGAGATCGTGCTGCTGTCGGCGGCCAACGGGATCGCGCTGGCCTTCTTCGCGCCGGCCGCCGAAGGCATGCTGATGGAGTCCGTGGACCAGGAGCAGGCCGGGCGGGCCTTCGCCCTGTTCCGCACCGCGCTCAACTCCTCGCAGATCGTCGGCGCCGCGCTCGGCGGCACCCTGGTGGCGGCGGTCGGTCCGGGCTGGGTGCTCGGGCTGGACGCGGTGGCGCTGACCGCGGCGGCCGCGCTGCGCGCGCTGCTGCGCGCGCCGGCCGGAAGCGCGCTGCCCGGACCCGGGATGGTGGCCGATCTGCGGGTCGGCTGGCGGGAGTTCACCTCGCGGCGGTGGCTCTGGGCGGTAGTGGTGCAGTACAGCGTGGTGAACGCCGCGCTGGTGGCCGCCGAGTCGGTGCTCGGCCCGATCGTGGCCGACCTGCGCCTGGGCGGTCCGCGCCCGTGGGGCATGGTGAACGCGGTGATGGGCGCCGGGCTGGTGGCCGGCGGCCTGCTGATGGTCCGTTGGCAGCCGCGCCGGCTGCTGCTGGCCGGCACCTTCGGCATCCTCGCCTTCGGGCTGCCGGCCGCGGTGCTGGCGGCCGGCGCCCCGCTGGCCGTGCTGGGTGTGGCGATGTTCGCCTCCGGGATCGGCGGCACCGTCTACGGGGTCAGCTGGACGATGGCGCTGCAGCAGGAGGTCCCGGCCGCCTCCTTCTCCCGGGTGGCCGCCTACGACTGGTGCGGCTCGGTGGCGCTGGCCCCGGTCGGCACCGCGGTCGCCGCCCCGCTGGCCGGCGGGCTCGGCCTGGACGGTGCCCTGTGGGCCTGTGCCGCAGCGATGACGCTGCTGTCGCTGCTGGTGCTGGTGGTGCCGGAGGTGCGCCGGCTGGCCCGCTGCGGGGCGCCCGAGCCGGCCCGGGCGGTGCGCGCCGAGGCCACCGCCTGACCGGCTGTTCGAGCCGGCTCCCCCCGTTGGGCTGAACTTGCCCCCGGCGCACAACCTTCCCGGCATCATGGCGGTCAGTTCAGGAGAGGCCCGCCGTCCCGGGAGGGAGACCCGTTGCCACGGCCACCGCACTGCACCATTTTTGACGGCACGTCAGATTCGCTGCCGGAGGGCTGCTGGCTGGTCGAGCTGGCCGGCGTGGACGGCCGCCGCTACGCCTACCGGGTCTACGCGGCCCGCACCGCACTGCCCGGAGACCTGTTCTGGTCCGCCCTGCACCACCACGACGAGGGGCCGCTGCCGCGCGCCTTCGACCTCTTCGACACGGCCCTCATCCGCCCGATCAGCTAGTGCGGCGGCGGGCTGTCCCAGCTGTAGCTGTCCGGCATGTTGTGCCGGCCGCCGTCGTTCTGGTTGTGGATGGTCGCCGCGGCGGTGTAGGAGGTCCCGTCGGTGAAGACCACCAGGCAGCTCAGGTGGGCGGTGGCCCCGCGCGTCGTGTCGTGCACGTGCGGGGTGCGGGAGACCGAGCCGACCGGCCGGTGGTCCGCGGTGGTGATGTGTGACTTCATCGCGTTCTGCAACGACACGTAGGCATCGGTGCTCCCGCCGCAGCCGGTCGCCGCACACGCCAGCGCCGCGCCCGCCACCAGGGCCCGCCACCGTCTCCTCAGCCGCATGGGCGCACTCCTGCTCGCTGCTCGGAAGGAGCACGAGCGTAGCGGACCACCCCGCCCGGCGGGCTACCCGGATGGGTCAGCTGACCTGCGTGCCCGGGGATCTGACCCTACGTTTCGTTCGTGGGGGCCATCCAGACGAGAGGTGAGCACTGCCATGGCAGGCAAGTTCGAGCTCTACACCGATGCGGACGGGATGCACCGCTTCCGCCTCAAGGCCAGCAACGGCACGGTCGTCGTGGTCGGCGACGCGCACGAGACCAAGGAGTCGCTGCTGAAGAACATCGAGTCGCTGCGCAAACTGGCGCCCTACGCCCAGTTGCAGGAGTCGGTCGGCGCTCGGGCCTGATCGGTGGGCTCGGCACCGGTGGCCCGGACCGTCCGGTCCGGGCCACCGGCACGGCGGCGGGTCAGAGCCAGCCGACGTGCGGCTTGAGCAGCGCGTACCCGACGAAGGCCACCGTGTCGATCAGCGCGTGCGCGGCCACCAGCGGCATCACCCGGCCCCAGCGCCGGTACAGCAGCACGAAGACCGCACCCATCACCATGTTGCCGACCAGTCCCCCGACCCCCTGGTACAGGTGGTACGAACCGCGCACCACGGCGCTGGTGACCAGCACCGCCGCGGCCGTCCAGCCGCGCTGGTCCAGCCGGCGGACCAGGTAGCCGAGCACCACCACCTCCTCCAGCACCGCGTTCTGGCAGGCGGAGAGCACCAGCACCGGGATCCGCCACCAGACGTCGGGCAGCCCGGAGGGCGCCACGTGGAGGTTGAACCCGGCCGCCTTGGAGCCGAAGTAGAGCGCCAGCCCGCTGCCGCCGATCACCGCCGCCACCGCCGTGCCGCGGCCCAGGTCGCGCAGCTTGTCCCGCAGGTCGAAGCCGAGCACCCGCAGCGCGGTGCCCTCGCGCACCAGCAGGTAGCCGACCAGCGCCACCGGCATCAGGCCCTTGGCCACGTAGTAGAGCTGGTAGGCCAGGTCCAGCCAGGGCCGTCCGGGCGCCGCCGAGGCGTTCAGCGAGACGGTCTGCTCGGACAGCGCCTTCGCCGTGGTGAGCGAGTCGACGAAGCTGATCAGCGCGTACACGCCGCTGGCCCCGAGCGAGAGGCCGAGCACGATGAGCAGTTCGGCGCCGTACAGCCGACGCCGCCGGTCGCCGGGCAGCAGGACGGTCTCGGGCTGCGCGGGCTGTGCCATCGTCATGGCGGATCATCTTGTCACACCGAAATGCTGCTCAGACCGGTACCAAGGCCGCTGAGCAGCGGCGCGTCAGCCCACCGGCCAGCTGTGCACCGGCTCGCCGGCCCGCGACAGCTCCATGTACCGGCGGGTCATGGTGGCCAGTGCGGTCGCCCGGTCCATCCCGTACCGCTCGCGCAGCTGGTGCACGGTGGCCGCCTGCCAGCCCGCGCCGTTGGTGCGGCGCAGGCAGCGCTGCTCGATGATGCCCAGGTAGCGGTCCCGGTCGGCGGGCTGCACGCCCCACTCGTCCAGGCCCTGGTAGGCCAGCGGCAGCAGCTCGCCGAGCACCAGGTCGACGGCCGGCAGCTCGGTCAGCGCACCGCGGGCGCCACGGCCCTGGCGCACCCAGGTCAGCGAGGCGTCGATGCCGTACCGGCAGGCGGTGTGGAAGTTCTCGTCGGCCCGCTCGAACGGCAGCCTGGTCCAGACCGGCCGAGGCTGCTCGGCCAGCGCCCGGACCAGCCCGTAGTAGAAGGCGGCGTTGGCCAGCGTGTCGGCCACCGTCGGGCCGGCCGGCAGGCAGCGGTTCTCCACCCGCAGGTGCGGGATCCCGTCGGCCACGTCGTAGACCGGGCGGTTCCACCGGTAGACGGTGCCGTTGTGCAGCCGCATCTCGCCCAGCCGCGGTATCCCGCCCGAGGCCAGCACCTTGGCCGGGTCCTCGTCGTCGCAGATCGGCAGCAGCGCCGGGAAGTAGCGCAGGTTCTCCGCGAACAGCTCGGTCACCGAGTCCACCCAGCGCTCGCCGAACCAGGTGATCGGGCGCACGCCCTGCGCCTTGAGCTCGGCCGAGCGGGTGTCGCAGGCCTGCTGGAAGAGCACCGGCCGGGTCTCGCGCCACAGCTCGCGGCCGAACAGGAACGGCGAGTTGGCGCCGAGCGCGACCTGGGCGGCGGAGATCGCCTGGGCCGCGTTCCAGACCGGGGCGAACCGGTCGGGGGTGACCTGCAGGTGCAGCTGCAGCGAGGTGGCGGCGGCCTCGGCCACCATGCTCACCGAGTCCAGCTGCAGGTGCTCCACACCCTCGATGTCCAGCGCGATGTCCTCGCCGCGGGCGGCCAGGATCTGGTCGCTGAGCAGGGTGTAGCGGTTGTTGCGGCTCATCGCGTCCAGCCCGGTGTGCGCCAGGTCCAGGGTCGGCAGCACCCCGACCATGACGATCCGGGCACCGGCCTCCTCGGCCCGCCGGTCGGCGTAGCGCAGCCCGGTGTCCAGCTCCTCGCGCAGCTCCTCGAAGACGTGGCCGCTGAGCCGGTGCGGGGCGACGTTGACCTCGATGTTGAACTGGCCGAGCTCGGTCTGGAAGTCCTGGCAGGCGATGGCGTCCAGCACCCGCTCGTTGCCGAGCACCGGCCGGCCCTGCTCGTCGGCCAGGTTGAGCTCGATCTCCAGCCCGATCCGGGCCCGGGGGCGGTCGAAGCGCCCGTCCCGGAGCATCCGCTCCAGCGCCTCCTGACAGGCCTGCAACTTGCGCCGGTACTGCTGGCGGTCCGCCAGCTCCGCGCGGGTCGCGATGACCTTCTCCCCCATGGATTACCCCCTTCGGCCGTCTCCACCGTGCCCTGCATCATGCCCAGCCGGAAGATCGATACCCGATGCCCGGTAATGCCTTGCGGCACAAGGGAACTGACGATCTTTCATCCGGACCCCGACTTGCCCCGCGCGACGGAAGGTGATAAACAGGTCACCCTGCGCACTTGTTCGAGTGGCTCCGCGCGGCACCCACCCCGGCCTGGACGACGCCGTCCTGGCCGGTCGGCTGCCCACCGCGGGGTCCGCCCGCGCGCCCAGCCCCGCGATCACGCCCAACCGGACCCGGCCCTGTCGCGCCACGCCGGTATGCCGCCTTCGCACGCCGATCTCGCACGGAGAGGCGACCCGCCATGACCTTGCAGACCCCTCAGCCCCCGCCCAGCGCACTGCGCGCGGTACTGGCCGCCCTGAGCTCGGACACCGCGCTGCGCGGTGCCGGCATCGCGGCGCCGAGCAGTACCGCCGGCCCGCTGCTGCCTGCCCACCCGCTCGCGGTGCACCAGCTGCCACCGGGGACGGCGACGGCGCGCGCGCTGGCCGCGGCCCCCCGCACAGGCTGGCGGTTCCTGCTGCAACAGGGCGGGTTGGTGCTGGCCGCCGCCGAGCTGGTGAAGTCCAGCGAGGGGCACAGCTTCGCGCACTTCACGGCCGGTCCGTACCTGGACTCGACGGTGCGTGCACTGGAGCTGGCCCGCCAGCTGGTGCAGCCCTCGCACACCACCTACCGGGCCCGGCTGCTCTCGATGCCGAACCACTACGCCACCGCCCTGTGGCTGCACGCCGTGGAGGCCGATCCGGCGGCCGACCTGCTGCTGCCGCTGGCCCCCGCCCCGCTCGGGGTGGCCGCGCACCACGCCTACCCGGCCGAGGAGCTGCTCGCCCGGCTGACCCGGCCCCGGGCCAGAGTGACGGCCTTCGCCTGAGCCCGGCCGAAGGACCGCCTGCCCTCCGGCTCACCCCTTCGGACGCACCACCCGTTCCGACGCACCACCCGTTCCGACGCACCACCCGTTCCGACGCACCACCCGTTCCGACTACGCGGGGCCACCCGGCCGGATCACGGCCCGGTGGCCCCTTCGGTGCCCGCAGGTCCGCACCGGCCATCTGAATGGGTGATCTCTGGATCTCAGTTGTGGCACATGTCACCAAAACCGGTGCGTTCGCGCCCGCACGGGATGACACTGGGACCCAGCGTGGAAGGACCACCTTCCTACCCACAGATGCGCGGGTTCACACCTGAGTGCCGCTGCGGGGGGCGTGGATCGCAAGTGAAGCGAGGTACGACGATGTGCCAGCACCGACCTGAGTGCCCGTCGGCGGAGTCCGCCGACCGTGAGGCGGCCGTGGTGGTCGCCCGTCACCCCGAGCAGGGCTGGAGCCTGCTCTGCAACGGGGTACTGCTCTTCGACGACACCGGCGAGCTGCTGCCGGACGGTCGGGTGATCGCCCCGCGCCGCTCACTGGTCATCGCCGCCTGACGGTCCCGCACCTGACGAAGTCCCCGGCAGCCTGCGGCTGCCGGGGACTTCGTCAGTCCGGTGTCAGAGCGTCAGACGCCGTACTCGTCCAGCGGCGGGCAGGAGCAGACCAGGTGGCGGTCGCCGTAGGCGCCGTCGATCCGGCTCACCGGCGGCCAGTACTTGTCCGCCGGGTTGACGCCCGCCGGGAAGACCGCCTCCTGGCGCGAGTAGCCGTGCGCCCAGTCGCCGGCCAGCGCCGAGGCGGTGTGCGGGGCGTTGCTCAGCGGGTTGTCGGCCGGGTCCCACTCGCCGGAGCCGACCTTCTCGATCTCGCCGCGGATCTCGATCATCGCCGCGCAGAAGCGGTCGATCTCGTGCAGGTCCTCGGACTCGGTCGGCTCGATCATCAGCGTGCCGGCCACCGGGAAGGACATGGTCGGGGCGTGGAAGCCGTAGTCGATCAGGCGCTTGGCGATGTCGTCCACGCTCACCCCCGTCTCCTTGGTGAGCGGGCGCAGGTCGATGATGCACTCGTGCGCGACCAGGCCGCCGGGGCCGGTGTAGAGCACCGGGAAGTGCGGGGCCAGCCGCTTGGCGATGTAGTTGGCGTTCAGCACCGCCACCTGGGTGGCGCGCTTGAGGCCCTCGCCGCCCATCAGGCGCACGTACGCCCAGGAGATCGGCAGGATCGCCGCCGAGCCCCAGGGCGCGGCCGAGATCGGGCCCACCCCGGTGGCCGGGCCGGCCTCGGACTGCAGCGGGTGGTTGGGCAGGTACGGCGCCAGGTGGGCGCGCACCGCCACCGGGCCGACGCCCGGGCCGCCGCCGCCGTGCGGGATGCAGAAGGTCTTGTGCAGGTTCAGGTGCGAGACGTCCGCGCCGAACTTGCCCGGCTTGGCCAGGCCGACCAGGGCGTTCAGGTTGGCGCCGTCCACGTAGACCTGGCCGCCCGCCTCGTGCACCATGGCGCAGATCTCGGTGATCTGGGTCTCGTACACGCCGTGGGTGGAGGGGTAGGTGACCATCAGCACCGAGAGCTGGTCGCGGTGCTGCTCGATCTTGGCCTTGAGGTCCTCGACGTCCACGTCGCCGTCGGTCAGGGTCTTCACCACGACCACCCGCATGCCCGCCATCACCGCGGAGGCGGCGTTGGTGCCGTGCGCGGAGGACGGGATCAGGCAGACGTCGCGCTGGGTGTCGCCGTTGGCCTGGTGGTAGGCGCGCACGGCCAGCAGGCCGGCGAACTCGCCCTGGGAACCGGCGTTGGGCTGGATGGAGACCGCGTCGTAGCCGGTCACCTCGACCAGCTGCTGCTCGAGCTGGCGGATCAGGGTCAGGTAGCCCTGGGCCTGCTCGATCGGGGCGAAGGGGTGCAGCTGGCCGAACTCGGGCCAGGTGACCGCCTCCATCTCGGTGGTGGCGTTGAGCTTCATGGTGCAGGAGCCGAGCGGGATCATGCCGCGGTCCAGCGCGTAGTCCCGGTCCGAGAGGCGGCGCAGGTAGCGCAGCATCGCGGTCTCCGAGCGGTGGCTGTGGAAGACCGGGTGCGTCAGGTACTCGTCGGTACGCAGCAGCGCGGCCGGCAGCGTGTCGGCGCTCTCGGCCACCTCGGCGCCGACCACGCCGAAGGCGGTCCAGACGGCGGCCAGGTGCTCGCGGGTGGTGGTCTCGTCGCACGAGATCGAGACGGTGTCGGCGTCCACCTGGTACAGGTTGACGCCCTCGCCGCGGGCGGCCAGCACGACCTCGGCGGCCCGGCCGGGCACCTTGGCGGTGACGGTGTCGAAGAACGCGCCGTGCGCCAGCTCGATGCCGCCCGCCCGCAGGCCCTCGGCCAGTGCGGCCGCGTAGCGGTGGGTGCGGCGGGCGATCTCGGCCAGGCCGTCCGGACCGTGGTAGACGGCGTACATCGAGGCCATCACGGCCAGCAGCACCTGGGCGGTGCAGATGTTGCTGGTCGCCTTCTCGCGGCGGATGTGCTGCTCGCGGGTCTGCAGCGCCAGGCGGTAGGCGCGGTGGCCGTCCGCGTCCACCGAGACGCCGACCAGCCGGCCGGGCAGCGAGCGGGCGTACTCGGCGCGCACCGAGAGGTAGCCGGCGTGCGGGCCGCCGAAGCCCATCGGCACGCCGAAGCGCTGCGAGGTGCCGCAGGCGATGTCGGCGCCCAGCTCGCCCGGGGACTTCAGCAGGGTCAGCGCCAGCAGGTCGGCGGCGACCGCGACGACGGCGCCCAGGCCGTGCGCCTGCTCGATCACCGGGGTCAGGTCGCGCACCGCGCCGGAGGCGCCCGGGTACTGCAGCAGCACACCGAAGACGCCGCCCTCGGCGATCTCGGCCGGGATGCCCGCGGACAGGTCGGCGACGACCACCTCGACGCCGACCGGCAGCGCACGGGTCCTGATCACCGCGATGGTCTGCGGCAGCGTGTCCGCGTCGACCAGGAAGACCCCGTCCTTGACCTTGGTCACCCGGCGGGCCAGCGCCATCGCCTCGGCGGCCGCGGTGCCCTCGTCCAGCAGCGAGGAGCCGGAGGTGGGCAGGCCGGTCAGGTCGGAGACCAGGGTCTGGAAGTTGAGCAGCGCCTCCAGCCGGCCCTGCGAGATCTCCGGCTGGTACGGCGTGTAGGCGGTGTACCAGGCCGGGTTCTCCATGACGTTGCGCAGGATCACCGGCGGGGTGAAGGTGCCGTAGTAGCCCAGCCCGATCATCGGGGTGAGGACCGTGTTGCGCCCGGCCAGCTCACGCAGCTCGGCGAGCACCTGGGCCTCGCTGCGGCCGGCCGGCAGGTCCAGGCCGGTGATGGAGCGGATCGCCTCCGGGACGGCGGCGGTGGCGAGCTCGGCCAGCGAGGTGTAGCCCACCTGGGCGAGCATCTTCTCCTGGGCATCGGCGTCGGGGCCGATGTGGCGCGACTCGAAGGGGCTGGCCGCTTCGAGCTCGGCGAGGGTCGCGGTGCTGCTGGGTCGACCGGCGGTCGGCTGGGCAGTCATGGTGGTCGAGGCCTCCTGGTCACGGACCGGCGGGGGCACGCACGCCGGGCCGTGGCCGCCTGGGGGAGCGGACGGCCTTGGGGCGGGCGAGCCCGTCAGGCCTCCCCCTCTGTCATCGGGACCTGAGAGCTTCGCCCGCGCGGGGCGGCTGCCCCGCCGGCTTGCACCGTCGGTGAGGGTGGTCGCCACCGGCTCCCTCGCCGGCGGTCCTGCCCTGCTTTCCAGAGTGACCTATCCCGCACGGTACGGATGCCTGAGAGATTCCGGGGAGGGTTTGCTCCTTCGGCGCCCCGCTCCCTGTTCAGCAGGGGTGGGGACTCTCCCGAACGGGTTCGGCGGTCGCGCCCAGGGTACCAGCGCGGGCCCGTCCGGAACCGGGCGGGTGATCGATCGCACTCCCCCACACGGGCGATGACCTGGCCCCAACGGACGCCCCCGGCTGGCCGATGTCCGGTACGTGGCATTTGGTGTGAGTCGAAGGTAGTAGCCCCAGGAGGAAAGCGTGCAGACCGACATCGATCCCCGAGACCTGATCGGGCACAAGGCCGTCGACCGCAACGGCGACAAGATCGGCACGGTGGACGAGGTCTACCTCGACGACGCGACCGGAGAGCCCGAATGGGCGGCCGTGCGGACCGGAATCTTCGGGCGGGACGCCTTCGTCCCGCTCACCACGAGCGAGTTCTCCGGCGAGGAACTGCGCGTGCCCTACGACAAGGCCCTGATCAAGGAGTCGCCGGACTTCGGGGTCGGCCAGCACCTGTCCCCCGCGCAGGAGCTGCAGCTGTACCGCTACTACGGGCTGGACTCGCCCGGCGCCGGCCGCACCAACGGCAACGCCAAGGCGGCACCCGGCGACATGGACTTCGGTGCGGTGGCGCCCGCCGCCTCGGCCACCACCACCGCCACCCGGCCCGCCACGACGAGCCCGGCCGCCGCCCCGACGACGATCGGGCTGGACAAGCCGGTCGAGCCGCACCCGGCCCCGGTCCCGCCGGCGCCGCCCGCCCCGGACCCGGTGCACCCGACCGGGACGGCCCCGGCAGCCGCGGCGGCGGCCACCGGGCAGAGCGCGGCCACCACGCCGCCGCCCGGCCCGATCGAGCTGACGCTGCGTGAGGAGCGGCTGGAGATCACCAACGAGTGGCACGTGCTGGGCACCGCCCGGATGCGCAAGTACGTGGTCACCGAGCCGGTCGAGCGCCGGGTCCAGGTGGTCCGCGAGCGGGTCCGGGTGGAGCGGGTCGCGGTCTCCGACGCGGAGCGGGCCGCACTCTCCGCCCAGGAGATCGCCGAGGCCGCCGAGGAGGTGACGCTGCGCGAGGAGCGCCCGGTGGTGCGCAAGTTCGTGGCCCCGCTGGAGCGGGTCCGCCTGGTGGTCGAGCGGTACACCGAGGAGAAGGTGATCACCGACGAGCTGCGCCGCGAGGAGGTCGAGATCCACGACAGCACCATGCCCGACCCGACGCAGTCCACCTCGGCCCACCCCGTCGACATGCAGCCGCAGGCTGTCCCGACGCACACCGCCAGGGCCGACACTCCGGCCTGAGCTGCGGCGGCACTGCCCCGGCCCGCGCACCGCGCGGCAGCCGGGGCAGTCGCGTGCCATCAAGCTTCAGCCATCGATATTTGACAATATCAAGCACTTCTCGGCATGGTTACTTCACCACATTGACTATCGCTGGCGTGAAGCAGCCTGACAGGCCGCCACAGCCCGTCCCAGAAGGAGCCATCCGTGCGTGAGGCAGCCAAGCCCGCCGCCACGGCCGAGCAAGTGAGCAGCGCCCGGGTCCTGCCCGCCCTCGTGCTGGCGATGCTGGCCTACAGCGTGATCCAGACGGCCGTGGTGCCGATCCTGCCCTCGCTGGCCAAGGAACTGAACGTCTCCGGGTCCGACATCACCTGGCTGATGACGGCCAACCTGCTGTCGGCCGCCGTGCTCACCCCGCTGCTGGGCCGCTTCGGCGACCTGCGCGGCCGCAAGCCCATGCTGCTGATCTCGCTGGCGGGCCTGGTGCTCGGCTCCGGGCTCGCCGTGGTCACCCACTCGTTCACCCTGCTGGTGGTGGCCCGGGTGCTGCAGGGCGCCGGCGGCGGTGTTCTGCCGCTGGCGATCAGCATCGTGCGCGACGAGCTGCCGCGGCACAAGGTGACCGGCGGCGTGGCCGCCATCTCCGCCTCGATGGGCGTCGGCTCCGGCCTGGGCCTGGTCGCCACCGGTCTGCTGCTCGAGCACTGGGACTACAAGTCGATCTTCTGGATGGGCCTGGTCTTCGGCCTGATCGCGGTCGCCCTGGTGGTCTGGCGGGTGCCGCAGGACCCGGTGGTGGACCGCGCCGGCGGCGCCGACCCGCTGGGCGCGATCACCCTGGCCGGCTGGCTCTCCGCCCTGCTGGTCGCGGTCAGCCGCGGCAACGAGTGGGGCTGGACCTCCAACAAGACGCTGGGCCTGTTCGCCGTCGCCGCCGTGGTCGCGCTGATCTGGGGGATCATCGAGGTCAAGGTCGCCCACCCGCTGGTGGACATGAAGATGATGGCCCGTCCGGCGGTCGCCTTCACCAACATCTCCGGCCTGCTGATCGGGTTCGGCATGTACGGCTCCTTCCTGGTGATCAGCAACTTCGCCCAGACCCCGGCCAAGCTCGCGCACTACGGCTTCACCGCCACCGTGCTGCACGCCGGTGTGATGCTGCTGCCCTCCGCGCTCGGCTCGATGGCCGCCGCCCCGGTCGGCGCGCTGCTGATCGCCCGTCGCGGCCCGCGCCTGCCGCTGGTCCTGGGCGGCCTGCTCGGCTTCGTCTCGATGGCCTACCTGGCCGTGCGGCACAGCGCCGAGGGTGACATCTACTTCGCCTCGGCGATCTTCGGCCTCGGCGTGGGCCTGGCCTACGCGGCCATGCCGGCCTACATCAACGGCGCGGTCCCGGCCGAGCAGAGCGGCATCGCCAACGGCATGAACGCGGTGCTGCGCACCGTCGGCGGTGCGATCGGCACCGCCGTGATGGGCGCCATCCTCACCGGCGACACCATCAAGCACCTGCCGATCCCGATCCAGCTGCCGACCGAGCACGCCTACCAGCACGCCTTCTGGGTGGCCGCCGTGATGTGCGTGGTCGCCGCCGCCGTGCCGTTCGCGATCCGCTCCGTCCGCTCCAACCCGGCTCCGGTCGGCGACGCCGCACCGGCCGACGCCCCCGCGGAGCCCGCCAAGACCGGCGCCTGACGAGGCCGCCGCAGTCCGGGCCGCCCAGGGATCGGCGGCCCGGCGACGAGTGAGCTCCCTGCCC
>NZ_PYBW01000088.1 GCF_003205575.1 Streptomyces tateyamensis
TGAGTACCATGACACTCGCCACATAAGCACACAAACCAGTGTCTACCATTCGGGGGGAAGCCCCCCCGTCAGTCAGTGCGCACCAGGGACGCTACGACATGCGGGAGATCGTGAACGCGATCGTGTACCAGGCCCGCACCGGAGTGCAGTGGCGCTACCTGCCGCACGACCTCCCGCCGCCCAGCGCGGTCTACTACTACTTTGGTAAGTGGCGCGACGATGGCACCGACCAGGCTATCCACGATCTGCTGTGCTGGCAGGTCCGGGAGAGCAGGGGCCGGCACGAGGACCCCAGCGCGGTCGTGATGGACACACAGACCGTCCGCACCTCGGTCAACGCACCCAAGGACACGACCGGCCTGGATCCCGGGAAGAAGAGCCCCGGCCGGAAACGGGGTATCGCCACCGACGTGCTCGGCCTGCTCATCGCGGTGCTCGTGGTCGCCGCGAACGTCCACGACAACGCGATCGGTACCGCCCTGCTCGACAAGATCGCCACCGGAGCGCCCACCGTGACCAAGGCGTGGGTGGACGCCGGCTTCAAGAACACGGTCATCGAGCACGGCGCCCAACTCGGCATCGACGTCGAGGTCGTCCAGCGGGATCCGCAGGTCAAGGGGTTCGTGCCGGTGCCCAAGCGGTGGGTGGTCGAGCAGACCCTGGGCACCTTGATGCTCCACCGGCGCCTGGTCCGCGACTACGAGACCCTCCCGGCCAGTTCGGCCTCGATGATCTACTGGTCGATGACCGACGTTATGACCCGCCGACTCACCGGCACGGCCACACTGACCTGGCGCGATCCGCCGACGTCAGGAACGAGCGGGAGTGCGTATGCGAGAGCTGCTGGAGAAGATCGAGGCCCGGCAAGCCGCGGCCCGTGACGCGGCCGACCGGCTCCGCGACCAAATCGCCTACCTCACCGACCAACTGGCCGCGGCCGAGCGGGTCCTCGAGCGCCTGCAGATCACCCGCGAGACGCTGCTGGAGATCGCTGGCGAGGACGACCGGACCTCTGACCTTCTCCCCTCGGCCTACCGCCAGATCCTCGCCCTGTTCGATAACGCCGACGACGGTCTGCATGCCAAGGATGTCTGCCGGGCACTCGGCCTTGGAACCGAGCCCCGTCACACCGAAGGCACCCGCGCCAAGCTGAAGCGCCTGGTCAGCCGCGGCGTCCTCATCGAGGCTGAGCCAGGCCTGTTCGCGATGCCGCACCAGTGATGGAGTGCATGATGGGCGGGCTGGAAGGGGTGCTACTCAGCAGATCGTGTACTCGCCGATGATCTCGGCACCCACCTGCGCAGCAACCCACACGGCGCGCTCCTCCTTGCCGACATGGACGAAGAGTGTGTGGTCTTCCGTCCATGGACTGCCGAAGTCAGTGCCGTTGTGGTGCAGGCTCACCTGAAGGCGGGCGTACTTCCAGGTCCACTCCAGCCCGAGGTCCGGTACTTCCGGCCAGCAGAAGGCATCCCAATAGACCTCGAGCCGATCGTGGACGCCGAGCGCGGCGCGGGCCGCGTTCAGTGCCCGTTCGGGATCGGGGAGCTCCATGAAGAGCAGGCCAGGTCCGAAGGGGAGAGGAGAGTCTCCCGAAGTCGCCGCATCCTCCTTGTACCCTTCACCGACCTCGGCCTCGGGAACCGCCTCCAGTAGCCGCCTGAGCTCTGCCCGACTCGACACCTCGGCCCAGATCTCGGTGCCACCCCGTGGATCCGGCACCGACAGTGCCAGAATCCGGTTGGCGAGCGAGAAGATCGCATCAAGGTCCGTCGTCCTCAGCAGCGGAAACGCCACGGTGTGTCCCATGGGCACCAGTACTACCGTTCTTCCCCGCCCTGGCACTACCGGTTAACCCAGTTGTCCAGCCGCACCGCTTGGTGCGAGCTATGAGCGGGTGCCCACCGAAAGACCCGTGAAAGGCTCGCAAAACGCCCTCTCAGAGGACGTTAAGTCCCTTTTTTCTCGGTTCGTGATCGCTCGTTCGTGTGAACGTCGGCCGTACTGGCGTGCCAGTCGGGGTTCGGGTGATGTTCTGCGGCGTATGGACAGACGGGCGTATCCGAGCGACTTATCGGATGAGCAGTGGGCGTTGATCGAGCCGATGATCACGGCCTGGAAGCAGGACCGGGTGGCGCGATCGGCCACCGGAGATCCGGGGTCCTGTGATCTGCGGGAGATCGTGAATGCGATCTTCTACCAGAACCGGACGGGCTGTCAGTGGCGCTACCTGCCCCATGACCTGCCGTCCTGGTCGGCGGTGTTCTACTACTTCGGGCTGTGGCGCCAGGACGGGCTCGACCAGCGGATCCAGGAACTCCTGCGCTGCCAGGTACGGGAGAAGGCCCGCCGATTAGAGGACCCGTCCCTCGTGATCATCGACACCCAGTCCGTCCGCGCGGCCGCCGGTGTCCCGAAGACCACGACGGGACTGGACGCCAACAAGAAGGTGTCGGGGCGCAAGCGGGGACTGGCCGTCGACGTCATGGGGCTGATCATCGGCGTCGTCGTCCTGGCCGCCTCCGCCCACGACAACGCCGCCGGCACCGCCCTGCTCGACCAGGCCGCCGAGCGGTGCGGCATGCGTCTGGAGAAGGCCCTGGTGGACCAGGGCTTCAAGGACGAGGTCGTCATCCACGGCGCTCTGCTGGACATCGACGTCGAGGTCGTCCGCCGCAACCCGGCCAACCAGGGCAAGGGCTTCGTCCCACAGCCGAAACGGTGGGTGGTGGAGCAGACGAACGGCACCTTGATGCTGCACCGGCGCCTCACCCGCGAGTACGACCACCGGCCCGACACCTCGGCCTCACGCGCCTACTGGGCCTCCACCGCGAACATGACCCGCCGCCTCACCACACCCGCCCCGGCCTGGCGCGACACCCTCGGACTGGCCGCGTGAACGTCGCCGAACTCCTGGCAGACATCCAGACCCGGCAGGACGAGGCCACCGCCCGGGCCGCAGAACTACGCACCCGGATCGAAGAGCTCGCCACCGACCTGACCGAGACCGAAGCACGGCTCACGGACCTGGCCACCACCCGAAAGATCATCGCGGAGGTCACGCCGGCAGGAACCGAATCCGAACCACCCGAGACGAACACCACCTACCAGGCCATCGTGAACGCCTTCAACCAGCACCCCGACCAGGCATTCCGAGCCCGCGAACTGCACGAACTCCTCGGCATGCCCACCGACGAGGCATCCGTCAACATCACCCGCAGCCGCCTCGGACGCCTCACTCGTCAAGGCTTCCTCACCCAACCCGGACGAGGCCGCTACCAGAAACGGACTTAACGCCCTCTCAGAGAAGATGCGCGGCTACATCGGCGACCGCATCGGGTGGCATCCGCAGTACGTGGATCACAGTGGAGTCAAGGTCTTGGTGATCGTGGTCGATCCTCCGCGTCCGGGGGACCGGCTGCACACACTGCGCAAAACCCTCCGCAACTTCCAGCCGGGAGTGTTGTTCACCCGGCTCCCGGGCCAGACTGTTCAGGCCTCCCCTGTTCACGTCGAGATGCTGGAACGACGGCTGCTCACAGGCGCCGATGCACTGGACGTCACCATCCACGCAGCGGGCGAGCAGGTCTTGGAGTATGCGGCTGACGGGGCCTCGATCATCGAGCAGTGGGGCGTTGACCAGCTGAAGAAGCGCATTAGGCCGCTGGATTCCCCCTCCTCAGCCTCGGAGAAAGAGAGCGGTTCCCTCTCTCCGCACCTCGCTGGCGTCCTCGCCCAGCTCGGGCCACTGATGGCGGAACGGCGCACCACGGAGGCCTACAACGTCGAAGTTGGGAACTATGTTGCGGCCTCCAAGCAGGTCCTGGGGACGCGCCTGAAGCAGCTGCATGCCAATCATGCCGCCAACCAGCTGCGGTTGACGCTGACCAACAACACAGATCGGCCCTTCGCAGCCGTACAGGTTTCTGTCCAGGTTCGAGGTGCTTGGCACATCGACCCCGGATCGTACGACTGGACCCCCTTGCCCGAAGAGCCCGCCCCGTGGGGAACAAGAACCGCTCTGACGCCGCCTTACATCAGTCTCAGCGGCCGGTACCCGATCGGAGCCGCGCCCCTCTCCCGCCCCCGCCCGGTCCCGAGAGCGCAGGTGCGGCAGGTGGAGAGGAACGTGCTCATCACGTATCCGCCGGTAGACCTCCGACCACACGCTCAGCACGTTCTGGACCCGATCGCACTGGCCGCAGCAGCACAGCCCGAATTCGGACAGACCGTCGATGTCACCTGGAAGTCGACAGCGTCCAACGCCAACGGTCTCTGCCACGGCACAATCGCCCTGGCCCGCCGAGATTCGACACTGGACCTGACGCGCCTCATTCCCGCCCCGCCCCGCACGGCCGAAACGTAGCGACTGCCAAGCCGGGTCAGGCGGTGACGGTCTCGGCGTGCCGGGTGAGCGCGTCCAGGAGCGCGGCCTTGTGGTCGGTCAACTTTCCCTCGGTGCGGGCCATGTCCTGCTTGCGCAGCCACGTGCCGGGGCGGAAGGCCGGGTCCGCCTCACCGCCGGTCCGGTTCGCCGGGCCGTCCACGGTTCCGCCGGCGGCGAGGTAGGCGAGCAGGCGGCGGTACGACCTGTTCCAGTCCGGCTCCAGCCGCCACAGCTCGTCCAGCGTGTCGAGCCTGACGGCCTGGTCCTTGGTGAGGTTGTCGGCCTTGCGCTGGCGGCGCATCCACGCGCCCACCGCGTAGTCGTCCAGCTTCGCGGTCGCGGGGATCGCCAGGTGGCCGTGCTGGCGGTGGAACGCGGCGGCGTAGGCGGCCCCGCGTTCCCAGGCGTTGGCGTTCTTCGACCAGATCATGCCGAGCGCGTCCAGCTCCGAGACGCGGGCGGCGTCGAGCAGGCCCTGGCCGTGAAGGTGGCGCTGGCGGGTGAGCCAGGAGATCAGCTCGGCGTGCTTGGTCTTGTCGGTGGGGTCGAGGTGGCCGTGCTGGAGGTGGAAGACCGCCGCGACGGCGTGCATGCGCTGCCACTCGACCGCCCTGGGGTTGAACGCCCGCAGCTTGACGGTCTGGAGGATCCGGGCCGCGTGGTGCCGGGCATTGATCCGCAGCCACTCGATCGGCGACTCCACCAGGGCCGACTGCTGCTCGTCCTCCCCGGCCTCCGCCGCCTCGCCCTCCGCCGCCTCGCCCTCGGCCGGCTTGGCCGCAGTGGTATGCGCGGTGCCCTGCGAGCGGGAGGCGCGCAGTTCCGTGATCCGGCCGACCACCCGAGCGTCGTGGGCCGCGAGGGCCCGCAGGACCCGCCAGATCGTGCGGAACGAGCTGGCCTCGATCTCGGCGTCAGCCTCGGCCTTCACGGCCTCGCCGGCGTCGTGCACCTCGGACGGTTCCGCGGCCGCCGTGTCATCGCCGACCTCGGGGGTGGGCAGGTACACCGGGATGATGACCCAGGACACCTTGCCCTGCTGGTAGGACTGGCGCAGCGCCCTGCCCACCGCCTGGACGATGTCGATGACCGAGGACTTGGGGTCCGCGAAGACGATCGCGTCCACGGCGGCGACGTCGATTCCTTCCGTCAGGAGGCGACTGTTGCACAGGATGCAGCACTCCTCGCCGTCCTCGCCCGTGTGGGCCTTGAACTCGGTGAACGCGGCCCGGCGGTCCTTGAGCCGGTCGCTACCGGCCACGGCGAGCGCCGTCAGCCGCTCCGGCCGCTCCGCGTCCGGCAGCAGCTTGGAGGCCTCCAGCAGGCTGCCGGCGAACTCCCGCGCCGCCGACACCCGCGAGTGGAACGTGATCACGCGGCGCAGGCCGAGGTCGGCGACCGCGCGCAGCACGGCGATCTGCAGGGCCAGGCGCAGCAGTTCCTCGTTGCTGCGCTGGGAGCGCAGGTCGGCGACGGCCGGCAGGTTGAGCAGCTCGCGCAGGTCCTCGTCGGTGACCACCGGCACGAGCACCCGGTAGTCGGCAAGGTAGCCGTGCTCGATCCCCTGGCCGAGGGTCCAGGTGAAGCAGACCTTGCCGTAGATCTCCTCCGAGTCCATGGAGCAGAGCACGGGCAGCGCCTGGCCGTCGGCGTCGGCGAGGTCGGCCAGGCCGTCCTTCGCGCGCCGGTCGTCGGCGATCCGCGGGGTCGCGGTGAAGTACAGCCGGCGCTTCGCCGGGACCTGGGCGTCATTGTGGACCGCCGCCCACGCCTTCCCCTCCGAACCGGCCGTGCGGTGCGCCTCGTCGATGACCAGCAGGTCCCACTCGGGCAGGCCGAAGTCGCGGTGGGCCTGGACGATGCGCTCCAGGCTCGCGTAGGTGGCGTACACGGTGACCGGCTCGCCGGCCTTCTCCTTGGCGACCAGGTCGGCGATCCGCGGGGCCTGGGTGGTGACCTGGGCGTGGACGCGGCCGCCGGCCTCCGCGCTCTCCAGCGCCTCCTCCCGCGAACACGCCGCCACCGCCAGGCCCCGGCGACCGCCCCGCAGCGACCACGCTTCGGCGGTCTGCTCCAGCAGCTCGATCGTCGGCACCAGCACCAGCACCCGGCCCTTCGCCGCCACGCGCCGGGCGCACCCGGCCGCGATCAGCGTCTTGCCGGAGCCGGTCGCGGCGACCACCGTCGCCCGGCCGCCGTCCTTCACCTCGCGCACCGCGGCCGCGACCGCGTCCTTCTGGAACCAGTGCAGCGGCAACGGGTTCACCGCGGCGGTGCCGGACGGCTGCGCCGGGACCGGCTGCCCGGATGCGGCGCGGAACGCGGCCGGCACGTCGGCCTCGGTGGCGGTGATGGTCTCCACGGCGGTGCTTCTCCTTCGGATGCTGAGACGGCGGGGCGAGGCGGGCGGTGCTGTGGAAGGGTCGGGGCGGGCGGCCTCTCCCCGGGGCCAGGTCATGGATGGGGAGAGGCCGACCTGTGACTGAGCGCTTCGCTTGGCCAGTTGAGCGTTCACGTCCGACGTACCGTCAGGTTCGGCGCCTGCCGCCTGCGGCACGGCTCAGCACCGCGCGGAATCGCTCCCGCCCAGCCAGAACACTCGCTTCCCACAGACCCATGGCGGTACCGGATACCGAGAGGTACTGGAGCCGCTGCTCCTCGGTGCTGAAAGCGGCACCCGGCAAGTTCTGGTCGAGCATGCCCATCGCGGTGAGCACCGCGTGGCCGCAGGACACCGCGTGATCGGCGTTCCCGGAACCATTGGCCAGCAGGGCGTACCGCAGGACCAGGCTCGCGAAGAACGCGTAGGTATCAGCGACATCGGTGATCCCGTCCTCGGCCGGCTGCAACTCGGGGAACCGCTCCAGCTGACGTGCACGGTCAGCGGCGTCGGGAAGCGGGCGGTCGACGCTCCAGAGATCGCTGACTGACGCGACGTAGAAGTCCACGTCGGCTTCTCGGGCCGCCTCGCCTGCCCGCAGACCGATGAACAGCGGAGCCATCCGTTCGGCGCAGGCGGCGACGTACAGACGAATCGCCTCGTCTCCCCCGGTCTGAAGCTCGGCTACGACGGTCTCTTCCACCAGCGTCTTCATACGCGGTCCTCTCTCCACGTCACTTGCCCAACTGGCCAACTCAACCGCTCACCGGCCAACTGAAGCGCTCACTCACACGACCGGACTCTCTACTGCTGCTCGGGCGGCACCCAGCCGCGGACTTCGAGGTAGGCGATGTCGGCGTCCTCGACGGCGCGGCCGGTCTCCACCAGCCACTCCCGCATCGCCTCGGTCACGTCGCCGTGGTGGTCCGCGACCCGTTGGGACCACTCGGCCGCATCGAACCCGCCGGTCGAGCTGGAGCCGTAGGTGCGCTCCTCGGTGCCGTCGGCGCGGGGGATGAACCCGCGGCGCAGGCCTGGCGAGTCGTCTGCCGAACCGGCCGAGTGGACGTACTGGTTGGCCTTCATCCGGACGGTGAAGGCGAGGCGGCCTCCGGCCTGGCCGGTCTCGTGGACCACCGGGGCGAGGTGGCTCGCGCCGGACTTGATGGCTTGCTTCCCGGCGCGGCCGGCCATCGACCCGCCCGCCTCGCCGACGGTGTCCTTGCCCCGTACCCGGGCCTTCTGCCCGGTCTTGGTCCGGCGGCGGCTGGTGTTCGCCTCCGCGATCCCGGACAGCGCCTCCTCGTCCCGTTCGCCGCCGCGCACCGCGCGGACCACCTGGCGCAGTGCGTTGACCATGCTCGCGCCCTTGCCCTTGGTGAAGAACTGGCTGACGAGCGAGGTGTCGCGGCCGATCATCTTGGCCACCTGCCGCTTGCTGTAGCCCTGGTCCAGCAACTCCTGGGTCAGGCGGGCGGCTTCGTTCGGGTTGTTCGGGTCGGCCGGGCTCACTGGTCAGTTCCCTTCGCGGCGAGTTCGGCGCGGCCCTGGCCGCGCAGCTTGAGGTACTGCTCCTGGCTGGTCGGGTGCTCGACCAGGCCGGTGAGGTGGCCCTTGAGGAGGTAGTCGCCGGGCTCGCCCCGGTAGGGCCAGGGCTGGCGCTCGGTCAGGGCGATGCCGTCCGTGCCGAAGTAGACGACCGTGCCGGGCTTGGCGTGCAGGGCACCGGCGTAGCCGATGACCTCCTTGCCCTGGCGGTACTTCATGTCCAGCAGCGCCGCCCGGGCGCCGGACCACACGTAGGCGGCCCACTCGGGGTGGGCGTAGGGGTCGCGGGAGAAGCCGGCCTGGCGCTGCCAGGTCACGACCTGGTCGTCCTGGTCGAGGATCTCGACCCCGGCCGGGAGCGCCTCGCCGACCGGCGTGGTGCCGGAGACCAGGCGCGGGCGCTGCGCGAAGCCGCCCAGGCCGAACAGCAGCACCGACCGCACCGCCCGGGAAGCGAGGTAGGCCGCGGTGCGCTGCCGCTCATCGCCGTGCAGCTTCGAGAGGTTGGTCAGGTCCGCCCACGCGGCCTTCAACCGCTTGCCCCACTCATCCAGCGGCTTCCCGTCCTCGAACAGCAGACCGCCCAGGATCTCGACCTTCCACGGCATCAGGTGGTTCGACAGCGCAAGGTGAACCTCCGCGCCGCCCGCCCACGTGGTGAACGTCGCGCCGGGTGTGGCCGGGTAGACCCAGGCGCGGTCCCCGGTCACCGGGGCCGGCAGCAGGCCGACGTGGTTCCACCCGGCCGGGATGGTGACCCGGACGTTCCAGTGCGAGCAGGACATCAGCGCCTTGACCTGCTCCGCCTCCGTCATCGCGGCGAACGCGGCCGCGGTGATCCGCCGAGGCGTGCCCACCGGCGACTTCCACAGGTGCTTCGCGTAGGCGAAGGTGCGGTCGTACTCGACCAGGGCGGGCAGCTGCTCCGGCACGCGCGGGGGCAGGATCAGCTCGGTGCGGCCCTGCCCGCCCGTCGCGTGCAGCAGACCGCGCAACTCCTCCGACAGGACCGGGTAGCCGCCCGCCCACTTGCCGGTGGTCGGGATCGTGCGCGACCACAGGTCCCGGCCCGTCTGCGACGGCGAGCCCATCAGCACGGCGTCGTCCCAGTGACGGCGCAGCGCCTGCCACAGCAGCCGGAACGCGTCCCGGCATGTGACGACATCGGCGCCGTCCGGGTCGAACCACTCCCCCATCGAACGGATCTCGGTGCTGCCGCTGTCCGGGGCGCTCGCGGGGGCGTAGCGGCCGACGGGCTGGCGCTGGTGGACGAAGTGCCCTGCGAGCTTGTCCCGGCCGCTCCCGACGGCGGTGGTCCACCGCTCCGACGGCGTGTTCAGCCAGGCGGCGACCGCGTCCTTCAGCGTGGAGTAGCGCTCGGCGCCGGCGTGCCACGGGGCGCCGGCGGTGATGTAAATCCGCTCCGTGCCCGGCGCGGTGGCCAGGATGGCATCCAGGATCTCCCCCGGCGTGCGGGCGCCGAGGTCGACCCGGACGACCTGGTCGCGCACGGCCAGCACACCGGCCGCCGCGTCCAGGAACACCGTGGCGCGGGCCTGCTGGACGAAGTTCGGGCGCTTGGAAACCAGGCCCGTGGTGACGGCCTCGAACCGGGCCCCGGCCGGGCCCTCCGGGAGGGTGGGCAGCTCACGTGGACCGGCCTCGGCCACCGGGCGCGGCGCGGCAGCGACCGGAGCGACCGGAGCGACCGAGACCGGGACCACCGGCGCAGCAACGGCCGGGGCCGGCTGCTCGAGTACGGGGGCCGGGCGGGTCAGCGCCGGGGCAACGGCGACGACGGGCTCGGCGACCGGCTCGGCCTCCGGGGCCGGGGCGGGCGCAGCGACGGAGACCGGGTCGTCGGCCTTGGCTGCGCGCACGGCGGCCGGGGTCGGGTCCAGCAGCGGCGCGATCCGCACCACGTCGCCGACCGACAGACCCGATGCCTTCGCGACCGCAGCGGCCTGGGCGCCCTCGTACCCCGCGAGCCCCGCAACCCGGCGCGCACGCTGGGCGGTGAGCTTGTCCAGCTCCTTCTGCGCGGAGGCGACGACCTTCTCGGCGGCCGTGATCTCGGCGCGCAGCTCGCGCAGAGAGGCGAGCTCGGCGGTGTACGACTTCCGGTCCATCAGGCTTACTCCCCCTCCGTGGCGGCGGTGCTGGTGTCGAGGGGGCGGGCCTGTCGGGCGAGGGTGAGCCAGCCGCCCGGGCCCTGGGTGCCGTGGATGTCGGCCAGGCCCGCGAGCAGGAAGGCGTAGGCGCCGCGCTTGGGGGCCCGCGGCTGGGCGGTGCCGGCCTCCCACTTGGCGAACGTCTCCCGCCGGGTCTTCAAGGCATCGGCCACCTCGACCTGGGTCAGGCCGGCGGCCTTGCGCAGCCGCTCCCGCTCGACCGGCTCCGGCAGGTCGCCGCCGTCCCGGGCCTTGGCCAGCAGCGCGTCCACCGCCGCGAAAATCTCAGACATCACATACCTCCTAGCCAGAAAGGTAGCAGAGAACCTCGCTTTATATGCATCATTTTTGATCGCACAAACATCTCACTCATGACCGCACATGGTACTCATAGCCTCCGGCCTGCCCTGATTGTCGGTGCCGAGTGCGAGCGTGGTCGGTTACCAACAACGGGAGGAGGTGGAGGAGATGACGGGAAGACAGCAGAAGGCCGTGGTCGTGCTCGGTGCGGCGCTGGTCGGCAGCTACGTGCTCGGCAACGTGGTCAAGAGCCAGGCGCGCGTACTCGGCCTGAGCGCGGCCCAGCTCGCCGTGCTGAGTGCGGGCGTCGCGTTCGCCCTGCGCAACGCCTGAGCCAGGCCCGCGCGGTTCGGCCCGGTCACCCTCACGGTGGCCGGGCCGAACCGCTTCCCGGCCCTACTCGGTGCCGGCCTCCCGGTGGGCCGGGCACGACCGGCAGCAGCACGGGACCGTCGGCTGCTCCGGGGCGGCGCGGTGGCGCAGCTTGCGGACGGCGCCGACCGCGTTGGCGAGACCCGAGAGAGCGGAGCCGGTGTACCGGGCGGCGTGGGCGAGCCGGGCGGCCTGCGGGCCGGACGGATCGGCGACGGCCTCGGCGAGGAAGTGCAGAACGGGCACCATCGCGCCCTCCTTCGAAGTGAGGTGTTGGTCTTCACCCCTTCGAAGTACTCAGAGTCCACCGGACAGGACCCGCGCGTGAAAACGTATATGGCCTGGGGCACAGCACCACGATCCGGTACGGAATTTCGAAACCGATATTGCGCGCGGACACGCTCCGGCCCCGGCACCGCCGTGGCGGTGCCGGGGCCGGAGCAGGCACGTCCCGCTATGCGCCTGCCATCGCCTCCAGGACGGCGCGCTGCTGCTCGGGGATCATCAGGCCCGGTCCGCGCGCGTCCCCCCAGACTGGCAGCACGTTGGCGGGTATGGGTCCTGCGTGCCCGGAACTGGCACCTCAGCCAGCCCCCACTCCCCCAGCACGGTGTGGACAGAGACCAGCTGTCCGGAGGAGCCGGGATCTGATGCTCGATCAGCAGACTTGCCCAGGACCTCAACCGAGGCTCAGATCCCCGAAAGTTGGGCTCCGCTCGCTCGAGGACCGGTAGGTTCGGCACCGAAGATTCGTTCCACAGGGGGAAACGATGCCTGCACGTCGCGTGGACCTTGAGCTCATCCTCAGCGATCCAAACGGAGCCGACGACGCCCAGCGCGACATGGAGTTCCTCCGCGAGGAGCTCGGTCATCTCGCCCTCGACCAGATCGGCTTCCGTCCCGGCGGTGCGCCACCGTCGGGGACACGTTCGGGAGATGTCGTCGACTATGCGTCACTGGTCATCGGGGTCGCGGGGGCTCCGGCACTCAAGTCGCTGATCCTTCTCGCGCAGGACTGGCTCGCCCGGCGCAACTCCGGAACGATCGATCTCAAGGTTGGCGACCACGAACTTCACCTGACGAGCGTGTCCCGAAGCGACCAGCGCCGGGCCATCGAGGCGTTCGTCCAGGCGGCCAACATCCAGTCCCCCGATGCGTAAGCGCGCACTGATCCTCGCCAACCAGCATCACGAGGACCCCCGCTTCGCGGCACTTCCGGGGGCTGCCGCCGACGCGGAACAGCTCAGCGCAGTCCTCGCCGACTCCGCGATCGGCGGGTTCGAGGTCGACGTGCTGGTCGACGGGACGGCTCGGAACTGGCAGAAGGCCGTGCATCAGTTCTTCAGCACAGCCGAGCGTGACGACATCCTGCTGCTCCACCTGTCGTGCCACGGCCGCAAGGATGCCCGGAACCGACTGCACTTCATAGCACGAGACACCGAGTTCGACATGCTCGAGGCCACCTCCGTCAGCGCCGAGTTCCTGACTGATCGCATGGAGCAGAGTCGCAGTTGGCGAACGGTCCTTCTGCTCGACTGCTGCTACAGCGGGGCCTTCACCAAGGGGATGCGCAGCCGCGGGGCACCGGATGTCGATGTGGACGAGGCGTTCCAGGGCAACGGCCGCATCGTGATCACCTCCTCCACCGCCTTGCAGTACAGCTACGAAGCGGAAGCCCTCAGCCGGCGCAAGGACCAGCCCTCGGTCTTCACCTCGGCCATCGTCGAGGGCCTGCGCAGCGGCGATGCCGACTTCGACGCGGACGGCTACGTGACCGCCGATGACCTCTACCAGTTCCTCTCCCGCCGTGTGCCGGAGCAGGTACCGGATCAGACCCCCACGATGAGCGTCATCTCGGTTGACGGGCAGATCCGGCTGGCCCGCAGCACCAAGCCTGCCGCAACGTGGGCGCTTCCTGAGGGCGACGAAGCCGCCCGCCTGCAGCTCTCCATGATTCCGACCCGGCCGCCCAGAATCCCAGGCGTTCAGGTCGCCTATCGCTACGTGCCGAGCACACATCCGGCAGCGATGGGCGGCGACTGGTTCGACGCGTTCCAGCTGCCCGGCAGTCGGGTTGCCCTGGTGGTCGGCGATGTCATGGGCGGTAGCGGCGTGTCGACGGCGGCGGCGATGGGCCGTCTTCGGGCCGGAGTCCTTGCTCTGGGCGGAATGGACCTGCCGACTGGGCAGCTACTGCGACATCTGGACAACATGGTCCAGAAGCTCAGCGACGAGCATCTGGCCACGTGCCTGTACGCGGTCTACGACCCGATCAACCGGACCTGCGAGCTGGCCAGCGCCGGCCATGTGCCGCCCGTCCTGGTCCACCCGGACGGCACCGGCGAGCTGCTGGAGATCCCGGCCGGCGCGCCGATCGGCGTCGGTGGCGTGCCATTCGTCGCCAAGAAGATCGACGTGGTCGACGGCTCGATGCTGGTGATGTGCACCGACGGCCTGGTCGAGATGCGCGACAGCGGCATGGCGGCCGGGCTGGCAGCACTCCGCGAAAACCTGATCGACCCCAAGCAGACCCCTGAGGATGCCTGCAACACAATCTTGGAGCGGCTGCATACCGAGGACCGCAAGGACGACGTGGCCCTGCTGGTGGCCCGCTTCGACGGCGTCGCCGAGACCGAGGTGGCCACCTGGAAGCTGGCGGTGGACCGCTCCGAGGTCCGCCGGGCCCGCCAGCTGGTCCGCGACCAGCTGGCCGCCTGGCAGCTGGACGCGCTCAGCGACATCACCGAGCTGCTGGTCAGCGAGCTGGTCACGAACGCCGTCCGGGTGGCCCGGGACTACGTCCAGCTGCAGCTCATCCGGGTGGACAAGCTGGCGGTGGAGGTCAGCGACGACAACCACAACCTGCCGTCGCTGGAGCCCGCCGAGTCGCTGGACGAGCACGGCCGCGGCCTCATCGTGCTGAGCAAGCTCGCCGAACGCTGGGGCACCGCCCGCAAGGCGGTCGGCAAGGTCGTCTGGTTCGAACTGCCGTTGCCAGGTACGGATTAGACACTCCGTCCCCCTGGCCGGGGACTCGAACTGGGGCGGGCTCATGCCCACGGCCAATCGCCGCGACAGCGTCTGGGGCACAACGATCCCGCCCGGCGACGCACACGAACATCCACACCGTCAGGCGACTTCGGGGAGCTCCGGTTCCAGGAACCGAGGCACAACTGGCAGGCCGAGCGCGTCGAGCGCTGCGGCCTGTTGGGGGGTGAGCTGGGCGGCGTCGTACCGGCGCTGGTCGATCCAGGTGTCCAGCCTGACATGGTCGGTGTCGACGGTCTCGACATGTCCGTCGGGAACCTGGAGATGGCCTTCGCGTCGAAGGAACCTGCGCGCGGCGCGCAGTCCGCGTGCGAAGGTCATCGCCGGGCCGGTGGTCTGCCGCAACAGCAGCAGGGCGTGGGGGTGGAGGTCCGGGTGCTGGCGTGCCAGGAGGGTGAGTTGGGCGAGTTGCCCTGGCTCCAGGACGTGCTCTTGATCGATCTGGTGGTCCAGCCATGCCTCCAGTGAGAGACCCGTCTCGGCAGCGACCTGGTAAGTGGGCCGCCAGTCGCCGGTGGCGAGGCAGCGCCGCAGCCGGGCGCAGTTGTACTGCCAGTCGATGCTCCAGGCCGGGTTCCAGCAAGGGTCGATGGAGTTCAGCGCCTCGAGGCGTTCGGGGGGCAGCTCGTCCTCGCGGGTCATGGCTCGCATCTGGTCGAGCCACTGGACCAGGCTGGCGTCCACGTCGGGGCTACCGGCGTGGACTGCGAGGGTGTGGTGGGCGGTCGCGAAGTCGCGGGCCAGGGCGAGGCAGTGCTCGAAGCTGCCGAGTGGGTGGGGCCAGGAGATGCGCAGCGCGTACAGGGCGAAGACCTGGTCGGGGTCGAGGGTGCCCTCTGCGTAGCGGTTGCGCTGCTCGCCGATCCAGGAGCCGAGGTGGACGCCAGCGGAGTCCCGGTGGTCGGTGTGGACTTCGAGATGGCTGTGCTCCTCGTAGAAGCGCATGGCGGCCTCGTAGCCGCTGTTCCAGCCGTCGCCCTGGAACTGGTGGGCTCGCAGGGAGAGTACGCTGGCGATCTCGTCGGGGCGCTCGGGCTCGGTCAGGACCGGGTCCTCGGAGCGGCGGCCGGAGCCGCGGCGCAGGCGGGTGTAGAACTTGCTGTCAGCGGTGCGTAGCCCATCCAGGATGGCCCACAGGTCGCGGAAGTCGGAGGACTCCATGGCCTCGCGGGTGGTCTGTCCCGGGCGGACGTACACGGGGATGATCAATGTGGCGATCTTGCCGCTGCCCGGCGGCTGGCGCAGGGCACGGCCGAGGGTCTGGATGATGTCGACGACGCTGCGTTTGGGGTCGGCGAACAACACCGCATCGGCTCCGGGCATGTCGACGCCTTCGCCCAGGCATCTGACGCTGCTGAGGATGTGTACGTGGGTCTGTCCGGGCAGGAGGGCGGTGCGGCTCTGCCAGGAACTTCCCGCGAAGCGCCAGAGTTTGGTGTTGCGCTCGGATCGGGGCTGGCGGCTGTCGACAGCGGCAGCCCACAGTTTCATCGGCTGGTCGCCCTGGGTGAAAGCCGTGGCGGTGCGCGGCAGGGTGCGGGCGAAGGTGCGGGCGGCCGCGATCAGGCGGTGGAACGTCAGGACGCGGCTGAGGCGATAGTCCTGTACGGCGCGCAGCAGTCCCACTTGCATGGCTGCCAGGCGCAGTCCGTCCAGGTGAGGGGTCGTCTCGGCCGTGGTGAGGATGTCGTGTAGGTCCTCCGCGCTGATGACGGGGACGACGATGCGGTAGTCGGCGAGGATGCCTTCGCCGATGGCTTCGGCCAGTTCGAGGCGGAAGACGACGGGTCCGAAGAGTGCGGGGTTGTCCATCGATGCCAGTGGTTGCTTGTACGTGCCGGGTTTTCTGGACTTCGGGTGGCTCCAGCGGCGTGGCGTCGCCGTCATGTAGAGGCGGCGCTGCGCGGGGATCTGGGCATCGTCGTGGATGTCGCCCCAGCTCTTGTCGAGGCTGCCGGTGGTGTGGTGGGCCTCGTCGGCGACGGCGAGGGCCCACTCCGGCAGGCCGTGGCGGCGGTGGGCCTCGACGATCGTGGGCAGGGACTGGTAGGTGGAGAAGACGATGGTCGGGCCGCTGTGGTCGGCGACGCGGCGGGCGAGTTCGGCCGGGCTGGTGGTGAAGGGGATGCACAGGGCGCCTCGGCCGGACGGGGGCAGGGCGCAGACCGCGATGTGCTTCTCGTCCGGGCGGCTGCGGTCCCACTCGCGTGCTGTCTGCGCCACCAGGTCCTGGCTGGGGGCGAGCACGAGGATGTTGCCCTGGGGGGTGTAGGTATCGGCGCTGACCCGGGCGATGACGGTCTTGCCGGTGCCGCATGCCGCGACCACGGTCACTCGTGGGTGGAGTTGGAGGCCTGCGGTGATGGCGCTGACGGCGCGTTGTTGGTGCGGGCGTAGTCGGATGGGCTTGTGGGGCACGTGGGCGTCCTCGGCGACCGGCAGCTGGATCGGCGGGGCGATCGCCGTGCCTGCATGGCTCGTGCCCCGCTCCGGACACCAATTCGATCGCCTTTCCGGTGTTCCTTGTCAAGCGGGCTTCGGAATTCTCGTCGATTTGACTGCCGGGGTGGCGCCTTCAGGACCGTAAATGTCACTCTGATTCGTTCGGTTCTCCTTGATGTCACTGTTCCGTGTGAATCGGCTGAGCCGCGGGCGCCGAGGAGCCGCCTCGTCGGCTCACCGAGCCAGTACCCTCAGCCGGGTTTCAGCAGGCAGGACAGGAGTCGCCCCGCCAGGCGGCCGAAGGTGACGTGTCCCGCACCCCGCAGTGCGGTGGCCGACCGCTTCAGCCGCCTTCTGCGGCGGCAGCCCTTCGGACGCGAGGAAACGCTTCTCCCATTCGACCGGCAGGGCGTCTTTTCTCATATCCGGCAGATCGTCGTCAAGAATTGGTGCGCTTTGCCGGATTCTTTTCCCTGTTCCTGCTCCTCATGCCGCTCGGCGTGGTAGCCATGGCCGCAGAGGCGAGGGAGGGTCATGGATTCGGTGACAGGCTTGGATCGGGTACGGGTGCGTGAGCTGCCGTTGCACGTCCGGTTCATGGCGGGCGAGTCGACCGGCTCCTATGTGACCCGCCTGGCCGGCCGAAACGGGCTTGGGGTCCAGCAGTTGCTGGACGAGGTCGGGCAGGGCAGCACGAGGGCCGTCGCGCCGCACCTGACCGAGCTCTACCTCAACCGTCCTGCCGCCGAGCGCTTGGCCGCCCTGGCCGGCCGTCCGCTGGAGGTGATGCGGCGGGCGCTCGCGAGCCTGGACGCGGCGTACCTGCTCGACGATGGTGACGGCACTCCCGCCTGGTCGTTCCCGTGGGCGGTGCGGGACGGCTATCTCGTGCGGGCCTGCGCGTTGTGCGCGGCCCGCCGCGGCATCGGCGATCCGGCCTGGATGATGGTGGCGGACCCCTGGCACCTGTGCGCCCGGCACGCACGATGGTCGGACAACTCCCGTGATCCGCAGACCCCTTGGATCGACGTGGCTGACTGGCCGCAGATCCTGGCGGCGGAACGCCAGCGAGTGGCCATGGAGCGGCGCCTGGGCCGCACCGCACGCACGCTGTTCGCCGACGCGCGCACGATGAGCAGAACCGAATCGAGCGCGCCGGACAGACTCCGGTCGATGGCCGACCGGCTCGGGGAGGCGCGGGCCGCCTCCTTGTTGTCCTACCCGCACACTGTGCGGATCGCCCGCGTCCTGGCGCGGGCCGAGCGTCGCCGGCTCGGCCGGGAGCTGACGTCGGACTCCTACGAAGACTGGTTCACGCGCAGCTCACAGGAGTTGGGGCCCAGGTACCAAGGAGTGCTGAGACGGTGGATGGAGTGCCACAAGCCAGTGCCGGGGCCGAGGCGCGGGGGCGTGTTGGGGCGGGCCGTGCTGGTCGCACCGCACACACGGATCGCGCCGCTGGATTCGGTGCAGCAGCTCAGCTGCCTGCCCTCCGGCCCGGTGGCCAGCCCGTTCGATCGGCCCTTCCTGTGACGGCCGTAGTCCGCGAGGAGCAGGGGCGGCCCTCGACAGGCGAGGCGCCCCTTTCATCCGCCAAAAGCAGATCAGCGACGAGTGGGATGCGGCACGGGAGAGGTGATCTTGTGCAGGTGCGGGTGCGTTACCGCGACGTGGACGGGCGGGCGCGTGAGGGGGGCCCGGACCAGGTGCGGGCGGTGCCGCTGGAACGGTGCGAGCCGTTGCGCGAACCGCACGCCTACCACGGCCGCCCCTCGATCTTGACGCGGTACTGGTCGGCGACGACAGGCGCCATGGTGGTGTGTGGCAGTAAGCGGCTGATGCACGCGGCCATGCTGCTGGACTTCGACGCGGCCATCACCTGCTTCTCGGCCCCCGCGACCGAGATCGCCTGGGAGGACGGCAGTGCCCATGGAACGGTCAGCCCGGCGTTCTTCGCCCGCACCGCTGACGGGCGGCGGCTGGCGATCGTGCACCCGGGCCGCGCGGAGCCGGACGGCGCGCGCGAACGCCAGGCGCTGGAGATGGCGGCGCAGGCCGCCGGGTGGACGCTGACGGACCTGGACGTCCCCATCGGGGTGCGGCTGGCATGGCTGAAGGTGGTGGCCAACTTCCGGTTCCCCGAACTGTTCGACACGGCGACCCGTCCGGCCCTGCTGGACGCCTTCCGCGAACCCCGCCCACTGGCCCGCGGAGTGGCCGAAGCCGGCCTGCCCGACACCGCCCTCGCCCATGTCTGGCACCTGCTGTGGCGCGGCGACCTCCTCTTCGACCAGGAACGGCCCCTGATCCCCGTCTCTACGGCATGGACCGCCGACACAGCCCACCGGCAGGCGGCGTCGTGACGCCCGGCACCGCAACCGTGCAGACACGGGCGACGCCCGTCCACGCGACGTGGGACCGACGTCGCGTGGACCTGACGCTGGGAGTGACAGTGCGATGGCTGGGCGGCCTGTACGAGGTCGCCGCCCTCCAAGGACCCCGGGTGCACCTGCGCGCCTTGGACGACAACGGCGAGGATGCCGTCGCGCTGGTATCCGCAGTGACCTGCGCCGCCGACTTCGCTCTGGTGGAGGCGCAGGGGCGGGAGCGGCCTGGCCCGCAGATCCCGGACGTGAGCATCGTGGACGTGCTCGACCCCCTGGAGCGCGAGCGAATGCGCACCTGGGAGTGGCACCTGCACGAGGCCGTTCACGGACTGCCGCCTGGCACGCCCTCCGGCACACAGCCGCGCCCGCAGTACGACCCGGAAGAGACGTCGCGGTGGAGCCGGCTGGACGCCAAGTCCCGCGAGCTCAAGGAGCTGGGCTGGACGAAGGTGTCGGTCGCAACACTGCGGCGCCGCGCACAGGACTACGAGGAGCGGGGCGTCGCCGGGCTCGTGAAGGTGGTCGCCGGGGACCTGTACGGCGACACCGATGAGCGGATCGTTCAGCTGCTGCTGGAGGAACTCCGCGCCGGGACAGAAGAGTCATCGGGGTGGGCCAACCGGCTGCGGGAACGGGTCGAAGCCCGGCTGCGCACAGAGTTCCCGAAGGAGGGCCTGAAGCTGTCGCGGACCGGGTTCTACCGGCTGCTGAAGAACCTGGGCGTGCGCGTGGAGACGCTGCGCGGGCCGGTGCGCCGCCGCGAGGAACGGGCCGGCTCACCCGAGCCTCCCTGGTCGCCGACCCGGGCGGCGATGCTGGGCGAGGTGGTGCAGATCGACTCCACCGGGCTGGACATCCTGGCTGTCGGCGACCACGGCTACCCGGTCCAGGTCGAGCTGACCGCAGCGATCGACGTGGCCTCGCGCAGCATCATCGCGGCGATGATCGTGCCCCGTGCCCCGGGCCGCGGCTACAAGGGCAAACGTCTCGGCGGGCGGGCGACCACCTCGTTCGACGTGACGCTGATGCTCGCCCAGGCGCTCGCGCCGATGCCCGGGCGGCCCGGCTGGTCACCGTCCGCAGCGGCCGACAGGGCTCGCCACCTGCCGTACGCGGACCTGGTGGCGTGCGACCCTCGGATGGCCGGTGCCGCGGCGCGTCCGGTGATCCGCCCGAAGATGGTGGTGGTCGACCAGGGCAGCATCTATCAGAGCGAGCACTTCACCGACGTGTGCACCTCGCTGAAGATCTCGGTGCGCTCGGCGCGCGACCGCACCGCCGACGACAAGGCCGTTATCGAGTCGACGTTCAGCGCGATCAAGAAGCTGTTCTGCCAGTACGTCGCCGGGTACACCGCGCGTGACCTGTCCCGGCGCGGGAAGTTCGTGACCGATGGCGTCATGTGGCGCCTCAACGAGCTGCAGGACCTTCTGAACGAGTGGATCGCGCTGGGCTGGCAGCAGCACCGCCACGAGGGCCTGCGCGACCCGCACCTGCCCGGGGTCGTGCTGACCCCGAACCAGATGTACGCGGCGCTGGTGGCCTGCGAGGGCTACGTGCCGCTGCCACTGTCGGAGTCGCAGAACCGCAAGCTACTGCTGTGCGAGTGGCGGCAGGTCACCGACAAAGGTGTGCGGATCGGCAACCGCACCTACGACAGCCGGGCCCTGCAGGAGTACAACAAGGAGCCGTCCGGGGTACGCGGGAAGGGCATGAAGTGGCCCGTCCGCCACGACCCCTACAGCCCGCGCTACGTGTGGCTGTTCGACCAGCGCAAGGAGCAGCACGGCGAAGACCCGTGGGTGGAGGCGGAGTTCGTCCACCAGGACCTCATCGGGGACGACTGGTCGCTGTTCTTGTGGGAGACCGCCGAACGCCTGCGACTCGAGGCCGGCGGCAGCGAGGAGGACCGGCAGTGGGAGCGCGACATCGCGCTGGAGGTGTCCGAGCTGCGCCGGCGCGCCCGGCAGGGCTCCGCCGACGAGCCGGCCACGCCGACGCGACGCGGCCGCGGGCGTACACGCTGGCGCCGCCCTGCGGCCCCATACACCGGCCCCAGCCTGGCCGTGCGCGCACCTGCCGCCGACCGGTACGCGGGCATCCCCGCGCCCGACCCGGCCCGGGTGCGCCCCGCCAGGCCGCTGAACGTCCCAGCCCACTTGCTGTTCGCCAGCGCGGCCCTGGCCGACCCCCAGCCGTGCCCGCCCGCTTCGCCCGCACCGGCGGGCGCGAACAGTGCGGGCAGCCCGCACCCGGGCGCGGACACCGACGCGGCCCTGCCGGGGCCGGCGAAGGCGCCCGATCCGCAGCGGTGGCGTTCGCGCACGTTCTCCGGTCGCGCCACCGACCTGTTCCTGCGCAGCCTCGCCCCGCCCTCCGATGACAGCGACAGCCCGGCCCCGTCCGGCGACGAGGAGATCACATGAACGACCGTGTCCGCGCCCACGCCCGCCCGGAGGCCGCGGCCAAGGCCGCCCCGCACTCCTTGCACCTGGCCGGTCCCGGGCCGCTGGCGACCAAGGAGGGCTTCCTCGCCCGGGCTCGACGCACCGTCACCCCGCTGAGCCTTCAGGACAGCGCGCCCCTGGGCACGAAGGTGCGGCTGACCGACCCGCGCCTGGCCTACCACGGCGCTCTGCTGCCGTTGGAGACCGACGACTTCGCCCGGGGAGTGCGCCTCGCCCGGACCCTGCTGGTGAAGAACCTGTACGACTCCCCCGGCCGCAGCCCGAACTTCGCCGTCGACGGCCCGCGCCTTGCCGGCAAGTCGCTGCTCGCCGCCAGGATCGGGTTCGCCTTCCAGGGCTTGGTCGACCATCACTTCCCCGCGGACGCGGACCGGCACCCGGTGGTGTACATCCACGTGCCGCACGACCGCGGCGACGCCCTGCACTGGTCTCTGCCGTTCGCGGAGTACTTCGGCCTGGAGCACTCCCGCTCGCCCGAGACGATGAACCACCGCTCCGTCGACATGACCGGGCCCATCACCCGCGTCATGGAACGCGCCGGCACGCGCCTGGTCATCGTCGACGGCATCGAGTACGTCAGAGACAACGAACGGCAGACCGCGTTCGACTACCTGTTCCACCTCCAGGACGCCCTGCCGAGGATCACTTTCCTGTTCTGCGGCATCGGCTCGCAGGAGATCCTGCACCACGCCCTCGGCGACCACCGCAGCAAGGCCCCCACAGCCGGCGCCGACAAGCCGGCATCGCTGGGCATCCCGACGCTGTGGGTCAGGCCTGTTCCCTACACCGCCGCCGAACCCGACCAGTGGTGCAACGTGCTCGACGACGCGGAGAAGAACCTGCGCCTGTACAAGCACCAGCCCGGCACCCTGGTGCAGTTGGCCGCCTACCTGCATGAGCGCACCGACGGCTCCATGCACGCCTTGAACCAACTGCTGTGCCAAGCCGCGCAGACCAGCATCCTCCAGCAGACCGAAGCCATCGACCGCGAACTCCTGGCAACCATCCTCACCGGCTACAACGACCCGACATACGACTGCCTCCCCGCCCTGGCCGAACCGGCCGCCAGCGACCGGGACAACCATCAGCACGGCAGCTCGCAGGACCAGGCGGGGCTGGACGACGCGGAACAGTCGGACTCGTAGCATGGCCTTCCGATGTGCCGGGCGGGCTGGACCTGCCTGCCTTCGGCACATCAGTCCCCCGCAGCTGGCAGGATCAGCAGGTGGCCTTCTCCTACCTGTCGCTGCAGTCCTTCGTCCGCCCTCCCAGGCTGCTGGTCCTCGCTCCCGAGGGCGAGGACTGGGTGGCGATGTCAGCAGCCGCGCTGGGCGCAGTCGGCAAGGTCTGGGGAGGCTGTGCGAGCGCCGTCGTCCCGGTCAGCGCCGCGAGCCATGCGGCCCTCGCGCCCTTCCTCTCCCGATACCAGCCCGATCACATCCTGGAATACCAGCCCACGTGGACGACGGTTGACCTGATTCATCCAGGCATCCTGGAACGGGAGTTGAGGGGACTCAACCTGGATGAGCAGAGCTTTTCCTTCAACAAGGAACTGCTGGCGAGCGATACCTGGCACGGTCACGCCGATGGAGCAGCCCTGCGGGCGGCCGCGGAGCGGCTGCGGGCGGCACACGGCGGCAACAGCTTCGACCGTTCCCAACCTTGGCCGTTCCACCTCGCTGACGATCCCGACGAGAGCGGTTTCACTGCCCTCAAGGACGTCGCCTCGCAGCCGACCGGCGGTGTGCCGATCGGGCAGATCCACACACCTGCAGCCCTGTCCGCCGCAGCACGGCTCGGTGTCCTCCTCACGGCGGCCTGCGACGAGGCGCAGGGCCCAAAGTCCGAGGCGGACTGGCTCGCGCGGGTCACCGGAACCCCGTGGAACGCCGACGACACAGCAAGCCCCTTCGATGCGGCCGCCGCGCTGTGCACCCGAATCCACCGCGGGTACGACACGGACCGGTCAAGCGATCTCGTCGTGCTCGGCGATCGGCCCGAGGACTTCGCGCTGGCCCAACTCGCTCGCCAGGTTTACGGAGCCACGCGCTGGCTCCCTGGGGGCGCGCTGGCCTGGCATCACCTGCCCCTCTCCCCGCGCCCCGAGCCGGTCACCGTGGCCAGCGCCTCCCTGTCGGAGGAGGAAATCCGCGCTCATCTGACCGACCGCTGGAACACCCGCGGCATCCGGGTGCACGGCGCGGACACCATGCCGGTCACGATCGTTTCCCCCAGCGAGCTCTGGCCGACCGGCCGCGACCAGGTCGCGCTACTCAACGCCTGGGACGTGCCGCTGTCCCTCCCGATGGAGGAGACCTCGGACGGATCCCTGGTCTCGGCCGTACGCATGCCCATCCAGGTGCCCGCCCCGCTCGACGCGGCACGGCACCGCTGGCAGGTGGGGATGATCTCCACTGGCCACCCCGTCCCGCCCCTTTCCGACCTGTTCGGCCCCAGGTTGGTCGCAGCCGGCGACGAGCGGGAGACATTCGTGCGAGCCGCGGACGGCGGGATCACCTACGCCTCCAACCGGGTCGACTTCGTCCCCACTGGTGCGTCGCTGGCCGGCTCCCTCGCTGGGCCCAGACTCGTGTGGCCCTCGCTTGAGCGGATTCTGCGGCTCACCGCCGAGCCCGACGAGGTACGCCCCAGCCCCGCCGGGAAGCGAGCCCGAGTCGCGAGGCGGCTGCTCGGGTCACGAGCTGCCGTCGAGGCACTGGCCGCACCAGCTTCGTGGGCGCTGCTGTCACACTGGCTGCCCGGCCACAACCGCTCAGCCCTTCCGGCAGACAGCGTCTGGCAGCTCAAGTCCGGGGTGTTCCTGACGTGGGAAGCCATCGCCGCCGCCTCCGGCGACTGGGCCCAGGCAGAGCTTCGAGCGCGGATCGACGCGTGGAGCGCCTGCGGGCTCCTACGCCGCGGACTGGTACTCGGCTGCCATGACTGCCCACGGGTCGAGTTCTATCCCATCGCCGAAGTGGCACAGCGGTACACCTGCCGGCGCTGCGGCAGCAGCAACATACTGGAGCAACCGCGGTGGAAGCCGGCCCGCAACGAGCCCACCTGGTTCTACGAACTGCACCCGGCGATCACCGAGTTGATTGACAACGACGGCAACTACGACCTGCTCGCCACCCAGTTCCTCCGCTCGAAGGCGTGGGCTGGCGCCTGCCTGGTCACCGAGGAGTTCGAGCTGGTCCAAAACGGCAAAGCCGTCGTGGAGTTCGACTTCGCCGCAGCGACCGTCGAGGGACTCTTCCTGGGCGAGTCCAAGAAGAACGACTGCCTCGCCGACTCCGCGAAAGCGACCCTCACCGAGCTCAACAAGCTCCTGAACGGATGCCGCGCACTCGGCGCGACGCACCTGGTCCTGGCCACTCCCAAGAACGCCTGGAAGCAGGCGACCATCGACGCCATCGACAAGCAACTCCAAGGCGACGCGGCACACGGCGCCAGCAGCCCCCAAGTACTCCTCCTGACAGGCCTGGGCACCGACCCGAAGATCCTGACCCTCGACGGCAAGCCGTTCACCATGGACTGAACCAGCTGGCTGCGAGCACCCGAGCCGGCTCGGCCGAACCAGCGGCAGTCCAAGGACACGCACACACCAGCCGACATGAGGAGACGTTCAGGTGGTCATCCTCGCGAATCAAGATCAACAGCGTTGAGGCGATCCCACCCTCATACCTGTCGGTTTTCCCAACCGGACTGAACAGCAGTCCCAAATTCTGCAAAGCAACAGGCCACAGGCCTTGAGGTGTTGATCACGGCACCAAAACCGCAGGCCAGGCAGCCAAGATCCAAAGTCCCAGATTCTGCAAGTCCAATGGTCAACACATGATCAACCGACAAGATCTTTCAAAGCGGCCGGGACGGAGCAACCGACGCACTGCGGCAGATCCCCGGCTCCTCCGCCGCCAGGATCCTGGTCCGGACCGACGGCGCCGGGGCCACCCACGACCTCCTCGCGCACCTGGAAGCCCTGAACACCGCCCGCCGCACCGTGCGCTACCTGGTCGGCTGGACCATCACCGAGGACGACGAGAGGGCAATCGCCAAGCTCCCCGAGAGAGCGTGGGAGAGCTCCCTGGGTCAGGACGGTGAGATCCAGGACGGCTACGGCATCGCGGAGTTGACCGGTCTGAACACCCGGCCGGGCTGGCCCGTCGGCATGCGGCTGCTCGTGCGCCGGGTCCGACCTGCCGGACGGCACAAGAAGAAACTGACCGCGTTCGAGAAGCGGACCGGCTGGAAGTACTCCGTCATCGCCACGAACGTCCGGCACATGTGGGGGATCGCCGGCTCCCACCAGCCGCAGTGGCTGGACGCACTGGCCCGCGCTCACGCCGTCGTGGAGGACCGGGTGAGAGTCGACAAGGCCATGGGGCTACGGAACCTCCCCAGCAAGTCGTGGGAGGTCAACCGCGGATGGATGCTCGCCGCGAACCTCGGCCATGACCTGGACTGCTGGGTCCGCCTGCTCGCCCTGCACGACCAGGGCGACCTGGAGCGAGCCGAGCCCGACACCATGCGCTACCGGCTCTACCACCTGCCCGCCCGCCTCGCGCACCACGCCCGCCGCCGCTGGCTGCGGATCGAACGCACCTGGCCCTGGGCCGACGTGTTCGTCCTCGCATGGCAACGGCTCACCACCCTCCCAGCCGCCACCTGACCACCGGTCACCGCCTCGACGACCAGGAAGGAGAGCAGCCCCGGGCCCGTGGAACCCGGCGCCACCGCAGCGTCATGCGACGGCCCACCCCGAAGGCAGCGGGGACATTACGGGCGAACCGCCGCGACGATCACCGAGCGCACGCGGCTGACGAATCGAGG
>NZ_PYBW01000089.1 GCF_003205575.1 Streptomyces tateyamensis
CCTGGCACCAGGAGGATCAAGCGCGCCGACCACCTGCTGCCCTACGCGAAGCGCCGCGACCAGTGGGAACGCCGGTCCTGCGGAGAAGGATCCAAGGGCCTGCGGTACTACGACTGGATCCTGTTCGAGGTCAAGGTCACCGGCCAGGAACCGGCCGACGGATTCGAACACCGCCTGCTGATCCGACGCTCCACCCACAGGAAGAAGCTCGCCGGCGGACGCTTCGACTTCGAGTACGGCTACTTCCTCGCCCACGCCCCCGCCGGTACCCCCGCCAGCGCGGTCATCGACCAGGCCGGGATCCGCTGGAAGATCGAGGAGGACAACGAGCAGGGAAAACAGCTCGCCGGTCTGGACCAGTACCAGGTCCGCAAGTGGATCCCGTGGCACCGCAGCGTCACCTGCACGATGCTCGCCCACGCCTTCCTGACCGTCCAACGCGCCCGCCACCTGAACTCCCCGCCCGCACCAGCGTGCGAGGAACCGGCCCACGGCCGCGGTGCCGCCGACCCGGCCGCGCCACAGGATCCGCCGCCGCGCGAACCCGAGATGACCGTGCGTCAGGCCGACAGCCCGAGCAAGGCCGGTCCGATGATCCGACTGACCATCGCCGCACTGGCCGGGCTCCTGACCCTCACGGGCCTGGCCGTCCACCACAGCGACCAGGAACTCCTGCGCCAGCACCACTGGCGAACCGAACACCAGACCGCAGCCGCCATCAGCCAC
>NZ_PYBW01000009.1 GCF_003205575.1 Streptomyces tateyamensis
AAGCTAAGTGGCATTGCCCCTTGGACAGTCTGTGACGATGGGCAACACCGCCCCGGCCGCCCGAGTGACCTGGTGGTGGCAGCGTGAGCGCTCGGGAACGACACTTCCTGCTGAGCCGTGACGACCAGGACGACGCGTACGCGGTCGCCTTCCGCCTCGGCGCCGTGCTGGCCCGCGCCGGGATCACCGAGCGGTACGGCATGCAGGTGCAGCGCATCCCCGGCCGGCGAGCCGAGCCCGGATGGGGCGTGTACCTGGTCGACCGCATGGCGGACCAGCCAACCCCCGCGGGGCTGTCGCTGGTGACCACGGTCCGGCACACGCGTGCCCTGGTGGCCGAGCTGGTCGGGCTCGCGGCGTAGCTCGGCGATACGCCGTGGACAGGTCGATCTGTCGCTGATCTGTCCACGGCGTATCGGTTCGAGATCGAGCCCACCACCACGCTTGCTTCCGGCGTACGCTGATAGCACATCAGCGCGTCTCGCGGGAGAGTGCCACATGACGGACCTGCCAGCAGAGTTGACGACAGGCGAACGAATCCGCCACGTGCGGGAACGGCGCGGAATGTCCCGCAATGTGACAGCGGGACTGGTCGGCCGTTCCGCGGACTGGCTCAAGAAGATCGAGAACGGAGAACGCGAGCTTCGGGGCGTGACCCTGCTGGTCAAGCTCGCGCAGGTTCTGCACGTCGATGACGTGTCGGTACTGACCGGCGATTCGGTCAGCATCCCGACCGACCAGCCGGGCAAGGTGTCGCACCCCGCGGTGGTGGAGATCCGCAAGGCGATGCACTCGGTCAGTTTCCAGCCGGCTCCCGAGGAACCGGCGTCGGCCGTCGCGCTTCGCGGCAGGGTCGAGCAGGCATGGCGACTCTGGCACACCTCGCCGAACCAGCGAACCGAGGTGGGCGCGCTTCTGCCGGATCTTCTGCGGGAGACGCACGGCGCCGTTCGGGCGCACCAGGGCACGGAACGCCGGATGTCCTACGCCGCGCTGGCCGACCTGTACAGGCTGGTGCAACGGATGCTCGCCCACATCAGCGAACCGGAACTGTACTGGCTCGCGCTGGATAGGGCCCGGGACGCCTCGGAGCAAGCCGACGATCCGGTGTCCCTGGCTCTCGGCGCCTGGACTGTCAGCATCGGTCAGCGCGCAGTGGGCTTCGTCGATGAGGCGGTGCACACGGCCGAACTGGGCATGCAACTCGTCCGTCCCCTGCTCGACTCGGGACGCTCTGAGATCCTCGCCGCGTACGGACAACTGCATCTACAGGCAGCCTGCACCCATGGGCTTGATGGCGTCTCGGGCCCTGCCGAGCGCCACCTAGACGAAGCGGCTCGGATTGCCGCGCTGCTGCCTGACGGGTACTGGCACGCACAGAGCGCGTTCGGTACATCCAACGTCGCCATCTATGGGGTGTCTATCGGCGTCGGCCTGCGCCGCCCCGGCGAAGCCCTGTTGCGGTCGGAGCACATCGACCCGGAGAGCATCCCGTCACTGGAACGTCGCTCCCGGCTGCTGCTCGACATTGCGTTCGGCTACCACCAGAAGAAGGAGATCACGGCTGCCGTGCACTACCTCGGCGAGGCGATCGCGGTCACTCCCGAAGGCGTTCGTTACGTCCCTGGTGCCCGCACCCTCGCGGCAGCTCTGGAGCGCAAAGCCGTTGGCCCGCTGCGGCGCGCGGCAGTCGAGCTGGCCGAGTCAATCGGAGTAGCCGCGTAGATCGTTCAGGTAGGGGGACAGTCTGTCCCCATCGCAACACGCCAATGCCCGTACCGTCTCCCGGACGTGACGGGCATTCAGCGTTTTTGGGGGTGTTGCATCGTGGGTGAGTCGCATCTCTCCCGCATTCACCGGGCGCATCAGAAGCACGCAGAGGACGCATGCGCCGATCTCGGCGCGGCGGCGAGGGAGGCCGGGTGCCCCCTCCCGGATCTGGTCGTTGTCCCGGTGGACCCGGCGACGGGGGTAGCGGGCGTGGATCTCGGGGTGATCGAGCCGAAGGCAGCCGATCGGCTCGCCGAGATCATCCGGGCCGGGGTCGACACCCTCGCCGCCGAGGACCGGCCCGCCGGCTCGGTCGCGCTGATTCGAGTTCCCCACGGGGAAGAGTTGGTGCTCGACCGCGAACGCGACCAGGTGGGCGTGTTCAAGCGTGCCGAGGGTGACCGGTGGGTCTTGGCCCCGGTCGTCATCGGGAGCGGGCCCGAGTGGCTAGCCGACCCGCTCAAGGTGCGTCCCGCGGAGCCGAGCGACCGTGTCAGGGCCGAGGCCGCGCGGGCCAACGCACAGAGCGTGCAGCGGGTGAGCTAGTGCTACAGCTCGGCATCGACGCTCCCCGACCGGCGGGCGTCCGCAAGCTCTTTCGCTTCCTGAGCTGGACCGTCTCCGTCGACCGAGACCGCGAACAGGTGCACTTGTTCCTCTGCGAGGGCGAGGAGGAGGACGGCGCGAAGTGCGGGGCCGACTCCGGCGAACACTCGGACTTCGAGAGCACCCGGGGTTGGACGTTCGAGCACATCAGGGAGCGGCAGGACCACCGGTCCTTCGCGCACATGTCGTACACCGCGTGGCACATGGTGCCGGAGAGGGAACCGGAGTGATGACCTTCCCGACCAACCGTGACGCCGAGGGCGCGTTACTGGCGCGCATCTTCGGGGACATGTGGCCCCCTCGGCACCGCCTGACGTTGGGTGAGGCTGTCGGGGCACTACTGGTTGCCCTCGGCGTGATCGGCTTCGCCCTCGCCGTGGTGTGGGCACCGGGCAGGCACCCGGGCGGTCCCGTGGTGGCCCTCGGCTCCGCCTCGCTGGTGCTGGCGCTACTCGGTGCACCATGGGCGCCGACCCCGCGCAGGGTACGGGAGGTGTGGCAGTGCTGGAGACGCCGTTGACCGAGCTGGAACCCACCAGCCTCCCCAGCGTCCCGCCGGGCCTGCCGTGGGCGCCGGGCTGGTGCTGGTCGTGCGACACCGAGCGGGACGTGATCCCGATCGGGTCGGGCACGCTCGATGGGATCGACGTGGAGTTGTCCACGTGCCGGTGGTGCCTCGCTCTGCTGCGGAACCGGCTCACCGAGGCGGGCCGCCGGAACGCTGCGCGGACCCGAGCCGGCCAGCGTGCGCACCAGCTCGCCCGCTGGTCCCGGTCACTCCGTCGCCGCCGCTTCGCCACCACGGGCCGACACCGGGCCCTGTCCGCGAAGTAGCCCACCTGACTCCCGGCGGTGCCTGCGCTGCGCCGGGCTGCACAACCCCGCCCCGGTGACGGGACAGGACGGACCCGGACGGCCGGGGCGGGGTCCTATCGTCAACTCTCCTACAAGGGAGCAATTTTGATGGCGCACAGCGACATTGACGTGACCGCCCCGCCGGCCCGCCGGATCGGCGCCGTGGTGCTGATCACGCAGGGCGACACGGTCGGCCTGGTCAAGCCCACGTACAAGGACGGATGGCAGCTCCCCGGCGGGGGCGCGCACCAGAACGAGACCCCCGGCGCTGCGGGTGCCCGCGAGCTGGAGGAGGAAACCGGCCTGGTGCGGAACCTGACGCACTTCCTCGCGCTCGACTGGATCGAGCCGAACGAGGACACCGGGGCCGCCGAGGGCTACAACGTGGTGCTGGACGGTGGGCACCTGGTCGCCTCCGAGGCCGAGGGCATCACCATCCCCGAGGCGGCCCGCGGTGAGCTGTCCGCGTTCGAGTGGGTGCCCGTCGCCCACCTGGACAGGTACACGAAGCCCTACCAGGCGAACCGCATCCGGGAAGCGCTCGACGCCCGTGCGTCCGGTCTGCGGATGCCGCTGCTGGTGCACGGACAGCGGGTCGTCGCGTAGCCGTCCCTAGACCGCCCGCTCTGGTCACGCGAGCACGCGCCGCCACCAACCCCCGGCGTGCGGTGTGCCGTGCCTCCCCCGGCCGTGACCAGGGCGGGCCCCAAGACTCCCGCTCGGCAGGGCGGGGAAGGTGGACACCCTGCCGAGCGGGCGCAAGCCCCCACCCCGGCCGTCCCCAACCCTGGACAGGTCGAGCCGGCCGGGTGGGCTTGTCCGCAACTCCGTGCAATACCGAGACACAGGAGGAAAGTTGAGCACCGCTACCGAACCCGCCCCCGTCGCCCCGTGGGGCATGGGGCGTATGGAGCCGCTGCGCAACGGCGAGCCGTCGCAGTGGCAGTACGCGGGTATCGACCCGCAGATGCAGACCGGCCTGTGGTGCGGCGAGGACGGGAAGATGATGCCCGCCGAGCTGGGCAAGCACGGCACGTCGGTGGGCACCTACCCGCCCACCCAGGTGGGTAAGGACGGGAAGAACGACCCCGACACCGGCCACGACGCTACGCAGGACTAGGAGGTAGGACCGTGGACGGACGCCCGGTGCTGGTCGCCACCGAATGTGAGGATGCGACCGCCGATCTCGTCATAACGGAGCTGAACCGGCGCCGGGTGCCCGTCCTCCGGTTCGACCCCGGACGCGACTTCCCGACGCGTGCGACGCTGGCCGCCTCGGTCACGGCAGACGGCTGGGCCGGACGCCTTACAGCAGGTGAGCGAACCGCCGATCTCGCCAACATTCGCGCGCTGTACCACCGTCGGCCGAACGCGTACCTCGCCGAGCACGACGACCAGGCCGAGCGGTTCGCCGTGCAAGAGAACCGCCGCGGGCTCGGCGGGGTGCTGGCCGCACTACCGGGCTGCCTCTACTTGAGCCACCCGCAGGCAATCGCCCGCGCCGAGTACAAGCCCGAACAGCTCTCGGTGGCCGCTCGCCTCGGACTTACGGTTCCGGCAACGCTGATCACCAGCGATCCGGCCGAGGCCAAGACGTTCGCGGCGGCACAGCCCACCATCTACAAGCCGTTGCACGCCGGGGCGTACGAAGTCGACGGCGAGCCGGCGGGTATCTGGGCTGCCTCGGTCGACCCGGGCGAGATCACCGACGCCGTGAGCCGCTGCGCCCATCTCTTTCAAGCACAGGTGCCCAAGGTCGGGGACGTGCGCGCCGTGGTGGTGGGCGATCGGGTGTTCTGCGCGCTGATCACCGCCCCGGCGGGGGTAGTCGACTGGCGCAGCGAGTACCGCAATCTGACGTATGAGCCCGTCGACTGCCCGGAGCCGATCCGGGCCGCCCTGGTGGCGTTCCTCGCCCACTACGGCCTGAACTTCGGGGCGTTCGACTTCGCCGTGACCGCCGAGGGCGCATGGTGGTTCCTGGAGTGCAACCCGAATGGCCAATGGGCGTGGCTGGAGCACGCGGCGAACCTGCCGATCACGTCGGCAATCGCTGACCTACTGGAGAACGGAGAATCCCAGTGACCGACGCGAAGTCGGAGGGACTTCGGGCGGCCCTCGCCGCTCAGTTGAAAGAGGCGGGGGCTGTCCGTAGCCCTGAGTGGGAAGCCGCGGTGATGGCAGTCCCGCGTGAGGCGTTCCTGTCCGAAGGGTGGTTCGAGCATGACGGGGGCGGCTGGTACCGGGCCGTGTCGCTCGCCGAGTCGCCCGATCTGATCAGCCGCGTGTACGAGGACGACACGTTGGTGACTCAGCTCGCCGGCTCCGTCGTCCCGCGGCAGGTGGACGGGCGGCTGTCACAGGTGCCCACGTCGTCTTCAACACTGCCGGGACTGGTGGTCCGGATGCTCGAAGACCTTCGGGTGGCGCCGGGCATGCGAGTGCTGGAGATCGGCACCGGAACGGGGTACTCAACTGCGCTGCTAACGCACGTACTCGGCGACGACCAGGTGACGTCAATCGAGGTTGACGCGGACGTGTCGGCTCGGGCGTCCGTGGCGCTCGGCGGGCTCGGCTACTGGCCCGAGCTGGTGACCGGTGACGGGCTCGCCGGGTACGCCAAGGGGGCACCGTATGACCGGATCATCGCCACGTGCGGAGTCCGGACGGTTCCGGCCGAGTGGATCGCCCAGACCCGCCCCGGCGGCGAGATCCTGGTGACCGTGGGCGGCTGGATGAACGCTTCCGAGCTGGTGCGGCTCACGGTGGCCGAGGACGGTACGGCAACCGGGCCGGTGCTCGGCGGCGGGGTGTCGTTCATGCTCGCCCGCCCGCACATGCCCCCGCCGCTCGGCATGCTGCCCGATCTCGACCAGGGCGACGCCGAGCCCACGACCATCGGTGCTGACGTGTTCGACCGGTGGGCGGCCCGGTTCGTGGCGCAGTTCGCCGCGCCCACCGCGCAGCACTTCGTGATGCCCCGTAACAACAGGACCGAACACGTCGTGATCGACGTTGACGCGGGAGCGTGGGCAGCCGTGTACGAGGAAGACGGCCGATGGCTGGTCCGGCAGGGCGGCCCGGTTCGCCTGTGGGACCAGATCAGCGACCAGCTCACCCGGTGGCGCCTCGCTGGCGAGCCCACCGCTGAACGGTTGCGGCTGACGGTCGGCAGCAACGGCCAGCGGCTCGGGTGGGAGGACTGAGCCCGCGATAGGCTCACGGACAAGGGGCGCGGGCGTCAATATCAACAGACGATCCATGCCGGACCCGCGCCCCTCGGCCCCGTCCCGCTGGTGAACTCCGGCAGGGCGGGGCCTACTCGTTCCCGGGCTCGGGCTGGTCGCCTCGCTTGGCGACGTAGGTTCCGCGCTGGGGCACTGTGTAGACGTAGCCGCCTTCCCGCAGGTGCCGAACCGCCCGCCGTGCGGTGTCCCGGGCCACGCCCCACCGCTGAATCAGGGCGGACTCAGAGGGGATCGGACGGTCCACCGCGAGGGCCCCGGACTCAATGTCGCGGACGATCTCCGCCGCAATCTGCTGGTAGGGCGGGACGGGCGAGTCGTAGTCGATTTCCGAGGCCATGCGGCAAGGGTAGACAACGGGCCACATCCCAAGCTATGGGCCAACGTGGGTAGACGAGGGTAGAGGAGTTGCCCTACCGTCGAACACGAAAGAACCCCCAGCAGCCTGGCCGGGCCACCGGGGGTCACACCGCCGAATGCTTATAGGGAGCACTCGACATGTCGGACCTTACCTTTTGGCTGTGGTTCACCGCAGCAGCCGGCGCCATCGCCGGGGCAACGATGCTCGCCCTTTGGCTGACCGCCGAAGTCCCCACGGGCCGCCACCGGGCAGGCGACCCGATCCACCGCCGCGAACCGGTCACCTTCCTGGCGGTGGCGCCCGAGCCGGACCGCCCGGGGGATGACCTGGTGTTCGGCCCCCTGATTCGCCCCCACGTCGACCACGACGCGTGGCGGGCCGAGCTTGACGAGATGCAGCGCCAGTACGAGCGGCGCGAGGCCCTGCGGGCGGTCGCCGAGGGGCAGCCCGATCCCGGCTACACCTTCCCCGGTGCGCACACCCTTGCTGGGGCGGTGGCGTGATGACCCTCGCCGCCACCAGGAAGCCGATATGCGGCGCCCCGCGCCCCGGGCAGTACGACGGCGCCCCGTGCAACCGTGACCCGTTCCACCGGGACGACCACGCGAACGCCCTCGGCGAGACGTGGCCCCGGCTCGCTCCGGTGCGCTGCGCTCGCTGCAAGGGTCCGGCCCCCACCCCGGTCCCGATCGGCCACCAGGAAGCCGCGAGCGGCCCCGGGCACACCGTGTGGGCGTGCTCGCTGACCTGCCCCGAGTAGAACCCCCTCGCCCCGTCCGGGACCGACCCGGGCGGGGCTCTCTCGGCTCTGCCGTAGAACCGCTAATCGCCTGTGTCCGGAGACCCGGAGGGCAACGAGTTCTGCGTGCTGGAGCCCCGTGAGCGCTACCGGGACACCGGGCCGATCGCCGCCGTGGTGGTGGACTGCGCCGATCCCCGGAAGCTGGCCCGGTTCTTGGGCGAGGCGATGGACTGGACCGTGCACGAGGTCACCGACGACTGCGCCACCATGCGCTCGGCCAAGGGCGTCGGCCCGTACCTGGAGTTCGTCCGCACGCCCGATGCCAAGAGCGGGTGGAACCGGGTCCACCTCGACGTCAGGCCGTACCGCGGTGACGACCCGGCTGCCGAGGCGGCCCGGCTGCGCGCGCTGGGCGCCGGCGACCCCGGGATCGACCAGTCCGAGATCTCCTGGACGATCCTGGTCGACCCGGAGGGCAACGAGTTCTGCCTCCTCAGCCTGCGCCGAAGCCTGCACCGAAGCCCGCGCCGACTTCTGACGCACGCCCGGTGCGAACCCCTCGGGCCTGCCTGTGAACCGGCCCCCGCAGGGACAGCAGCCCTGCGGGGCGGCGCTCAGGCCTGGCCGGTCTCGAAGCGGCTGATCCGGCCCTGGGCGACGGTGAACCGCCACGCGGTACGCATGCTGCCCCAGCGGTCGTTGGTGTAGTCCGCGACCAGCGCCAGGCCGCCGTCGGCGACTGACCGTACGTCCATCCGGCCGTTGCTGCCGAACGCCTCGGACTCGATCCAGGTGCGCAGGTCGCGCTCGTCGCCGTCGTCGCTCATCGTGGCGTCGGGGGTCAACAGGTCGTAGAAGGCGGCGCTGTCGCCGGCGTTGAGCGCCTCGACGAAGTTCGACACCGCGGGGTCCAGGCTGTTGCTCACCGCTGCTCCTGTGTGACGTGCTGTGACGGACCGGACCAGTCAAGCACGGGGGCGGCCAACGGTCCGTGAGCCCGGGCGGTTAGCCTCACCGCGGCACGACGACGAAGGGCAGCCGCAGGTGAGCACGGAGCCGGAGCAGGTGCGGGCGCGGGTACCGCTCGCCACCATCGCGCGGGAGTGGGGCCGGATCGGGTGCATCGGGTTCGGCGGTCCGCCGACCCACATCGCGCTGCTGCGCCGGCTCTGCGTGGAGCGGCGGGGCTGGCTCGGCGCCGCGGAGTTCGAGGACGGGATCGCGGCCACCAACCTGCTGCCCGGCCCGGCCTCCACCCAGCTGGCGATCTTCACGGCCTGGCGGCTGCGCGGGGTGGCGGGCGCGCTGGTGGGCGGGTGCTGCTTCATCGTGCCGGGGCTGCTGGTGATCCTGGCCCTCGCCGCGCTGTTCCTGGCGGGCAGTCCGCCGCTGTGGGTGCGCGGCGCGGCGGCCGGGGCGGGCGCGGCGGTGGCCGCGGTCGCGGTGCAGGCCGCCGGCACGCTGGTGCCCGCGAGCTGGCAGCGGGCCGGGGGCGAGCGTGCGGCCCGGGCGCGCTGGCTCGGCTACGCCGCCGTCGGTGCGGCGGCCGCCGCGGCGGTCGGGCCGTGGCTGGTGCTGGTGCTCGTGCTGGCAGGGGTGACCGAGGCCGTGATCCGAACCCAGAGCGCGGCCGCCGGCCCGGGTGCGGGTGCCGGGGACCGGCTGCGGTCGCTACCGCTCGCCTCGGCCGGCCTGGCCGCGAGCGGGGGGCTGCTCGCGGTGGCCTGGGTCGCGCTCAAGGTCGGGGCGCTCTCCTACGGCGGCGGGTTCGTCATCATCCCGCTGACGCAGGCCGACGCGGTCGACCACTACCACTGGATGACTTCCGGTCAGTTCCTCAACGCCGTCGCGCTGGGCCAGATCACCCCGGGCCCGGTGGTGCAGACCGTGGCCGTGGTCGGCTACGCGGCGGCGGGCGTGCCCGGCGGGCTGCTGGCGGCGGCCGTCGCCTTCGCCCCGTCCTTCCTGTTCGTGATCCTCGGCGGCCCCAGGTTCGCAGCGCTGCGGGCCAGCGCCCGGGTGCAGGGGTTCTTCACCGGCGCGGCCCCGGCGGTGATCGGCGCCATCGCCGGCTCCGCAGTCCCGCTGGCCCTGGCCCTGCAGCACGGCTGGCAGTACGCGGTGCTGGCGGCCGCCGCGCTCTGGCTGCTGGCGGGCCGGCGGGGCGTGGTCGGCGCGCTGCTGGGGGCCGGCGGGGGGGGCGTGCTGGTGGCGCTGGCGGGCGGCGCGGTCTGAGACCGCGCCACCCGCCGGTACGTCACGGGCAGCGGGCGCGGCGTCAGGCCAGCTGGGCCAGCACCTCCTTGGCCGCGCGCTCGCCGGTCTCGGCGCCGCCGTTCATGAAGCCCTGGAAGTCCACCGAGGTGTGCTCGCCGGCGAGGTGGATGTTGCCCTGCTGGACCTGCTCGTAGCGGGCGTAGCGGTGGATGTAGTTGGTCGGGTAGTACGAGTAGGCGCCCCAGGAGTACGGGTTGCGGTGCCAGGCGGACAGCTGGGCCCGGCCGTTCCACTGCGCCTTGGTGCCCGGGAAGGCCTGGTCGACCTGGCTCAGCACCCGGCCCACCAGGTCGTGCACGTACGGGTCCTGCTGGGCGGTGTTGAACGGGCCGGCCGGGCTGAGCGAGTGGGCCAGCGAGCCGCCGCCGTACTGCAGCAGGATGCCGGTGCGCCCGGCCTGCGGCTTGGTGGTGTCCCAGGTCTGCTGCAGGTCCAGGTCGCTGAACAGGTCGCCGGCCGCGACCCCGGGCCAGCGGCCGGTGCCCTGCCAGGTGCGCTGGTGGAACTGCATGTTGAGCTTGGTGCAGTACCCCATCCGGGCGTCCCGCAGCAGGTTGGTCATCCGCTGGTCGAACCGGGCCCGGCTGTAGTCCAGGCGCTGCAGCACGCCCAGCGGGACGGCCAGCACGGTGTGGTCGGCGGTGACGGTCTTCAGCGTGCCGCCGACCGAGAAGGTGAGGGTCTGGGTACCGTCGGTGTTGGCCCGCACCGCGAGCAGTTCGTGGCCCAGGCGCACGGTGCCGGCCGGCAGGTGGTCGGCTATCGCGTGCGGCACCTGGTCGTTGCCGCCGACGATGTGGAACCGCTCGTCGCTCGCGCCCCACAGGTTGAAGTGCGCGGGGTCGGCCTGGCCGCCGAGCTGCTGGATGATCGACAGCGAGGACTGGATCGTGGTGTCCGCGCCGTACTCGACGTTGTAGCCCACGTCCAGCCAGCGGCCCAGCTGCGAGTTCAGCCCGCCCGGCACCCGGGACTCGATCCACTGGCGGATCGTCATCGCGTCGAAGGCCCGTCCGGCCGCGGTGCCGGAGTTCCAGGAGACGTCCCCGGCGGCGGCCTGGTCGGCCTGCAGCCGGCGCCAGACCGGGGCGAAGTCCAGGTCGGCCTGGTCGCGCGGGTAGTAGCGGCCGTCGAACCAGAGCACCTCGCGGGCGCCGGCCGGACCGGAGGCGGCGAAGTCCACCAGCGGCAGCGAGAAGCGCTTGCACAGGTCCAGCAGCGTGGTGTGGTCGGTGTCGATCAGCTCGCCGCCGACCTCGCTGGTCTGGCCGTTGGCCCAGTACGAGGTCTGCGAGTACATCCGGCCGCCGATCCGGTCCGGGTTGGCCTCGTAGACGGTGGCGGCGATCCCGGCGTCGGCCAGGGTCAGCGCCGCGTTCAGGCCGGCGATGCCCGCGCCGACGATCACCACCCGGGCGTCCTTGCGCGTGGCGCCGTGCTTGGCGGGCGCGGCGGCCTGCGCCCGCCCGGCGCCGCTCGCCAGGCCCGCGCCGACCGCGGCCAGGCTCACGCCGGACAGCGTGGCGGCACGCAGCAGCTCGCGGCGGCCGAGGCCGCCCGGCGCGGCGGCGGCGCGCAGGTCGCGCAGTTCGCCGACCGGCAGCCGCAGGCGGTCGGCCGCGGCGTGCTCGGCGGCCAGCTTGCGCAGCGCGTGGAAGGGGTTGGTGCGGGCCATGGGAGTCCTTTCGGGGCCCCGCGGCGGGGTCGAGCCGCGGGGCGTGGGTCGTGCTCGGTGCGCGGTGCTGAGCGCGCGGTGCTGGATTCGGGCTTGCGCGGTACTGAGCGCGCGGTGCTGGATACCTGCTGCGCCGTGCTGAGCGCGCGGTACTTGATACGTGCTGCGCGGTGCTGACGGGGCGTCAGACGTGGGCCGGCTCGGCGGCGGGGCGTTCGGCTGCGTCGTCGAGGATGATCCGGCCCATCCGGGCGTACCGGTCGGGGCTGCGTCGCTTCATGTAGAGGGCCAACGCGATGCCGCCCAGGAAGGTGCCGATCACCAGGTAGGGGATCAGCTTGAAGAGCAGGGTGGAGGCGGCGGGCCCGGCCGCGGTGTTCAGGTTGAGCACCAGCAGCACCACCACCCCGGCCATCGCGACCCCGCCGACCAGCGGTGCGGTCAGGGTGCGGAACCAGTGCCTGGTCTCCGGGTGCCTGCCCTGCACGTGGAAGTAGCCGATCACGGCGAACGAGCAGAGCGTCTGGACGATCAGGATCGCCATCGTGCCGAGCAGCGCGAGCAGGCTGTAGAGGTGCACGTAGGGGTCCATGCCGGCCACCAGGAAGGCGAGCACCAGCCCGGTGGCGATCACCGACTGGACGGCCGAGGCGACCACGGGGGAGCCGTGCTTGGGGTGGGTGCGCCCGAGTGCGGGGTGGATGAAGCCCTCGCGGCCGATCGCGTAGAGGTAGCGGGCCGCGCACTGGTGGAAGGCCATCGCGCAGGCGAAGGAGCCGGTGACCACCAGCCACTGGAAGACGGTGACGGCCCAGGAGCCGAAGTGCGCGCCCAGCGGGTCGAAGAAGAGGTTGTTGCCATCCTTGCCGGGCACCTGGCCGCTGGCGATCGCGATGGCGTTCTGCACGCCGTTGCCGGAGATGATCATCCAGGAGACGAAGACGTAGAACAGGCCGACGCCGATCACCGAGATCAGGGTCGCCCGGGGCACCACCCGCTTGGGGTCGCGGGACTCCTCGCCGTACATCGCGGTGGACTCGAAGCCCACCCAGGACCAGAAGGCGAAGAAGAGGCCCAGGCCCGCCGCGGCGGTGCCGCCCACGCCCTTGAAGGCGTTCAGCGGGTCGACCGCGGCCAGCGGGATGCCGTCCGGTCCGCCGCCGCTGAGCGCCACCGCGACGGAGGCCGCACCCAGCACGGTGATCTCCAGCACCAGCGCGACGCCCAGCACCTTGGCGGTCAGGTGGATGTCGAAGAAGGCCAACACCCCGATCACCAGCAGGCCGAACAGCGCGTACCAGCCCCAGCCCAGGTGCAGGCCGAGCTGGGAGGCGACCAGGCCCTGCAGCGAGTAGGCGAAGAAGCCGATGATCGAGGCCTCGAAGACGATGTAGGCGAGCACCGCCAGCAGCCCCGAGGCCATCCCCGCCACCCGGCCCAGGCCGTGCGAGATGAAGCCGTAGAAGGCGCCGGCGGCGGTGATGTGCCGGGCCATCGCTACGTAGCCGACCGAGAAGACGGTGAGCACCACGGTGGCGAAGATGTAGGCGGCCGGGGCGCCCACGCCGTTGCCCTGCCCGACGATGATCGGCAGGTTGCCGGTCATCGCGGTGATCGGCGCGGCGGTGGCGATGGCCATGAAGACCACGCCCACCAGGCCCACCGAGTTCGCTTTGAGGCGGTTCACCCCGTTTTCGGCGGCGGTGCCGTCTCTTGCCGTCTCTACTGACATCCCGGACTCCTTCGGTCATGGGCGGGTGCCGATGGTTCGTCAGCATCTTTGCTGCGCGACCACCCCCGCAACCGACAACCAGTCAGGGAATCACCACCTTGCCTTGACGGAGTGTCGGGCTCGCCCGCCCCGGACCACCCCGGCCACCAGCGGGAACGCGCCCGTCCGGGTCCGGTCGGGCCGGGCGGAGGCCGTGGAGCGGGGCTGCGGCGGTCCTCATGCCGGCTCCCGGGGTTCGACGATGATCACGTGCAGGGTGCGCGGGCCGTGCACGCCTTCGACCCGGTCGAGCTCGATGTCGCTGGTGGCGGAGGGGCCGGAGATGAAGGTGAGCGGGCGAGCCGGGTCGAGGCGGGTGAGGGCCTCGGGGACGTCGGCGGCGATCTGTTCGGCGCGGATCACGCACAGGTGGTAGTCCGGGACCAGGCTCAGCGCCCGGCGCCCGTGGCCCGGGCCGGCGTCCAGCACCAGGGTCCCGGTCACCGCGATGCCCACGGCCGCCAGGGTCAGCGAGCCGTCGAGTCCGTCCAGCTCCGGCACGGTGAGCGGCTCGTGGTGCCACTGCCAGGCGCCGGGCGGCAGCAGCTCGGCGGGGAAGCCGGCGGGCACCGCGAGTCGGCGCGCGCCGTGCGCGGTCAGGGCCGCGGCGAGGGCCGCGGGCAGGCCGGCCGGGTCGGTACGGGTGACGGTGGCCCGGTAGTCGGCCACGCGCTCGGCGAACAGGCCCACCGGGTCGGCGCCGGGCGCCAGGTGGCTGCGGCGGTAGGCGCGCGGGAGCGGCGGCTCCTCGGCCGGGGCGTCGGCGACCGCGGCCCGGATCCGCGCCAGGATGGCCTCACGGCTGCTCAACTGGTCCCTCCTTCACGGTTCTTGCGCCACCAGCTGCGGAAGGACTCGGTCGGTGGGGCGGGGGTGTCGCGGGAGTCGGTCCAGCCGTGCAGCGGGCCGGGCAGCCGCCCGATCCGCCCGTCGCGGGCCAGCACCTTGCCGCCGAGGGCGGCGGCCTTCTGGGCGGCGGTGAGCAGGCGCGGTGAGTCGAGCACCTTGCCGGCCGCCTTCATCGCCAGCGCCTCCACCGTGCGGCCGCCCTCGGCTTCGACGACCTTGGCGCGCAGGTGGGTGAGGACCTCCGGGATGTTGATCTTCACGGGGCAGGCGTCGTAGCAGGCCCCGCAGAGGGTGGAGGCGAAGGGGAGGGAGGCGGCCGCGCCTTTCGTGTCACTGTCGACGCCGACGAGTTGCGGGGTGAGGACGGCCCCGATCGGGCCGGGGTAGACGGAGCCGTAGGCGTGTCCGCCGGTGCGCTCGAAGACGGGGCAGACGTTGAGGCAGGCCGAGCAGCGGATGCAGCCGAGCGCCTGGCGGCCGACCGGGTCGGCGAGGGTGTCGGTGCGGCCGTTGTCGAGCAGGACGAGGTGGAAGGCTGACGGACCGTCACCCTCGGTCGTGCCGCTCCAGGCCGAGGTGTAGGGGTTCATCCGCTCGCCGGTGGAGGAGCGGGGCAGCAGCTGGAGGAAGACCTCCAGGTCGGCGAAGCTGGGGATGACCTTCTCGATGCCCATCACGGTGATCAGGGTCTCGGGCAGGGTGAGGCACATCCGGCCGTTGCCCTCGGACTCGACCACCAGGACGGTGCCGGTGTCGGCGCAGGCGAAGTTGGCGCCAGAGACGGCGACCTTGGCGGAGAGGAACTTGTGCCGCAGGTGGCGGCGGGCGGCCTCGGCCAGGGCGCGCGGCTCGTCGGTCAGGCCTTCGGGGGCCGCGATGCCGTGCCGGCCCATCTCGGCGGCGAACAGGTCGCGGATCTCGGTGCGGTTCTTGTGGATCGCCGGGACCAGGATGTGCGAGGGGCGGTCGTCGCCCAACTGGACGATCAGCTCGGCGAGGTCGGTCTCGTAGGCGGTGATGCCGTGCTCGGCGAGGTGCTCGTTGAGGCCGATCTCCTGGGTGGCCATCGACTTGACCTTGACCACCTCGCGCGTCTCGTCGTCACTGCCGCCGGTGGCGCGCACCAGTTCGGTGACGATCCGGTTGGCCTCGGCGGCGTCGGCGGCCCAGTGCACGGTGCCGCCGGCCGCGGTGACCGACTCCTCCAACTGCACCAGGTAGCGGTCCAGGTGACGGGCCGTGTGCTGCTTGATCGCGGCGGCCGCGTCGCGCAGCTGCTCCCAGTCGTCGAGCTCGGCGGAGACGCTGAGGCGCTTGTCGCGGATGGTGGCGGTGGCGCGCCTGAGGTTGGCGCGCAGCTGACCGTCCTTCAGCGCCTCGCGCGCGGCCTCGGGGAAGGCGGGCGAGCCCAGCCAGACCACGCCGCGGTCGTTCGGGGCGGTCACCGGGCCACTCCTTCGGTGGCGGCGAGGATCTCGGCCAGGTGCATGGTCCGCACCGGGCTGCCCTGGCGGGACAGGCCGCCGCCGATGTGCAGCAGGCAGGAGTTGTCGGCAGCGCACAGGACTTCGGCACCGGCGGCGCGCACCGTGTCCGCCTTGTCGGCGAGCATCGCGGCGGAGGTGTCGGCGTTCTTGACGGCGAAGGTGCCGCCGAAGCCGCAGCAGGAGTCGGCGGCGGGCACCTCGACCAGCTCCAGGTCCTTGACCGCGCGCAGCAGTTGGTAGGGCCGCTCGCCCAGGCGCAGGCCGCGCAGCGAGTGGCAGGTGGGGTGGTAGGCCACCGTGTGCGGGAACCGGGCGCCGACCTCGGTGACGCCCAGCACGTCGGTCAGGAACTCGGTGAACTCGTGCACCCTGGGCATCAGTTCGGCAACCTCGCGCTGGAGCCCGGCAGGTGCGTAGTCGGCCGCGAGCAGCGGGTGGTTCTCCTTCACCATGCCGGCGCAGGAGGCCGACGGGGTGACCACGGCGTCGTAGTCCGCGAAGGTGCGGGCGAAGCGGGCCACCAGCGGCACGGCGTCGGGGCGGTAGCCGGTGTTGAAGTGCAACTGCCCGCAGCAGGTCTGCTCCTGCGGGAAGTCGACGGTGTGGCCCAGGCGTTCCAGGACCTCGACCACCGCGCGGCCGGTGCCGGGGAACATCGTGTCGTTGAAGCAGGTGAGGAACAGCGCGATCCGCATCACCGCACCTCCCCGGGGATCGGGATGCCCGGCGGCAGCAGGCCGCGCTCGGTCAGCTCCGCCCACAGGTCGGCGGGTACCGGGTGCTGGTACATCGCCGCGGTGTCGGCGGCCTCGGCGGCGCTGCGGGTGCCGACCAGGACACTGGCCACGGCCGGGTGGCCGAACGGGAAGCGCAGCGCGGCGGCCCGCAGCGGCACGCCGTGGCGTTCGCAGACGGCCTTGAACTCCATCGCCCGGGCCAGCAGTTGCGGTGGTGCGGCGGCGTAGTCGAAGGTGGCGCCGGGCTTCGGGTCGGCGAGCAGGCCGGAGTTGAAGACGCCGCCGACGACGACCGCGACGCCGTGTTCGGCGGCCAGCGGGAGCAGCTCGAGCAGACCGCGCTGGTCCAGCAGGCTGTAGCGGCCGGCCAGCAGGACCAGGTCCAGCTCGGTCTCGCGGACGAAGCGGGCGGGCAGCTCGGTCTGGTTCATGCCGATCCCGATCGCGCCGATCACCCCTTCCTCGCGCAGTCGGTGCAGGGCCGGGTAGGCCTGGGTGAGGGCCTGTTCGGCGTGGTCGTCGGGGTCGTGCAGGTAGGCGATATCGATCCGGTCCAGGCCCAGGCGTTCCAGGCTCTGCTCCAGGCAGCGGCGTACCCCGTCGGCGCTGAAGTCCCAGCGGCGGCGATGGGTGGCGGGGACGGCGAAGCCGTCGGCGAGGTCGTCGCCGACCGCCGTGGGCAGGGGTTCGAGGAGGCGGCCGACCTTGGTGGACAGCACGTACTCCTCGCGGGGCCGGGCCCGCAGCGCCTCGCCCAGCCGGCGTTCGGACAGGCCCAGGCCGTAGTGCGGGGCGGTGTCGAAGTAGCGCATTCCCGCCTGCCAGGCGGCATCGACCGCCTGCGCTGCCTCGGCGTCGCCGACCGGGGTGAACAGGTTGCCGATCGCCGCCGCGCCGAAGCCGAGCGGCGACAGGCGTGGGGCACGGCGGCCCAGGGGGCTCATGGCGCGGCCTCCCGGCAGGTCTCGGGTGCTTTGCCGCGCTCGGCGGCCGCGAGGGTGAGGCTGGACACGGGGGTGAGAGTGGACACGGATCGGATCATGCCCGACCAGGGCGCTCGCACGCCGCCGGATGCGGCGTGTCCCGCCTCGGGTTCGTCCACCGTGCCGAGTTGGCGTCTCGTCACGGGTTCGCCACCGGGCGCAGGCGCAGGCCGGCCATGCCGCCGTCGACGGCAAGTGCGGTGCCGGTGGTGCTTCCGGCGGCGGGGGAGGCGAGGTAGGCGATGGCGGCGGCCACTTCGGGTGCGCTGACCAGGCGGCCGGTGGGCTGGCGGGCGTTCAGCGCGGCGCGCTCGGCGGCGGGGTCGTCGGCCGCGTCGAGCAGGCGCCCGATCCACGGTGTGTCCACGGTGCCGGGGTTGACGCAGTTGACCCGGATGCCCTCGCGCACGTGGTCGGCGGCCATCGCCAGGGTGAGCGAGAGGACGGCGCCCTTGCTCGCCGAGTACAGCGCGCGCTGCGGCAGGCCGGCGGTGGCGGCGATCGAGCAGGTGTTGACGATCGCGGCGTGGGCGGAACGGCGCAGGTAGGGCAGCGCGGCGCGGGTGGTGCGGACCAGTCCGAGCACGTTGACGTCGAACACCAGGTGCCACTGCTCGTCGGGGTTGTCCTCGACGGTGCCGGCCGCGCCGATGCCCGCGTTGTTGACCAGGATGTCCAGGCCGCCGAGGGCTTCGCCGGCGGCCGCCACCGCGTCCCGGACGGACACGTCGTCGCGCAGGTCGGCGGTGAAGCCGAGCAGCGGCAGGGACAGCTTGCCCGGGTCGAGGTCGAGCACGGCGACGTCCGCGCCGCGGTCGCTGAGGAGTTGGGCGGTGGCCAGGCCGATACCGGAGGCGCCGCCGGTGACCAGGGCTTTGAGGCCGTCGAGGTCGGTGGTGGTCATGCGGTCAGCTCCGTTGCGGGTTCGGTGGTGGTGGGGGCGAGGTCGGCGGTCCAGAAGGTGCCGTGGGGGTAGCTGTAGGTGTCGATGGTGGTTTGGTGCATTTCGGCGGAGAA
>NZ_PYBW01000090.1 GCF_003205575.1 Streptomyces tateyamensis
GTACTACAGCGGCAGATCATGTGACTGCTGATCGGTTCTGTCGTTGAGCGGTCATGCTGGTGGATGTGACGGAGGAGCGTCTCGGCGAGTGGGCCGAGGAGTTGGCTGTCCTGCTGGGTGGCCTCGATCATCTGTTCGCGCGGCCGGAGCCGCGTGAGGTGTTCGCGGACCTGGTCGAGGGCCTGCTGTCGGACCTGCGCCGGAAGAACGCGTGGACGATGTCCGCACGGGCGGGCCACGTCACGCCTTCGCGGATCCAGAAGTTCCTCAACGCGGCCTCGTGGTCCGCGGACGCGCTGCTGGACGAGCTGCGGGCGTACGTGGCCGGGCATTTGGGCGACCCGTCCGCGTCGCTGGTGCTGGACGACACCCAGGTGCAGAAGAAGGGGACCAAGTCCGTCGGGGTCGCCCGGCAGCACTGCGGGGCGACCGGCGACGTGCGCAACTGCCAGGTCATGGTGATGCTGACCTACGCGGCGCCGGGCGGGCACACCTTCATCGACCGCCGCCTGTACCTGCCCGCCGCCTGGACCGGGGACCGGGCGCGCTGCCGGGAGGCCGGGGTGCCCGACGAAGTCGCGTTCGCAACGAAACCGCAGCTCGCGACCCACATGCTCGAACGGGCCCTGGCCGAGGGGGTGCTGTTCGCGTGGGTGGTGGCTGACTCCGGCTACGGACGCGATGCCGACCTGCGCGCGTTCCTGCACCGCGAACGCCTGTCCTACGTGCTCGCCGTCCCGGTCGACCTTCCACTGATCGGCCCGCCCGGCAGACCGGCCCCCGGCACCGCCACGATCAAGCGCGCCGACCACCTGCTGCCTTACGCGCAACGCCGGGACCAGTGGGAACGTCGCTCCTGCGGCCAGGGATCCAAGGGGCAGCGGTACTACGACTGGACCCTGTTCGCGGTCCGGGTCAAGGGCCAGGAGCCCGCCGAGGGGTTCGAACATCAGCTGCTGATACGCCGCTCCACGCACAAGAAGCAACTGGCCGGCGGGCGCTTCGACTTCGAGTATGCCTACTTCCTCGTCCACGCCCCGGCCGCCACCCCGGCCGGCGCCGCGATGGAGCAGGCCGGGATCCGCTGGAAGATCGAAGAGGACAACGAGCAGGGCAAGCAGCTCACCGGCCTGGACCAGTACCAGGTCCGCAAGTGGATCCCCTGGCACCGCAGCGTCACCTGCACGATGCTCGCCCACGCCTTCCTCACCGTCCAGCGCGCCCACCACCTCGCCGCCGCCCCCGCACCCCCCTGCGGGGAACCGACCCCGGGCCAGGGGACGGCAGACACCCCGCACCGCGAGGAGCCCCCGCCACCGACCGGCGGCCCACCACACCAGTCCGGCCCGATGATCCGACTGACCCTCTCCGCACTGGCCTGCCTCCTGGCCCTCACCGGCCTCGCCATCCGCCACGACGACGCCGAAGTCCTGCGCCAGCACCATTGGCGAACCGAACACCAGACCGCAGCCGCCATCAGCCACTACCAGCGACGCGGCGACCCCCTCCCTGCACACCTCCGCCCAGGCGATCCGAACCGATCACATCAGCAAGATCCGCCGCTGTAGTACAAG
>NZ_PYBW01000091.1 GCF_003205575.1 Streptomyces tateyamensis
CTTGGCGATGGCCGCAGGGATCTGGCACAACAACCTGATCGGCGCACCGGTCACCCGCTCGCTGATCGCCTACGACCACTAATCACATCGGAACTACTCGTCTAGGGCCGACAGTAGCTCTCCCGCACCGGAGCTCTCGCGCTGCGCGGCGCCGTGCAGGTCTCGCCCGCCCGCCCCAGGTGCGCCGCATCCGCCCGTGACTGGCTGTCTCGGCGGACTCCCGGGTAACAGGGAGCACCGGGCCAGGTACCGCCGCTTTCTGGGCGGCCCGGACCCCAGAATTGTTATGGGGGAGGCCACGTCCGCATGACGGCCGCATCCTGCTGCCCCAGCTCCTGGTGGCTGCTGGCCGCTGCGGGCGTCGGTATCGTCCGGGAAGCCATGCGGCATGGTGCCGCATCGAGGTGACGGAGGATCAGTGGCCAGGACTGACGAGAAGCGACCGAGCCGCCCGCAGACCGCGATCGCGATAGCCGCAGTCCTGCTCGCGGTGGTGGCGGTGTTCCTGCTGCTGTGGCGAGGGCCGTGGGTTCTGGACCGGCTGCAGCTGGGGCATCTGGGCAAGGACGACGGGCCACGGGCCACGGTCGTTGCCGGGTTCCGCACTGCACTGGCCGCGCTGGTCGTCGGCACCGTCGGGGTCGGCGGCCTGTACTTCACCGCGAAGACGCTTCAACACACCCGCGACAAGGACCGAAAGCAGGAGGAGCTGACCCGCGAAGGCCAGGTCACCGATCGGTACATCAAGGCCGTCGGGCTGCTGGCCACCAGCGACGAGAAGGCCATCACCGCACGCATGGCCGGTGTCTACGCGCTGCAGCGCATCATGCGGGACTCCGAGAAGGACCACGACACCATCGTCCAGCTCCTGGCCGCCTTCATCCGCCAGAGCTCGCCGATGCCGCCGCCCGAGCCGGTCGGCACCACGACCACGGCAGCGCGCCGTATGGTGCCCGACGACGTGCAGGCCGCCCTGACCGTCCTCGCACACCGCCCCGAACGGGAGGAGCAGTTCCGCATCGACCTGAGCAACGCCGACCTCAGCGGCGCCGAACTGGCGACCGCACGGCTCGAAGGCGCTACCTTCGTCGGAAGCCGACTGGATAGGGCCTCACTCACCGGCGCCCGGCTGCGGAAAGCCAACCTTTGGAAGGCCTCTCTCGAAGGTGCGGTCGCCGACGGCGCGGACTTGTCCAACACGTCCCTCGAGGAGGCCAACCTGACGACAGCCGACCTCACCGGCGCCGACCTGCGCGAGTCCACCTTGCGCTCCGCGATCCTGCACTTCGCCCATCTCACCAGGGCGAAACTGGATGGCGCCGACCTCATGGAAGCCCAGCTCATGGCAGCGGACGGTACAGCTATCGCCATCACCGATGGCCCCCAGCAACTCCTCAAAGCGCGCCGCGTTACGAGAGCCACGCTGCTCAACCCCGGCCTCGCGGCGGACCCCGAGCTTGCGCGGCACATCGAGGCCTGCGACCACGAGTACCTCGGAGGCTGACTCCTGGGCCCGGGCATTGGTTCGGGTTTGACAAGGGGTCACGCGAAACACCGAGCCGGAGACCCGCAGCGGGCAGCACCTGGTGGCTGCGGCGCCTCAGGGGACGCCGGTGTTCGGCCTGGTTCAGCGGTGGTGGGCAAGCCATCAAGCGGCGCCTCTGCACGCCTTAGCCGTGCAGAGGTACAGCTCAACCCGGCGGCGAAGCCACCGACTTCAGCGGCCCGATCTGCTCCTCGCCGGATCCAGTCTGTCCGCTGCGCCGAGCCCTGCTCCGCCCGCTCGGCCCGTCGTCTGGCGCAGCCGGTTCTGACGGCCTGTTCCCTGGTGAATGGTGTTGACCTTGCTGTTCGGCGAGGCGTTGGATAGACGCTCCGGGCCGGGCCCCACACCCGGCCCGGAGCGCAGGAAGGAACTGATGCCCTGTGACCGACTCCCACCAAGAGCAGCCGAGCACCCGCCGCCATGTCGACTGTCAGGACTGCCAGGCCGGGCCGGACGGCGGCGATGTCCGCACCATCTCCGTCGGCCGGGACATGACCGTCACGGAGATCTGGCACACCGATACGTGCCCCACCTACACGATCGAGCGGATCCTGCTGGAAGCCGGCGCCGCGAAGGTCGAGGAACAGGGCGGGAGGGCCAAGGATGCCTTCCCCGCCGCCCACCAGCGGCTCCATGAGGCCGCCGCCACAATCCCGGCCGACAACGCCGCAGCACCGTTCGTCACGGCCCTCCTGGAACTCATCCAGGCCCAGGCCGACGACACCGGCCGCTTCGTCACCCTGCCGACCTGGACCGAGATCCTCGACCGCAACTTCCCGCCGCAGGACCCGACCTGAGCGGCCCCGCCACACATAGCTGACCGCGGCATGCCGAAGGCGCCGGCCCCCAAAGTGGTCGGCGCCTTCGGCATGCCGCACGGTGGGTCAGAGCAGCTTGAAGGCGGCCTCGGTGGTGGCGGCCAGAACGAACGCGTCGACGTTGGCCTCGACGGGGAGGGAGTTCGCTGCGCCGCCGCCCCACTTGATGGCGGAGATCAGCCAGCCGGCGGTGAAGGGCACGGGGATGTCGTACCGGTGACGGGCCTGGTGGGCGATCAGGCCGTAGGTGCGGGTGGCGCGCTCTTCGTCGCGGATCAGCAGCCACCGCAGTGCCTGCGCCGTCGCCGGTGTTGGGGCGGGAAGGCCGGCGTACTGCGCGCTCTCGTAGGTGGCCTCTCCCTCGGCCCACTTCTTGCGGAACGCGGTGGTGCTGGGGCGGATCAGCGACAGGAGCGCGGCGTCGAGCAGCACTCCGGCAGCGACGTGGAGCGGGAGTTCGGTCGCCTGGTCGAACACGTGCAACCTCCGATCTGCCAGCGGGCAAGACCCAGCCACGCTACGTCCTGTTCCGTGACTCTGCGCCTGAATGCGAAGATCCAGGCCGCCCGGTGGGAGCGGGACCGGCCGCTCGCACCGGGAACCGGCGTCCCTGATGGCCGTCCGGGCGTGATGACCCGTCACTTTCCGCCGTGAGCCGGGCGCCGACCTGCTGCCGGGGGGGCGTGCGGCCGCGTGTTCCCCTCGGCCGTTCGATCCGGGGATCCCGCTTCCATGACTTGAAGTCTGCGTGCGGCCACTGCGGTGGCCCATCGTCAGGAATTGGGTCGATCTGTCATGTTATCGGCCAGTTCGGCGTTCCAAACCTCGGAATATGACCCCCCGCAACTCTTTACCTTCGAGGCGTGAACGATCCCGGTGTTCGACCGACATGATGCTGTCTGTCGCCACGCTCCGGCCATCAACACCCAACGGAGCGTCACATCAGGCTCCCTGCCTCTGCCGAGTAAGGACCCCGCGCCATGTGTGCCCCCACTCCCGTTCCCGCCGGGCTCGCCGCCCGGTTCTGCCGTCCTTCGGGCGGCCTTGTGCTCGGAACCGCCGGCTCCCCGCGCCCGCGCGGCAGCGTCCCGGACGCGGCGGGGGAGGCGGAGGCGTAATGAGCGAGCTGCCCTTCACCGATGCCGCCGGCACTGCGTCGTCGCGGCGGACCGACCTGCCCATAGCCTTCAGGGGCTTCCAGGAGCTCCACGGCCATTCATACTTCGACTACCCGTTCACGATCCTCGGCGACCACGCGCTCGCCCAGGCGCTGGTGAACGAGGTCTTCCTCGCCCTCGCCGACCGGTGGGACCGCGTGCTGACCGAGCCCAACCCCCACGCGTACGCCTGGGCAGCCCTGCGTTGCACCGTCGAGGCCGAGCGGGCGCGCCGAGACGAGCACCGGCTGCTGGTCGAACGGATGGTGTTCTCCGTTGTGGTGCACCGCGAGGCCCAGCCGCTCATCGCCGACATCGACGCCGACACTACCGACCTTGAGGTCGGCATCTCGGTCGCGGCTGCGGTCCTGGAGCCCTCCGGCGCCAAGTTCGATGTCATCATCCTGCGCTACCTCAACCGCTTCAGCGTGGAGCGCACCGCCCGGGCGATGGGCATCGACGAGACCACGGTCCGCTCGCTCACCTCTCAAGCTAAGGCGAAGATCCGGGCCCTCCTCGCCCCGCGCCGCCTGCTGCACCCCGGCCCCGCCAAGTCCGACCAGGAGTGATCTCGATGACCTACGACATCGACCGCCTGCTGGAGGGCGCCGGCCCTACTCCCGGCGCCCGCCCCCGTTACGACCTCGAAGCTGGCCGCCGCTACGTTGCCGAGAAGCAGGCCGCCCGCAGGGTGGCCCCCACCGCGGCGCCTCGCCTTGGCGCGCCCGGGCCCGCCTCGCCCGTCTCGGCAACGCTGGGCAACTCCCTGCTCGACGACGCTAGCCGCGACCTGTTGGCCCTGGCCAAGCTCGTCATCAACGAGCCCGGCGCCGACGCCCTAGGGCCTGTTCCGAGTTC
>NZ_PYBW01000092.1 GCF_003205575.1 Streptomyces tateyamensis
CCGGCCCTAGACGAGTAGTTCCGATGTGATTAGTGGTCGTAGGCGATCAGCGAGCGGGTGACCGGTGCGCCGATCAGGTTGTTGTGCCAGCTCCCTGCGGCCATCGCCAAGATCCGCTGGGCGACGCGGATCGCGACGCCCTCGATGGTCCGCCCGCCGTGTTGTTCCAGGTCAAGCTGCCCCTTGAGGGTGTCGTTGACCGACTCGATCAGCTGGCGGACCTTCTTGAGCATCGGCTCGCCGTATCGCTCCCTCTCGCGCTTGCGCGAAGGCCGCAGCAGCTCGATGCCTTGACCGAGAAGCTCCCGCTCGAACGGTTTGGACGCGAAGCCCTTGTCCGAGATGAGCAGGATGCCCTCGCGGGCGTCGACCAAGTCGGCGTCGACCTCCAACATCGCGGACAGCACCTCGCGCTCGCCGATCTTCGCGGACGCCAGCGCCCACATGATCGGCATCCCCGTGGGCGTGCAGACGAGGTAGAGCCGAAGTCCCCAGAAGAACCGGGAATGTGACGCGCAGTAGCCGTACTGAGCCCAGCCTGCCAGGTTCGAGCGCTGCACTGTCGGGCGCGACATCCCGCACGGGACCGGTGTCGAGTCGACGATCCAGTGGTTGTCGAACCAGAAGTCGCTGTCCATGGCCAGCTCCCGGATCATGCGCTTGAGCAGCGGAAGCGCGGACCGCAGGCGCTTGTTGTAGCCGGGTCGCAGCGGCAGGTAAGGGAACATGCCGGCCAGATGCTTGTTCGCGTACCGCAGCCACCGGGCCTCGGAATGGAACCCGAGGAGCGCTTGCGCGACCGCCAGGCAGAGCAGCTCGCTGTCGCTCAGTAGCGGTGGCGTGCCCATCCATCGGGTTCCTCCGATCTCGTCGTCAACCTTCACGTAGAGTGCGGTCAAGAGGGTTTCGAGGTCTGTCGTCACACACGGATCATCGGGACCCTCTTGCTGTTTCCGCAGCCAGACATCGGAACTACTCGTCTAG
>NZ_PYBW01000093.1 GCF_003205575.1 Streptomyces tateyamensis
TCCTGCTGAAACACCGAGGCTGATGGCGGCTGCGGTCTGGTGTTCGGCCTCGATCCTTCAGCGGCTTGTGGTCGGTGATCGGATCGGCAGTTCGCCCGTAATGTCCCGATGCCGTTCGGGGCGGGCCGTCGCATGACGCTGCGGGTGCGCCGGATTCCACGGGTCCGGAGGTGCTTTCCTTCCAGGTCGTCGGGTCGGTGACCGGCAGTCAGGTGACGGCCGGGAGCTGGGTGAGCCGCTGCCAGGCGAGGACGAACACGTCGGCCCAGGGCCAGGTGCGGTCGATCCGCAGCCAGCGGCGACGGGCGTGGGCGGCGAGGCGCGCGGGCAGGTGGTAGAGCCGGTACCGCATCGTGTCCGGCTCGGCCCGCTCCAGGTCGTCCTGGTCGTGCAGGGCCAGCAGGCGGACCCAGCAGTCCAGGTCGTGACCGAGGTTCGCGGCGAGCATCCAACCGCGGTTCACCTCCCACGACTTGCTCGGAAGATTCCGAAGCCCCATCGCCTTGTCCGCTCTCACCCGGTCCTCCACCACGGCGTGCTCGCGGGCGACGGCATCCAGCCACTGCGGCTGGTGGGAGCCGGCGATGCCCCACATGTGCCGGATGTTGGTCGCGATCACGGAGTACTTCCAGCCCGTCTTCAGCTCGAACGCGGTGAGCTTCTTCCTGTGGCGGCCGGCGGGCCTCACCCGGCGGACCAGCAGCCGCATCCCGTCGGGCCAACCGGGCCGGTTGCTCAGTCCGGTCAACTCCTCGATGCCGTAGTCCTCCTGG
>NZ_PYBW01000094.1 GCF_003205575.1 Streptomyces tateyamensis
CATCGGAACTACTCGTCTAGCCCTCGCTCTCGGCGTCCCAGTCGGCCAGGGCCACCGTCTCGCGCAGGAAGCCGCGCACGCTGAGGAACTGGCTCAGCTGCTCGCGGTGCTCGCCGCAGGCCAGCCAGGTCTTGCGGCGGTCGGGGGTGTGCAGCTTGGGGTTGTTCCAGACCAGCACCCAACTCGCGGCCGCCCGGCAGCCCTTGGCCGAGCACTTGGGGGGACCGTCGGGGCCGTCGGCGCCCGGGCCGAAGAAGTCGAGGCTCATGATCCGCAGTCTCTCACCCCGGCGGTAGCCGCCTGGGGGAGGAGGGGGAAAGGGCGACGCCGGGCAGCCACGGGGGGAGCCGCCCGGCGTCGGTCCGTCGCTCCGACGGGGGATGCGGAGCGCGTACGCAGTATGTCACGAAGGGGCCAGGCGTTGGCTAGACCTGACAAGATTAATTTGAGCTTCTCCTGAGGTTCTGGGGTGCCAAGTGCCAATAAAAAGGGGCGAAACGGGCGCAGCTCATATGAAACTTGAGGGTGTCCCCTGTCCCGCCCGGGCACAGAGAGTCAGGATGACGGCGGGTCAGCGCGTCCTGTCCCACCCGACCCACCGGTCCCACCAGGGCCGAGCATCAGCGGGGTGGTGGCCGGCACGTCGAAGGTGCTCGGCAGGCCGGGCGCCCGCTCCCGGCCGGCGTTGGCGACGACCACCGCGATGTAGGGCAGCAGCACGGCGCCGACCAGCGCGCCGACCGCGACGTACCGCTGGACGTTCCACAGCGCCACCGCCAGCAGCACGCAGACGGTACGGACCAGCATCGAGATCACGTAGCGGCGCTGCCGCCCCCGGACGTCCTCGGTCAGGCTGGTCCTGGCCCCGGTGATCCGGTGGATCTCCCGATCCTTCTTGCCCATCTGCATCGCCGCCTCGCCTCCGGCTCCGGACGCGACCGATTGCGCCCGGGTTGTTCCACGGTACGCCGGGCCGGCGCCGCCGGGCAGACCGGGTCAGCGCGGCCGGCCCGGCGCGTCGGCGGCGCCCCGGCTCAGGCGCCGCGGCTCACGCGCCCTCGGCGAGCACCGCGAGGAACCCGGGCGGCACCGAGTCGGTCAGCCAGACCCCGTTGGCGCTGACCCGGAACTCGTGCCCGCCGGCGGCCAGCGCCGCCGCGTCCACCCGCAGCACCACCGGACGCCCGTGCCGGGCGCCGACCCGCACCGCGGTCTCCCGGTCCGCCGACAGGTGCACGTCCTGGCGGCTCATCGGCCGCAGCCCCTCGGCCAGGACCAGCGGCACGGTCCGGCTGGCGGTGCCGTGGTAGAGCACCGCGGGCGGCACCGCCGCCGGCAGGCCCAGGTCCACCTCGACGGTGTGGCCCTGGTTGGCCCGGATCCGCCGGCCGTCCTCGCTGTAGCCGAAGCGCTGCTTGTTGTTGGTGGCCACCACGTGGTCCAGTTCGGCGCGGCTGAGCCGGTTGCCCTGGCCGGCGAGGGCGGCGAGCAGGGTGTCCACCGGCACCCAGCCGCCCTCGTCCAGCTCGATCCCGATCCGGCCGGGGTCGTGGCGCAGGATCTTCGAGAGCATCTTCGACGTCTTGACGAGTCGTTTCTCGTCCAAATGGCTGTCCTTCCCTATGAAGCCTTGCTGACCGAGCTCATGTTGAAGCCGCTGATCCGCACCGGCGGCATCGCGGCGCGGCTGAAGAAGTCGCCCCACTCGCGCGGCAGGCAGCGCTCGGTGCGGCCCGCCTCGGTGATCCGGCCGAGCAGGTCGACCGGGGATTCGTTGAACCGGAAGTTGTTGACCTCGCCGACCACCTGGCCGTCCTCCACCAGGTACACCCCGTCCCGGGTCAGGCCGGTGAGCAGCAGGGTGGCCGGGTCCACCTCGCGGATGTACCAGATGCAGGTGAGCAGCAGCGCCCGCTCGGTGCGGGCGACCATCTCCTCCAGGGTGGGCGCACCCGCCTGGTCGGCGGTCTCCAGCACCAGGTTGTCCACCATCGGGCGCACCGGCAGGCCGGTGAGGGCGGCGGCGTGCCGGGTGGAGTGCAGGTTGACCAGCTCGCCGTCGCGGATCCACTCGGTGGGCCCGATCGGCAGGCCGTTGTCGAAGACCGAGCGGTCGTCGCCGGAGGAGTGGGCGAGCAGGAACGGCGCGCACTCCAGGCCGGGCTCGGCCGGGTCGGCGCGCAGGGTCAGCGGCAGTGGGGCCAGCCGCTCGCCGAGCCGGGTGCCGCCGCCGGGGCGGCTGAAGACGGTGCGCCCCTCCACGGCGTCCCGGGCCTCGCTGCTCCAGGTCAGATAGATCATCAGATCGGCCAGGGCGCTGGGCGGCAGCAGGGTCTCGTAGCGGCCGGCCGGCAGCTCGATCCGCTTGCGGCCCCAGCCGAGCCGCTGTTCCAGCCGCGACTGCAGCGCGGCCACCTCGAGCCCGGCGAAGTCCCGGGTGGACTCGCCGAGCCAGGCCGAGGAGCCGCCGCCCTTGGCGTTGAACTGCACGCTGCCGGTCGGCTGGTCGTGGCGCAGCCGCAGGCCGGTGGAGCTGCCCAGGTAGGTGGAGGTGAGCTCGTGTTGGGCGAAGCCGTAGAGCGCGTGGCCCAGCTCGCGGGCCCGGGCGAAGGCGGCGCCCAGCTGCGGGGCGAAGTCGGCGAACACCTCGATCGAGGTCTCGGCCGGGTCGGCGGTGAAGTCCCCGCCCGAGGCGGCGCCGGGCGGCAGCAGCGGCTGGGCGTCCTCGGCCGGGCCGGCCTCGCGGGCCGCGGCCTCGGCGGCCCGGACCAGCTCGGCGACCTCGGCCGTGGTGACCGCCTCGCGGGCCACGACGCCGGCCGCGGTCCCCTGGGCGCCGTCCACGGTGGCGATCACGGTGAGCCGGCGGCCGCGGGTGACGCCGTTGGTGGTCAGCGCGCCGCCGGGACGGTTGTCCAGGGCGGCCCAGCGCAGGTTGGCGGTGGACTCCTCGTCCACCAGGACCACGCAGCCGTCGGCCCGGGAGAGCTCCAGGGCCTGCTCGACCAGCTGGTGGGCAGTGTTGCGACCGGACATCAGCGACCCGCCTCCTGCTGCGTGTTGAGCACGTTGACCTGGGTGAAGAGGGCTGAGGGGCAGCCGTGGCTGACCGCGGCGACCTGGCCCGGCTGGGCCTTGCCGCAGTTGAAGGCACCGCCCAGCAGGTAGGTCTGCGGGCCGCCGACCGCCGCCATCGAGCCCCAGAAGTCGGTGGTGGTGGCCTGGTAGGCGAAGTCCTTGACCTGCCCGGCCAGCCGGCCGTTCTTGATCGCGTAGGCGCGCTGGCCGGTGAACTGGAAGTTGTAGCGCTGCATGTCGATCGACCAGGACCGGTCGCCGACGATGTACAGGCCCTTCTCCACCCCGGCGAACAGGCCCTCGGTGTCGGGGCCGCCGGCCACCGGCTGGAGCGAGACGTTGGCCATCCGCTGCACCGGCACGTGCGCGGGGGAGTCCGCGAAGGCGCACCCGTTGGACCGGCCCAGGTCCTTCAGCCTGGCCATCCGGCGGTCCAGCTGGTACCCCGTCAGGATCCCGCCGGTGATCAGGTCCCAGGACTGGGTGGCCACCCCCTCGTCGTCGTAGCCGGTGGTGGCCAGGCCGTGCTCGGCCGTGCGGTCACCGGTGACGTGCATCAGCTCGGAGCCGTACTTGAGGGTGCCGAGCTGGTCGAAGGTGGCGAAGGAGGTGCCGGCGTAGGCGGCCTCGTAGCCGAGGGCCCGGTCCAGCTCGGTGGCGTGGCCGATCGACTCGTGGATGGTCAGCCACAGGTTGGTCGGGTCGATCACCAGGTCGTAGCGGCCGGCCTCGACGCTGGGCGCCTTGACCTTCTCGGCCAGGTGCTCGGGCAGCCGGGCCAGCTCCTGCTGCCAGTCCCAGCCCTCGCCCTCCAGGCTCTGTCCGTCGGGGGACGACCCCCGAACCCCCGCGAGGTACTCCCAGCCGCGCCCGGCCGGCGGGGCGACGGTGCGCATGGACTCGAAGGTGCCGGTCCGCTCGTCCACCGAGACGGCCTCCAGCCACGGGTGCAGCCGGATCCGCTGCTGGGTGGTGACGGTGCCGGCGGTGTCCGCGTAGAACTTGTTCTCCTGCACGGTGAGCAGACTGGCCGTCACGTGCGAGACGCCGTCGGCGGCCAGCAGTCGGCTGCTCCAGTCGGCCAGCAGCGCCGTCTTCTCGGCGTCCGGCACCTCGAACGGGTTGACCCGGTAGGCCGAGACCCAGCTGACGTCGTCGTGCACCGGCTCCGCGGCCAGCTCCACCAGGTCCGCGCCGCCGGCCGCCCGCGAGACGGTGGCGGAGAGCCTGGCCACCGCGACCGCCTGCTCGGCCACCCGGGCCGCCGCCGCCTCGGTCAGTTCGACCCCGGCCGCGAAGCCCCAGGCGCCGTCCAGGACCACCCGGACCGCGAAGCCCAGTTGCACCTCGTCGGAGCCGCCGGCCGGGCGGGCGTCGCGCAGCCGCCAGGCCGCGCTGCGCACCCGCTCCAGCCGGAAGTCGGCGTGGCTGACCCCGAGCTGCCGGGCCCGGTCCAGCGCGGCCGCGGCCAGCGGGCGCAGCGGCAGCGCGAGGAAGAGTGGATCGACGGAGCGGGCGGGCGGGGCGCTCGGTGTCGGCGGCATCGGACTCCCTGAGGGTGAGCGGGGCGGCGCGGGGCTCCGGGACGTGGAGCACCGATCGCATCATGTCCCGTCACCCGGGTTGGAGACCAGCCGATTTGACAGTGCGTCCCGGCGTGTCAGGCCAGGCCGGTCCACCAGGCGGACAGCTCCGGGGGCGCGGCCAGGTCGATCCGCTCGCCCGGGCGCGGCACCGCGACGGGGATGCCGTGCGCCTTGGCCTCGGCCAGCAGCCGCTCGACCGGCTCGGCCCACGGGTGCAGGCCCAGGTTGAAGGTGCACCAGTGGACCGGGACCAGCAGCCCGCCGCCCAGGTCGCGGTGGGCCAGCACCGCGTCCTCCGGGGTCATGTGGATGTCCGGCCAGGCCTGGTCGTAGGCGCCGATCTGCACCAGCGCGGCGTCGAACGGCCCGTGCTGGGCGCCGATCGCCGCGTACCCCTCGAAGTAGCCGGAGTCACCGGTGTAGAAGACCTTGCGGGTGGGCCCGGCGATCACCCAGGAGCCCCAGAGCGTGGTGTTGCGGGTCAGGCCGCGGCCGGAGAAGTGGTGCGCGGCGGTGAGGGTGAGGGTCAGCTCGCCGAGCGTGCAGGTCTCGTCCCAGTCCAGCTCGATGATCCGGTGCTCCGGCACGCCCCAGCGGCGCAGGTGGCCGCCGATGCCCAGCGGGACCGCGAACGGCGCGGACTGGGTGCGCACCAGGCGCTTGACGGTGGCCATGTCCAGGTGGTCGTAGTGGTCGTGCGAGATCAGCACCGCGTCCACCGCCGGGAGCTCCTCCAGCTCGACCGGGACCGGGTGCAGCCGCTTGGGGCCCACGTGCGCGGACGGGGAGCAGCGCTCGCTCCAGATCGGGTCCAGCAGCACCCGGGCCCCCTCGATCTCCACCAGCGCGGAGGCGTGCCCGTACCAGGTGAGCGAGACAGCGTCGGCGGGGGCCGGGCCGGCGGCCGGCGCCGGGCGGACCAGCGGGACCGGGCGCACGGGGGTGCGGCCGTCCCGCTCCAGCAGCAGCCGCCTGAAGGTGTCCAGGTCCGGGCGGGTCGGACCGGTGCCGGCCCGGGCCGCTTCGGAGGGGGCGTTGCGGAAGGTGCCGCCGACGTACTGCGGGGAGTTGCGGATCCGCTCGTCCTGGCCGTCCGGGTCGCGGCCGAAGGCGGCCGGCACCTCCCGCAGCGCCCAGGCGGCGGCGCCGAGCCCGGCGGCCACGGTGGTGAGGGTGAGCAGCCGGCCCCGACGTGTGCCGGATCCGGGGGTTGCCTTGCTCATGGGAGGTGCCGCCCGATTCGTTGCAGGAGCCGCGCGGGCCGACCCCGCGCCGACGGTGCAACGGGTGTGTGCCGCCCGGTGTTCCCGGTCCGCCGCAGGTGGACCGATTGTCAGAAGACGACAGTTTCGACGTGGATGACCTGTGGAGGGTCGATTTCGCTTGCTGCGGAGTCGACCGATAGCGTCGCTTGAGTCCGTTCACCGCACCGGTGGACCGCCCCGCGTCGCCCGGGGCTGATCAGGGAGAGGTGGATCGTTGAGCCGCTCGGTTCTCGTCACCGGAGGTAACCGGGGCATCGGCCTCGCCATCGCCCAGGCCTTCGCCGAGGCGGGCGACAAGGTCGCCATCACCAGCCGCTCCGGCGAGGTGCCCGAGGCGCTGGCCAAGCACGACGTGCTGGCGGTGCGCTGCGACATCAACGACACCGCGCAGGTGGACGCCGCGTTCACCGAGATCGAGGCCAAGAACGGCCCGGTCGAGGTGCTGGTGGCCAACGCCGGCATCACCAAGGACGTCCTCATGCTGCGGATGACCGAGGAGGACTTCACCTCGGTGGTGGACACCAACCTGACCGGCACCTTCCGGGTGGTCAAGCGCGCCTCGGCGAAGATGCTGCGGGCCCGCAAGGGCCGGGTGGTGCTGATCTCCTCGGTGGTGGGCACCACGGGCTCGCCGGGCCAGGCGAACTACGCCGCGTCCAAGGCCGGCCTGATCGGCTTCGCCCGGTCGCTGGCCCGCGAGTTCGGCCCGCGCAGCATCACGGTCAACGTGGTCGCCCCCGGGTTCGTGGACACCGACATGACCGCTGTGCTCAGCGACGAGCGCCGCGCCGAGATCGTCTCGGGGGTGGCTCTGGGGCGCTACGCCCAGCCGGCCGAGATCGCCTCCACCGTGCGGTTCCTCGCCTCCGACGAGGCCGCGTACATCACCGGAGCCGTCATTCCCGTCGACGGCGGATTGGGCATGGGTCACTGAGCAACATGAGTGGAATCCTTGAGGGCAAGCGGATCCTGATCACCGGGGTGCTGATGGAGTCCTCCATCGCCTTCCACACCGCCAAGCTGGCCCAGGAGCAGGGCGCGGAGATCATCCTCACCGCCTTCCCGCGGCCCACGCTGACCGAGCGGATCGCCAAGAAGCTGCCCCACCCGGTGAAGGTGCTGGAGCTGGACGTGTCCAACCCCGAGCAGCTGGCCGGCATCGCCGACCAGGTGCGCGAGTACCTGCCCACGCTGGACGGAGTGGTGCACTCGATCGGCTTCGCCCCGCAGGACGCGCTGGGCGGCAAGTTCCTGGACACCCCGTGGGAGTCGGTGGCCACCGCGATGCACGTCTCGGCGTACTCGCTGAAGTCGCTGACCACGGCGCTGCTGCCGCTGATGCAGGACGGCGGCTCGGTGGTCGGCCTGACCTTCGACGCGCAGTTCGCCTGGCCGCAGTACGACTGGATGGGCCCGGCCAAGGCCGCGCTGGAGTCCACCAGCCGCTACCTGGCCCGCTACCTGGGCGAGCGGGACATCCGGTGCAACCTGATCTCGGCCGGCCCGCTCGGGTCGATGGCCGCCAAGTCGATCCCCGGCTTCGGCGACCTGGCCGACACCTGGAACCACCGCTCGCCGCTCAAGTGGGACCTGACCGACCCGGAGCCGACCGCCCGCGGGGTGGTGGCACTGCTGTCCGACTGGTTCCCGAAGACCACCGGCGAGATCATCCACGTGGACGGCGGGCTGCACGCGATCGGCGCCTGACGGCCTCTCGGCAGTCGCCCCCGGCACACCTTCAGGTGTGCCGGGGTCGTGCCGTTCCGCGGCCTGTTGACGAGCGGTCTGCTGACGAGCGGTCGGCCGACCTGCGGTCAGGCCTCCTGGCGCCCGCAGGCGCCGATCGCGGCGGCCGACTCGCGGGCGGCGGTGGCCCCGTCGCGGTCGTGGATGGCGGTCAGGATCCGGTCGTGGCTCACGTAGCGCTCGGGGGAGAGCACCGGGCCGATGTCCTGGCGCAGGTGGGCCCGCAGCACCTCGCCCAGGTCGGCGTAGAGCGCGGCCAGCACGTCGTTGTGGGCGGCGGCCACCACGGCCTGGTGGAAGGCGGCGTCGGCCTGCACGAAGTTCTCCGCGTCGCCGCCGAACCAGGCCTCCTCGCGGCGGGCCAGGGCGGTCTCCAGCAGCACCAGGTCGCGCTCGGTGCGCCGGCCGGCGGCCAGCGTGGCGGCCGAGGTCTCCAGCAGCTCGCGCAGCTCGGCCACCTGCTGCTGGTCGGCGTCGGAGAACCGGCGGTGCATCACCCCCGCCAGTTCGCTGGTGGCCAGCACGTAGGTGCCCGAGCCCTGCCGGATGTCCAGCAGGCCGTTGTGGGCCAGCGCCCGGACGGCCTCGCGGACCGTGTTGCGGGCCACCTTGAGCTGCTCGACCAGGGCGGCCTCGGTGGGGATGCGCGAGCCGACCGGCCACTCGCCCGAGGTGATCTGGGCCCGCAACTGGGCGATCACCTGGTCGGCCAGCGGGGTGCGCCGGGGCGAGGACAGTGTCATGGGGCTCCTTGGTCGCTACGTCGGTGGTCCATCTTCCCCCCGAAACCGGGTGCCTTAATTCATCCCATCATTCTATGATGGCTCCTGTGCCGACCACAGAGACCCCACGCGAAGCGACCACCGCCCCCGTTCCCACCACCGCCGGGCCGCCCTCCGCGGCTCGGCGCAACGCGCTCGGCGCGCTGCTGGCCGTCGCCGTCGCGCTGGCCGCGGTCAACCTGCGCCCGGCGGTCACCAGCCTGGGCCCGCTGCTCGGCCGGGTCCGCGGCGACCTGCACATGAGCCCCACGGTGGCCGGCCTGCTGGCCGCGGTGCCCTCGGTCTGCTTCGCGGTCTTCGGCTTCGCCGCCCCCGCGCTGGCCCGCCGGTTCGGGCCCACCCTGGTGGTCGCCGCCGGGACGGGCGCCATCGCCGCGGGCGTGGCGGCCCGCTCGTTCGCCGGGTCCACCGGGGTGTTCCTCGCGCTCACCGCGGTGGCGCTGGCCGGGGTGGCGGTGGCCAACGTGCTGATCCCGGTGGTGATCAAGCGGTACTTCCCGGACCGGGTCGGCCCGATGATCGGCCTGTACTCGATGGCGCTGTCGGCCGGCACCGCGCTGGCCGCCGCCGTCACCGTGCCGCTGACCAGTGCGATGGGCGGCGGCTGGCGCCTGGGCCTGGGCATCTGGGCGCTGCCGGCGGCGGTCGCGCTGGTGGTCTGGCTGGTCACCGTGGTGCTGCGCCGGGACGGCCGGGGGCCGGCCACCGGTGCGGCCGGCGCAGCGGCGGGCGGGCAGCGGCTGCCGATCGTGCGCAGCCGCACCGCCTGGGCGCTGGCGCTGTTCTTCGGCTGCCAGGCCACCGGCGCCTACTCGACCATGGGCTGGATCTCGCAGATCTACCAGGACGCCGGGGTGAGCGCGAGCCGCTCCGGGCTGCTGCTGGCGGTGATCATGGTGATCGGGGTGCCGGTCTCCCTGGTGCTGCCCAACCTGGCGGTGCGCCGCGGCGACCAGCGGATCTTCGTGGTGGTGCTGGCCGCCTGCGGGATCGCCGGCTACCTGGGCCTGATGCTGGCCCCGGCCGGCGGGGCCTGGCTCTGGGCGCTGCTGGTGGGCCTGTCCAACTGCGCCTTCCCGCTGGTGCTGACCATGATCGGGCTGCGGGCCCGGACCAGCGGCGGGGTGGCCCAGCTGTCCGCCTTCGTGCAGGGCGTCGGCTACCTGCTCTCGATCCCCGGCCCGATCCTGGTCGGCACCCTCTACCAGAGCACCGGCGGCTGGCTGCTGCCGCTGGCCTTCATGGCCGCGCTGCTGGTGCCGCAGCTGCTGATCGGCCTGCGGGCGGCCCGCAACCGGCACATCGAGGACGAGGTGACCCCCGCGACGGCCTGATCGGGCACGGGTGCGAGACTTCCGGCATGCCAGTTCTCGAACCCGAACCGACCGACGGCCGCAAGAAGCTGCTTCAGCTGATGGGACTGATCCTCGGCGTGGTCGTTCTCGTCTCCGTCATCGCCACGATCGCCCAGGCGATGGGCTGATCTTCGACAGCGGCCGCCTACCGGCGGGTTTTCTGCCAAGCTGAGCCAATGAGTGACACCTCGCGCAGGATCATCGTGCTCCGCCATGCCAAGGCCGACTGGCCCCAGGTGGCCGACCATGAGCGGCCGCTCGCCGATCGCGGACGGCACGAGGCGCCGGAGGCCGGCCAGTGGCTGACCGACTCCGGGATCAACCCCGAGTACGTGCTGTGCTCCTCCGCGGTGCGCACCCGGGAGACCTGGAAGCTGGCCTCCCACGAGCTGCCCAAGCGGACCAGGCGCACCGTCTTCGAGGACCGGATCTACGACGCCACGGCCGGCGAGATCATCGAGGTCCTCAAGGAGACGCCCGAGGAGGTCGCCGACCTGCTCCTGGTGGGCCACAACCCCGGCGTGCAGAACCTGGTCGAGGTCCTGGCCGGCGACGAGAGCCTGGGCGACGAACTGGCCCAGCTGCGCCAGGGCGGCTTCCCCACCGCCGGCATCGCGGTGCTGACCTTCGACGACCCCTGGTCCGCAGTGGAACCCGGGGTCGCCAGGCTGGTCAGCTACTGGGTGCCGCCGCGGGACTGAGCGGGGCGGCCGACCGCCCCGGGGCACGCCACCTTCACTCGGCCGGCGTGCCGTGCAGTTCGTCGGCGGTCTCGACCTCTTCGCGGGTGATGCCGAGCAGGTAGAGGACGGTGTCCAGGAACGGGACGTTCAGCGCGGTGTCGGCGGCCTCGCGGACCACCGGCTTGGCATTGAAGGCGACGCCGATGCCCGCCGCGTTGAGCATGTCCAGGTCGTTGGCCCCGTCGCCGATCGCCACCGTCTGGGCCAGCGGGACCTTGGCCTGCTCGGCGAACCGGGTCAGCCAGCGGGCCTTGCCGGCCCGGTCGACGATCTCGCCGGTGACCTTGCCGGTGAACCGGCCGTCCACCACCTCCAGGGTGTTGGCGGCCGCGTAGTCCAGCCCGAGCAGCTCGACCAGGTGGTCGGTGACCTGGGTGAAGCCGCCGGAGACGATACCCACCTGGTAGCCGAGCCGCTGCAGGGTGCGGATCAGGGTGCGGGCGCCCGGGGTGAGCCGGACCTCGGTGTGCACCTTCTCCACCACCCCGGCGTCCAGTCCGGCCAGCAGGGCGACCCGGGCCCGCAGCGACTCGGCGAAGTCCAGCTCGCCGCGCATCGCGGCGGCGGTCACCTCGGCCACCTCGGCCTCGCAGCCGGCGTGCGCGGCGAAGAGCTCGATCACCTCGTCCTGGATCAGGGTGGAGTCCACGTCCATCACCACCAGGCGCTTGGCCCGCCGCTCCAGGCCGGCCGCCACCACCGCCACGTCCACCCGCTGGGCTGCCGCCTCCATAGCCAGGGCACCGCGCAGCCGCTCGGGGGCCACGCCGGAGACCGCGAGCTCGACCGCGGTCACCGGGTACTTGGCGAGCCGGAAGACGCGGTCGATGTTGCCGCCCAGCTCGGTGATCCGGGCGGACAGCGCGGAGACCGAGGTGGCGGTCAGCGGGTTGCCGAGCACCGTCACGTGCGAGCGGCCCTCGGCGCGCGGGCGGTTGTCACCGGTGCCGGAGATGATCTCGGCCTGCAGCTTGTGGTCCTCGGTCCACTGGTGCACGGTGGCGCGCAGCGCGCCCTCGGCCCCGGGGCCGCCGGCCGGCGGGGTGACCAGGGCGCAGAGCGTTATCCGGCCCCGGGTGACGACCTGTTCGAAGTCGATCACCTCGACCCCGAAGTCGCCCAGCGTGGCGAACAGGCCGGTGGTGATGCCGGGGCGGTCCTTGCCGAAGACCTTGACCAGCAGGGTGCGCTCGTCGTCGGACCGGGGCTGCGTGGGCTGCGCGGAAGGCGTGTTCATGGTGACCACCACGCTACCGGGCGGCGGCTGCCGGAACGGGGTGCCGTCCGCACCGTGGACGCGGCCGGGCAACGGCTCCTGCGCGGGAACGTTGCCGCCTGGTCACAGTCCGCGGGCCCGACTTTCCGCCGCAGAGGCCGAGCTGGAATGATTACCCCCCGTCAGACGCGATATTCCTCACTCCCCGACCGCGGGGATGCCACCGGGGGACCGAGAGAGCGGGGCAGGCGGACAGTGCCGCAACTCGTACTTGAGATCAACGGGCAGCACCGGACACTGGAGCCGGGACAGTCCTACACCATCGGCCGGGATCCGCAGGCGGACTTCCCGTTCGACGACGCCAGGGTCTCCTGGCGGCACGCCACCATCTCGTTCAACGGCGCCGGCTGGCAGCTGGAGGACCACGGCAGCACCAACGGCACCTTCGCCGGCGGTGTGCGCACCCAGCAGGTGCAGCTGCACCCGGGCACCGTGCTCAACCTGGGCAACGGTGAGAACGGGCCGCGACTGGCCTTCTCCGCCCCGGCCGTGGCGGCCCCGCAGCTGAGCGTGCACGAGGCGGAGACGCACCGGCACCACACCCCCGCCGCCCAGGGCTGGCAGCAGCCGGCGGGCTACCAGCAGCCGTACCCGCAGCCGCCGGTGCAGCAGCAGGTGCAGCCGCCGATCCCGCACCAGCACCCGGGCCCGCCGCAGGGGCAGTACCCGCAGCCGCCGGCCTATCAGCAGCCCGTCGCGGCCGAGGACTTCGGGCGCGGTCTCGGCGGCACCGGCTTCGGCAGCGAGCGCAACCCGACGATGATCCGCAACCTCACGGCGGGGATGCGGATCATCCGGATCGGCCGCGCGCTCGACAACGACATCGTCGTCTCCGACCTGCAGGTCTCCCGCCACCACGCGGAGCTGCGCCAGCTGGCGGACGGCCGCTACGAGATCGTCGACCTCGGCTCGCACAACGGGATCTTCGTCAACGGCCAGCCGGTGCAGCGTCAGCTGCTCGGCCCGCTGGACCGGCTGACGGTCGGCCACTCCTCGTTCCAGCTGGTCGGCGACCAGCTGCAGGAGTTCATCGACAACGGCCCGGTCTCCTTCTCCGCGCACCACCTGACCGTCGAGGTGGAGCACAAGGGCGGCAAGAAGGTGCTGCTCAACGACGTCAGCTTCGGGGTCCCGGAGAAGTCGCTGATCGCGGTGATCGGCCCCTCCGGCTCCGGCAAGTCCACCCTGCTGCGCGCGCTGACCGGCTACCGCCCGGCCGACCGCGGCGAGGTGCTGTACGACGGCCGCAACCTCTACAAGCAGTTCGCCGAGCTGCGCCAGCGCATCGGCCTGGTGCCGCAGTCGGAGATCCTGCACAAGGAGCTGACGGTCCGCACCGGCCTCAAGTACGCGGCCCAGCTGCGCTTCCCGGGCGACACCGAGCCGGAGGAGCGGGCCCGCCGGATCGACGAGGTGCTCTACGAGCTGCGTCTGGACAAGCGGGCCGAGAACCGGATCACCGCGCTCTCCGGCGGCCAGCAGAAGCGCGTCTCGGTCGCCCTGGAGCTGCTCACCAAGCCCTCGCTGATCTTCCTGGACGAGCCCACCTCGGGACTGGACCCGGGCATGGACCGCGAGGTCATGCAGATGCTGCGCGGCCTGGCCGACGACGGCCGCACCATCCTGGTGGTCACCCACTCGGTGGCCGAGCTGGCCATCTGCGACCGGCTGCTGGTGATGGCCCCCGGTGGCTCGGTGGCCTACTTCGGGCCGCCGGACGAGGCGCTGCACTTCTTCGGCTACGAGACCTGGGCGGACGTCTTCCAGGCCTTCGAGAACTACCCGGACCACGACTGGGCCGGCCGCTACAAGGGCTCGGTGCACTACCAGCAGTACTCCGCTGACGTGGACGCGGTGGCCGTGCAGCAGGCGCCGGTGCAGCACCAGCCGGTGATCCCGCCCAAGCCGCAGAGCTGGGGCGCGCAGCTGTGGACGCTGATCCGCCGCTACCTGTCGGTGATCGCCTCCGACAAGGGCTTCATGGCGCTGTCGGTGCTGCTGCCCGCGGTGCTCGGCCTGGTCTCCACCGTGGTGCCGGCCAGCTTCGGCCTGCGGCCCAACCCGGCGGGCTCCAACAACGCGGCCGGCACCATCATGCTGGTGCTGGCGATCGGGGCCTGCTTCTCCGGGGCGGCCAACTCGGTCCGTGAGCTGATCAAGGAACGGGCGATCTACGAACGCGAACGCGCCACCGGGCTGTCCCGCAGCGCGTACCTGGTCTCGAAGATCATCGTGCTCGGCTTCTTCAGCCTGCTGCAGGGCACGATCATCGCGGGGGTCGGGTTCTCCACCCGCAAGCTGCCCACCGAGGGCCTGATCATCAAGGGCGCGCCCGCGATCGAGATGGCGGTCGGCATCATCCTGCTCAGCTTCGCCTCGATGATGTTCGGCCTGGTGATCTCGGCGCTGGTGAAGACGGCCGAGAAGACCATGCCGCTGCTGGTGATGTTCGCGATCGTCCAGGTGGTCTTCACCGGCTGCCTGTTCCAGCTCTTCGGCAAGGCCGGCCTGGAGCAGTTCGCCTGGCTGATGCCGGCCCGCTGGGGCGTCGGTGTGGTCGGCACCACGGTGGACCTCGGCCACCTGATGATCCTGGACCCGGCGCACCGGGACCAGCACGACAGCCTGTGGACGCACAGCATCGCCCAGTGGTCCATCAACGCCGGGATGCTGGTGGTGCTGTCGACCGCGCTGGCCTTCCTGGTGCTGCGACTGCTGCGCCGGCACGAGCCGGAGGTCATGCAGAAGGGCTGACCCGGCCTCACCTGCGCGGTTGCGGGCGGTTCCTCCTGTCGGGGGTGCCGCCCGCAGCCGTATCTCATGGATGAGATATCGTCTTGCGCATGGCAGATGACTATCTCGCGCGCATCGGCAAGCTCATCAGAGACGCCCGCAAGCACCGCGGCTGGACGCAGACCGAGCTGGGGGCGGCGCTCGGGACCAGCCAGAGCGCGGTCAACCGGATCGAGAACGGTGGCCAGAACATCAGCCTTGAGATGATCGCCCGGATCAGTGAGGCGCTGGACAGCGAGATCGTCTCGCTCGGCTACTCCGGTCCGATGCACCTGCGGGTGGTCGGCGGGCGCCGCCTCTCCGGCTCCATCGACGTCAAGACCAGCAAGAACGCCTGTGTCGCGCTGCTCTGCGCCTCGCTGCTGACCACCGGCCGCACCACGCTGCGCCGGGTGGCCCGGATCGAGGAGGTCTACCGCCTGCTCGAGGTGCTCAACAGCATCGGCGTGAAGACCCGTTGGATCAACGACGGCGCCGACCTGGAGATCACCCCGCCGGCCGAGCTGAACCTGGCCGCGATGGACCAGGAGGCGGCCCGGCGCACCCGCTCGGTGCTGATGTTCCTCGGCCCGCTGATGCACCGGGTGGACCAGTTCAAGCTGCCCTACGCGGGCGGCTGCGACCTGGGCACCCGCACGGTCGAGCCGCACATGGCGGCGCTGCGCCGGTTCGGCCTGGAGGTCACCGCCACCACCGGCGTCTATCACGCCGAGGTGGACCGCTCGGTCAGCCCCGAGCGCCCGATCGTGCTGACCGAGCGCGGCGACACGGTGACCGAGAACGCGCTGCTGGCCGCCGCCCGGCACGACGGCGTCTCGGTGATACGCAACGCCAGCCCCAACTACATGGTCCAGGACCTGTGCTTCTTCCTGGAGAAGCTGGGCGTGCGGATCGAGGGCATCGGCACCACCACGCTCACCGTGCACGGCCTGGCCGAGATCGGCTGCGACGTGGACTACGCGCCCAGCGAGGACCCGGTGGAGGCGATGAGCCTGCTGGCCGCGGCCGTGGTCACCGGCTCGGAGCTGACGGTGCGCCGGGCGCCGGTGGAGTTCCTGGAGATCGAGCTCGCGGTGCTGGAGGAGATGGGCCTGGACTACGACCGGAGCCCGGAGTACCACGCGGACAACGGCCGCACCCGGCTGGTCGACCTGACGGTGCGTCCGTCCAAGCTGCGCTCGCCGATAGACAAGATCCACCCGATGCCGTTCCCCGGCATCAACATCGACAACGTGCCGTTCTTCGCGGCCATCGCGGCCACCGCCCAGGGCTCCACGCTGATCCACGACTGGGTCTACGACAACCGGGCGATCTACCTGACCGAGCTGACCCGGCTGGGCGCCAAGGTGCAGCTGATGGACCCGCACCGGGTGCTGGTGGAGGGCCCGACCCGGTGGCGGGCGGCCGAGATGATGTGCCCGCCGGCCCTGCGGCCGGCCGTGGTGGTGCTGCTGGCGATGCTGGCCAGCGAGGGCACTTCGGTGCTGCGCAACGTCTACGTGATCAACCGCGGCTACGAGGACCTGGCGGACCGGCTGAACTCGGTCGGCGCGAAGATCGAGACCTTCCGCGACATCTAGTCCTATGGCTGCGGGGGGAGAGCGGCGATGGCGGCCTCGATGCCCGCCATCGCCATCTCCAGGCCGGCGTCGAACTGCCGGTTGCCGGCCGCCTCCAGCTTCTCCTCGCGGTCGTGGCCGAGCAGCTTCTCCCATTCGGCGTGCCGGGAGTCACTGGCCGTCAGCACGCCCATCATCTGCCGGTACAGCTCCTCGGGGCCGGCTCCGGCGAGCTTGACCCGGCGGCCCCACTGCACCTCGGACAGCGCGAAGCCGTAGGTGTACTGGAAGATCAGCGCGATCGCGCCGCCGAGCGCGTCGCCGCTCAGCCCGGCGCGGGCCAGCGCGCCCACCGCGCTGTTGGACATCAGCATCGCGTTCGGGCCGATCGCCAGGAAGCGGCCGATCAGCTCGGTCGCCCAGGGGTGGCGCAGGAAGCACTGGCGGTACTGGTGGGCCATCACGTAGACGTGCCGGCGCCAGTCGCCGTGGTCCTCCAGCGGCGGCACGGCCAGGTCGGCGAAGGCCGCGTCCAGCGCCAGTTCGAGCAACTGGTCCTTGTTGTCGACGTACCAGTACACCGACATCGCGGTGACCTCGAGCTCGGCGGCCAGCCGGCGCATCGAGAAGGCGGGCAGCCCCTCGGCGTCCAGCAGTTCGAGCGTGGCGGCGGTGATCTTCTCCCGGCTCAGCCCGGTGGGTGCGCTGCCGCGCCTGGGGGGCCTGGGCGGAGCGAGCCAGACGCTGACAGCGGGGTCGTGGGGCTGCTCGGCCTTGCCTGCCATGGCGGTCAACTGTCCTTCGGGTCCGGGTACCGCTGCACGGCCGGCCCGCGGGCGGCGGGCGGCCGTGCAGTGATCGTAGAGCCTGGACCGGGCTGGCGGATCAGGCCGCCCGGGCCGGTGCGGGCTCGGTGGCCGGCGCCGGCCGGGCCGCGGCACGGCCGAGCAGCCAGGCCGCCAGCAGTCCGCCGGCCAGCACCGCGACCGCGCCGATCAGCTGGCTGTCCGTCAGGCTGTCGGCGAACGCCGAGCGCACCTGGTGGGCCCGGTCCGGGCCGGCCGCGGCCAGCGCGCCGGGCAGCGAGCGGGCCGCCGAGCCCGGCAGGTCGGCCGGCAGCGCCCCGGCGAACCCGGCGGTGAGCACCGCCCCGAGCACCGCGACGCCCAGCGAGTTGCCCAGCTCGCTCAGGGTGCCCATCAGGCCGGACCCGACGCCCGCCTTCTCCGGCGGGATCGAGCTCATGATCGAGCCGGCCATGGCCGGCTGGGCGCAGGCCGCCCCGGCCCCGATCAGCACCAGGCCCAGCAGGATCCCCGGGTAGGAGCCGCCGTGTCCGAACTCGGCGATCGCGGCCAGCCCGGCGGCCAGCAGGGAGAGCCCCAGCGCGATCGCGGCCGGCGGCCTGAGCCTCATGGTCAGCCGCATGCCGACCCCGGTCAGGTTGAGCGCGACCACGGTCAGCGCCATCGGCGCGGTGGCCAGACCCGCCTTCAGCGGGCCGTACCCGAGCACGAACTGCAGGTGCTGGGTGAGCAGGTAGAGCGAGCCGCCCATGCCGAAGCTGACCAGCACACCCCCGGAGACCGCCCCGCGGAACCGGGCGTTGCGGAAGAACGCCAGGTCCAGCAGCGGGTGCTCGATCCGGCGCTCCCAGAGCACGAAGCCGAGCAGGAAGAGCAGGCCCAGGCCCCCGGCCAGCAGGGTGCGCGGGGCGGTCCAGCCGGCGCCGGGGCCCTGGATGATCGCGTAGACCAGGCCGACCAGGCCGGCGGTGGACAGCAGCGAGCCCAGCAGGTCCGGGCGCTCGCCGCGCGGGTCCTTGGACTCGGGCACCAGACGGGCCACCGCGACCAGGCCCAGCGCGGCCACCGGCAGGTTGACCAGGAAGACCGAGCCCCACCAGAAGTGCGCCAGCAGCGCGCCGCCGATCACCGGGCCGAGCGCGACGCCGAGTGAGGCGATCGCGGTCCAGACGGCGATCGCCCGCGGCTGCTCCTCCTGGTCGAAGGTGCGCACCACGATGGCCAGGCTGGTGGCCAGCAGCAGGCTGCCGCCCACGCCCATGCCCGCCCGGGCCGCGATCAACTGGCCCGGGCCGGCGGCCAGCGAGGCACCCAGCGAGCCGACGCCGAACAGCGCCAGGCCCAGGAGTTGGACCTTCTTGCGCCCGTAGCGGTCGCCCATGCCGCCGGCCGCGATCAGCAGGCCGGCCTGGGCGAGCGAGTAGGCGCCGACCACCCACTGGGTCTGGGAGGTGGTCGCGCCCAGCTCGGTGGTGAGCGAGGGGACGGCGACGTTGAGGATCGTGTTGTCGAGGATCACCACGAGCTGCGCCAGGCAGATCACGGCGAGCACCAGCCACCGGTCGGGCCGGCGGGTCGGTGCGGGGGGTGGTGCGGTGTCGGACATGCGGGTTCCCCCTGGACGGGTTGGGCGCCTCTGGCTGGCCGGCGAGGGCGCCTGGGCACATGACTGTACGGCGTAGAGGAGTTCTACACCGTACAGGCGAGTCGCGGCAAGCCGGTTTCCCCGTCCAGAGGCCGGGGCTGACGGCCGGTCAACTCCGGTCGCCGACCACCTGACGCAGCCTCGGACAGCTGCACGCCCGGAACGGGCCGAGCCCCGGCCCGAGGCACTCGCCTCGGGCCGGGGCTCGGCGGTCATCCCGCGCCGGACGCTACTGGAGCGTCCACTTCTGCGGGTTGGAGCTGTTGCAGCCGTACAGCTGCAACTGGGTGGTGTTGCTGGTGCTGCCGTTCGGGTCGTCCACGCAGAGCCCGGAGTCGGTGCCGTTGGGCTCGTAGTGCAGCGAGCCGTCGGCGAACAGGCTGAACTTCTGCGGTCCGGTGCCGTTGCAGTCCCAGAGCTTGAGCAGGGTGCCCTGGGTGCCGGTGCTGCCGTCGACGCACTTGCCGACCATGTGCAGGTTGCCGTCACCGGTGACCGAGACCTGCTGCGCGGCGGTGCCGTTGCAGTCGAAGATCTCGATCGGGGTGCCGTCGGTGGTGCTGCTCTGGTAGTCGTCCAGGCACTTGTTGGCGGCGGTGTTGACCAGGGCCTGCTTGGGCACGTTGTAGAGCCCGGCGACCTGCTGGCTGGTCAGCTCGTACGGGTAGCTGCGGGCGTCGGAGACCTCGCCGTTGAGCTGGTTGACGATCTTGCTGTGGTCGTTGTTGAAGTAGCAGCCGCCGATGGTGGTCTCGCGGTTGGCGGCCCAGGCCGGCGACATCTGGGTGGAGCTCACCTCGGTGCCGTTGACGTAGAACGCCAGCACCTGGGCGTCCGCGGAGTAGGTGGCCGCGATGTGCGTCCAGGCCCCCGCGTAGCCGGACCAGCCCGCCGAGCCGGTGAAGACCCAGTTGGCGCTGGTGGTGGAGTCCTGGGTCGGGGTGTAGACGCCCCACGAGTGCGTGGAGTCGCGGTAGAGCAGGTTCATCGACGGGACGTTGTTGCCCTGCTGGCACAGCACCGTCTGGTCGGTGCCGGTACCGCCGTTGAGCTTGACCCAGGCCGAGGCCGACCAGCTGGCGTCGGTCGCCACACCGGGCGGATCCGCCTGGTAGGTCTGGCTGCTCCACAGCGGGGTGGAGCCCTTGTAGACCACCACGTTGCGGTCGTTCTGCAGGCTGAGCAGCGCACCGCTGTTGCCGCCGGTGTTGGTGGACCAGAGCGCGGTGTTGCTGGTGTCGTGGATGACGAAGTTGCCGTCGGCCTGCATGGTCGCGGTAGCACCCGGGTGGCCCCAGGTGCCCGCGCTCCACAGCGGCCGGCCGGAGTTCTTCGCGGTGAGCACCAGGTTCCCGTCGGCCTGCATGAGCAGCGTGCTGTTCTGCGAGGAGACCTGCTGACCGGAGGCCAGCGTGGTGCCGGTGGTCAGGTTGAACGGCGTTCCGCCGCCCTGCGGGAGGCTGGTGAGCAGGCCGTTGCCGGTGAAGTTGACCGAGCCGAGCTCCGGGGTGGCCGGCGGGTGGTCGTTGCTGAAGCTGACACCGGAGCCGACCGCCGTCATCGGGTTGATGCCCAGGGTGTCGCTGCCGTCAACGGTGATCTTGGTCTTGTCGGTGCGGTCCATCACACCGATCGGCCACTGCTCGCCCGGGGCCGAGATGTTGCCGGCGCCGTACTGCTGGATGTCCCAGTTGTAGCCGGTCGGGTTGCCGTTGCCGTCCAGGTACGGGGTGCCGAACCAGGTGGTCAGTTTGGACGAGACCGGGTTGCCCTTGTCGGTGTCCCAGAGTGCGGAGCCGCCGTTGCCGCGGCCGCTGAGGTCGCCGTCGGACTGCATGGTCGCGACGTTGTACTTGTTCGGGTCGACCCAGCCGATCGCGACCGGTGCGCTGATCGCGGTGACCACCGGGTAGTTGCCGGTGGGGGCGGGCGGGGTGGTCGGGAAGAAGGAGGCGTCCTGGCCCAGGGTCAGCGTGTAGCCGCTGAGGTTGCCGCCGGCGTCGACGGCCCACAGGCCCGGGTGGCCCTGCTTGGCCCAGTCGCCGGGCGACATCAGGTGCAGGCCGCTCCAGCCGCTGCTGCTGAGCTTGATCGGCGCGGCGAAGGTGTTGCTGCCGGCCGCCGGGTAGAACCACAGGCCCAGGGCGCCGTCGGCGCCGACCTCCTCGGTGACCAGGCTGGCGGCGTTCTTGAACTTGTGGGTCGGGTCCAGGTTGGTGGTGGAGATGTCGCCCAGGGAAGCGATCTGCACGACCTTGGACCAGTCACCGAGGCTGCCGCCGCCGGTGCTGCCGCCGTAGTAGGTGGCGCAGGTCGCGGCGGTGGTGACGTTGGTGGTCTGGCAGCCCGGCTTGGTGAGGCTGACCTTCGGCGCGAAGTGGCCGATGATGCCGTCCGCCGTGGTGCCGTTCGGGTAGACGTACAGGTTCGGCGAGTTGTCGCCGTGGGCGATGACGTCGTCCGCGTTGGTGCCGCCGCGGGTCGAGCCGCGGTGGGTCAGCTGGTGGACGTCGGCCCAGCTCTTTCCGTCCGGGCTGTCGGCGCCGTAGGAGAGCACCGAGGTGGACGGGCTGGTCGCGGTGGCGTTGCCCGGCACGTTGTAGGCGTGCAGGTTGCCGTCGGTGCCGGCGGTCACCATGTCGGGCGCGCCGTCACCGGTGACGTCGCCGAAGACCGGCGGCGGACCGTTCGGGTTCCAGGGCGCGTAGAACGGGTACTGCGCGATGGGCGAGAGGTTCTTGGCGTTGTCCATCGACTGGACGTAGACGATGTTGGTGCCCCAGTGGCCTGGGGTGACCGCCAGCTTGTAGTTGTTGGCCGACTCGGTGGCCGGCAGCGAACCACCGCACTGCCACTGGGCGTTGTTCAGCTGCGGGTCGAAGCTCCAGCGCAGGCAGGCGATGCCGGAGGAGGCCAGGCCGTTGCCCGGCGCGGGGTCGGTGGCGGTGGCCACGATGTAGCCCTGCTGGCCGGCGAAGAGGCCGGTGTTCTGGCCGTTGCCGGAGGGCGGGAACTCGTGCGCGAGGTCGCCGACCCAGCCCGGCAGGCTGACCTGCGGCGGGGTCTGGTCGACCGCGAACAGGCACTGCGGACCGAAGCCGGACCAGGACGAGCCGGAGAGCAGGTCGGTGGTCTGCTGGTGGTAGCCGTAGATGTGGCCGTTCTGGATGTAGCCGCCGGGGACGGTGTAGGTGGCCTTCTGGCCGTTCGGCGCCCAGGGCGACATGCCGTCGCCGGGCAGGCCGGCGTTGTTGTTGGTGTAGTCCCACATCAGCGTGCGGGTCTGCAACTGGTCCTGCGGGGCCGGGCTGGAGACCGTGGCGGCCAGGGTCACCGCACCGGGCGCGTCGCTGCCGGCACCGATCCAGCTCCACTGGCCCCAGCCGGCGCCGCAGCCCTGGTTGTCACCGCCGGTGACGCTGGACGGCACGGGGTGCAGCGCCGGGTCGTTCGGCGGGTTCGGCACCCGATCGTAGGTCACCGACAGCGTGGCGCCGTAATCGAAGCGCTTGAAGGCCATCGCCTGGCCCTCGTTGCTGGCGCGCAGACCGATGGTCACCGCGTTGTTGCTGCCGATGCCGCTGCTGAAACCGGAGCCCATGTTCCAGTAGGCGACCGGCACGTTGTTGTAGCAGTTGGTGTGGCCCGAGCCGCCGACCTGGGTGCTGTCGAGCCTGCTGCCGGGCTGCGGCTGGTTGCCCCAGTTGGTGCCCGGACCGATCGGACCGTTCTCCCAGAACAGGTCCACACCGTACGTGGTGGAGCAGCTCCAGTCGGCCGACAGGTACTCGGACAGGTCGATCCGGGCCGAGTTGATGATCGTCCCGGCCAGCGCGCTGGTGTCGAACTGGTAGAACGCGCGGTACAGGCTGGAGGGCGAGCAACCGCCGCCGTTGGCGTAGCTGTTGTCGCAGTAGCCGACGCCCAGGTGGTCGCGGTCCGCGGAGCCGTTGACGTTGTAGTGCGTGTCGTTCGGGTAGGCGGACTGGACGAAGGTGTTGCCGTTGCTGCCGGTCTGGTACGGGATCCAGGCCGGGTCGATGTAGGCCGGGAACTGGGCGCCGGCCAGCAGCTTCTGGTCCGGGACCAGGTCGAAGCCGTCCTTGGCGGCGGTCACCGGCATGGTGGCGACCTTCGCCCCGTCCCCCGGGCCCTCGGTGGAACTGCGCACCTGGCCCTGCGACTTGCTGGCCCCCGCGATTGTCGCGGGCGAGCCGGCGAGGTCGGCGCCGGTCTCCGAACCAGCCACCCGGGCCACCGACTTGGCCGGCGTCGCGCTGCTGTCCCACATGGTGGGGGCGGGCGCGGTCCAGCGCGGGCCGTCGGCGGCGTCGGCGCTCAGCTTGTGGTCGGCGTCCGCCTTGATGGTCACGCCGTCGGCGCCGGTGCCGAAGTGCAGCGTCTTCAGGGCCGGGTTGGCCGCGGCCGCCGCGGTCTTGACGACCAGGACGGTGCTGACGCTGCCGCTCTTGCCGACAGTGACCTTCAGGTCGGTGTCGGGCAGCACCGACGGGTAGAGCAGGCTGCTGCCGTCGACCTGCGGGGCGGGCAGCGCGAACGGCGCGCTGATCGCCAGCTTCTTGCCGTCCGCCGAGGTCAGCGTGGCGAGCGGGCCCGACCCGCCCGGGGACAGCACCACACCGGAGGGGGTCTGCGCAGGGGCGAACCCGCCGCCCGGCTGCTGCTTGAGGCTCGGGTCCAGGTTCTTCCACTGGCCGCCGGACTTCATCCGCTGCTGGTCCGGGTGGCTGGTCAGCTGCAGGTGTCCCTGCGGCGTCGCGTAGGTCTCGCTGAACTCCGTGCTCAGCTCGTCGACCAGCACGTTCTGGTTGGTCTTCTTCGCCTGCGCGAACTGCTTGGCGTAGCGGCTCGGCGGGCTCTGGTCCTTGGCGTGCTGGGCGTCGATCGCCGCCGCCTGCGCGGCAGTCGGCAGCGTCGCCTGGTCAGCGGCCACACCGGGCTGCGCGGCGAGGCCGGCCTGGGTGACGAGCATGCCTGCGGTCAGCGCCAGGATGCTCGCCGCGGCCGGCCAACGGGTCGGTGTGGTGCGGGTTTTGCGTCGGCCTGTGACCGACGGTGTTCGGAACATGACTCCCCTCCCGGGTGGATCCGTGTGCTGTAGGCACGTGTGGTGCACAGCACGCGCACACGCTCGGGGACCCGGAGGGTTATGGCAAGCGAATTTGATGCACCTTCAGGACATTGGCGGACATTGCCCTCATGTGATTTGAATCACCATCAGATAATGCTCAGATGATCCCGCAGGTAGGCGGCGGGGCGCTAGTTTCGGGCCGACCTATCGATGGGTTCACGTTCGTGAAGAACGTTTGATGCTCCGTCACACTTGGGGGATTTGGTGGTAGATCGCACTGTCGGCCGGTCGGGGGCCGGGCGACGAAGAGGGTTGCGCTCAGTGGCGGTGGTGGGGGCGTTGGGGGTGGTGACGGCGATGCTGTCCACCCCCGCTTTCGCATTGACGGCCGGCGGGGATCATCGGATCTGGTCGCCGGGCACGCCGTTGCCGAAGACGCCTTCGGTGTCGGGGAAGGGCAGGCAGGTGCTGGCGGCGACCAAGCCGTCGTTCCCGGCGGGACAGGTGTGGTCGCCGCCTGGTGCGAAGGGGGTGAAGGGCGGCCGGGCGACGGTGACGGTGCCGGCGGCTTCGACCGGTGGTGTGGTGCCGCAGGCTGGCGCGGCTGCGGCTGCGGCTGCGGCTGATGCGGTGCCGGCCGCGGCTGTGGGTGCTTCGGTGCAGGCGGGTTCGCTGCCGGTGTGGTTGAGCGCGGTGGTGCCTGCTGCGGATGGCGGCGCGAAGGCGCAGGCGCAGAGTGACGCGGCGCCGGTTCCGGTTGCCGGTGGTTCGGTGTCGGTGTCGGTGGCGGACTCGGGGGCTGCTGTTGCGGCGGGTGCTCCGGGTGGTGCGGTGGCGCTGTCCGGTGATGGTGCGAAGCCGGGATCGACGCTGCGGGTGGGTCTGGACCTGTCGCAGTTGAGCGGTATTGGTGGTGACTTCGCCGGGCGGGCGCGCCTGGTGTCGCTTCCCGCGTGTGCGTTGACGACGCCGAAGTTGGCGGAGTGCCAGAAGTCGACGCCGGTGGCTTCGCACTACGACGCGGCGGCGAAGCGGCTGGTCGCGGACGTCACGGTACCCGGCGGGGCGCACCCGGCGGCGATGGCCGTCCAGGCTGCGGCGGCGCCGATGACGCTGGGTGTGGTCTCGGGCACGAGTTCCGGTGCGGGCACCTACAGCGCCAGCTCGCTCAACCCGAGCACCAACTGGACCGGCGGTGGCTCAGCGGGCTCGTTCACCTACAACTACCCGGTCTCGGTGCCCCCGACCCTGGGCGGCGGCGTGCCGAACGTCGGCCTGTCGTACGACTCATCCACCGTGGACGGCAAGACCTCGTCGACGAACTCGCAGGCGTCGTGGATCGGTGACGGCTGGGACCTGAACACCGGGTACGTAGAGCGGTCCTTCCAGCCGTGCGCCCGGGACGGGATGGCCAGCTCCGTGGACGACTGCTGGGCGGGTGCGAACCTGACGATGTCGCTGGCGGGCCACTCGGGTGAGCTGGTGCCGGTGGACTCCTCCTGCAGCAACTCCTCCGGGAACACGGAGCAGTCGGCCTGCGCCTGGCACCTGAAGAACGACGACGGTTCGAAGATCGAGTTCCTGACCGGTGCCAGCAACGGCACCTGGAACGGTTCCTACCTGCGCATGACCGACCCCTCGGGGATGGTCTTCTACTTCGGCGCCAGCCACTTGCCGGGTGCCGACGGCAAGGCGAGCAGCCTCGGCCCGGACGCGCAGTCGGCGTGGACGGTGCCGGTGTTCTCGCCGAACTCGGGCGACCCGTGCTACAGCTCCTCGACCGGTCAGCAGTCCTGGTGCCAGATGGCCTGGCGGTGGAACCTGGATGCGGTGGTGGACACCCACGGCAACCTGACCACGTACAAGTACAACGCCGAGGCCAACTGGTACGCACGTGGCGGCAATCCGGCGACCACCGGCTCCTACACCCGTGGCGGCACGCCGGCCGAGATCGACTACGGTCAGCTGCTGTCCGACCAGATCGCCGCCGGCGGCACCTACCAGAGCGCGGCTCGCGTCGTGTTCTCCGCCGGTGAGCGGTGCGTGACCTCCACCGCTGCCTGTGACCCGTCACAGCGCACGGTGGCGAACGCGGGCAACTGGCCGGACGTGCCGCTGGACCAGCAGTGCGACCAGACGACCACGAACTGCGCGAATGCCTCGCCGTCATTCTGGACCTCGCGGTGGCTGAACTCGATCGCCTCCCAGGTCCGCTCGAACGGCAGCTACCGGACAGTGGACAACTACGCGCTGACCCACGTGTTCGTGAACGTGCAGAACCAGACGGAGAACACCCAGGTCCCGTGGCTGGCCTCGGTGCAGCGCACCGGCCAGGACAACCAGAACGGCCAGAGTGCGATTACCCTGCCGGCCGTCTCGTTCGGGTGGATGCTTTACCCGAACCGGGTGCCGGCGCTGCTCACCCGCCCGGACTACAACCGCCCGCGGCTGACGGTGGTCACCACCGAGACCGGCGGCACCATCGGCGTGGTCTACCAGACCACCGGCTCCCAGCGCTGCACCTCCAGCTCGCTGCCGGCCCAGGCCAACGGTGACACCAAGGACTGCTACAACGTCAAGTGGTACCAGCCGAACCAGACGCGAGGCACCGCCCCGATCGACGACTGGTTCCAGCGCTACCCGGTGGCCACCGTGACGGTGGACCCGAAGCTGGCGCTGGGTGACAAGCCGCAGGTCACGAGCTACACGTACGGCCTGCCGGCGTACCACCACAACGACAGCTCGGTCGCGGACCCGCAGTCGCGGACCTGGGACCAGTTCCGCGGCTACGCTTCCGTCACCACGGTGGCCGGCTCGCCCAACGACACGAGTGCCCAGACCCAGACCAAGACCTCGTACTACCAGGGCATGGGCGCCACTGTGGCCGGCGACCGCAGCGGAGCGGTCAGCGACGACGACTGGCTCTCCGGCACCACGCTGGAGACCGACACCTACAACGGCGTCAACGGCCCGCTCGCGTCCTACCTGGTGCACACCGCCGCCGGCCCGGTCACCACGGCCGACCACCCGCGCAGCGGCCTGCCCGACCTGGTGGCCCGTTTCACCTCCACCACCAGCACCACGGTGACCAAGACGCTGAAGGCGGACGGTTCCTGGCAGTCGGCCGGCACGGTCGTCACCACGGACTCCGACCTCGCGCACGCCAACCGGATGCTGACCTCGCTCAGCACCGCTGACAACACCCCGGACGTCTGCACCCGGGCCTCCTACGCGACCAGCACCAACGCGCAGATGGTCACCCTGGGCGCCCAGTCGCTGGTGGTCTCCGGCCCCGGTGCCTGCACGGCGACCCCGACGGCGGCCAACACGGTCTCCGGCAGCCGGAACCTGTTCGACGGTCAGGGCTACGGCAACGCCGGCGCCGTCGGCGACACGACCAGCCGTCAGGCGCTCGACCACTACGATGCGAGCGGCAACCCGGTCTACGTCACCACGGCAGTGACCACCTACGACAAGTACGGTCGCGCCGTCACCAGCACCGACCCGAACGCGACGGACAGCGCGCACCCGAACGGTGCGACCACCACGACGGCGTACGCGTCGGCGAACGCCGGTGAGCTGCCCAACAGCACCACCGTCACCACCCCGGCCCCGGCCGGTGCCGCGGACGCGGCCGGCGGCCGGACAACCACCACCGCGTTGGACATCGCCCGGGCGCTGCCGCTGACGGTGACGGACGCAAACAACAACACGGTCACCAAGTCCTACGACGCGCTGGGCCGCCTGACTGCTGCCTGGCCCGCCGGGCGCAGCACGAGCCAGCACGCGTCGCAGACGTTCAGCTACGCGGTCAACGGCACCAGCGGTTCGTCCTCGGTCACGACGAACACGCTGCACTACGACGACAACGGGTACAGCACCTCGGTCGCGGTCATGGACGGCCTCGGCCGGACGGTTCAGACCCAGGCCACGCCGGCCTTCGCCGGGTACAACGGCCGACTGGTCACCGACACCTTCTACGACGCCGCGGGTCACGTCTCCCGGACCAATGCGACCTACTACGAGAGCACCAGCGCGCCGAGCACGACCTGGTTCGACGCGGACACCACGCACGTCCCGTCGTCCACGCTGAAGACCTTCGACGGTCTGGGCCGGGAGATCACCAGCGAGTTCCGGGCGTACGACGTTCACCAGAGCAGCAGCACGACCAGTTACCCAGGCGCGGACCGCACCGACGTGACCCCGCCCAGTGGTGGCACGCCGACCAGCACGGTCAAGGACGCGCGTGGTCGCAGCGTCCAGCTGTGGCAGTACCGCACCGCCACCGCGACCGGCAACGCCGGTGACGCGGACGTCACCAAATACACCTTCAACCCGACCGACAAGCCGGCCACCCGGGTGGACGCGGCGGGCAACACCTGGTCCTACGGCTACGACCTGCGCGGTCGTCAGACCACCGCCACCGACCCCGACGCCGGCACCGCGACCTCGGTGTACGACGCCGCGGGCCGGCTCGCGAGCAGTACCGACGCTCGCGGTCAGGTGCTGACCTTCGGCTACGACCTGCTGGGCCGCAAGACCGCCGAGTACGCGGGCACTGCGGCCGACCCGACCAAGCAGCTGACCGGTTACACCTACGACACCGTCGCCGGCGGCAAGGGCCAGCCGGCCAGCTCCACCCGGTACGTCGGCGGGACCAGCGGTTCGGCGTACACCAAGGCTGTCGGGTCGTACGACGCCGCGTACCACGCGACCTCGGTGACCCAGACGCTCCCCGGGGCGGACGTCAACCAGACGACGCCGTACAGCTACAGCGAGCAGTCGGCGTACTACCCGATCACGGGTTCGGTGCAGTGGACGAACCGCGGTGGTCTGGGTGACCTGCCGAGCGAAATGCTGCAGTACTCGTACGACTCGCGCGGTCTGATGACCAGTTACGGCCAGCAGTTCGGGTCGCAGTGGATGTACGACCAGGCGACGGGTTACGACGCCTACGGTCGAGCGATCCGCACCACCACCAACCCGTGGGGCACGCAGATCGTGCTCACGGACACCTTCGACGAGCCGACCGGCCGTCAGGTCTCGCAGTTCGTGGACAAGCAGACCTCGCAGACCGGCGCGGTCCAGCAGACGAAGTACGCCTACAACCAGGCCGGCCAGGTCACTGCGGTCACGAGCATCCCGGACAACACCCCGGGCAGCACCGACCGGCAGTGCTTCAGCTACGACTACCTGGGCCGCCTGACCACCGCGTGGAGCGACACCGGTGCGGTGACCATGGCCCCGCAGCCCAGCGTGGGCGCGATCGGCAACTGCGCCAACAGCACTCCCACCAGTGGCGCGGTCGCCCCGGCGAAGACCACGGTGGGTGGTCCGGCTGCGTACTGGCAGTCCTACTCCTACGACCTGACGGGCAACCGCACCCAGCTGGTCCAGCACGACGCGGGAGGCAACACCGCCAACGACCTGACGACCACGCAGACCTTCCCGGCTGCCGGCACGGTCAACAACGGCAACGGCAACGGCGGCCCCCACGCCCTGACCGCCACCCAGAACTCCGGTACTGGTGGGTGGAGCGCGGCCGGGAGCGACCAGTACGACGCGGCGGGCAACACGACGAAGATCGTGGATCCGGCCGGTACGCGGAGCCTTAACGGCGGCTGGGTGCTGCCGTCGGGGCAGAGCATCACCTCCAACAGCAGCCGCCTGTCGATGCAGGCGGACGGCAACCTGGTCCTGGTTTCGCTCCGCACGGGTGCGGTGACCTGGTCCAGCCACACCTACGGCCACAACGGCGCGTACGCGACCATGCAGACCGACGGCAACTTCGTCGTCTACGACACCAACCGCAACCCGCTCTGGGCCGCCGGCACCTACCCGAACTCCGGTGCCTACCTGGCCCTGCAGGACGACGGCAACCTGGTCGTCTACAAGAGCGCCTCCGCGCCGAACCAGAACCCGATCTGGAGCACCCAGACCTGGAACGGGATCGACGCGGGCAACACCTCGGTCCTGACCTGGGACGCCGAGGGCAAGCTCGCCAGCACCACCCGCGGCGGGGTCACCACGACCTACGTCTACGACGCCGACGGCAACCTGCTGGAGCGCAGCAACCCCACCCAGAACACCATCGCCATCGGCGCCACCGGCGACGAGCTCACCTACAACAAGACCAGCAAGGCGGTGACCGGCACCCGCTACTACGCGATGCCGGACGGGCTGTCCCTGGTCGCCACCGCGAGCACCAAGACCTACCAGGTCGGTGACCCACACGGCACCAACACTCTCTCGCTGGACGCCAGTTCGCTGACAGAGACGCGCAACCCGGTCGACCCGTTCGGCAATCAGCGGACCACCACCACCGCGACCGGTGGCTGGGCGGGCGATCACGGCTTCGTCGGCGGTACCAAGGACACCACCAGCGAACTGACCAACCTGGGGGCCCGCGAGTACCAGCCCAGCACCGGACGCTTCATCAGCCCCGACCCGTTGCTGGCCAACGACGACCCGCAGCAGTGGAACGGCTACGCCTACGCGAACAACAAGCCCACCAACACCATGGATGCCGACGGCAAGATGATCCATGACGACATCACCGGGCTCGGTTTCGGCACCGCGAAGCAGGTCGAGCAGTACTACACCGAGCACCCGGCGGCGATCCCGGAGGCGATCCAGTCGCAGCAGCGGGCGATCGACAAGCAGGCCGCCGACGAAGCCGAGGCCAACGCGAACTCGGTCAAGCACCACATCTGCGACGGCTGTGGCGATCTGCTGCCGCAGGCTGTGTCCTCCAAGGTGCCGAGCGGGGGCGACGATGTGGTCACGTCCTATACGGTGACCGAGAGCCGGGACTCCTGGACCGACTACCAGATCTCGAAGGAGTACCGGATGGCGGAGAACGCGCAGGATCTCTCGCTCACCATCTCCACCACCGATTCGGACCAGAAGACCCACCAGTTCACCAAGCAGTTCGGTGCCAGCGTCACGGTCAAGGCGAGTGGCAAGGCTGACATCCCGTTCGTCGCGGAGGGCAGTGTGGACCTGACCGTCGGCGTGACCGGCAGTTTCGGCTGGACCGACACCGACCAGAGCACCGTCACCCACGGTCAGAGCTTCACCGAGAAGCTGACGGTGAAGGCCGGCCAGCACTGGGGTTACTCGCCCACCGGCATCGTCACCAAGTACCGGACCACTTACGAGCACGCCGACGGCTCGACGACCACCAAGGACTGGGGAACCTTCGAGATCACCAGCTGGGATCCCGTCACCTACAGTGACAACTCGCCGCCACCGGCCATCGCTCCGTGACGCGGCGCGACATGTCACTCCGGCGGGCAGCCGCAGTGCTGCTGCCCGCCGGGCTGCTCGCCGCACTGGCGGCCTGCTCGCCCGGGGCGACCGGCTCTGCCGGGCACGCAGCCGGAACCGCGACCCCGATCAGCTCCCCGTCAGCCGTGAACTCCGCGACTCCGTCGGCCTCCCCGGTGGCCGGTATCCCCGCGGCCCAGCGGCAGGCGGCCATGGACTGGGCCGCGCACGCGGGCGAGAGCCCGCGGGCGGACCAGGCGGTCGTCGTGCAGTCGGCGCCCGGGAACACGGCACGCCTGCTCTGGCAGGCGGAGCAGACCGGAGACGTCTGCTGGGCCGAACCGTCCGGGGGCTCGGTGGCCAGCGGGTGCCTGAAGGCGGCGGACCTCGGCGCGGGCACCGCGCCAGGGCTGCACGTCTTCGGGGACGCCCTGCCGACCGCCGACGGTCAGCTGCTGGAGGTGCTCTTCCGGGCTGACGGGGAGACCGTGGCCCGGCTCTCCTGCGGCCCGGCCACGGTCGTGCCGCAGCAGGTCGCCGAATTCGAGGTGAACGGGGTGCGCCGCACCTTCTACCTCGCTGCGATCGACCGTCACACCGGGGGCAGTTACACGGCCCGGGTGCAGCGTGCCGGCGCGGCGGCGGCCGACAGCCTGCTGCTCTACGCCGAAGCGCACGGGTCCTGCTGACGCAGTCCCGCGTCGATCGACTCCCACCCAGGGGCATCAACGGGGCCGCCACTTCCTGTGGCGGCCCCGTCTTCGGATCGACCGCCCCTGCAGCGACTCGTTCGCAAAGATGGTCGGCGAGCTCAGCAAGAAGATCGATGACGTTCAGGGAGGGTGGGCCCGCGGGCTGCTGCCGGACGGCTGCCACTGGCAGAACGTCGACAGGAGCATGTCGGCGGTCTTCGCCAAGTACTTCATCCACGACGAGACTTCGTTCTCAAAGGCATCGATGAAGTACTGGGAGGGCCAGGACACCAAGAAGTGACGACTACTTGATGAACCACATCGGGTCGGCGTCCTCTGCCGCAGTGGGCGGCAGCGTGGTGCCAATCTTCTGGTAGAGCTCGCCCGGAATCTGGATGGTGTCCACGCCCGGTTCTCCACCAGATCCGAGGAGTGCACACACATGTCAGGAGAGTCCGAATTCACCCAGGCCCTGGCCTCCAACCGGCGGATTCCATTCCTGGTCAGCCTCGTCCACGAGCTGACCATGGCGGAGCGTGGCAGCTACCGGGACCGCACCGAGGAGGCGGAATCAGCGCTTCGTACCGTCGGCTTTCTCAATGAGCTGCGCATGGTGATCCTGAACCAGTTGCGTGCCGACACCTTCGGCGCCGACACCGGGTATCCGGATGCCGCACTGGCCGAGGTGCTCCTGGAGCGCGTCGAGCGGGCTGGGATGACCGAGTTCTGGGACCGCACCACGGCCAGGGCAGTGAACAGCCTCGGTTAGCCCTCGACCGGTACGAACACCTCGGGCTCGGGTTCCCCACGGCGGGGCCCGAGCCCGAGGTCCTCCGTCCTCAGTCCTAAGCCCCCCGCCTCACGCCCGCCCCGCCCAGGGCCCCACGCCGGACCGGTCGCCCGGCGGTACGGTGGCCCCATGACCAGCGGTTCCACCCCACCACCGGCGCTCGACGCCGCCGCCCTCGACGGGCTCGAAGCCGTCAGTGCCGCCGTGCTCGCGATGAGCGGGCACCTGGAGGTGCGCGAGGTGCTGCGGCGGATCACCGCGTCGGCGCGCAGCCTGCTCGGGGCCGAGTACGCCGCGCTCGGGGTGCCGGACGACCACGGCGGGTTCGCGCAGTTCGTGGTGGACGGGGTGACCGACGAGCAGTGGCGGGCGATCGGGCCGCTGCCGCGTCAGCACGGGGTGCTGGCCACGATGTTGCACGAGTACACCCCCACCCGGCTCGCCGATGTCCGCCAGGCGCCGGCCTTCGGGGGCTGGCCGGAGGCTCACCCGGAGCTCAAGGACTTCCTCGGGATGCCGATCCTGGACGGCGAGGAGATCCTCGGGGCGGTCTTCCTGGCCAACAAACCGGGCGGCTTCACCGACCACGACGAGCGACTGCTGCGGATGCTGGCCGCCCACGCCTCGCTCGCGCTGGCCAACGCCAACCTCTACGAGCGCAGCCGCGAACTGACCCTGGCCGGCGAGCGGGCCCGGATCGCGCATGACCTGCACGACGCGGTCTCGCAGAAGCTGTTCAGCCTGCGGCTGACCGCCAAGGCCGCCGCCACGCTGGTCGACCGCGACCCGGCCCGGGCCCGCCAGGAGCTGCACGAGGTGGCCAGGCTGGCCGCCGAGGCCGCCGACGAGCTGCGCGCCGTGGTGATCGAGCTGCGCCCCGCCGCGCTCGACGAGGACGGCCTGGTCGCCACCCTCGCCTCCCAGGTCCAGGTGCTGGACCGGGCGCACACCGCCACCGTGGTCTTCGACGAGGACGGCGGGGTGCGCACCCTGCCGCCGGCCCAGGAGGCGGCGGTGCTGCGGATCGCCCAGGAGGCGCTGCACAACGCGCTGCGGCACGCCCGGCCCCGCCGGGTCGAGGTCACCCTGCGCGGCACCCGCAACCGCGGCGCGCTGCTGCGCGTCACCGACGACGGGTGCGGCTTCGACCCCGAGTCGGTGCGCCGGGCCGGCCGCCACCTGGGTCTGGTCTCGATGCGCGACCGCGCCCAGACCGTGGGCGGCCACCTCACCCTGACCTCGGCCCCCGGCAGAGGGACCGTCATCGAACTGGAGGTCCCCGGTGCCTGACGGGACGACAGCACCCATCCGCGTCCTGCTGGTCGACGACCATCAGGTGGTCCGCCGTGGCCTGCGCACCTTCCTGGAGGTGCAGGACGACATCGAGGTGGTCGGCGAGGCCGCCGACGGCGCCGAGGGCGTGGCCAAGGCCCAGGAGCTGCACCCGCACGTGGTGCTGATGGACCTCAAGATGCCGGGCGTGGACGGCATCGAGGCGCTGCGCCGGCTCAAGGAGGAGGGCAACCCGGCCCGGGTGCTGATCGTCACCAGCTTCACCGAGCACCGCACCGTGGTGCCGGCGCTGCGCGCGGGCGCGGCCGGCTACGTCTACAAGGACGTGGACCCGGAGGCGCTGGCCGGGGCGATCCGCTCGGTGCACGCCGGGCACGTGCTGCTCCAGCCCGAGCTGGCCGGGGCGCTGCTGGCCGACGACTCGCCACGGGCCGCGCAGGGCCGCGGCGGCACCCTGACGGAGCGCGAGCGCGAGGTGCTAGGCCACATCGCCGACGGGCAGTCCAACCGGGAGATCGCCCGTGCGCTCAACCTCTCCGAGAAGACGGTGAAGACGCACGTCTCCAACATCCTGATGAAGCTGGACCTGGCCGACCGCACCCAGGCCGCCCTGTGGGCGGTCCGCCACGGCGCCGGCTGAAGCCCGGCCACCCCCGGCTGAACCCCCGTCAGACCCGCTCGTCCACCAGCGCGTTGTAGGCGGCCACCTGGGCCCGCCGGGCGGTGCGCCGCAGCGGCGCCAGCGCCGCGTCGCGGGCGGCCATCTCGCCCGCGCTGACCGCCGCGCCGTGCCCGTCGGCCGCGATCGCCAGCAGCGCCGAGACCTGCCGGGCCGACTCCAGCACCCGCACCGCGCGCGGCGGGTAGCCCGGGGCCAGCAGCTGACTGTGCGCCCGCCGGCGGTACTGCTCCAGGGCGCGCAGCGCCTGCGGCCCGGCCCCGGCCACGTCCAGCCGGGAGAGCAGCGCGGTGGCCTCGCGCAGCCCCTCGGCCAGTTCCCGCTCGGCCTCGTGCAGCAAGGGCACGTCGGCCGGCGGCGCCTCGCGCACCTCGGTGCAGCGCCACAGCACGGTGGCCGACTGGTCCCCGGGCGGCCCGTAGACCGTCACCTCGGGCACGAAGCCGAGCGGCAGCCCGACCGCCAGCACCGCCTCGCCGGCCGCGAGCGCCGCCGTGTTGAAGCCGGCCGGCCCGGTCAGCCCCAGCGGGTGCCCCTCGGTGGGCAGCGCCAGCCGCAGCCCCTGCACCCCCAGCACCCGCAGCCGGCCCAGCGCCCAGCTCCAGCCGTGCTGGTCGCCCGCCGCGTCGCCCGGCAGTCCGGCCACCCGGTGCCGCTCGTCCGCGCCGACGATCTCGTCCGCCGCCTGGTCCGGCGGGGCGAAACCGGCCAGCAGGGAGTTCCCCCAGGCGGTCAGACGGGCCGAACGGGGTTCGGCGAACGGATCGGCAGCGGGCATCTCGGCAGGAGTCGGCGGCATCCAGCCAGCCTACGGACAAGGCGGCCACCCGCGTGGCGTAGGTTTGCCCTGACGCTGTGCGTGCCAGCCGCTCCCCGACCGCCCACAAGGCACACCCGGTAGGCTGCCCGCCCGCACCGACGGCCGAGAACTGCACGAGTAGCTGCATTGGATTGGGAGAAGCGTAGGCATGAGCGACGTGCTGGAGCTGGTTGACGTTTCCGTTGTCCGCGATGGGCGCGCGCTGATCAACCAGGTCTCCTGGTCGGTGGCCGAGGGCGAGCGCTGGGTCATCCTCGGACCGAACGGCGCCGGCAAGACCACCCTGCTCCAGGTGGCGGCGACCTACCTGCACCCGACCGCCGGGCAGGTGGCGGTGCTGGGCGAGAAGCTCGGCGAGGTGGACGTCTTCGAGCTGCGCCAGCGGATCGGCCTGGCCGGCGTCTCGCTGCTGGACCGGATCCCGCGCGAGCAGACCGTGCTGCAGACCGTGCTGACCGCCGCCTACGGGATGACCGCCACCTGGCACGAGACCTACGAGACCACCGACACCGCGCGCGCCCTGCTGCTGCTGGACCGGCTCGGCATGGGCGGCTACGAGGAGCGGGCCTTCGGCACGCTGTCCGAGGGCGAGCGCAAGCGCACCCTGATCGCCCGCGCCCTGATGACCGACCCCGAGCTGCTGCTGCTCGACGAGCCGGCCGCCGGCCTGGACCTGGGCGGCCGCGAGGACCTGGTCCGCCGGCTCGGCGCGCTGGCCCAGGACCAGTACGCGCCGGCCATGGCGATGGTCACCCACCACGTCGAGGAGATCGCCCCCGGCTTCACCCACGTGCTGATGATCCGTCAGGGCAAGGTGCTCACCGCCGGACCGATCGACACCGAACTGACCGCGCGCAACCTCTCGCTCTGCTTTGGCCTGCCGCTGACCCTGGAGCGGCACGGCGACCGCTGGTCGGCGCAGGGTCTGCCGTTCGGCTGACCGCTCCTGGTGCGCAGGCGCGCACAGTTGACCGGTTTCCCTCCGTCCACCTGCGGGAACCCACCACACCGGATGTCGTTTCCTCCCTAGGATGGGTCTGTGGACAGCTGGTTGTGGTGGCTCCTGCTCGCCGTCGGACTGGGCGTACCGCTGGTGGCCACCGCGTTGCCGGAGTTCGGGCTGTTCGCGGTCGGCGCGGTGGGTGCCTCGATCACGGCCGGGCTGGGGGCGGGCGTGGTCTGGCAGTTCGCCGTCTTCCTGGTGGTCTCGATCGCCATGCTGGGGGCGGTGCGCCCGCTCGCCTATCGGAAGTTGCGCAAGGGACCGCAGGTCCGGATGGGGATCGACGCCCTGCCCGGCTCCCGCGCCCTGGTGCAGGAACGGGTCGACGAGCACGGCGGCCGGATCAAGCTCAACGGCGAGATCTGGTCGGCCCGCGCGCTGCACCCCGACCGTGTCTACGAGCCCGGCCAGCAGGTGGATGTGATCGAAATCCAGGGCGCCACCGCCCTGGTCGACTAGCCGGCCGAACCGGCCGGCACAGTCGTACGAGCAGTCAGTCCGAGTAGTCCCAGCGTCCGAGCTGTCCAGGGGAGACACCGTGGAACCCGTCCTCATCGTGCTGATCATTCTGGTCGTGCTGGCGCTAGTCGCACTGATCCGGACGATCCAGGTGATCCCGCAGGGCAGCGCGGCGATCGTGGAGCGGTTCGGCCGCTACACGCGCACGCTCAACGCCGGCCTCAACATCGTCGTGCCCTTCGTGGACACCATCCGCAACCGGATCGACCTGCGCGAGCAGGTGGTCCCGTTCCCGCCGCAGCCGGTGATCACCCAGGACAACCTGGTGGTCAACATCGACACCGTCATCTACTACCAGGTCACCGACGCCCGGGCCGCCACCTACGAGGTGGCCAGCTTCATCCAGGCGATCGAGCAGCTCACCGTCACCACGCTGCGCAACATCATCGGCTCGATGGACCTGGAGTCCACCCTGACCTCCCGTGAGGTGATCAACGCCGGCCTGCGCGGGGTGCTGGACGAGGCCACCGGCCGCTGGGGCATCCGGGTCAACCGGGTGGAGCTGAAGGCGATCGAGCCGCCGACCTCCATCCAGGACTCGATGGAGAAGCAGATGCGGGCCGAGCGGGACAAGCGCGCCGCGGTGCTCACCGCCGAGGGCCAGCGACAGGCCGCGATCCTGCGTGCCGAGGGCGAGAAGCAGGCCGCGGTGCTCAGCGCCGAGGGTGAGGCGCAGGCCGCCGTGCTGCGCGCCGACGGTGAGGCTGCCGCGATCCGTACGGTCTTCGAGGCGATCCACGACGGCGACGCCGACCAGAAGCTGCTCGCCTACCAGTACCTGCAGACGCTGCCCGAGCTGGCCAAGGGCGACGCCAACAAGCTGTGGATCATCCCCAGCGAGGTGGGCGACGCCCTCAAGGGCCTGGGCGGTGCCTTCGGCGGTCTGACCGGTCAGAGCGGCGGCCCCGCCCCCACCGTCGCCGACCTGCCCAAGCAGGTTCCGGCCGACGGCAACGGCGCCCGCCCGGTCGGCGCCGCGGGCGGCCCGCGCCCGCTGGACACCGACGAGACGGGCGCGGCCCGGCCCCGGGTCAACCCGACCCGGGAGTACCCGCAGATCGACCCGGAGTGATCAGCCGACACTGAGCTGCGGGTACCGGTCCGCGGGCACTTCCTCGCGGACGGTGGTCCGCGGGGAAGTGCCCGCAGGTCGGGTGCGATCCATGTCTCTCATCCTGGATGACGCTGTCAGCAAGCAGCGTCGTCCAGGATGATCGCTTTTGCCGCCACCCGCAGCGGGCGGGGGCGGACACGCGAGACGTAGGGACGGGTCGATGACTCCTTGGGAAGGGCTGGCGGTCTTCGCCGCCGGTGCGGGTGCCGGCACCATCAACGTCATCGTGGGATCGGGGACGCTGATCACGTTCCCGGTCCTGCTGGCGATCGGACTGCCGCCGGTGACGGCCAACGTGTCCAACACGCTGGGCCTGGTGCCCGGTTCGTTCAGCGGCGTGATCGGCTACCGGCGGGAACTGGCCGACCAGCGCGGACGGCTGCTGCGGCTGGGCACCGCCTCGCTGTTCGGCGGCCTGCTCGGCGCGGTGCTGCTCATCAAGCTGCCCGGCTCCGCCTTCGCCGCCATCGTCCCGGCGCTGATCCTGCTCGCCCTGGTGCTGGTGGTCGTTCAGCCCCGGGTGGCCCGCGCGGTGGCCGCCCGCGGCGGCCCGGCCGCCCACCCCGACGGCGGCTGGGGCCTGATCGCCGGCGTCTTCGCCACCGGTGTCTACGGCGGCTACTTCGGGGCTGCCCAGGGCGTCCTGCTGCTGGCCCTGATGGGGATGCTGCTCCGTGACGACCTGCAGCGGATGAACGCGGTCAAGAACGTGCTGGCGCTGATCGTGAATGCGGTGGCGGCGGTCTTCTTCATGTTCACCGCGCACATCGACTGGCTGGTGGCGCTGCTGATCGCGGTCGGCTCGGCGCTCGGCGGCCTGCTCGGCGCGAAGATCGGCCGCCGGCTGCCGCCGAGCGCGCTGCGTGCCCTGATCGTGGTGGTCGGACTGGTCGCGGTGGTCAAGCTGCTGCTCGCCTGAGCCTGAGCCTGAGCCTGCGTCAGTTCCCCTGCCGCTCGCCCAGGCCAGTCCGGCCGATCTTGCCCGGCGCCGCGCGCTGATCCGCCAAGATCGGCCGGACCCGCCCTACGCTGGACGCCATGAGCAAGCGGACCCTGTTGACCGAGGACGAGATCGCCGCCGGCCTGGCCGCGCTGCCCGACTGGCAGCGTGAGGGCGGCGCCATCCGCCGCACCGCCGAGACCGCCGACTTCCGCACCGCGATCCGGGTGGTGGACCAGGTGGCCGAGGCGGCCGAGGAGCTCGACCACCACCCGGACATCGACATCCGCTGGCGGACCCTCACCTTCGTCCTGTCCACCCACAGCGCGGGCGGGTTGACCGGCCTGGACCTGACGATGGCGGCACGGATCGACCGGTCACTGCGCGAGGCCTGATCCGGCGAAGCCGGCGAGCCGTCCCGGGCGGCGTGAGATGCTGGCCGCTGCCAGCCGCAGTCGGGACAAAGGGGACGCATGACTCAGGACGGGTACGGATACCAGCACTCCTGGTACCCCGGGACCGACCAGCAGCCGCAGCCTGGGGAGCAGCCCTGGCAGTGGCAGGAGTACCCCCAGGGCGGCTACCAGGAGCAGCAGTACCAGCCCGCCACGTACGTGGACCCGTACGCGCCCGCCGCGGGGGAGCAGCCCGGCGCGGAGCAGTACAACCCGGGGCAGTACAACTCGGAGCAGTACAGCCCGGAGCAGTACAGCCCGGACCAGCACCGCCCCGAGTACGCCCGGCAGCACATCCCGGAGCAGTACGCCTCCGACCAGTACCAGCAGTTGCCGGCCGAGCAGGCTACCGGGGTCCAGCAGGAGGCCGAGCCCGCCGTCAACCCGGTGGACGTGGCCGACCCCGCCGACCCGGCAGACCCGCGAGCCCCGGCGGCCGGCACTGACGCCGAGCAGGCTCCCACCGCCCCCCGCTCGCGCCGAGCCGCGCCGCGCACCGCCGCCGGCGGCTCGCTGATCGACCGGGCCCGCGACTCCGCCAAGGCCGCCGCCCAGGGCGTGCTAAACACCGAGGGCGGCCCCGGCCGGCGGGCCCTGCTGATCCGGGCCGGCGCCGGCGTCGCGGCCCTCGGCGTGCTGATCACCGCCGGCATCGTCGCCACCAGCGGTCACTCCGACCACCCGGCCCCGGTCGCCGGCACCCCGAGCGGCGACACCAACTTCGCGGTCGCGCACAACCGGATCTGGGTCGCCCAGCCAGCTGCCCAACAGGGCACCGACGACACCCTGGTGGGCAGCTGGCTGCTCGGCGACGCCGTGGTGCGCGCCGACAGCACCGGCGTGCACGCCTACCAGCTCGCCGACGGCAAGCCCGGCTGGAGCATCGACGCGCCCGCCCAGGGCGCCGTGCCCTGCGGCCTGTCGCCCACCGTCAACGGCGCCGGGCTAGGCGGCGCGCTGTTCCGCACCCAGGCCGACCCCAAGAGCCCCTGCACCCTGCTCGCCGCCGTGGACACCAAGGCCGGCAAGACCGCCTGGACCAAGAAGCTCTCCGACACCGCCAACTCCTACGCCGCGCACGTCGCGGTCACCGAGGACAAGGTGATCGCGGTCGGCGACGACAAGGTGCAGGCATGGGCCGGCGCCGACGGCAAGGACGCCTGGCAGTACGGCGGCCAGGGCAAGTTCTGCACGCTGACCGGCAGCGCCACCGGCGCCACCGTGCTGGTGGACAGCAACTGCGCCGACAGCAACCCCGGCAACCAACTGGTCGCGCTCGGCGCCGCCGACGGCAAGGTGCTCTGGGCCAAGGGCCTGGACGGCCAGCCCAAGACCGTCACCGTGCTCTCGGCCGAACCCGCCGCGGTGCTCACCACCGGCGACCAGCCCGCCGACTCCAAGGTGCTCGGCTTCGCGGCCAACGGCGATGCGACCGGCAGCATCCCGCTGGCCCAGGACGGCGGCGGCCAACTGGACGTCGGCCACGGCAGCTTCGACCCGACCCCCGGCGTCTTCTTCCAGGACCACAGCCTGGTGACCACGCTCACCGGCAGCGACGGCGCCACCTCGGCCGCCGCCTTCGACCTGGCCGGCGGCAAGGCGCTGTGGCGCAGCCCGGTGAGCGAGAAGGGCGGCGTGCGGGCCGTCGCGCTGGACGGCGGTGCGCTGGTGCTGGCCACCGAGGAGCGGGTCGGCCTGCCCGCCCACCTGAGCCGGTTCGCCCTGACGAACGGTCAGGAGAGCATCGGCGGCGGCTTCCCCCGCGACACCGGCTCGCTGCTCACCGCGGGCCGGGTGCTGATCGGCGGTGGCCGGGTGGTCGCGGTACCGGAGCACTCGACGCACTTCGGCACCGCGACCGCCTTCCAGGCCAAGGGCTGACCCACTGCCGGCCCAGGGCCGCGCCCGGTCAGGCCACGGTCAGGCCGAGATCGGCTGCAGCCAGTCCGCCAGCTCGGCGGCCTCGCCCGCCCGCAGGCCCAGCGCCAGCAGCAGCGAGGCCTCCGGGGTCGGCTCGAACGGACGCCGCCGCAGCACCATCTGGGCCTGCTCCGGCGTCCGGTCGGCCTTGCGCTGGTTGTCCTCCGCGCAGGCGGCCACGGTGTTCAGCCAACTGTCGGCGCCGCCGCGCGACTTCGGCACCAGGTGGTCCACCGTGGTGGCCCGCCGGCCGCAGTAGGCGCAGGTGTGCTGGTCACGCACCAGGACGCCCCGTCGCGACCACGGCGCCCGTTGTCGGAACGGCACCCGGACGTATGTCCGCAGTCTGATCACCCGGGGCACCGGTACCGCCAGGCCCGTCGCCCGCATCACGCGCAGCGGATGGGCCTGCTCGACCACGGCCTTGTCCTGCAGTACCAGTACCACCGCTCGCTGCAGCGACACCGTGGACAGCGGCTCGTAGCTCGCGTTCAGCACCAGCGTGTTGCGCATCTCGGGGGCACCTCCCAGGCCTTGGCCGCCGCCCTGGCGGACCCGACCACTGTGACCGTCGAAGCGCGTGCCGGACAACGGAATTTCCGCCGCTCAGCCCGGTTGTCCGGCCCCGCGGCTACGCTCGCCCCGTGACCGAGGACCCCGCTGCCGCACTCGACCGCGCCTTCTTCGACCGCCCGTCCCCCGAGGTGGCACCCGACCTGCTCGGCCGGCTGCTGCGCTGCACGCTGCCCACCGGCACCGTCGAGCTGCGCCTGACCGAGGTGGAGGCCTACACCGGCCCGGACGACCCCGCCTCGCACGCCTACCGCGGCCGCACCGCCCGCAACGCGGTGATGTTCGGCCCGCCCGGGCACGCGTACGTGTACTTCACCTACGGCATGCACTTCTGCCTCAACCTGGTCTGCGGCCCGGCCCTGCACCCCGGCGGGGTGCTGCTGAGGGCCGGCCGGGTGACCGAGGGCATCGACTCGGCCCGGCGCCGCCGGCCCGGCAGCCGCCGGGACCACGACCTGGCGCAGGGCCCCGCCCGGCTCACCGTCGCGCTCGGCGTGGACCGCACCCAGGACGGCGAGGACGTGGTGGCCGGCCCCGTCTTCCGGCTGCTGCCCGGGACCCCGCCGGCCCCCGGGCAGATCCGCACCGGTCCGCGCACCGGAGTCGCCGCCGCCGCCGACACGCCTTGGCGGTTCTGGATCGAGGGCGATCCCACGGTCAGCCCCTACCGCGCCCACGCCCCGCGCCGCCGGGCGGCTAAATGAAACGCGCTGGCGCGGACCGCGTACTCTCGGACACGCTGTACCCAGCACTCATCTGAAACAGCGGGCCGCTGCCGGGCGGCCCGGTCGGACCAAGGAGAACCGTGACCGTGACGGACATCGTCGACGAGCTGAAGTGGCGCGGGCTGATCGCCCTCTCCACGGACGAGGACGCACTGCGCAAGGCGTTCGCGGACGGCCCGGTCACGTTCTATTGCGGCTTCGACCCGACCGCGCCGAGCCTGCACCTGGGCAACCTGGTGCAGATCCTCACGATGCGCCGGATCCAGCAGGCCGGGAACCTGCCGCTGGGCCTGGTCGGCGGCGCCACCGGTCTGATCGGCGACCCCAAGCCCACCGCCGAGCGGGTGCTCAACGACCCCGAGACGGTGGCCAACTGGGTACTGCGGCTGCGCGGCCAGATCGAGAGGTTCCTCGACTTCGACGGTCCGTTCGCGGCCCGCATGGTCAACAACCTGGACTGGACCGCCGACCTGTCCGCGATCAACCTGCTGCGCGACATCGGCAAGTTCTTCCGGGTCAACAACATGATCGCCAAGGAGGCGGTGGCCCGTCGGCTCAACTCCGACGCGGGCATCAGCTACACCGAGTTCAGCTACCAGATCCTGCAGGGCATGGACTTCCTGGAGCTGAACCGCCGTTACGGCTGCACCCTGCAGACCGGCGGCAGCGACCAGTGGGGCAACCTGACCGCCGGCACCGACCTGATCCGCAAGGCCGAGGGCGCTTCGGTGCACGCGCTGGCGACCCCGCTGATCGTCAAGGCTGACGGCACCAAGTTCGGCAAGACCGAGTCCGGCACCATCTGGCTCGACCCGGAGCTCACCACGCCGTACGCGTTCTACCAGTTCTGGCTGAACGCCGACGACCGCGACGTGGCCAACTTCCTGCGGATCTTCTCGTTCCGCTCGCGGGAGGAGATCGAGGAGCTGGTGCGGGAGACCGCCGAGCGTCCGCAGGCCCGGCTCGCCCAGCGCGCGCTGGCCGAGGAGCTCACCACGCTGGTGCACGGCGCCGACCAGTACGAGCGCGCGGTGGCCGCCTCCAAGGCGCTGTTCGGCCAGGGCGAGCTGACCGAGCTGGAGCCGGCCACGCTGGCCTCGGCGCTGGCCGAGCTCCCGCGGGCCGAGGTCGCGGAGCTGGCCCCGATGGCCGACCTGCTGGTCGCCGTCGGACTGGCCCCGAGCCGCTCGGCCGCCCGCCGCACCCTCAAGGAGGGCGGCGCCTACCTGAACAACGCCAAGGTCACCGACGAGGACGCGGTCGCGACCGAGGCTGACCTGCTGCACGGCCGGTGGCTGGTGTTGCGCCGCGGCAAGCGGAACCTGGCCGCGGTGGAGCTGGTCCGCGGCTGACGGATCGAGAACTGATGGCGACTCACGCCGAGGGTTGCTGAGGGGTCATCAGGTGGCTTGAAACGTACCGGCCGTGAGCTGGGAGAATACCCCTACGGGGCCAGATCTGGACAGATCTGGCCCCGTCGTGTTTGACGTGCTCGCCGAGCTGGCCTAGTGTTGACCGAGTCGCCTGAACCGCACGGGCAGCAGGGTCAACGAGAGATCGTCCCGGAACCCGAGTGGTGCGACCATCACATTTACTGATTTTCAAGCCTCGCTCATTCTTTTTGGAATCAGCATGGTCCGGACCTGGTCCGGAAATACGGTAGAGTGGCGGTCGTCGCAAAGCAGAAATGGCGGCCCTGACCAGCTCAGGAAGTCGGGAAAGAGCACGACGCTCGGATCTGATAAGCTGGAAACACGAAAGAACGAAGCGCCCGGAGAGCTGAGAGATCAGCGCAAAGGAAGCGTCCGTTCCTTGAGAACTCAACAGCGTGCCAAAAGTCAACGCCAGATATGTTGACATCCCCGGCCTCAGTCTTTTGATTGGGGTTGGAGATTCCTTTTGAAGTAAAACACTAGCGAGGACGCAGTGCACGGGGCCGCCTTATTCCGGGG
>NZ_PYBW01000095.1 GCF_003205575.1 Streptomyces tateyamensis
CGAGGAGCCCGGTGCCGTTCGGTCGGTCAGCTCACGCCCAGCTGGAGTGCAGCGGCTTGCCCTCGGCGAAGCCGGCCGCGCTCTGGATGCCGACCACCGCCTTCTGGTGGAACTCCTCCAGGCTGTTGGCGCCCGCGTAGGTGCAGGAGCTGCGCACGCCCGCGATGATCGAGTCGATCAGGTCCTCGACGCCCGGACGGGCCGGGTCCAGGAACATCCGCGAGGTGGAGATGCCCTCCTCGAAGAGCGCCTTGCGGGCCCGGTCGTAGGACGACTCCTCGGCGGTGCGGTTGCGCACCGCGCGGGCCGAGGCCATGCCGAAGCTCTCCTTGTACTGCCGCCCGTCGGGGGCGGTCTGCAGGTCGCCCGGCGACTCGTAGGTGCCGGCGAACCAGGAGCCGATCATCACGTTGGAGGCGCCCGCCGCCAGCGCCATCGCGACGTCGCGCGGGTGGCGCACGCCGCCGTCGGCCCAGACGTGCTTGCCGAGGCGGCGCGCCTCGGCGGCGCACTCCAGCACGGCGGAGAACTGCGGGCGGCCCACGCCGGTCATCATCCGGGTGGTGCACATCGCGCCGGGGCCGACACCGACCTTGAGGATGTCCGCGCCGGCCTCGACCAGGTCGCGCACACCGGCGGCGGTGACCACGTTGCCCGCCACGATCGGGATCCTCGGCTCCAGGCCGCGGACCGCGCGCAGTGCGCTGATCATCGACTCCTGGTGCCCGTGCGCGGTGTCCACCACCAGCACGTCGGCGCCGGCCTCGAGCAGCGCCTCGGCCTTGCCGGCCACGTCGCCGTTGATGCCCACGGTGGCGGCGATCCGCAGCCGGCCGGCCGCGTCCACCGCCGGGGTGTACAGGGTGGCCCGCAGCGCGCCCTTGCGGGTCAGGATGCCGACCAGCTCGCCCTTCTCGTCCACCACGGGGGCCAGCTTGCGGTGGCCCTCGCTCAGCTTCTCGAAGGCGGCGGTCGGGTCGACCGACTCCTCCAGCAGCAGCAGGTCGCGGGACATCACCTGGGCCAGGCTGGTGAACCGGTCCACGCCGTGCAGGTCGCCCTCGGTCACCACGCCGACCGGCCTGCCGTCCTCGACCACCACCAGCGCACCGTGCGCGCGCTTGGGCAGCAGCGCCAGCGCGTCGGCCACGGTGGCGCCGGGCGCCAGCGTCACGGGGGTGTCGAAGACCAGGTGGCGCCGCTTGACCCAGCTGACCACCTCGGCGATGACCTCGGTCGGGATGTCCTGCGGGATGGCCACCAGACCACCGCGGCGGGCCACCGTCTCGGCCATCCGGCGCCCGGCGATGGCGGTCATGTTCGCCACCACCAGCGGGATGGTGGTCCCGGTCCCGTCGTTCGAGGAGAGGTCCACCCCCTGCCGCGAGCCGACCGCCGACCGGCTGGGGACCATGTAGACGTCGTCGTACGTGAGGTCGTACGGGACCGCGTTCCGCTCGTCGTAGCTGCCGGTCTGGGGGTTCAAGAAGCGCATGAACTGTGGCTCTCTGGCTTTGGGAGGGTAGACCTCGGGTGCGGATCGAAGACCGGGTCCAGGCCGAACGGCCGCACAACCGGCCGCCCCGCACCCAACCGTCGATACTCGCCGATACCCAGGTCGAAAGCCAGTTCACACCCGAACGTTGAGGGTCCGCACAATCAGCGCAACTTGATCTTGCCCCGACCTTGGAGGATCACACAAGGGGTGGCGTCGATCAGGCCGGCGGCAGTGATCAGACCAGGTGGCCGTCCTGGTCGACGGTCCCGATCCGGCGGCCCGCGACCCGGTGCGGGCGGACCCGGATCCAGAGCTGCCCGGCCCCGGCCGGGACGGGGTGGCCCTGGGCCGCCCGCCGGTCGAGCGGAGCGGTCTCCGCCGGGCCCGGGTGTTCGGCAGTGCCGACCAGCAGCACGCTCCACCCCTTGCTGAGCCGCTCGTCGACCCGGTCGGCCTCGAAGGAGAGCGGCGCGCCGGAGGGACAGGCGCCCAGGCTGCCCGGCTCGGTGCGGTAGACCACCGTCCTGCCGTCGACCAGGTAGTTGACCGGGACCACGGTCGGGCCGTCCGGGTCCGGGAGCGCGATCCGGCCCAGCCCGTGGCTGCCCAGGTGCTCCCAGCACTCCGCCTCGGAGAGCTGCACCAGCGCCGGGCGGGCCACCTGGCCCTGCTGGCCGGGGGTGGCGTCGGTGCGGCCCTCGGTCAGTTCCTGGTAGCCGAGCCCGAGTGCGGCGGCCACCCGGAGCAGGCCGGCCCGGTCGAAGTCGGCGGCGGCCTGGGTCAGATAGCTCAGGTAGTGCGGCGCCATCCCGGCCCGGGCCGCCAAGTCCTCCCGGGACAGACCCAGTTGCTCGCACCGGTCGATGATCCGTCGGCGCATCGCGGCCTGCGCCCCCGTGTCCTGCTGATGCTTCGTCACGGTACCGATCCTGGGCGAGGTGACCGGCGGGCGCCACCCGACGGAACCCGATCCGCCGCACCCGCGTCCCATCGGGGGTCATGCGAACCACACGACAGAGGGCGGGACCTGGGATGCGGATCAGGCGGAGTCGGCGGGCGGCGGGCGCGGCGGCGGTGGCACTGGCGGTGACGGCGGCCGTGCTGGCCGGCTGCGGCAGGGGCGGGGGCGCCGCGGGGGCGGGCACCGGCGAGCTCAAGCTGGCCGGCGCACCCGTGCTGACCTCGACCGACCAGCAGCGCACCGCCACCGCCGGGGCCGACCAGGTGTTCGGCCTGGACCTGTACCGCGCACTCGCCGCCACGCACGGCGACAACAACCTGGTGCTCTCGCCCTCCGGCCTGACCACCCTGCTGGCACTGGTGCTACCGGGTGCCCGCGGCTCCACCGCGCAGGAGCTGACCGCGGCCCTGCACACCGAGCTCACCCCCGAGCAGTACGCCGCCGCCACCGGAGAGCTGGACCGCGGCGCCCGCACCGGGCTGGACGGCAAGGCGGCCCTGGAGCAGTCCGACACCCTGTGGGCCCAGCAGGGCCTGCCGGTCCAGCAGGACTACCTGGCGGTGCTGGCCGGCGCCTTCGACGCGGGGGTGCGCACCACCGACTTCGCCAAGGACCCGGAAGGGGCGCGCAAGGCGGTGAACGCACTGGTCGAGCAGCAGACCCACGGCCAGGTGAAGGACCTGTTCGGCCCGGGCGCCGTGCAGCCCTCCACCCTGCTGGCGCTGACCGACGCGCTCTACCTCAAGGCCGACTGGGCGCAGCCGTTCAAACCGGCCCAGACCGGCCCGCGCGAGTTCCACACCCTGGCCGGGCGCACCGAGCAGCCCCCGACCATGGCCCAGGAGGGCCGCCTGCGCTACGCCGCCGGCAGCGGCGGGATCACCGGCCAGCCCTGGCAGGCGGTCGAGCTGCCGTACGCCTCCGGGCACCTGGCGATGGACCTGCTGGTGCCGGCCCAGGGTGGCTTCGACGCCTTCCGGCGCGGGCTGGACCAGGCGCAGCTGCAGCGGATCACGGCCGGGCTCGCCGACACCGAGGTGGACCTGACGCTGCCCAAGTTCGCCTTCGAGACCGACAGCAACCTGAACGACCCGCTGGTCCAGCTCGGGATGCGGACGGCGTTCACCCCGAGCGCGGACCTGACCGGGATCGCCGGGCACGACGCGCCCTGGCGGGTGCGGCTGACCACCGTGGTCCAGAAGGCGCGGATCACGGTGGACGAGCAGGGCACGGTGGCGGCCGCGGGCAGCGGCGCGGTCGCGGGCGTCTCGGCCGCGGCGCCGGCCGCGACCCGAACGGAGCTGCACATCGACCGGCCGTTCCTCTTCCTGATCCGGGACACCGGCACCGGCCTGCCGCTGTTCCTGGGCCAGGTCACCGACCCGGCGGCCGGCTAGGGCCTGGCATGATGGGGCGGGTGATCAGCACAGGCTTCCTGCACACCTCCCCGGTCCACGTGCCGGCCTTCCGCGCGCTGGTGGCCGAGCTGGCCCCCGAGGGCACCGCGCAGCGGCACCTGGTGGACGAGGAGTTGCTGGAGCTGGCGCGTGCCGGGCAGCCCTACCGTGAGCAGTTGGCCCAGCGGCTGGCCGAACTCGCGGGCTGTGACGTGGTGGTGGTGACCTGCACCAGCATCGGCGGGGCCGCGGAGGAGCTGCTGCCGCAGGCGGTCCGGGTGGACCGCCCGATGGCCGAGGCGGCCGCGAAGTACCCCCGGGTCGGGGTCGCCTACACGGTCGACTCCACGCTGGCACCGACCACCGAGCTGCTCACCGAGGCGGGCGCGGCGCAGCTGGTGGAGATCGACTGCCGGTCGGCCTGGCCGCACTTCGACTCCGGCGACCTGCCCGCCTACCACGCGACGGTGGCCGAGCTGGTGCGGACCGCGGTCGGCGAGGTGGACGCGGTGGTGCTGGCCCAGGCCTCCATGGACCCGGCCGCCGCCCTGCTGGTCGACCTGCCGGTGCCGGTGCTGACCAGCCCGCTGCTGGCCGTGCGACGCGCCCTCGGCCTGTCCTGACGCACCGTCACCTACCGCGCTGCCCACCGCGCGGCACCCGAGCGCCGCCTACCGCGAGCACCTCGGCATCGCGCTGACCGGGTCTCAGCTCGAGCAGCTGAGCCTGCGGTAGCCGCTCCCCACCTCACCACGCGATCACGTTCGCCAGCGGCTCGCCGGCGGCGAAGCGGGTCAGCTGTGCGGCGACCAGGCGGTCGGCGCGGGGCTGGAAGGCGCTGGAGCTGCCGCCCACGTGCGGGCTGATCAGCACGCCCGGTGCGTGCCAGAGCGGGTGGCCGGCCGGCAGCGGCTCGGGGTCGGTGACGTCCAGCGCCGCGCGCAGCCGGCCCGCCGTCAGCTCGGCGAGCAGGGCCTCGGTACGCACCACCGGGCCGCGGGCCACGTTGACCAGCAGCGCCCCGTCCGGCATCGCCGCGAGGAACTCGGCGTCCACCAGCCCGGCGGTCTCCGCGGTCAGCGGCACGGCCAGGATCACCACGTCGGCCCCGGGCAGCAGCGCGGGCAGGTCGGCGAGCGCGTGCACCGGTCCGGCCGCCTCCGTGCGCGCGGTGCGGGCCACCCGCTCCACCGCCACCTCGAACGGCAGCAGCCGGTCCTCGATCGCCGCGCCCACCGAGCCGTAGCCGACGATCAGCACCCGGCGGTCCGCCAGCGCCGGGTAGAAACCGGCCCGCCACTGCTCGACGTCCTGCCCGCGCACGAAGCCGGGGATGTCGCGCAGCGCGGCCAGTGTGAGGGCCACGGCCAGCTCCGCGGTGGAGGCGTCGTGCACCCCGCGCGCGTTGCACAGGGTCACGCCGGCCGGCAGGTGCGGCAGGATGTCGTCCACCCCGGCGGTCTGGGTCTGCACCACCCGCAGCCGCGGCATGGCCGACAGCAGCGGCAGCACCGTGCCGGTCCGCAGGTACGGGGTCACCAGCAGCTCGACCCGGGCCAGCAGCTCGGCCGGCGGCGGCCCGGGCACCCCGTCACAGGCTTCGCCGTCGAACAGGTGCACCTCCAGCCCCTTGACCTCGGCGGGACGGGGCAGCAGGACGACGGGCTCGGTGTCGGAGATCATGCCCGCAATCTACCCATGCCGTTTGGCCGCTCGCGGACCACTCCGTACGATTCAACGGTCGACCGACGGGTCGGCCGGGAGACCCAGAGGACAGGCATGGCCACGGCAGCACAGCAGCAGGACCAGCACGAGGCGGAGCACGGGCCGGGCATCGACCCCGAACGCCTGCGGTTCTGCCTCGAGGTGCTGGCCGAACTGGACGAGCTCCCGGTGGACCACCCGGACGCGATCACCGTGCGCCGGGCGGTGGCGGGCATCTTCCGCACCGTGAAGCAGCGCCGCCGCCAGGAGACCCGGGCCCGCAAGACCGCCAACGACCGCGAGGTGACCGCCCGCACCGCCACCGGCGCGGCCGGGCGGATCGACGACGAGACGGCCGGCGTCTTCGGCCTGTCCTCCAGCACCCCGGTCGGCGAGATCGCGGGCGTCCTGGAGCGCCCCCGGTCCTGCTACATCTGCAAGTCCCGGTTCGTCGAGGTCGACGCCTTCTACCACCAGCTCTGCCAGTCCTGCGCGAAGTCCAGCCGGGGCCGGCGCGAGGCCCGGGTGAACCTGACGGGCCGTCGGGCGCTGCTCACCGGCGGCCGGGCCAAGATCGGCATGTACATCGCACTGCGGCTGCTGCGCGACGGCGCGCACACCACGATCACCACCCGGTTCCCGAACGACGCGATCCGCCGGTTCAGCGAGATGCCGGACAGCGCGGACTGGCTGCACCGCCTCAAGGTGGTCGGCATCGACCTGCGCGACCCGGCCCAGGTGGTGGCACTGGCCGACTCGGTGGCCGCCGAGGGCCCGCTGGACATCCTGATCAACAACGCCGCGCAGACCGTGCGCCGCTCCCCCGCCGCCTACGCCGAGCTGATCGCGGCCGAGTCGGCACCGCTGCCGGCCGGGCTGCTCACCGCCGCGGCGGCGCCGACCGTCGAGGTGATCGGCTCGTTCGGCAGCGGCAGCGTGGAGCGCCCGGCGCTGCCCGGCTCCCACCAGGCGCTCACCGCGCAGGAGGTCACCTCGCTGGCGCTGGTCACCGGCTCGGCCTCGCCGGCCCGGATCGAGGCCGGTACCGCGATCGACGCGGGCGGCCTGGTGCCGGACCTGGCCGACACCAACAGCTGGGTGCAGACGGTCGAGGAGATCGACCCGGTCGAGCTGCTGGAAGTCCAGCTGTGCAACTCCACCGCCCCGTTCATCCTGATCAGCCGACTGCGCCGGGCGATGGCCGCGGCGCCCGCCCGGCGCAAGTACGTGGTGAACGTCTCCGCGATGGAGGGCCAGTTCAGCCGCGCCTACAAGGGTGCGGGCCACCCGCACACCAACATGGCCAAGGCCGCGCTGAACATGCTGACCCGCACCAGCGCGCAGGAGATGCTGGACACCGACCGGATCCTGATGACCGCGGTCGACACCGGCTGGATCACCGACGAGCGCCCGCACCCGGACAAGATGCGGCTGCACGACCAGGGCTTCCACGCCCCGCTGGACCTGGTGGACGGCGCGGCCCGGGTCTACGACCCGATCGTCCGCGGCGAGCAGGGCGAGGACCTGTACGGGTGCTTCCTCAAGGACTTCGAGCCCTCCTCGTGGTGAGCCCGGGGCCGGCGCCGATCGGGGCGGCCCTGATCGGGGCAGGTGTGATCGTGCCGTCCACCGACGGGCGCTCGGTGCTGGTCGGCCGGCGCACGGTGGCCGGCGAGCCGCCGACCTGGAGCCTGCCCGGCGGCAAGGTGGACGGGCCCGGCGAGTCCTTCCAGGCCGCCGCGGCCCGCGAACTGGCCGAGGAGACCGGGATCGTGCTGCCGGCCGCGTCGATGACGGTGCTCGGGGTGGTGCTGGACCACCTGGACGGGCGGCCGCGGCTGACCGCCGCCGTGTTGGCCCCGCCGAGCGACGCCGAGGCCCGGGTCACCGAGCCGCACGCCTGTGCCGGGTGGGAGCGGGTGCCGCTGGACGCGCTGCCGGAGCCGATGTTCGGTCCCTCCGGCTGGGTGCTGGCGCAGTGGCTGCCGACCGGGCCTGCGCTGCCGGAGGGCGTGCACGCGTACGGCGTGTCGGCCACCGGCTGACGCTACGCTCGGGCCCCATGTGCTGGAGTGCCGAGGCGGATCTGGTCGCGGGGGCAGTGGTCGGCGGCCTCGGGGTGCTCTGCCTGACCCGGGTCCGGCGGGCCCGGGATCTCCCCATGGCGGCGCTGCCCCTGCTGCTGGGGGTCCATCAGCTGATCGAGGCGGCGGTCTGGCGCGGGGTGGACGGTGAGCTGACCGGGGCGCCCGCGCTCTGGGCCCGCACCGCCTGGGCGGTGGTCGCGCTGCCGCTGCTGCCCGCCCTGGTGTCGGTGGGCGTGTGGTGCGCGGGCCCCCGCACCCGGCGGGCGGCGGTCCTCGCGGTGCTCGGCTGCGCGGTCGCGGCGGGGCTGACGGCGGCGCTGGTGGCGCACCCGGTGACCACGCGCGAGCACGGGCACACCCTCACCTACGCGATCGGGATCCCGTACGGGCCGCTGCTGCTGGCGGGCTACCTGCTGGCCACCATCGGCGCGCTGCTGACCAGCGCCGACGGCGGGCTGCGCCGGCTGGGCCTGCTCACCGGCGCGGCGGCGCTGGTCAGCGGGCTGCTCTGGCGGGTCGCCTTCGTCTCCACCTGGTGCGCGCTGGCGGCGCTGGTCAGCGTGGTGCTGCTGGGCTGGGTCAGGCGGCCGGCCGGCTGAAGTCCCGCCCGGTCCACCAGTTGCCGGGCGCGGCCGGATCGCGGCTGGTCCAGTACTCGATGATGGCGGCGATGAACTCCCCGGCCGACAGGTGCCCGTCACCGTCCCGGTCCAGGTGGGCGAAGGCGGTGTCGGCCTGCTCCCGGGTCAGGGCGGGGAAGTGGCCGCGCTGGAAGGTGAAGAACTCCGCGGGCTCCACGGTGCCGCTTCCGTCGGTGTCGGCCACCTCCAGGAAGGTCTCGGCCAGCTGGCCGAGCACGGCGCGGGCTGCCACCGGGTCGTCCGCCAGCGCGGCGGTGCCGGCCAGGAACTCGGCCCGGCCCAGCGCCTGTTCGCCGGCCGGCAGCTGCGGCAGGTGCAGGTCGCGCCAGACAGCGGTGTAGGCGGCGACGATCCGGGTCTCGGCCGGGGACCCTTCCTTGTGCCCGAGGGAACGGGCCACCGACTCCCCCATCAGTACGTGGTCGGCCTCGGTGAGCCGGCCGTCCCCGTCGGCGTCGAGCTGGGCGAAGCCGTGGGCGATCTTCGCGGTGAGCAGGTCGTCGGACATCCTTTAATTCCTGACGGTTGGTCAACTATGGTTACACAAAGGGTATCCAAGACTGCGCCGGGCACCACCCCGCCCTGCTCGCGGGGTGCACGAACCGATCCTGCTAGCCTGCGGCCCATGATCGTACGGGGGTTCGACCTGCGCCCGGGCCGGCGGTTGGCCGGCGCGCTGCCGCCCGGACCGCAGCGGGCCATGGTGCTGTCCAGCTTCGCCAACCGGATCGGCAACGGGCTGTTCAACACGGCGGCGGCACTCTATTTCACCCGGGTGGCGCACCTGCCGGCCACCCAGGTGGGGCTGGGGCTCAGCGTGGCGGGGCTGGTCGGGATGCTGGCCGGCGTGCCCGCCGGGTACCTGGCGGACCGGCGCGGCCCGCGCACCGTGATGCTGGTGACGCTGGCCGTCCAGACCGCGACCATGCTCGGCTTCCTGGCGGTGCGCAGTTGGTGGGCCTTCACCGTGGTGGCCGCCCTGGACACGCTGGCACTGTGCGCCAACAACGCGGCGCGCGGGGCGGTGATCGCCCGGGTCGGCGAGGACCGGCCGGCCGCCTTCCGGGCCCGGCTGCGGGCCGTGGCCAACCTCGGGGTGGTGCTCGGCGCGCTGGGGGCCGCGGTCGCGGTGCAGTGGGACACCCCTGCCGCGTACACCGCGCTGATCCTCAGCAACGCGGCCAGCTACCTGGTGTGCGGGCTGCTGCTGTTGCGGGTGCCCGACTACCAGCCGGTGCCCCGCCCGGTCCGCGAGCGCCGGCGGCTGCTGGTGCTGCGCGACCGGCCGTTCCTCTGCTTCGCGGCGGTCAGCGGGCTGATGGGGCTGCAGTACCCGCTGGTCTCCCTGGTGCTGCCGATCTGGATCGCCTCGCACACCCAGGCGCCGCGCTGGACGGTGGCGGCGGTCGCCGTGGTCAACTCCGGGGTCTGCGTGCTGCTGCAGGCCCGGATCGGCGGGCGGATCGAGACCCCGGCCCACGGCGGCGCCGCACTGCGCAAGGCGGGGCTGCTCTTCCTGCTCAGCTGCCCGCTGCTGGCGCTCACCGCCCGGGCGCAGGCCTGGCCGGCCGCCGTGCTGCTGGCCGTCGCGATCACCCTGCACAGCCTCGGCGAGATCTACGAGTCCTCGGGCGGCTTCGCGCTCGGCTTCGGGCTGGCCCCCGACCGGGCGCAGGGCGAGTACCAGGGGCTGCTCGGCCTCGGCTTCGACCTCGGCCAGGCGCTCGGGCCCGCCCTGCTGACCACCCTGTGCCTGGGCTGGGGCGAGCGCGGCTGGCTGGCCCTCGGCCTCGGTTTCGCGGTGCTGGGGGCCACCGGTCCGCGGGTCGCGGAGTGGGGTCGGCGCACCCGGGGGGCGGCGCTCGGGCAGGCCGCCTGACCGCCCCTCGGCCGCCGGACCGGTCCGTCCCCACCTGACCGAGTCCGGGCCGCCTGCCCACTGCCTCGCGAGCCCCCCTGTCGGATCGGGCCGGGAAGCGGTACGAATGATCACGATGATGATCGGCGAGGAGGAGCACCGGTGAGCCTGACCAGTTGGCTGCAGGGCCTGCCCGGACCACTGGTGTACGCGGCGGTCGGCGGGCTGGTCTTCGCCGAGGACGCGATCTTCGTGGGCTTCGTGCTGCCCGGCGAGACGGCGGCGGTGCTCGGCGGGGTGATCGCCCAGCAGGGCCGGGTCGACGTCTGGTGGCTGGGCACGGTGGTGGTGCTGGCCGCGATCCTCGGCGACACCGTGGGCTACCAGGTCGGCCACCGCTACGGCGACCGGATCCTGACCGTGGGTCCGCTGCGCCGCCACCAGCAGCAGATCGACCGGTCCAAGGAGTTCATCGGCAAGCGCGGCGCCAGTGCGGTCTTCCTCGGCCGCTTCATCGCCTTCTTCCGGGCCATGATGCCCGCGCTGGCCGGCATCTCCCGGATGCCGTACCGGCGCTTCCTGCTCTACAACGCGCTCGGCGGCCTGGTCTGGGGCGTCGGGTTCACGGCCCTCGGCTACTTCGCCGGCGCCGCCTACAGCCGGATCGAGGCCCAGGTCGGCCAGGCGCTCGCGCTCTTCGTCGCCGCCGTCGTGGTGGTCGCGCTGGTGGTCTGGCGGGTCCGCAAGCACCGCCGGGAGCGCGGCAGCGGCCGGCAGGATCCGCCTTCGCCGCGCTGAGCTACCCCGTTTTCCGGCCCGCACGCCTGCGCCACCCCTTCGGTTGAACCGGGCCCGGTCCCGGCCCGCCGCGACCGGGCCGGCCGCATCATGTGCCCATGGTGAACCCGATGGACGAAGTGCCTGCCTACCTGACCATCCGGATGACCGCCCTGCCCGACGAGCGGGCCGAGTTGGCCGATGCCCAGGCCTGGCGGGCCCGGGCCGCGTATCCGCGGATCCTGGCGGCGGGTCGGCCGCGGTTCGGGGTGGCGCGGGAGCGGGAGGAGGGCGGCTGGGAGCTCTGCAGCGGGTTGGAGTCGATGCCGCAGCAGGCCAGGGACGTCATGGGGAGCCTGTGCCGCGGGATCGCCCAGGACGCCGCCGAGGCGGGTGACGAGGCGCTGCACCGGGCGGCCACCGCCGTGGTGGACAGGCTGGACCGGGAGAAGCTGGACGAGGTCGAACTGGGCTGCCGCTACCGGGTGGTGCGGGTCGAGCGGTTCATCCGCAGCGGTCCGGACGGCCCCGAGCCGCCGCGCTCCAGCGACCTGGACGATCCGGACCGCCGCGACCTGCGCGACGACCTGGACCCGAGCCGGGGCTTCGTGCTGGACCCGCTCACCCCCCCGGGATGTCCGAGGGCATCCTGAAGACCGATCTGCTCCAACTGGTGCCCGCCCCAGGGCAGTTCCCGGCCGGCGTGCGCGAGGACGCGATGCGCGCCGGTGAGACCCACCCGGGCCTGGTGCTGTTGCCCGCCGCCTTCTCCGTCGCCGAACGGGCGCCCGCCGGCCACTGGCGCCCCACCTGCGGCTACGACGCCGGGACCCCGTTCCGGGCCCGCGACATCCTCTCCACCGCGCTGCGGGTGAGCGACCCGGTGCAGCTGCACCTGTCCGCCGAGGAACGCGCGGTCTACGCGGCGGCGGCCGACCGGCTGGAGGCCGAGCAGCTCGACGAACTGACCGTCGCGGACCGGCTGCTGCGGGTGGTCCGGGTCGAGCGGATGGTCCGGTTCGGCCCGGACGGTCCGGAGGGTCCGCGCCCTTGCGACCCGGATCCGGAGGACCCGGTGCTGCTGGCCGACCAGAAGCTGCGCGAGCAGGGGATCGTGTTCGACGAGGACACCCCGATCGAACTCGGCGAGGCGGCCCAGGAGTTCCAGCGCCTCTTCGAGGCCGAGCTGCAGCGCCGCGGCCGGCCGCTCCCGCCGTGGGCGGCGGGACAGCGCAGCACCGAGCAGTAGCAGCCAGCCCCCACCGGCCGCGCGTCGGGCCGCGCCCCGCCCGGGGGAGCCGGCCCGGCGCGCGGCCGCGTGCGGAGCCCGAGGACGGTGCGGCGGCGTGGGCACGGAAAGGCAACTGCTGCGGGAGCGGGCGACTCGGAGGATCGTGGAAGGAGGACGCACGGCCGCCCCGCCCGAGGAGGCGCAGCCCATGAGGTTCATCCAGATCATCGAGTACCGGACCAGGCGGATCGACGAGTTCAACGCCCTGCTGGACGCCTGGGTCGAACGCAACGCCGGGCACCGGCTGGCCGGCCGCTCGGTGCAGACCCGCGACCGCGACGCGCAGGACGTCTACCTGAACATCGTCGAGTTCCCCTCCTACGAGGAGGCGATGGCCAACTCGAACCGCCCGGAGACCGCGGAGTTCGCGGCCCAGGTGGCCGAGCTGTGCGAGGGTCCGCCCTCGTTCCGCAACCTCGACCTGCTCAACGAGTGGAACTTCACCGACTGAACGGACGCCCGGCTGGTCAGGCCGACGGCCGGGCGGCGGCTCAGCGCACGGGCGGCGTACCGCTCCAGGGGCCATGCACAAACAACCGGCGGGGCTGCCGGACCCCCGCGATCGGGGGCCCGGCAGCCCTGCCGTGGCTCAGCTGACGTTCAGGGCGGCGTCGTCGATGACGAACGAGGTCTGCTTCTGGGAGTCCTCGGTGCCGGTGAAGGTCAGCGTGACCGACTTGCCGGCGTAGGCCGACAGGTCGACGGTCTTCTGGGCGTAGCCGGTGTTGTGGTTGAGGTTGGAGTAGGTCGCCAGGGTGGTGCCGTTGGCGGTGAGCACCAGCTTGTCGTAGGCCGTGCTGGTGGTGGTCTCCGCGGTGTCGATGTGCAGCCAGTAGCTCAGCTTGTAGCTGGTGCAGCCGGCCGGCACGGTGACGGTCTGGGAGAGGGTGTCGGTGGTCGCCGAGCCGTAGCCGTCCAGCCAGGCGTTCCAGCTGCCGCTGTGCGCGGGCTCGCTGCTGGAGTTGCTGACCACGCCGCTGGAGGCGGTCCAGGGCGCGGCGGTGCCGGTCTCGAAGCCGGCGTTGCCGAGCAGCTGGGCCGCCGTGCAGCCGGAGCCGCCGCCGGTCGGGGTCACCGTCCAGGTGAAGGAGGCGGTGCCGCTGACGCCGGTGGAGTCGGTGGCGGTCACGGTGACCGAGGAGCTGCCCGCGGTGGTCGGGGTGCCGCTGACCAGCCCGGTCGAGGAGTTGATCGACAGGCCAGCCGGCAGCCCGGTGGCCGACCAGCTCAGGGTGCCGCCCGCGGTGTCGTTCGCGGCGAGCTGCAGCGAGGCGGCGGAGCCCGCCACGGTGGACTGCGCCCCCGGGTTGGTCACGCTGACCGAGCCGGCGGTGCCGCCGGTGCCGCCGCCGGCCAGCCACTGGGTCGCGTTCAGCGCCAGCGCCGCGTCGGTGCCCGCCGGGTCGTCCCAGCCGTTGTAGAGGGTGTTGCCCGGCGAGCCGGTGCCGTCGTCGATCGTCGAGCTGTCGCCCCAGATCGCCACCCGGCCCTTGCCGAAGCTGCTGGTGACGAAGAACGCACCGGTGTTGCCGCTGTAGCCGGTCCGGTAGACGATCCCCTTGACCGACGGGTTGTCGGCGGGCTTGAGGGTGAACGTGGTGCCGTTGCGCAGGATCGAGCCGGTCACCGTCCCGAACGGGCCGTTCAGCACCGGGTCGGTGCTGTCGCTGATCGCCCGCGGGTTGTCGGTGGTGATGTTCAGCAGGTCGACCGAGAAGCCGAACGGGTCGCTGCTGTTCACCGAGTTGGTGGTCAGCAGGTCGTTGATGATGGCCGGCGAGTCCCAGCCGTCGTTGTTGCGGTCGCTCTGGGTGTGGTCGGAGATCAGGAAGAGGCCGCCGCCGTTCTGCACGAACTGCATCAGCGCGGTCTTCTCGGCATCGGTGAACCGGATGTTCGGCTCCGGCAGCACGAACTCGTCGAAGTTGGCCAGGTCCAGCGCGCCACCCGTGCCGTAGCTGATGCTGCTGCCGGCCGGCAGCGTCTTCAGGCTGTAGTTGCCGCTCTTCTGCAGCGCGACGCCCCAGGCCGAGATGGCTCCGGTCCAGTCCGTCTCGGCCTGCGGGTTGGCGTTCTGCGCCAGCGGGTCGGGCTGGCTGGTACTGATCACCCAGTCCGCGTTGCCGGCCGTCTCGGCGTGGGCCGCGTCGAACAGCACCCGGTGCTTCGCCGTGCCGGCGGCCGGGGCGGTGGTGGTGCCGGTGCTGGCGGCGGCGGGCAGCACACCGGTGCCGGTCACCGCGGCCAGCACGACGGCGGCGGCCGCGACGGCGACCGGACGAGCACCTCTGTCGATCCTGAACATGCGTCAAGCTCCTTGCGTGGGGAGGAGAAACAGGCAGGGCATGACCTGCGCGCTCAGCTCGTGCGCGCAGCTTTCCGCTTCCGGGATCCCACCCGGAGAGCGGGAAGTCTGGGGAGGAGGTCGGCTCGCCGGCCTGCGACCGACCGGTCGCGCCGTCCCGGCGCTACCCCGGCTCGTGCCTGGCGGCTACGGACCAAGGTAGCGACGGGACATGACGGGTAATCAGGCCTGGCGGCCGTCCATCCGGTACTTCTGGGCGAACTGCGGGATCAGCCGGACGGTGGTGCCGGTCGGGTGCAGCAGGTCGGGCGCCTGGGTGTGGATCGGCACCACGATCTTCGGCGCCGCCCGGTGCACCAGGGCGTGCAGGTCGTCGGCGGTGGCGTGGCCGAAGGAGCCGATCCGGCGCAGCGGCACGCCCAGCGCGTCCAGCCACTCGGTGAACAGCTGCCAGCGCGACTCGAACGGGCCGAGCGGCTCGCCGTTGGCGTGCAGCCAGAGCGTGCCGGGCCCGACCGGCAGGTCGGCCAGCTCGGCGATGTCGCTCAGGGTGCCCATGTCGGGCTGGTAGACGAAGGCACCGGGCTCGGCGCGCAGCCCCGCCAGGCCCAGCTCGCTCCAGGAGAGCACGCCCTCGATGCCGGTCGCCCGCAGGAAGGCCGCGACCCGGTCGCCCCAGACGATCCGGCGCCCGGCCGCGGCGGCGATCTCCAGGAACTCCGCGACCCGCTCCAGGTCGCGGGGGTAGAGGCCGAGCAGCAGCAGGTCCGGGCCCGCCTCGGTGAGCGCGGCGGCGAAGTCGGCGGCCACGTCGTCCTCGTTGCGCGGCGGGCCGGCCGGCAGGCCCAGGCCGAGCGCGGTGCCCTCGGTGACCAGCAGGTCGCACCCGGCGGCCCGGTCGGCGAAGTGCCAGGAGCGCTCAGGGGCCCGGCCGTGGAACCGGATGTCGCCGGTGAAGGCGAGCACGCCCTCGCTGGTGGTGACCAGGTAGCCGCTGGCTCCCGGGGTGTCGTGGTCGACCGGGATCCGCTCGACCGTCATCGGACCCACCGTCACCGGGCTCTCCGGCGCGACCGGGTGCCAGACCGGGTCGCCGCCGGGCAGGCCGTCGCCGGCCGCCGTGAGCGCGGTCAGCAGCGCGATGGTCTCGGGCGAGGCGTGCACCGGGACCTCGGGGCGCACGAAGCCGGCCAGGCCGCAGTGGTCGATGTGCCCGTGGGTCAGGAACAGCGCGGTCGGCATCACCTCGGCGGCCAGCGGGTCGCCGGCGTCCAGCAGGGCCGGGTCGTAGACCCCGCCGACCTGCGGCGCGGCGCCCATCCGCAGACGCTGCGCCAGGTGCCGCTCGGGCCGCAGCGAGACCGGGGCGCGGAACAGGTCCGCGCCGGCGGGTACGTCCATGCCGAAGTCGAGCATGACCCGGTGGCCGCCGTCGGTGACGATGATCTTGCTGGAGCCGATGACGCCTACGCCGCCCCAGAATTCAACAGTGGTCAAAAGAAGAGTCTCTTCCTAGATGGATGGTGCGTTGCGCGAGGTGACCCGGTCCGCCCACGCGGTCAGCGCGGGCAGCAGGTCCTCGGCGCGGTCCCCGGTCGCGGTGGCTGGGCCATCGGCGCGGCCGAATCGGTCGATGTAACCGGTGGCGGCGCCGAGCGCCGCGGCCGGTTCGATGTCGTTGCGGTAGTGGTCGCCGATCGAGAAGAGCAGCTCGGCCGGACGGTCGACCAGGTGGGCCTCCATCCAGCGGCGCAGCCCGACCGGCTTGGCGGCGCCGGGGACCACCTCGTCGAAGGCCTCGGCCAGTCCCATCCGCGCCAGCAGCGGGGCCAGGCCCTCGGCGGGGCTGTTGGTGGCGAGCACGATCCGCACCTCGCCGCGCAGCGCCGCGTACTGCTCGATCAGCGGTTCGACGAGCTCCAGCACGCAGGACTCGTCGAGCATGTGGACCCGGCTGGCCAGGAAGGCCCGCTGCACGGTGTCGGGGTCGATCCGGTGGCCGTCGGCGAGCGCCTGGACCACGCCCCAGCCGTCCTCGGCGGCGCGCAGCAGTGCGGCCTCGGCCGGGTCGTCGGTGCCCTCGGCGGCGGCGACGCCCTCGGCCAGGTAGCGCTCGAAGACGTCCAGGAACCGGGTCGCCTCGGTGCCGGCCAGGGTGGCGGCGACCTGACGCGCGTAGAACCTGATCGGCTCGTCGCTGCGGTACACCGTGCCGTCGAAGTCGGAGACGATGATCGGTTGTTGACGGTCAGCCACGGACGCCTCCGGCAGCGGACAGGGCGCCGCGGATGAACTGCCGCTGGAGCACCAGGAAGAACACCATCACGGGCAGTGTGGTGAAGGTGACCGCCGCGGCCAGGCCGGGGAAGTCGGTGCCCTCGGCGGAGGAGAAGATCGACAGGCCGACCTCGACCGGCTGCACCGTGTTCGAGGACTCCATGGTGCTGCTGGTCATGATGACCGGCCACAGGAAGGAGTTCCACGAGCCGAGGAAGACGTTGACGGCGATGATCAGCAGCGCCGGGCGGACCATCGGCATGCCGATCGAGCGGAGCACCCGCAGTCGGGAGGCCCCGTCCAGCGCGGCCGCGTCCAGGATCTCCTGCGGGATCGTCAGGAAGAACTGCCGGACCAGGAAGATCCCGAAGACGCTGGCACCCCAGGGGATGATCTGGATCCAGTAGGTGTTCAGCAGGTGCAGGTCGTTGGCCAGCACGTAGTCCGGGATGATCAGCACCGTGCCCGGCATCATCAGCACCGAGAGCACCACCAGGGTCAGCGCCTTGCGCCCCGGGAAGCGCAGCACGCCGAAGGCGAACCCCGCCAGCAGCGAGGTGGCCAGGCAGAGCAGCACCGTGCAGGAGGCGATCAGCACGGTGTTGGCGAACAACCGCACCCAGGGCGCCGCGTCCCAGGCGCGCGACCAGTTGGACCACTGCCAGTGCGGCCACAGGGCCGGCGGGAAGTTGCTGAACTCGCCGGGCTTCCCGAGGGAGATGACGACGGTCCAGTAGAACGGGAAGACGAACGCGGCGCCGATCAGCAGCGCCAGCACGCGCCGGGCGTAGTGCCCGGCGCGGCCGGCTCCACCGAAGGCCGGCCTCCTTCCCTGGTGGGAGGCGGTCTTCATCGGATCATCAGCCCTGGGTCTTGGCGGTGGCGCAGGCGTTCTGCGCGGTCTTCAGGGCGTCGGCGGGCGCCGCCCCGTTGTCCAGCACGTCCTGGATCGCGGTCGCCTCGTAGCCCTGGCACTTGAAGATCCAGTTGTACGGGGGCAGCGCGAAGGCGGTGTCGAGCTGGGAGACCGCGGCGGTCTCGTAGGGGTTCTTGGCGATGAAGTCCTGCATCTGCGGCAGCGCCTTCGGGGTGACCGGCAGGTAGCCCGAGGTGGCGGCCCAACCGGCCTGCTCCTCCGGGCTGGTGATGAACTTCATGAACGCCCAGGCGGCGGCCTTCTGGTCGGCGGTGGCGTTCTTGAAGACCACCATGTTGGTGCCGGTCAGCTCGTTGACGCCGCCCTTGGCGCCGGACGGCAGGGCCGAGATGCCCAGGGTGAGCTTGTCGCCGACGGTCTTCTTCTCGAAGCCGTAGCCGGCCGCGGAGGAGATGTCGAAGGCGCCCTTGAGCGCGCCCAGCGCGGTCTCGCCCGGGTAGTTCTTGCCGGTGGCCAGCGCGCCCGCGTCCTTGAGCGACTTCAGGTAGGTCATCGCCTTGACGGCGCCGTCGTCGTTCAGGTGCGGGGTGCCGTCCGCGTCGTACAGCGCGCCGCCGTTCGCCTTGTCCAGGATCTCGAACCACTGGGTGCCGAAGGCGGCGCCGGCGGCCGAACCCGGGTCGATGGTGGAGCCGGTGACGCCGTTGGTGGAGACCGCCTTCATGGTGGCGGCGTAGTCGTCCCAGGTCTTCGGCTCGCTCTGGCCGGCGGCCTTGAGCATGTCGGCGTTGTAGAACAGGATCAGCACGCTCTTGTTGAACGGCCACATCCAGTTCTTGCCGTCGCCCAGCGCCAGGTCCTTCTGGATGCCCTTGTAGAAGTCGGCCACCTGCGGCGGGGTGTCGGTGCCCGCCAGCTCGCTGATCGGGCTGATCGCGCCGCCGGACTGGAAGTAGGACGCCCAGCTCTCGTAGACCTGGCCGATGGTCGGCGCGTTGCCCGCCTGGACCTCGGCCTTCTCCTTGGTGTACATCGTCGCGTAGTCCGGGTCGCCCTGGAGCTTGACGGTGATGTTCGGGTACTTGGCCTGGAAGTCCGCGACCAGCTTGTCCATCGCCGGCTTCAGCGTGCCGATGGTCATCGCCTCTTCGAAGGTGATGGTCACCGGGGTGGTGGGGACGGCCAGTTCGTGGCCCGAGGGCGCGCCGGACGAGCTGGAGGCGGCGGGGGTGCCGCCACCGGCGCAGGCGGAGAGGCTGAGGGCCGCGATGGCGGCGACGGCGGCTATGCGCAGACGCATGGGAGGGTGTCCGTTTCTTGTTCTGTGTGGGACGGTGCAGGCCGAGCGGGACGTGCGGGGACGTGCGCGGGGGAGCTCACACGAGCGAGGACTCCGAACCGGCGGCGGTGCGCCGGCGGACCAGGGTGAAGAGCACGGTGATGGCGAACAGGACCACGGCCAGCGCGGCGCCGTAGCCGGTGTCGCTCAGCACGAAGGCCTCCTGGTAGACCAGGTAGCTCAGGGTCGTGGTGGCGTAGACCGGACCACCGCCGGAGAGCGCGTAGAACTGGGTGAACGCCTGCAGCGAGGTGATGGCGGTGATCGCCACGACGAAGGTGGTGACCGGCCGCAGCTGGTGCCAGGTCAGGTACCAGAACTCCTGCCAGGCCGAGCAGCCGTCCACCCGGGCCGCCTCGCTCAGCTCGTTCGGCAGGGTGGCGAGCCCGCCGAGGAAGACCACGGTGGTGAAGCCGACCTCGTGCCACAGGCTGTAGATGATCACCGCGGGCATCGAGGAGCTCGACGACTGCAGCCAGTCCGAGGTGGGCAGGTGCAGGCTGTGCAGCACCCAGTCGGCCAGCCCGAAGCGCGGGTTGAAGATCCAGACCCAGATCATCGAGGTGGCGATCACCGGGGTGGCGTGCGGCAGGAACAGCGCCACCCGGGAGGCGTTCAGCAGCACGCCGCCGCGCTGCAGCAGCAGCGCCAGGGCCAACGAGACGGCGGTGCCGCCGATCACCATCGCCCCGCTGAAGTACAGCGAGTGCCACACGCTGGACAGGAAGGTCGGCTGGGTGGCGGCGATCAGGCGCTGGTAGTTGCCCACCCCCTTGAAGGTGGACAGCGCCGGGTCGAGCGCGTTCCACTTCCAGAGTGAGACGTAGAACGTATAACCGGTCGGAATGATGACGAAGGTCGCGAAGATCAGCACCGCCGGGGCCGAGTAGGCCCAGCCCCATCGGGTGGTGCGGAAGTCGCGGGCCTGGTTCCGGCGGCGGGCGGTGCGGCCCGGCACGGCGACGGGCCGGGCGGTGGTCGTTGCGGTCACGTCGAGAACTTTGACGAGCGACCGTTTCATCGAAGCCAAGAATTGATGAACAACTGGCTACTTCCACAGCGATTCTTGACGGCGTCAGATATCCTGAAAGGCTGGGCACTCGTACAACCGACTCGGTCCGGCCGGCCCACGCCCGTACCCCCGCAACAAATCTGACGGTCCGTCAGAAAGTTTCTTCCGGTGGCTGCTCCGGACGCTCGGCACCGCTGCGGGGCGGCCACCAGAGAGCAGAGCCCACCGCGCTCCGCATGCGCGCGGATCCGCGCCAGGTCCGCGACCGGTGACCCTCGGGTCGTCCAACTGGTGCTCTCCGCAAGGAAGATGGCAACAGTTGCCCCATTGTGCGAGTTCCACTTCTCCAGGAACATGGAGCCGCGACTTGTCCGCCCTCGGTCAGAACCAGGCCACCGACCCGTGGGCGCGCCGCGTCCCGCCGCCACCCCACCAACGGAGACCCGATGACCAAGAAGTGGACCACCGCCGTCACCGCCCTCTGCCTGGCACTCGGCCTGACCGGCGCCGGCGCCGGCTCGGCGCAGGCCGCCACAGCGGGGCAGGTGGCCGCACACCGGCTGACGCCCCGCCAGCCCGCGTTCAGCGGCGCGAACATGCTGACCTCGGGCACCTTCGAGGGGAGCATCGCCGGCTGGCAGAAGCTCGTCCCGGCGGGCGGGATCGTCAACTGGGCCAACTACAACACCCTGGCCGGCGCCCCGGCCCCGGCCTACGACGGCACCGGGTACCTGGCCACCAACACCAACATCGTCGGCGGCTCGGTCTACCAGGACGTACCGATCACCCTGGGCTCGAGCGGCACGGTCGAGGCCTCGGTGTTCCTCTCCTCCCAGTCCGGCCCCGCGACCGGCACCTTCTGCCTCTGGGGCCTGATCAGCGGCAGCAACCCGATCAGCACCTGCAGCGGTTACAGCGTCAACTCCTCCACCGGATACGGGAACTACATCCTCATCACGCAGATACCGGTGGGCGTCACCACGCTGCGGTTCCAGATCTACCCGACCGCGAACGGCGGCACCACCGACCTGGACGACGCGAGCCTGTTCCAGATCGGCTGACGCGTCCGGTGGCCGTGGTGCACCGCACCACGGCCACCTCACCGCGGGGCCGTCGAGCGCCTTCACCAGTGCGCCCGGCCGGCCGAGGAGGCTTCACGCAAAGCTCCGCACCGCCCGGGCCGACCGCCGCCCGCCTCCAAGCTGACCTGGGCCACTGACCGGCCGGTTTCACGGCCGGGCGCGGCGATGATTCAGCCGGCGGTGTCTTTCATACCCGCCGCGTCGAGCAGCGTGGTGGCCATCGAGATGGCGAGGCCGTCCGTGCCGCTTCCCTGTACGACACCCCAGGAGTTCGCCCCGTCGAAGACGACGGTGAGGTGTCGGGACAGTTCCGCCGGGTCCTGCGCCCCGCCGGCCTCGGCTTCGTGGCGGAAATAGGCGATCAGGGCGTTCTTGTGCCGACGGGCGGCCAGGCTCCCCGGGTGCTCGGGGACTTTGAGCTCCACGGCGGCGGCGACGAACGGGCAGCCGTGGAAGTCCGCGTCCACGGACAGCGCCTCCAGACGCCGGAAGACGTGGAGGATCCGCTCCCTGGGGGACCCGGCGTCGTCGGCCGCGGGGAACAGGGCGGCGCGGTAGGCGGCCGCCGTGCGGTCCAGGCTCGCGGCGATCACTTCGTCCTTGCTGTCGAACAGCTGGTACATCGAGCGCTTGGACACACCGGCGGCGCGGCACAGCGCCTCGACCCCTATGTGCATGCCCTCCCGGTAGAAGAGGTCCGCCGCGGCGTCGAGGAGGCGATCCCGGGTCGAGGAAGCCGTAGGAGCGGCGATGGGAGCGGGTGTCGCTTCGGTCATGCGCCCACCTTACGTCGCCGCTTGCCGTTCGGAAACCGATCGGTTTACAGTGGGAGTCGGGAAACCGATCGGTTTCCCGACTTCTGCGAGTGAGGACCCCGGACATGACTGACCTCAAGGGCGCGGTCGCGCTCGTCACCGGCGGCAGCCGCGGCATCGGCAAGGAGCTGGTGGAGCAGCTGTACGAGCGAGGGGCTGCCAAGGTCTACGCCACGGCCCGCGACCCGCGCACCGTGGCCCATCCCGACGCCGTGCCGCTGGCCCTGGAGGTCACGGATCCGGTGTCCGTGGCGGCCATGGCCGAGCGGGCGCAGGACGTCACCGTGCTGGTCAACAACGCGGGCGCCTCGGTCGGCGGGTCCCTCCTGGAGGCTCCGCTGGAGGACGTGCGCCGGGACTTCGAGATCAACTTCTACGGGCCGCTGCAGGTCACCCGAGCCCTGGCTCCGGTGATCGAGCGCAACGGCGGCGGCCACATCCTCAATGTCCACTCCGTGCTGTCCTGGATCGGCCTCGCCGGCTCCTACAGCGCCTCCAAGGCGGCCCTGTGGCAGCAGAGCAACGCCCTGCGGCTGGAGCTGGCCCCGCGCGGCATCACGGTCACCGGCCTGCACGTCGGCTACGTCGACACGGACCTGACCGCAGGTGTCGACGCTCCCAAGGCCAGCCCGCGCGATGTCGCCGCGCAGGCACTGGACGGCATCGAGCAGGGCGCGTTCGAGGTCCTGGCCGACGACATCACGCGGCAGGTCAAGGCCGGCCTCTCCGGCGACGTGGCCGCGCTGTACCCCCAGCTCGCGGCGTGAGCGATCAACACCTCTCCCGGCAACACCCACAGCTGTTCGTGAAGGAGTTCGTGATGACGGCAACTCGACCGGTGGCCCTGGTGACAGGAGCGTCCTCCGGCATCGGCAGGTCAACCGCCCTCGCACTGGCCGAGGCGGGTTTCGACGTGGTCGGGACCAGCCGCGACACCGCGAAGGCCAGGCCGGCCGCGGGGGTGACCTTCCTGGACCTCGACGTGGCCGGTGACGAGTCGGTGGCCGCCGTGGTCGGGGAGGTGATCGAGCGGTTCGGGCGGATCGACGTGCTGGTCAACAACGCCGGTATCGGCTCGGCGGGCGCCGCCGAGGAGAGCTCCGTCGCGCAGGCCCGGAGCGTCTTCGACATCAACGTCTTCGGCCTGATGCGCATGACGAACGCCGTCCTGCCGCACATGCGGGCCCGCGGCAGCGGACGCATCGTCAACATGTCGTCCATCGTCGGGTTCGTCCCGCAGCCGTACATGGCTGTGTACGCGGCCACGAAGCACGCCGTCGAGGGCTACTCCGAGTCCTTGGACCACGAGGTCCGCGAGTACGGCGTGCGGGTCCTGCTCGTGGAACCGGCCTGGACCAACACCGCGTTCGAGGCGAACAGCGTGCAGCCGGACCGGCCGCTCGATGCCTACGCCGGGAGGCGTCAGGTCTTCGAGGAGTACATGGCGCAGGCGGTGCGGGACGGCGACGACCCCGCCGTCGTGGCCGAGGCGGTCCTCGCGGCGGCGACCGACGCCAAGCCGAAGCTGCGCTACGCCGCCGGCCGGACCGGACGCGTGCACACGATGCGGCGCCTGATCCCGGCCCGGATGTTCGACCAGCAGCTGCGCAAGCTCAACAAGCTGCCCGCCTGACATCGCCCCCAGGTGACGCCGGACCTGCTCCAAGACTCCCGGCCAGTGCGCGCGTTCACCGCTCCAGCAGGCGCCGCAGCCAGGCCGTGCGGGCGGCGTGGGCGTCCCGGCTCAGGGTCGCGTGCGGGGCGAGGGTGTCGAAACCGTGGCAGGCGCCGGGCCACACGTGCAACTCGGCCTCGCCGCCGGCCCGCCAGATCGCGTCGGCGTAACCGACCGCCTCGTCGCGGAACGTCTCTGCGGACCCCACCTCGACGTACGCGGCCGGGAGTCCGGACAGATCGGTGGCCCGGGCCGGCGCGGCGTACGGGGAGACGTCGGCGGTCCCGTAGCGGTCGCCCAGCACGGCTTGCCAGGCGGTGGCGTTGGAGGCGCGGTCCCAGGTGTCGCGGCCGGCCATCTGGTGGCTGGAGAAGCTGTCGCCGCGGTCGTCGAGCATCGGGCTCAGCAGCAGCTGCCCCGCCGGGGCCGGACCGCCGCGGTCCCGTGCCAGCAGCGCGAGGGCCGCCGCGAGACCGCCGCCGGCGCTCTTGCCACCGATCACCACGCGCTGCGCGTCCACCCCGAGCTCACCCGCGTGCTCGGCCACCCAGGCCAACCCGTCGTAGCAGTCCTCCACCGCCCCGGGGAACCGGGTGCGCGGCGCCAGCCGGTACTCCACGGACACCACCGCCAACCCCAGCGGCAGCGCCCAGCCCCGCAGCAGCCGCGGCAGGACGGACCAGGCGTCGCCCGACACCATTCCGCCGCCGTGCAGGTAGTACAGCAGCGGCAGCGCCCCACCGAGCCCGGCCGGCCGCGCGCTCACCAACGTGACCTCGCCCCCGCCCTCGGCGCGCGGCACCCGCACCTCCGTCACCTCGAACCGGCCGCCGTCCCGCAGCTGATCGAGCGTCGGACGGGACCGGGCCGCGGCGTCACTCTCCTGCCACGCCGCCAACCGGGCCGGCGTGAGCACCTCCCACGCCTGCTCCCCCGCACCCGCCAGCACCGCCCCGACCTGCGGATCCAACGGAGGCACCCGCCGCTCCATCCCGCCACCGCCCACCAGCCCGCTCCCTCCGAGCAGCCCCGACCCGACCGGGTCGGCTCGCCGGGCCCAACCTACCCCGGCCGGGGGGCCGGCCCGGGTCGGCCTGGTGAGGGCTCAGCCGGCCGACTCCGGGAAGACCTCGCCCAGCAGTCGCTGGAAGGCGTGCCGCTGCGCCTCGCCCAGCTGCTCCAGCCCGGTGAGGCCGGACATCATCTCCGCGCGGATCTGGCGGACCGTCTCCTCGCCCCCTTCGGTGAGCAGCACGTTCTTGATCCGCCGGTCGGCGGGGTCGACCTCACGCCGGACCAGGCCGCGCGCCTCCAGCCGGTCGACGATACCGGTGACGTTCGAGGCGTCGCAGGCGAGCAGCTCGGCGAGGGTGCGCATCGGCCTCGGCTCGCGGAGCAGGCTGAGCGTCTTGCCCTGCATGAGGGTCAGTCCGCGGTCGGCCGCCATCGCGGCGAAGTGCCGGTAGTAGGCGGCCGCCGCCCGGGCGATCTGGTCCATGAGCTCGGCCGGGGTGGGTGCGGCCGTGGGCGGGGTGGCGGGCTCGGTCATGGGGCCAGGGTACCGGAGATTGCTTGACATCCTCAATCATCTAGGTCTACCTTCAATTCATTGCTTGAAGACCTCAACAATCCATGTCTTCAAGACTCAGTCCCGGTCCGCGCCCCGCGCGGCAGGACCGCCCTGGAAGGATCCGACCCGGATGAGCCACGCCCCCGCCCACGCCGCCGCCCGGCCCGGCCGCACCGCCGGCCGGGAACGCGGCAGCACTCCCCTGATCCTGGCGCTCGGCCTGGCCGCGATGGTGGTGGCCATGGCGCAGACCCAGGTCGTTCCGATCCTCGCCCTGCTGCAGAAGCAGCTGCACACCGGTGCCGCCGGCGTCAGCTGGGTGACGACCGCCGCACTGCTCTCGGCGGCCGTCTTCACCCCGCTGCTGGGCCGGGTCGGCGACCAGTTCGGCAAGAAGCGCACGCTGCTGGCCGTACTCGCGGTGATGGTGGTCGGGTCCGTGATCGCCGCCACCACCACCTCGCTGACCCTGCTGATCGTCGGCCGGGTCCTCCAGGGCTCCGCCACCGCGATCTTCCCGCTGGCCCTGTCGGTGATCCGCGACGAGGTCCCGCGCGAGAAGCTGCACGGCGCGATGGCGCTGGTCAGCGGCACCCTGGCGTTCGGCAGCGGACTCTCCCTGGTGGCCACCGGGCTGCTCACCCAGGGCGCCCACCCCAACTACCACCTGGTCTTCTGGTTCTCCACCGCACTGACCGCGCTCGCGCTGGCCGCCGTCGCCGTCGTCGTGCCGAACGGCGGCTCCCCCACCGGGGGCCGGATCGACGTGCTCGGCGCGCTCACCCTGGCCGTCTTCCTGGTCCTGCTGCTGCTCGGCATCTCGCAGGGCCACGAGTGGGGCTGGTCCTCGGCCCGCACGCTCGGCGCCCTGGGCGGATCCGTGCTGGTCGCCGCCCTCTGGGTGCTGGTCGAGCTGCGGGTGCCCAACCCGCTGGTCGACATGCGGATGTTCGTCCACCGCCAGGTGCTCTTCACCAACCTGGCCGGGCTCTTCGTGGGCTTCGCCTCGTTCGCCCAGTTCATCGGCATCTCCTACCTGGTCCAGATGCCCGGTCGGCTGACCGGCTACGGCTTCACCGCCTCGGTGCTGCGCGCCTCCGTCGAGTACCTCCTGCCCAGCGCCCTGATCGCGCTGGCGGCGGCCCCGGTCGGCGGCCTGCTGGTCCGCCGGATCGGTGCCCGCTCGACTCTCGGGGTGGGCGCACTGGTCGGCGTGGCCGGCTTCGCCTGGCTGGCCTGGGGTCACGGCGCCGAGGGCTCGGTGATCGCCGCGGGCATGCTCACCGGCATCGCCATCTCCTTCGGCTACGCCGCGATGCCCGCACTGATCGCGGCCAGCGTGCCCCTGCACCAGACCGGCATCGCCAACGGCATCAACTCCATCTCGCGCTCGGTCGGCAGCTCGATCGCCAGCGCCGTGGTGACCTCCCTGCTGGCCTCGAAGGTGGTCAGCTACCCGTCGATCGGCGCCGCACTGCCCGCCGAAAGCCAGTTCACGCTCAGCTTCGTGATCGCCGCCGGCGCGCTGCTGCTGGCCGCCGCGGTCGCCTGGGCCGGACTCCGGGCCACCCACCGCTCGGCCCCGGACACCGCCACGGCCGCCCCCGCTGCCGCCACGCGGGACGCCGCGCCCGAACCCGCCGTCTCGCACTCCTGACTGACCCCCCGTCGCACCACCACCCCTTCTCGTCCTGGAGCACCACCATGACCTCCGTCCTCTTCGTCGTCACCGGGGCCGCCCACTGGACCCGCGCCGACGGCACCGCCCACCCGACCGGCTTCTGGGCCGAGGAGCTGGCCGAGCCGCACCGGATCTTCCGCGAGGCGGGCCACGAGATCACCATCGCCACCCCCGGCGGCGTGCCCGCCCCCGTCGACCCGGGCAGCCTGAGCGCCGAGGCCAACGGCGGGCAGCAGCGGGCCGACCTGATCGCGGGTTACCTCGACTCGATCAGCGAGGCACTGCGGAGCCCGGCCAAGCTGGAGGAGGTCGACCCGGACGACTACGGGCTGGTCTTCTACCCGGGTGGCCACGGTCCGATGGAGGACCTCGCCGTCGACGAGGCCTCCGGCCGGCTCCTCACCCGGACCCTCGACTCGGGCAAGCCCCTCGGCGTGGTCTGCCACGCGCCCGCCGCGCTGCTCGCCGCCCGCCGCGACGGGGACGGCGGCTGGCCGTTCGCCGGCTACCGGATGACCGCCTTCAGCAACGCCGAGGAGCAGGCGGTCGGCCTCGCCGCGGGGGCCAAGTGGCTGCTCCAGGACCGGCTGGTCGAGCTCGGCGCCGACTTCGTCGAGGCCGCGCCGTTCACGCCGCACACGGTGGTCGACCGCAACCTCTACACCGGCCAGAACCCGGGCTCCTCCGCCGACCTGGCCCGCGCCCTGGTGGCCGCGGTCGCCACCGACCCGTCCGCCGTGGTCGCCCGGCTGCACTCCACCTTCGCCGGCGGCCGTACCAGGCCGCTCAGTTGGCGGTTGAGCCGGCTGGCGGCGCTGCGCGCGCTGCTGACCGAGCAGTCCGCGGAGTTCCTGGCCGCGCTCCAGGCCGACCTGGGCAAGAGCGCCGCCGAGGCCTACCGCACCGAGGTCGGCTTCACCCTGAACGAGCTGGACCACACGGTCGCCCACCTGGCCCAGTGGCTGAGCCCGACGCCGGCGTCCGTGCCCGGCGCGTTCCTGCCCGCCGAGGCCCGCGTGGTGCGCGAGCCGCTGGGCGTCGTGCTGATCATCGCGCCGTGGAACTACCCGCTGCAGCTCGCCCTGGCCCCGCTGGTGGGCGCCCTGGCAGCGGGCAACACGGCGGTGGTCAAGCCCAGCGAGCTCACCCCGGCGACCTCGGCGGCGCTGGCCCGGCTGCTGCCGCGCTACCTCGACCGGGAGGCCGTGGCCGTGGTCGAGGGCGGCGTGCCGGAGACCACCGCGCTGCTGGAGCAGCGCTTCGACCACATCTTCTACACCGGCAACGGGATGGTCGGACGGATCGTCATGACGGCGGCCGCCAAGCACCTCACCCCGGTCACCCTGGAGCTGGGCGGCAAGAGCCCCGCGGTGGTCGACCCGGGCGCGGACCTGGCGGTCACCGCCCGGCGGATCGCCCGGGGCAAGTTCCAGAACGCCGGCCAGACCTGCGTCGCCCCGGACTACGTCCTCGCCGTCGGCGACACCGCCGACGCGCTGGAGCGGCACCTGACCGAGGCCGTCCAGGAGCTGTACGGGCCGGACCCGGCGACCAGCCCGGAGTACGGACGGGTCGTCAACGAGCGCCACCACGACCGGCTCACCGCACTGCTCGGGGACGGCCGGATCGTCACCGGCGGAACCCACGACCGGGCCCGGCGCTACCTGGCGCCGACCGTGCTGGCCGACGTCTCCCCCGAGGCGCCGGTGATGCAGGAGGAGATCTTCGGCCCGGTGCTGCCGATCATCTCCGTGCCCGACCTCGACGCGGCGATCGCCTTCGTCAACGGGCGCGAGAAGCCGCTGGCCCTCTACGCCTTCACCGAGTCGGAGCAGACCAAGCGGCGGCTGACCGAGGAGACCTCCTCCGGCGGCCTGGTCTTCGGCCTGACGGTCTCCCACCTGGCCGTGCCCGAACTGCCGTTCGGCGGCGTGGGCGAGAGCGGGATGGGCCGGTATCACGGCCGGTACTCCGTCGACACGTTCAGCCACGCCAAGGCCGTGTTCGACAAGCCCCTGGGCTGACCGAACGGCGACGCCCGCCGCATGCGGCGGGCGTCGCCGTTCAAACCGCTCCACCGAGACGGTCAGCTCGGTCTGGATCCCTACCGGGGATCAGGCCGCGAGCAGCTCCGGCTCGCGGTCCGCCGTCCTGAGCTTGGGCTTCCTGTTCGGCAGCGAGAGCCGGAAGACCCTGTGCCAGGCGGAGAACACCTGCTTGGGCAGCGGCCCGGTGACGTACTGCAGCTCGTACTTCTCGAACAGCGCGCGCACCTTCACCGCGACTTCGGCGTACCGGTTGCTCGGCAGGTCCGGGAACAGGTGGTGCTCGATCTGGTGCGACAGGTTGCCGGTCATGAAGTGCATGGCCCTGCTGCCGCTGATGTTCGCCGAGCCCATCATCTGGCGCAGGTACCACTGGCCGCGCGTCTCGCCCTCGATCGACCGGCGCTCGAAGACCTGCACGCCCTCGGGGAAGTGCCCGCACATGATCACCGAGTGGGACCAGATGTTGCGGACCAGGTTCGCGGTGAACGTGGCGGCGAGCGTGGGGAGGAACGAGGGGCCCGACAGCAGCGGGTGGATCACGTAGTCCTTGAGCACCTGCTTGCGGATCTTGCGGCCCACGGCCTTGGCCCGCGCGCGGAACTCCGGGCTCCTGCGCTGCTGCTTCGGCAGGTTCTTGCCGAGCTCCAGGTCGTACGCGGCGATGCCGTACTCGAAGAAGCAGGCGTTGAGGAAGTTCCACAGCGGCTGGCCGAGGTGGAGCGGGTGCCACTTCTGGTCCTCGTCGACGCGCATGATGCCGTAGCCGAGGTCGTTGTCCTTGCCCATCACGTTGGTGTACGTGTGGTGCAGCTCGTTGTGCGAGTGCTTCCACTGCTCGGACGGCGAGACGTGGTCCCACTCCCAGGTGGTGGAGTGGATCTTCGGGTCCCGCATCCAGTCCCACTGGCCGTGCAGGACGTTGTGGCCGATCTCCATGTTGTCCATGATCTTCGCCACGGACAGCCCGGCGGTGCCGAGCAGCCACGCGGGCGGGAAGAGCGAGAACAGCAGCACGCCCCTGCTGGCCAGCTCGAGCTTGCGCTGCGCCGAGATGACCTTGCGGATGTAGGCGGCGTCCTTCTCGCCGCGGCCGGCGATCACCTCGTCGCGGATCGCGTCCAGCTCGCGGCCGAGCTCCTCGATCTGCTCCGCGGTCAGGTGGGCGGTGGGGTCGATAGCGGTCAAGGTGCTCCTACCGTTCGATGTCGCAGGGGCCCGCCGCGGCGGACACGCAGGTCTGGATGAGGACGCCCGGCTCGGCCTCGGTGATCTCGCCGGTGCGCAGGTCGCGGACGGCGCCCGCCTTGAGCGGTGTGACGCAGCCGAAGCAGATGCCCATGCGGCACCCGGAGGGCATGAGCACGCCGGCCTCCTCGCCGACGTCCAGCAACGGCGTGGCGCCGTCCGCGTCGACGGTCGTGCCGGTGGCGCTGAACCTGACCTCGCCGCCGTCGCCGGCCACGACGATGCGGGGACGGAAGCGTTCGGTGTGCAGGCGCTCCTGGAGGGCGTGCTCGGCCCAGTGCTCCTCCGCGGCGTCGAGCAGGCCAGCGGGCCCGCAGGCCCAGGTCTCGCGCTCGGCCCAGTCGGGCACGAGTTCGCCGAGACGGGCGATGTCGAGCCTGCCGTCGGTCTCGGTGTGCACCTCGGTGAGGCGCAGCTTCTTCTCCGCGACCAGGGCGTGCAGTTCACCGCGGAAGATCACGTCCTGCGGCTGCGGCGCGCAGTGGACCATGACGACGTCCGCCAACTCCGCGTCGCGCAGCATGCCCATCACGGGCGTGATGCCGCTGCCGGCCGTCAGGTAGAGCACCTTGGCGGGCTTGGCCCGCGGCAGCACGAAGTCACCGGTCGGCTGGTCGAGGTGGACCAGCGTGCCCGGCCTCGCGCAGCGGACCAGGTGGTTGCTGACCTTGCCGTCCGGGACCGCCTTCACGGTGATCGTGACGCGCCCGTCCCGGCGGTCCGTCGGCGAGGTGATGGAGTAGGCGCGCCACAGGCGCCTCCCGTCGACATCGACCCCGATCCGCAGGTACTGACCGGCCGTGTGGCCGCGCCAGCCCCGTCCCGGCCTGATCACGACGGTCGCGGAGTCACCCGTCTCGGGGTGCACGGCCTCGATCCGCCCACGCAGGTCCGCGCCCGCACGCAGCGGGCTGACCAGGTCGAGGTAGTCCGACGGCAGCAGGGGCGTCGTGACCATCTCCAACAGTTTCCACGCCCTGCTGCGGAGGGCTGCACTCGTCATGACTCCAGCTTGCTGCGCCTCCGGGCGTAAAGTCCTGACCAGAGGACGTAAATCTGGCCGACCGAATTGTTCGCAGGGAACAGAAACGTGAGCCATGCAAGCCGGAGGGCCAGCGAACTGGCCCTGGACGAGGCGACGGTCACCGCCATCCGGGCCGCGCTGACGACCACCGCCGACGAGATCGTCCAGGCGATCATCGACGAGGTCCCTCCCTACGCCAACGCCCTGTCGGGCCGCATGGGCGGCACCATCCGCCAGGCCGTCCGCACCGCCCTGGGGCACTACCTGGACCTCGCGAGCGGGAACGCCACCGACGGCGACGCCGGTGACGCGGCCTACGAGCTGGGCCGCGGCGAGGTGCGCGACGGCCGTTCGATGGACGCCCTGCTCAGCGCCTACCGCGTCGGTGCCCGGGTGGCCTGGCGGTGCCTGGCAGCCGGCGCCGTACCCGCGGGGCTGCCCGCCGCCGAGGTCGCCAAGTTCGCCGAGCTGACCTTCGCCTACATCGACGAGCTCTCCGCCGCGAGCGCCGCGGGCCACGCCGACGAACTGGCCGCCCGGGGCAGGGCCCAGGAACGCCACCTGGAACACCTGGCCCGCGACCTGCTCGCCGGTGCGGGCCCGGAGGTGCTGCTGGCCTCCGCCCAACGGGCCGGCTGGCAGCCTCCGGTCTCGCTGACCGCGGTGCTGCTGCCCGCCACCCAGGTCCGGCCCGCCTACCGCGTGCTCGACGCGAGCACCCTCGTCCTCGACGAGCTGCCGGACGCCACCGGTGTGCTGCTCGTCCCCGACGCCGACCGGGCCCATCTGCTGCGGCAGCTGACCGACCGCACCGCCGTGGTCGGTCCGGCCCGGCCGTGGACCCGTGCGTCCGCCTCGTACGCCCGGGCCGCTCGCGCGCGCTCCCTCTCCGCCGACATTCGCGACACCGAGGAGCACCTGCCCGAGCTGGTGCTCAGCTCCGACGTGGAGGCGTTCGCAGACCTGCGGGCCCGGGCCCTCGCGCCGTTGCGAACCTTGCCCGTCGCGACCGCGCGGCGGCTCGAGGAGACCCTGCGGGCCTGGCTGCTGCACCAGGGCCGGCGGGAGGAGGTGGCGGCGGCGTTGTTCGTCCATCCCCAGACGGTCCGGTACCGGATGTCGCAGCTGCGGGAGCTGTTCCCGGATCTGGCCTCGCCGCACCGGGTCCTTGAACTGACGCTGGCGGTGGGTCTCGGGGCCGGCTGACGCGTACGTCGGCCGCCCGCGTCCCGGCCGCCACGCCGGGGTGGGACCGTGCGGCACGCGCGGTGGCCCGCACAGTCGGACTGTGCGGGCCACCGCGGCACGGGGGTGCGACAACGGTCAGTACGGCCGGTTGTCGCCGTAGTAGCTGCCGACCTGCTGGTGGTAGTCGGCGTCACCGGTGTGCTTGTCCTTGTCGAACTCCGGGGAGTTCTTGATCTCTTCCTTGGTGCGGTTGACCTGGATGGTCTCGTTGGCGACGTCGATCGAGACGACGGTGCCGGCCGGGAGCAGCACGTGCTTGCCGAAGATCCACGGACCGGTGTCCACCACGATGTAGCGGGCGTCCACGTCCTCGGAGTGCTTGTCGACCTTGCCGATGTGCCCGTCGGTGGCCTCGACCTTGTAGCCGGTCAGGTCCGTGCCGGCCTGGTAGCCGGCGTTCTCCTGGTACTCCCACATGAGGTTCTCCACGGAAATCACCTTTCGTAGAACCGGACTTGACTCTCTCCTGACCCGACTCGGCGGTCCCATGCACGCGGGGCGGAGACTTTTTGGGCCGATTTGGGCGTTCGATCACCGTCGCCCGGTGCCGCGCGGGTGCGCCGGGCCGGGCGTCAGTCCTCCTTGCTCTGCAGGGTCTCCTTGAGCTTGGCGATGGCGAAGCCCCAGCCCTGCTGCACGGTGGGCTTGCCGGGGACGGCCAACTCCTGAGGGTTGGTCAGGACGTCCAGCAGGACCGGGCCCGGTGTGCTGAGGGCGCGTCGAACGCTGTCGTGCACGGTGGCGGGATCGGTGACGCGGATGCCGGTCAGGCCCAGGGCGTTGGCCACGGCGGCGAAGTCGGGGTTGTCGAGCTCCGTGCCGAACTCGGCCAGGCCGGCCTGCTCCTGTTCGAGCTTGACCATGCCGAGGCGCCGGTTGTCGAAGACGACCAGTTTGACCGGCAGCCGGTGGGTCTTGATCGTCATCAGGTCGCCGAGCAGCATGCTCAGGCCGCCGTCGCCGCAGAACGCGATGACCTGCCGGTCCGGTGCCCAGAGTTGGGCGCCCAGGGCCTGCGGCATGGCGTTGGCCATCGAGCCGAGGTTGTAGGAGCCCAGCAGGCGCCGCTCGCCGTGCATGGTGACGAAGCGGGAGAGCCAGACCGTCGCCATCCCGGTGTCGGAGGTGAAGACGGCGTCCTGGTCGGCCAGTTCGTTCACCGCGGCGGCCAGGGCCTCGGGACGGATGTCGTGGCCCGGGTTGTCGAGGGCCCGGCGCAGCCGGCCGGTGAGGCGCTCGTCGTGCGACGGGTCGGCCAGCTTGGCCTGTCCGGCCTGCCAGTGGACGAACTCCTTGCGCGCGGACTCCAGGTGCCTGCGGTCCCGGTCCGCCCCCTCGCTCAGGTGGGGCAGCAGCGCGCGCAGAGTCGCCCCGACGTCGCCGGCCAGTCCGGCGTCGAGCGGGATCCGGCGCCCGAGGTTGCGCTCCTGGACGTCGATCTGGACGACCTTGCAGCCGGTCGGGTACCAGTCCCGGTAGGGGAAGTCGGTGCCGAGCATCACCAGCAGGTCGCAGCCGTCCAGTGCCCGGGAGGCGGCGGGGTTGCCGATCAGGCCGGTCTGGCCGACCTGGTACTCGTTGCTCTCCTCGAAGCCCTCCTTGGCCTTCAGGCTGAGGACCATCGGCGCGGCGGTCCGCTCCGCGAGGGTCAGCACCTCCTCGCGGGCCTGTCGGGCGCCCCGGCCGACCAGCAGGGTGACCTTGTCGGCGGCGTTGATCAGCTCGGCGGCCTCCAGGATGCCCGGCTCGTCCGGGCGGGTGACCGGGCGGGTCCGCGGGAAGCGGGCCGGGCGGTCGTCGCCGATCTCCTGGTCGCCGAGGTCGCCCGGCACGGTCAGCACGGCGACGCCGCTCTCGCTGATCGCGGCCCGCACCGCGGACTCCAGCAGCCGCGGCATCTGGTCGGGAGAGGTGACGGTGGCCCGGAAGACCGCGACGTCGCGGAAGAGCAGGTCGTTGTCGACCTCCTGGAAGTAGTCGCTGCCGATCTCGGTGAGCGGCACCTGACCGGTGATGGCCAGTACCGGGGTGCGGCTCTTCGCCGCGTCGTACAGGCCGTTCAGCAGGTGCACGGCACCGGGCCCGACCGTGCCCATGCAGACGCCCAGCGTGCCGGACAGCTGCGACTGGGCGCCAGCGGCGAACGCGGCGGCCTCCTCGTGGCGGCAGCCGACCCACTCCACGCCCTCGGTACTGCGGATGGCGTCGGTCAGCGGGTTCAGCGCGTCGCCGACGACGCCGAACACGTGCCGCACACCGAGTTCCTGCAGGGCGTCGATGATCACACGGGCGACGGTGCGTGCCATGGGGGTGGTCCTCCGGAGGGCTGGGAGCGGGTATGCCGGCTCAGGGGCGGGAGCGAGGGATCAGACGGTGAAGCGGTCGGGATCGGCGGCCTGCCAGTCCGCGGCCCAGGTCGGGGGCGGGTCCTGGAGGAGTTCGCCGGGGGCCAGCCAGGAGTGGACCTCGGCGTAGGAGCTCAGGGTGTGGGTGTCCACCCGCAACTGCAGCATGTGCGGGCCCAGCTCGGCCGGGTCCGACACGCCCATCGAGGCCATGATCTGCAGGGCGCTCTTGACCGTCGCCTCCTGGAACCGCATCACCCGCTGCGACTTGTCGCCGACGTCCAGCGCCCGGGCGCGCCGCGCGTCCTGGGTGGCCACGCCCACCGGGCAGGTGTTGGTGTGGCAGCGCTGGGCCTGGATGCACCCGACGGCGAACATCATCGCCCGGGCGGCGTTGGTGTAGTCGGCGCCGAGGGCGAGCCGCTTCACCAGGTCGCTGCCGGTGGCGATCTTGCCGCTGGCACCGATCTTGATCCGGTCGCGCAGACCGGTCCCGACCAGCGCGTTCTGCACGATCATCAGACCGTCGGTGAGCGGCAGGCCGACGTTGTCGGCGAACTCCAACGGTGCGGCGCCGGTGCCGCCCTCGGCGCCGTCCACGATGATGAAGTCCGGCGTGACGCCCTCCTCCAGCATCGCCTTGCAGACGGCGAGGAACTGGCGGCGCGAGCCGACGCAGAGCTTGAAACCCGTGGGCTTGCCACCGGACAGCTCGCGCATCCGCGCGACGAAGCGCACCAGCTCACGGGGCGTGCTGAAGACCCGGTGGAAGGGCGGCGAGTTGACGGTCTGTCCCTGCGGCACGCCGCGGACCTGGGCGATCTCCGCGTTGACCTTGGCGCCGGGCAGCACGCCGCCGATGCCCGGCTTGGCGCCCTGGCTGAGCTTCAGCGACACGCACTTGACCTGCGGGTGCGCCGCCTTCCGGGCGAACTGGTCCGGGTCGAAGTCCCCGTCCTCGGTGCGGCAGCCGAAGTAGCCCGTGCCGATCTCCCAGACCAGGTCGCCGCCGGGGCGCAGGTGGTACTCGGAGAGGCCGCCCTCACCGGTGTCGTGCGCGAAACCGCCGAGGGCGGCGCCGGTGTTGAGGGCGAGCACGGCATTGGCCGACAGCGAGCCGAAGGACATCGCGGAGACGTTGAGCAGCGCCATGTCGTACGGCTGGGTGCAGTCCGGGCCGCCGATCCGCACCCGCGGCGGGTCCTTCGGGACGGGACGCGGGGCCATCGAGGGGACCAGGAACTCCCGGCCGGCCGTGTAGAGGTCGAGCTCGGTGCCGAAGGGCTCCTCGGCGTCGGTGCCCTTGGCGCGCTCGTAGACGATGGAGCGGGTGTCGCGGTCGTAGGGCCGCCCGTCGGTGTTCCGCTCCACGAAGTACTGCTGCACCTCGGGGCGGATGGCCTCCAGCAGGAACCGAAGGTGGCCCAGGACCGGGTAGTTGCGCAGCACCGAGTGCCGGCGTTGGAGCAGGTCCCGGACCGCCAGCAGGGTGACGGCCAGCAGGGGGCCGGCCGCCGCCCACCACCACGGCGACCAGAGCAGGGCGGCGAGGACCGCGAGGACGGCGGCACACATCGTCAGGATCACAGACAAAATTCTCAGCACGACCGGCATCTGCCCTGGATCGCGGGGATCAAGCGCCCCACCTTCCGGGGTGGTGGCCGAGGGCGCCGTCGGACAGCGCCCCGGCCCACCGGGTCCGTGCCCGTGCCGCCGGTCAGAGCCGGCGCCACCGGGCGGAGGCGAAGGAGAAGGCGCCGAAGAGCACCAGCCCGAGCGCGATCAGCACGAGCAGCCAGGGCCCGGCCGGGGTGTGGGCGAAGCTGCGCAGCGTGGCGTCCATGCCCTTGGCCTGGTGCGGGTCGAACCGAATGGCCGCGACGAGGACGAAGACCCCGGCCCCGGCGAAGACCGTGCCGCGGGCGGTGTTGCCCCCCAGGCCGAGCACGGTCACGACCTTGCGGGCGCGCCTGCTCATCTTCCCGGACTCCAGCTTCTTCAGGAACTTGCGCTGGACCGCGCTGACCACGATGCCCACGCCGATGCCGAGCATCACGACCCCGGCGATCCCCACCAGCACTCGCCCGCCCGGGAGCTGGAGCGCCGACGAAGTCCAGTCCTGCGACTTGTCGTTGCTGCCCGACTGGCCGCCGCCCGCGGCGTAACTGGCGGTGCCCCAGCACACTGTGGCGTAGAACACCGCGCGCCCGGCACTCAGCACCCGGCTGCCGGTCTTCTTCCGGCCGCCCTCGCCGAACACCGCGAGCGAGGCGCGCCAGACGGTCATGCAGGCGAACCCGACCACCAGCAGCCAGAGCATCACCCGGCCGAAGGGCTGGGCGGCCACCTGGTGCAAAGCGCCCTGCCGGTCCGCCTGTTGGCCGCCACCATTGCCGAGGGCGATCTCCAGGGCCAGGATGCCGACCAGGACGTAGACCACTCCGCGCGCCACGAAGCCGGCCCGGCCGGCGCTGCGCAGCGTGGACTTCTCGGCGGGCCGCGGGATCGATGACCAACCCGAGCGCCCTCTTCTGCTGCCTCTCCCGACCCTTCTGCCGCTCCCGGTCCGGTGCGTGAGCCACGACGCCACGATGCTTCCCCTCTCCGAGACGGGTGCGCCACGCGCACCGCTGCGGCCTCGTCTGCCCAACCGGCTGTGAGGCACGCCTCGTTCCGAGGGACAGCTAGTTCGGCCGCTACGGGGTAACCGGCGCCCATGGGACGACTCCAGAACTTCGACGTGCGCCTGTTCGACCGCGTGGCCGCCGCGCGCCTGCGGGGCTTCAGCCCCGTCCTGCCCAAGCTCGGACGCAGCGCCAACCACGGCGTGCTCTGGCTGACCGCGGGCGCCGCGCTCGGGCTCTCGCGCAACCGCAGTGCCCGACGGGCCGCCATGCGCGGCGTCGGCGCGCTCGCGCTCGCCTCCACCAGCGCGAACGTCGTGGCCAAGCAGTTGATCGGGCGCCGACGCCCCGTCACCACCGGCGTGCCGATCGCACGCCGCCTGCTGCACGCCCCGATCACCACCTCCTTCCCCTCCGGGCACTCGGCCTCCGCCGCGGCGTTCGCCACCGCCGTCACCCTGGAGTCGCCCTGGCTGGGCGTGGTCGTGATCCCGCTGGCCGCCGCCGTGGCCGCTTCGCGGGTCTACACCGGCGCGCACTACCCCAGCGACGTCCTCGCCGGGGTGGCCCTGGGCACCGGCGCGGCCGTGCTGACGCTGCGCTGGTGGCCGCTGCGCGACGATGCCCCCGCGCACGCCGCCCGGGCCCAGGTCGAGGTGCCGGCGCTGCCCGACGGCCGCGGCCTGGTCGTGGTGGTCAACAGCTCCTCGGGCAGCGCTGACAGCGTCGAGGCGCAGCTGCGCACCCTGCTGCCCCTCGCCGACCTGCGGGTGCGCGCGGAGGACCAGGACCTGCTCCCGCTGCTCCAGCAGGCCGCCGACGACGTCGCGGGCGCAGGCGGGGACGCCGCGCTGGGCGTGGCGGGTGGTGACGGCACGGTGAACGCCGCCGCCCTGCTGGCCGCCGAACGCGGGCTGCCGCTGGCGGTGTTCCCGGGCGGCACCCTGAACCACTTCACCGCCGACCTGGGCATCCACTCGGTGCAGCACACGGCCGACGCCGTGGTGAACGGCCACGGCGGCTCGGTGGACCTGGGCCGGATCACCCCCAAGGGCGCCGCCGGGGCCGAGGAGGGCGAGCCGGAGCCGGCGTACTTCCTCAACACGTTCAGCATCGGTGTCTACCCCGAGCTGGTGCGGGCCCGCGAGTCGCTGGAGAAGCACCTGGGCAAGTGGCCGGCGCTGGCGATCGGCCTGGTTCGGGTGCTGGCCCAGGGCACGCCCACCCGCGCGGTCGTCAACGGCAAGGAGCGCAGCCTGTGGCTGCTGTTCGCCGGCAACGGCCGCTACGACCCGCCCGGTTTCGCGCCCAGCTTCCGCCGCGACCTCACCGACGGCACCCTGGACGTCCGCGTCGTCGACGGCAGCCGTCCCTTCGCCCGCACCCGCCTGGTCGCGGCCTTCCTCACCGGCACCCTGGCCCGCTCCCGGGTCTACCGCGCCGCCACGCTCTCCCGCCTGCGCATCGACGCCATCCACGACACCGAGCAGTACGCCCGCGACGGCGAAATCGTCCCCGCCGCCGACGCCCTCCTGCTCGACAAGGCCCCGCGAGCGCTCACGGTCTACCTGCCGGTGCAGGACTGACGGGCGGTCACGGGGGCGCCTGGGCGGCGGGGAGATCCCCACAGGCTCGCCGGTCCTCAATCGCGCCCGGCGCCGCGAACCGCGACGCCGCGCGCTTCACCGACCCGGGGTTCGCTGTACCGAGTGGCGAGCTGCGATGGCGGCACACCCGGCTGATGCGGGGCCTCGCGGCGCTGCCCGTCCTGCCGTAGCCGCATCCGGGATGCGCCCGCCGCCCCAGTGGCGCAGGGTCGGGGCATGGCCTCGATCGTCGTTCTTCTTGAGCTGGAGCCTGATCAGGAACTCGGACCCGATGGGGTCGAGCCGGTCGTCCTCCTGGTGCACGCGGCCGGCGCCGACCCCGACGCACCCGAGGACCCTCTCCCCCGCACCCTCTGCGGCCTCGACACCGACGCGATGGAACACGCTCACTACCGCCCCGCGCGGCCGGGCGACCCCTGGTGCCCGCCCGCGTTGTACGACAAGCGCTGCCGGGAGTGCCAGGCAGTACTGAACAGCCTGTGACCGCAGTGGGCCGGTCTGCCGGGTATCCCGCCGGTGGTCCGGGCGCGACAATGCCCGTCAGGACGTGGGCCGCGGTGCGGGCGGCTGGAATTCCTCGGGCGATCGCGGGAAGGTGAGAGGTTGGATCTTCGAGGAGGCTGGTGTGGCGCGGGAGCGGATGGTGCTTGGGGAACTGCTGGCGGCGGCCGAGGCGGCGGCGCCGGTGGACTCCCTCGACGTGATGGCGCGTGAGCTGCGCGAGCGGTTCGGCGCCCTGTGCGTGTCCTTCCTGTTCCTCGACCTGATCGGCCAGACCCTGGTGCGGGTGGCGGAGGACGCCACCACCCTGAACGGACGCGGCACCGAGCGGATCCAGCTCTCCGGCAGCCTCTACGACCAGGTCCTGCGCACCCAGAGGGTGGTCCGCGCCCCCCACGGCGCAGACGGGCACGGGCACCGCGTGATCGCCCCCGTCACCAACCGCGGCGACGCCATCGGCTTTCTGGAACTCTTCCTCCCCGAAGCCGTCGAGGTCGGCGACGACACGCTGGAGCAGGTGGAGCAGGCGGCTCATGCCCTCGCCTACATCGTGGTGACCGACCGCCGCTTCACCGACCTCTACCACTGGGCCCAGCGCACCGCCCCCGTCAGCCTGGCCGCCGAGATCCAACGCCAGCTCCTGCCCACCGCCCCCTGCTGCGAGGCCGCCCAGTTCACCCTGGCCTGCGCCCTCGTCCCGGCCGAGAGCGTCGCCGGCGACACCTACGACTACGCCCTGGACCGCGAGACCCTGCACCTGTCCCTGACCGACGCCATGGGCCACGACCTCGACGCCGCGCTGATCGCCACCGTCCTCGTCAACGCCTCTCGAGGCGCCCGCCGCGTCGCAACGCCGCTGGCCGAGCAGGCCGACTGCGCCCACCAGTCCCTCCTCAAGCACACGCCCGGCGTCCTGGCCACCGGCCAGCTGCTGCGGATCGCCCTGGACGGAAGCGGAGCACAGCTGGTCAACGCCGGCCACCCGCGCCCGCTGAGGCTGCGCAAGGGCACCGTCGAGGAAGTGCTCCTGCGCGCCGATCTGCCCTTCGGCATCGCCGGGAAAGGCCCGCGCCGGGCCCAGGACATCGACCTGCTGCCCGGCGACCGGCTGGTGCTCTACACGGACGGCATGCAGGACCGCCGGGCGGCAGCTGTCGACCTGCCCGCCCTGATGGCCGCCACCGCCACCGAGCACCCGCGCGAGGTGGTGCGCGCCCTGGTCTCGGCCGTCACCGACGCCTGCGGCGGCAGGCTTCAGGACGACGCCACCGTGATGTGCCTGGACTGGCACGGCCCCACCACCGATGGACGCCAAGCCCGTGCGGGAGCCAACCTCTGAAACGGGCGAGATGTCCGGGCCCAGCCGCCGGCTCCTGAACCACTGGCACCGCGCCGTCAGCACGCGGGTCCTCGTGCCAGACACCGCAGGTACCGCCCCCGCCGGAGCGCTTTTCGGTATCCGCCGTATGCCCGGCAGCCGGTGCGCGTGCCCGGCCGACGCGCGGAAGGACGGGGGCGCCGACCGTCTCCGGTCCGCGCCCCCGTCCTCCGGTGTCCAGGTCAGCCGCCGGGGGTGATCCGGCCGCGCCAGCCGCCTTCCTCGACGCCGCGCTCCTCGATGAAGGCCTTGAAGCGTTCGAGGTCGCCCTTCACCCGGCGGTCGACGATGCCCATCGCGTCCGCCGCCTTCTCCGCGAGTCCGTCGGGCTCGAAGTCGATCGCCAGCCGCACCTGGGTGCGCCGCTCGTCCAGCGGCTCGAAGGTGACCAGGCCCATCTGCTGGACGTCGCCGCCCACGGTGCGCCAGGCGATCTTGTGGTCGGGCAGCTGGTCCACGATCTCGGTGTCGAACTCGCGGGTCACGCCGGCGACCTTGGTGCGCCAGTGGTTGCGGCGCTCGTCGAGCTGGGTGACCTGCTCGACGCCCTCCATGAAGCGGGGGAAGTCCTCGAACTGCGTCCACTGGTTGTAGGCGGTGCTCAGCGGCACGCCGACCTCGATGGACTCCTGCACCATGCTCATCGCGGATCCCTTTCACGATTCGGACACTGCGTCACTTCGCCTGCCCCGCCGCCGGGCGGTGATACACATCGAACCGACCGCCGTACGACGGCCCGTCCGGGCTCAGGCAGTGGCGCTGGGGACCTTGAGCGGGTCGCGGGTGGCGGTCTTCTTCGCCTCCTCCATCTGCTCGCCGAGCTCCACCAGGCGGTTGCGGCCCATGGCCGTGCGGACCTGGGGGAACCACTCCTTCTCCTCCTCCTCGACGTGATGGCGCACGTTCTCCATCAGCACGGTCATCTTCGCGTCGAACCGCTCGTCCTTCGGGTCCAGCCCGGCCAGCTCCGACAGCATCCACACCACCACGTGGTGCTCCTCCACGCTCTCCAGCACGTGATCGCCCGTGTCGGGGGCGGCCTCGCGGGCGGCCGGGTAGAAGACCTGCTCCTCGATGACCGCGTGCACCGTCAGCTCCTCGATCACCTGGTCGACGATCCGGCGCTTCTCCGCGTACGCCTGGTCACCGGCCTTCTCGAACTCCTTGAACAGCTTCTCCACCGTCTTGTGGTCGTCCTTGAGCAGCACGATCGCGTCCACGCCGGGTTCCTCCTGTTTCGCACACGTCCGGGTCGCACCCTCGGCTACCCCGCCCGGTGCCCCGCATGCCACCACGATCGGGCAACCACCCGCATGCCCCGACGGACGGGCGCGCCCCGGCCTGCTTGCCGGACTCACCCGGGCGGGCGACGGGACGGCCCCGTAGGCTGCGCGGCATGACTGACACACAGCACCCCACGCCCCAGGAAGCCCTGGAGACACTGTTGGCCGGCAACACGCGGTTCGTGTCCGGCACCGTGGAGCACCCGAACCAGGACGCCGCCCGGCGCAGCGAGACCGCCCCCGCCCAGGCCCCGTTCGCGGTCCTGTTCGGCTGCTCGGACTCCCGTCTGGCCGCGGAGATCATCTTCGACCGCGGCCTGGGCGACCTGTTCGTCGTCCGCACCGCCGGCCACGTCGCCGGGGCGGAGGTACTGGGCAGCATCGAGTACGGCGTCAGCGTGCTGAACTGTCCTCTCGTGGTGGTCCTCGGCCACGACTCCTGCGGCGCTGTCGCCGCCGCGCGCGCGGCCGTCGCCGACGGTGCCACCGCCGGGGGTTACGTGCGCGACGTCGTCGAGCGGGTGACCCCCAGCGTGCTGGCCGCCCGCGCCGCCGGCCACACCGAGGACGCGGACTTCATCGACGAGCACGTCCGCCGCACCGTCGACCTGCTGCTGGAACGCTCCCGCCACCTCGCCGACGCCGTCCAGGCCGGCAGCACCGCCGTGGTGGGCCTGTCCTACCGGCTCGCGGACGGCACCGCCCGCCTGGTCACCGCCCGTGGCGTGCAGATACCGGACGGCACCCTCGCCTGACGCTCACCGCTCCCGCAGCCCCGGGGCGACCTCGCGCAGCCGCGCCGCGCCGATCGCACCGGCGCGCACCAGGACCGGTACCTCGCCCGTGACGTCCACGATCGAGGAGGGCACCGCTGCCGGGGTCGGGCCGCCGTCCAGGTAGACGGCGACCGCCCCGGCCAGCATCCCCTGGGCCGCGTCGCAGTCCTGCGGGGACGCCTCGCCGGTCAGGTTGGCGCTGGAGACGGCCAGCGGCCCGGTCGCCGTCAGCAGCTCGACGGCGACCGGGTGGTCGGGCATGCGCACCGCCACCGTGCCGCCGGTCTCCCCGAGGTCCCAGGAGATCGACGGCTTGTGGCGCAGCACCAGCGTCAGGCCGCCCGGCCAGAAAGCCGCCACCAACTCCCTTGCCACTGCCGGGATGTCGTCCGCGAGCGCGTCCAGGTCGGCGGCGGAGCCGACGAGCACCGGCGAGGGCATGTTCCGCCCGCGGCCCTTGGCCGCCAGCAGCCGGGCCACAGCCTGCGGAGTGAAGGCGTCGGCACCGACGCCGTAAACGGTGTCGGTGGGCAGGACGACCAGCTCACCGCGCCGTACCGCCGCCACCGCCTCCCGCAGACCCGCTGCATGCTCCTGCGGGTTGGCGCAGTCGAATCGCACGGACTTGCTCCTCCGTTCACGCGGCGGGCACCAGCTGCCCGCCTTCACACGTCACCTGGCCGCAACCGGCCGCCCGCCAGGCTACCCGCGCCGACGGCATCCCGGGCGGCTCCTGGGCCGGACCAGGCGCACGCCCCGCGGCCTCAGGGTGTCACTCGAGAAGTCGGCGCGGCGCCGTCGGACTCGCTGCGAAGAACACAGAATTCATTGCCCTCGGGGTCTCCGGAGACACGGAACTAGCGGTTCTACGGCAGGGCCGAGAGAGCCCCGCCCGGGTCGGTCCCGGACGGGGCGGGGGGTTCTACTGCGCGCGGTGGTGCGGCACTGCCCAGCAGTCACGCGACCAGAACCGGGTATGCCCGTCAGTCCAGGGGCGGCAGTCGTTCAGCGTCCGAGGGGCATAGCGGACCGCGTAGCGGGCTCCGGCGAGGATCTGCCACCCGTCCCGCTCGCACTGCCGCAGACCCCGGGTGTTGCCCCGGCGGGTGCCGTCCGGGAGTCGCTTGATGAACGCGCGGGCCATCAGACCAGCACCGCGTCAAGGTAGTGCGCACCCGGGTAGGTGTAGCCCGGATCGGGCTGTCCCTCGGCGACCGCCCGCAGAGCCTCGCGCCGCTCATACTGGCGCTCCATCTCGTCCAGCTCGGCCCGCCACGCGGCGGGGTCGACGTAGGGGCGGACCAGCGGTCCCCACTCCAACTCTTCGTCAGCGGGCTCCGGCGCGCTCTGGGCGGGGTCGGAGGTGACCGCCAGGGCGGCGGGCTCCGGCTCGGCTGGGACGGCACGGTGCTGGCCCCGAGCCGGCAGGATCAGGCGCAGGGCGGCCCGTAGGGCACGGGCGATAAGGTGACGCATGTCGGCAGCTCCCAAATAGCTGTGCGGACACTCGACCCCCGGTGGCCCGGCCAGGCTGCTGGGGGTTCTTTCGTCTTCGACGGTAGGGCAACTCCTCTACCCTCGTCTACCCACGTTGGCCCATAGCTTGAGATGTGGCCCGTTGTCTACCCTTGCCGCATGGCCTCGGAAATCGACTACGACTCGCCCACTCCGCCCTACCAGCAGATTGCGGCGGAGATCGTCCGCGACATTGATTCCGGAGTCCTCGCGGTGGACCGCCCGATTCCCTCTGAGTCGGCCCTGATTCAGCGGTGGGGCGTGGCTCGGGACACTGCCCGGCGGGCGGTTCGGCACCTGCGGGAGGGTGGCTACGTCTACACGGTGCCCCAGCGCGGGACCTACGTCGCCAATCGGAGCGCCGAGAAGCACTGAGCCCCGCCCTGCCGGAGTACACCAGCGAGGCGGGGCCGGGGGTGCGGGAAGGCGTTGGATCGTCGGTTGAAGTCGACGGCCCGCACCCGGGTCGGAGCTTACCGCGGGGCAACTACTCCCAGGTGAGCCGTTGCCCCTCGGGGCCGAGGCGCGAAGCGGAGCACGAGAGGCTAGGAGAGAGTCCAGCGGCTGAGCGAACCATCCGGGGCCGCGAACGAGACGCTCTGCTCGTCCGGAGTGGCCTCGATGGTGAGCCACTCGCGGCGGGGGCGGTTGTGGGTACGCCATTCCGCGTGTGCCGCCTCGATGGTCTTCCAGAGGTCGCGCGGGCCGGTCGTGGTGACAGTGGGCGGCCCGTCAGGCCGGTCCTGCACGGTGGCCGCTGAGCCGTCCGCCGAATCGTAGAGCGTGGTGCGGTGCTGGCCGCTGATCTGCTGGCCGCGCCGGACGACGGTTGGCGCCATGTGCAGGTGCGCCCAGAACGTGAATCCGTAGTCATCGAGTACCCGCCCGCTGATCTCCGCCGTGCGCTGTGGCCCGTCGATGCGGTCGGGCATGGCGGACAGTTGCTCGGGGCCGGACTTTAGCGGCATGAAGGCCGCCGGGGTCGAGATGAACCGACCGACCGCGCGCCCGTCGTCCAGCTTGGTAAGGCAGGCGACCGCGCCACCATCCAACGTGCCCTTGAGCGGTGCGACGATGACCCCGCCCGGGGAACACTGGTCGAGCCACGCCCGCGGGATACGACGCACGGAACAGGTGGCGATGATCCGATCAAAGGGTGCGCCGTTAGGGTGACCGGCTGCACCGTCGGCGCGGAGCACAGTTGGTTCGATGCCGTTCTCGCGCAGCCGATTGCGAGCCGCCAAGACAAGAGGGGCCGTGTAGTCGATGGTGGTCACGTTCTCGGCGCCCGCCAGGAAGGAGAGCAACGCGGCGTTGTAGCCCGTGCCGGTGCCGATTTCTAGGACTCGGTCGCCGGCCTGCACGTCGAGCGCGTCGAGCATGTCGGCCATGAGGCGCGGCATGGTTGAGGATGACGTTGCCGTGCCGGGCTGTCCGTCGGGGGCGGCATCCTCGGCGAGAACCCCATCGACTGCGGTGATCAGCGCTTCGTTGGAGTAGACCTGCCGCAGCCACTCGCTGTCGGCCCCGTCGGTGATTCGCCACGGGACGTAGGCGCTGCCGACGCGTCGATAGAACACCGGGACGAACGGGTGGCGGGGGATGTTCAAGAACGCCTCGGCCACGCGGGAGGACAGAGCGGCGCTGCCACGGTCGATCTCGGACACAAGCTCGACACGCGCCCGGATCAGTTGTTGCGCATCGAGCAGAACGTCGGACGTCATGTAGTGGTGATCCCTTCGAGATGGTCACAGATGGCGGCGGTAATGGGCAGCCCCGTGGCCTGTTCCACGAAGCCCCATTGCCCGTTTGGGTTGACTTCGAGAAACGTCCACTCACCCGAGGGTGTCACGATGAAGTCGAACGCACCGAAGGGCAAACCGAGTTGGTCAAGCATCCGTAAGGCGCTGGCAGCCACGTCCCGCGGCGGGTCGCACGTCTTGTAGGTGAGGCTGTCATAGTCGCTGCGCCAGTCCACCCGGCCGCTTGCAGAGCCAGCATGAATCTCGGCAGCGAACATCTGGCGCCCGACGACGGTAAGCCGTACCTCATGTGCCTTGGGTACCCACTCCTGAAACAGATGGGCGGTGGTGGCGACGCTGGGGTGCGGCAGGTCTTCGGGTTGCAGGACATTGGCGTAGACGGCCACCGAGTGGCCCTCACGAGTGCCCCGGATCGGCGTGAACGGCTTGTAGACCACGGGTGCGCCGCCGAGGCGGTCGGCGAACTCACGTGCTGCGGCCGGGTCATTGGTGATCAGGGTTCGCGGGACTCTGAGACCGGATTCGGCTGCAACACGCAGTTGAAGCGGCTTGTACTCGGCGTCGGCCGCCCTGCCGGGCGGTGGGAGCCACGGACACGGAAGGGCCACCAGAAGACCCCCGAACCCCCGTCGTGCCTCTGCCGCAGCGACGGCGCGGGCCTCGGGCGGCATGGATTCGGGGAACTCGGGTGCAGTCGGACGCCGGTAGTAGACCGAACGCACAGTCGACAGATCGAGCGTGCGCCGGTCGGTAGTCAGCGTGCCGGACCAGCCGGCCCCGCCGAGACTGGCCGCAAGGGTCAGCCTCGACGGGAACCAGGCCATGTCAGCCCGGAACACGGGCACGGCACGCCGGGTCAGTTCCTCGATCACCAGGTCGGCCGTTGGGTCGAACGACCCGGTGACCACGAGAACAGATCCGGTAGTTGACATCTAGTCGTTGCTGCTTCCGGGGTCGTCGGGCGCGTCCATCTGGCCCGTGGGCTGGGTCGGCCCGTAGGTCTTGGGCGGGGTGCTCGTCATGTAGACCCCGGGCGGCATCCCCTCGTAGGTGCAGGTCTGGGACTCCGGGTCGTACTTGATGTCGGCGGGCAGGATGCCACCGGCGCCCGTGACCGGGCGGAGGAACCGGAAGGCGAACGGAGTCGGCCCCTGCATGTTGTCGAGCGCGGGCATCGGGGTCGGCCCGGCCACCGCGAGGGGCAACCGGGACTCGGGCCGGTCGAACACCGGCAGATCAAGGGTTGCGGCAGGCATTGCAGTCCCTTTCTTCGAGGCGTACAGGACGGTAACCCCGCCCCGGTCGTCCGGGCCGTCCATTTCCCGTCACCGGGGCGGGGGTTGTACAACCCGACGCAGCGCAGGGCAACGCCGGGAGTCAGGTGGGGTCGGTGTTCGGGAGGCGAAGCCACGTGGTCCAGGGCGGACGGGGCCCCCTCGGGCGCGCATGGCGGGCTCGCCGGCCCGCATCGGGCTTCCGGATGTCGCGCTCGACCACCGCAGCGACAGCCTTACTGTGCAGCGCGGCGATGCACTCGGCACAGGCGTGTAGTGCGGCCGAGATCCCTCCGGCAGCCGTGACCGGACCGAGCCAGAGCACGCGGACCGAGGTGCGCCCGCAGTAGAGCCAGCAGTCTCCGACCACCCACGCGTTCCCGTCGTCCTGCTCGGGCGGCTCCGGCAGCAGCCCTGACCGGATCTCCGCGAGCACCGGAAACGCCTCGGCTGCGAGGGTCACGGTCCCGGGCCGGACACTCGGCGGACCTTGATCCGCAGCCGGGTCCGCTGTTCGATGTGGTCCGCAACATCCGCACCAACCGGAACCCCACCAAAGAGGGCCAGGACCAGGGCCCACCAGAACACGGCTGGGTCGACCACCAGGGCCGCCCCCGTCGAAGCGGCGAGGGCGACCAGGCCGACGGCGAGCGACACAGCCGCGCGAATCCGGAAAGCCCTCACAGCGGTTCCACCTGCGGCACCATCTCGAACGGCACGTCAGCAATCAGCCGGTACTTGCGGTGCTTCGAGTCGCTGGCCTGCGTGTGCTTGCGGGTCCACTCGCGGGCGTCGTCCGGGGTGTGAAGCGGACCGGACTCCCGAGCGCACGGGGAACCGTCGTCGGCCGTCCCCTTACACACCATGACGTAGACCGCCGGGTCGGCCCCGGGCGCGGGGTCCTCTCGATAGGTCCACGTGCCGAAGCGCGTGACCCGGTCGTCCACCCTCGCGCGAGCGGTCTCGCCACAGTCCGAGTGCGCCGGGAGAACGATCTGCGGTGAGGGCGGGACGATGAGCCTCGGGGTTCCCGTCGACGTGGTCTCGTTCATCAGCTCACCCGCTGCACGCTCTGAGCGTTGGCCAATGCGGCCTCGGCCCGGACTCGGTCGGTGGGCTCCGCGGCGCGCACCTTGAGCGGGTCGGCGAGCCAGTCGTCACAGCTTCCGTGGACCACCGGGGCCAGGACCCAGCGGTCACCCTCGGCCCTGCGGAAGACGCCCACTTGATCGCGCTCGCCGTCGACCACCAACTGTCCGTCATGCGGAGCCCACATCAGGGAGACCGAGCCAGCAACCGAGTGATCGCCCGTCATGGCGGCTCCTTCCTCGGCGGCGAGGGCGTCGACCCCGGCACGGATGATCTCGGCGAGCCGGTCGGCGGTCTTCGCCTCGACCATCCCGAGATCCACCCGCGCTACCCCGGTCGTCGGGTCCACCGGTTCCACGGCGAGATCCGGAAGCGGGCACCTGGCTTCTATAGCCGCTGCGCCGAGATCGGCGCACGCTTCCTCGGCGTGTCTCTGCTGCTCCCGGTGAAGGCGGGAGAGATGCGACTCAGCCACGGTGGCACCTCACGTCTTCGTGAGTATCTGGCACGCTTCGATGATGCACGCCGAACACGGGCGTTGCTGCTTGCCGACATCATGCCGCAGCAAAGGGGAGGAACCGGCCTTGAGGACACCGCCCACACCTGACGACCCGGAAGCATGGAACGCCTACCTAGCCGAGGGCAACGCCAAGCAGGCGCGCAAACGAGTTGCGGTCGATCTGATCATCCGTGACCAGGACGGCCGTGTGCTTGTCGTCAACCCCAGCTACAAACCTGACTGGGACCTGCCGGGCGGCATGGTCGAAGCCAACGAATCCCCCGAGGACGCAGGCCGACGGGAGATCCGCGAGGAACTGGGACTACAGCTCACGCCCGGTCGGCTGCTGGTGGTCGAGTGGGTTCCGCCCCACGGCCCGTGGGATGATCAGCTCGCTTTCATCCTTGACGGCGGCGAGCTGTCCGCCGAGCAGTCAGCCGAACTCAGGCCGCACGACGGTGAGCTGTCAGAGCTAGCGATGATGGACCCGGCCGACGCCCGCCCGCTGCTCCGCCCTCGCTTGCACCCCCGCTATGACGCTGCCCTCGCGGCATTGGCCGACGGTCACGCTCGATACCTGAGCCCGAATCCACCGGCTGATGATTTCCGGGCCTGATCCCTCCCCGTCGCCGGTTGGCCGGGTGGGGCATGGGTTTGAGGGTGTGCGGTGCCCGCCGCGTGCGGGTCGCGGCCTGTCCGTGGTCTCCGGGGCGGGGGGTGGGTGGTGGCAGCGGGGTGCCGGTGGCCGGTCGGGGCCGTGGGGGTGGGGAGCGTCCGGGAGCGGTCAGGTCACGGGTGTGGGTGGGCGGTGGGCGGCTTCGAAGAGGTCGGTGAAGGCGTCTTGCCAGGGCCAGTGCTCGGGTAGATGCACCGTCAGTTTCGTGCGGGCGGTGCGGGCCAGGCGGGCGGGGACGTTCACCAGGTGGGCGCGCAGGGTGGCGGTGGTGGCCTTGGCGTGGAAGACGGAGGCCAGGGCTCCGGCGGCCCGCAGCAGGTTGTGGGACATTGCCCACAGGGTCAGCCAGGCGGCGTTGGCCTGGAAGTTCCCCGATGGCAGGTGGGCCAGCGGGCCGGACTTTCCGTCTGCGATGGCCTGCTCGACCACGGCGTGCCGCCGGTGGTGCAGTTCGGCCTGCAGCATCGCGAACGGGCTGTCGGTGAAGACGGGGTGGTAGCGCCAGGTGGTGAACAACTCGCCCTGTCCCTGGGCTGCTTCGGGGTTCAGTCGGCGCACCCGGCGCACGATCAGGCGGGCGGTGACCTGCTCGGCCTTCCTCCTCCCGGTGAAGGCGGTGTATTCGATCTCGGCGATCTCGGCGTCGGAGACCATCTCGCCGGTGTCCGGGTCGACGAAGGCGTCCGGGTAGCGGATCGGCGTCCAGGCGTCCTGGGGGATGTGGCCGATCGCCTTGGCGATGGAGGGGTTCATGCCGGTGGTCAAGGAGAAGCGGGCGCCGGCCCGGCGGCAGGCGGCGACCACGTCGGCGGTGTAGAACTTGCTGTCCGCGCGCACGATCCGCACTCCGGTGCCGCCCGCCTCCTTCGCGATCGCGAGGGCCTCGCCCACGAAGCTTTCGGTGCCGCGGACGTCGGCGGCCTTGCCGCGGCGCAGGCGGACCGCGCCGATCACGGGCCGGGCGGTGGGGGTGGACAGGGTGGCCAGGATCGGGTGCAGGGTGCGCTGGCCCTTGAGGCGGCCGACCTCGGCGCCCTGCTTGGCGTGGCCGTAGACGCGGCGATGGGTGGGGTCGATGTCGATGAACATCAGCGTCTCGGCGCCGGGCAGCAGCGGGGTTTGCCGGGCCAGTGATGCGAGGAAGTCGCGGTGGACGCGGTGGAGTTGGCGGTTGTGGCCGTGCGTAAAGGAGCGCAGGAAGGTGCCCAGGGTGGAGGGCGCGCGCACCCCGGCGAAGGCACGGTCCATCGCGCCGTGCCGCAGCCGGGCCGCGTCGTCGATGGAGTCGGCCCCGGCGCACATCGCGCCGAGCAGGGACATCACCTTGTTGGCCGGGTGGGCGCCGCCGCTGTTGTCGGCGCCCTCGATCCGTATGGCGGAGGCGGCCAGCTCGGGCAGACCGGCCCGCTCGGCCAGCCGGACCAGCGGCAGCAGCCCGGCGTCGGCGATCAGGTTCGGCTCGTCGAAGACGGCGGAGACCGCGGTGGCGGCAGGGCAGGATTGCATCTCGCGGATGTTCTCTCGATCTGGCGACCTGGTTCTGTAGGAAGTCCCATCGTCCCAGGTCAGAGGGCATCCGCGCCCTCACGTCCAGGTCCCGGACAGATCATTCATCGGTGGATCGGGGCTGAGTGACGGGCACCCGATCTACTGAGCGTCGGAGCCACCCGGGGCCCCTCCATCCCTGCGAACACCAGCACCTTTCGGTGCTCCCTCGCCCACTTGGCGAGTTCGTGCATGTGCCCCATGGATCGGATGGCACGGTCGAAGCGCCACCACACAAGGGCGTCGAAGCTGTCGGGGTCCGCGATCCAGCGGCCGAGCTCCGGACGTTCCCACGGAGCTGTCTTGCTCGCCGACACGTCAAGGTCGACGGCTTCGCGGCGCTGGTCACCCTCGCCGAAGTCGATGTTCAAAGCCGCGGCGGCGGTCTCGTTGGACTCGCGCTGTCGCTCGGGGCTGGTGGTCTCGTCCGTCAGCACGGACAGGCGGATAGCCGAGACGCCCCGCAGGCGCCCGGAGAACACGGTGCCCTCGGTACCGGGCAGGGTCGTCCTACCCTCCGGGGAGGGGGGCGAATTCCGCAGGTCACGGGTAATGGTGGCGGTCGACACCGGTGGTCACTCCAGAACTGGTAGTCCGGAGTGTTGGGGTCGGCGAGGACGGCCCAGCCCGTGCCGTCGGATTCCCGGCGATCGGCGACGAAGGCGGCACCGAGGCCCAGCAGCCGCTCGACCTCCTCCTCGCGCGAGGTCTTCGGGCGCAGGCACAGATGGATCCGGTTCTTGACCGTCTTCGGCTCCGGCACCTGGTTGAAGTGCAGCAGCGGGCCCTCCGGCAGCATCACGTCAACCTCCGGATCGCCCGGCCTGTCCGCCGGATGCAGCGGGCAACCGGTCACCTCGCTCCAGAACCGTGCCAGCTCATAGGCATCCGCACAGTCGATCGCCACGTTCTGCACCACCGAGACCATGCGGGTGAGCCTGCCTCAGCACGGGTGCATCGATCAAGCTCGGATGTCGCCCGACTCCCGCGTTGCGCAGCGAGATCCCTGCGCAGGTGGCGGCATGCTCGGAAGGTGGCGGCAGCGTGCCGCCGCACTTTCGGGGTAAGCGGTGCTCCACTGCCGGATCGTGCTCCCAGAGAGGCAGGACCTCCATGTGCCGTCTGTTCGGCATGACCAGTGCACCCAGGCGCAGCCGCGCGACGTTCTGGCTCCTGGAGGCGCCGGACAACCTCAGTGTCCAGAGCCGCCGGGAGCCCGACGGCACCGGCCTGGGCTACTTCACCGCCGACGGGACACCGCGGTTGCACAAGGCTCCCGTGGCCGCGTTCCAGGACCGTGCCTTCGCCCAGGAGGCCGCGGTGGTGGAGTCGACGACGTTCCTGGCCCACATCCGCTATGCCTCCACCGGCGCCCTGGAAGACGCGAACACTCATCCGTTCGAGCAGGCCGGGCGGCTGTTCGCGCACAACGGGGTGATCGAGGATCTGGACCGGCTCGACGCCCACCTCGGGCCGGACCGGTCGCTGGTGACGGGGGACACCGACTCGGAGCGCTTCTTCGCCCTGATCACCCGGGAGACCGCCGCTCGCGGCGGCAGTGTCGCGGACGGCATCGAGGCCGCCGCCCGCTGGGTGTCCGAGAACCTGCCCGTCTACGCGCTGAACATCGTCCTCACCACCGCCGACGAGCTGTGGGCGCTGCGCTACCCGGACACCCATGAGCTGTACGTGCTGGAACGCCGGCCCGGCGGGCACCACGGCGACCGGCACCTGGACCACGCCGGCTCCGCCGGACGCATGCGTATCCACTCCGGCGACCTCGCCCGCACCCGGGCGACCGTGGTGGCCAGTGAGCGCATGGACGACAACCCGCACTGGCAGCTGATGGAACCGGGCGAGCTCCTCCACATCGGCCCCGGTCACACCGTCACCCGCCAGGTCGTCCTGCCGCAGGAGCCCGTTCACCGCCTGACCCTGGCGGATCTGCGCCCAGCGGCCGCCACTTCCCAGCAAGGGGCCTGACGCGCCGCCACCTGCTTCGCGGCCACGCAACGCCTCTGCGCCGGGGCCCCGGCGCAGGCAGACGGGTCGAGGGCGGACCGAAGCGGTGCGCCGCCGCGTGGAGTCGTCCGGGCTCGCCGATAGTCGTGTGTACGCAGCCGAATGGTTTGTCCTGTTCGGGGCGCACCGCTGTGAATCCGGAGGACAGATGAGCAAGTCCAACCCCGTGCACAAGCTGGTCGACGCCGTGGCTGACGCCGTGTCCGACCGCAGGGACCGCGACCGATCGCACGTACCGGGCGCCCCCGGCGCGGAGCCGGCCCAGGTGGCGGAGCCCACCGAGCCGCGCGCGCCGCTGCCGACCAAGCCCGACCAGGGCGCGCCTGACACCGTGTCGGCGACGGGCCGCGGTGGCGGCGGCGCGGCGGACGTGCGCGCCCAGAACGGCGGCTACCTGACCACCGCCCAAGGCGCGCGGCTGCCCGACAGCGACCACTCCCTGAAGGCCGGCCCCCGTGGCCCGGTGCTGCTGCAGGACCACCACCTGCGCGAGAAGATCACTCACTTCGACCACGAGCGGATTCCCGAGCGGGTCGTCCACGCCCGGGGCGCCGCCGCGCACGGCGTCTTCCGCGGCTACGGCACGGCCGGCGCGGTGACCAGGGCCGCCTTCCTGGCCGAAGGCGTCGAGACGCCGGTGTTCGTGCGCTTCTCCACGGTGCTGGGCTCGCGCGGCTCGGCGGACACCGTGCGCGACACCCGCGGTTTCGCCACCAAGTTCTACACCACCGACGGTGTCTTCGACCTGGTCGGCAACAACATCCCGGTCTTCTTCATCCAGGACGCGATCAAGTTCCCCGACGTCGTCCATGCCGCGAAGCCGCACCCGGACCGCGAGATCCCACAGGCGCAGAGCGCGCACGACACGTTCTGGGACTTCGTCTCGCTGCACACCGAGGCCACCCATCACACGCTGTGGAACATGTCCGACCGCGGGATCCCGCGCTCGTACCGGATGATGGAGGGCTTCGGCGTCCACACCTTCCGGCTGGTCAACGCCGAGGGTGCGAGCGCCCTGGTCAAGTTCCACTGGAAGCCCAGGCTCGGCGTGCACTCCCTGGTCTGGGAGGAGGCGCAGCTGATCGCCGGCATGGATCCCGACTTCCACCGCCGGGACCTGGCGGACGCGATCGAGGCCGGCGCGCTCCCCCAGTGGGAGCTCGGCATCCAGACCTTCCCGGACAGCCCGGAGCAGACCTTCCAGGGCATCGACCTGCTCGACCCGACCAAGATCGTGCCCGAGGAACTGGCCCCCGTGCAGCCCGTCGGGCTGATGACCCTCACCGCCAACCCGACCAACTTCTTCGCCGAGACCGAGCAGGTGGCCTTCCACCCCGGCCACCTGGTGCCCGGCATCGACATCACCGACGACCCGCTGCTCTCGGGCCGTCTCTTCTCCTACCTGGACACCCAGATCACCCGCCTGGGCGGCCCGAACTTCGCCCAGATCCCGATCAACCGCACCCACGCGCCGGTCAACGACATGCTCCGCGACGGGTTCCACCAGGACGCCGTCCACGGCGGTGTCGCCCCCTACAAGCCGAACTCCCTGGACGGCGGCTGCCCGTTCTTCGCCGGCGGGACCGAGCACGCGTACATCGAGCACCCCACGCCGATCGCCGCCGCGTCCAAGGTGCGCGAGGCTCCCGCCTCGTTCGCCGACCACTTCACCCAGCCGCGCCTGTTCTGGCTCAGCCTCACCTCCGTCGAGCAGCAGCACGTCATCGCCGCCTACACCTTCGAACTGTCCAAGGTCTACGAGCCGGCGATCAGGGAGCGCACGCTGGGCGTGCTGGCCAACGTCGACCCCACGCTGTGCGCCGAGGTCGCGGCCGGACTGGGGCTGCCGACGCCCGAGCCGACCGTGGCCCTGCCGCAGGCGGAGCCGAGTCCGGCGCTCTCGCAGCTCGGCGCGGAGTGGCCGGCCGAGGGCCGCGTGATCGGCATCGTCGCCGACCCGACCAGCGACGCGGGCCTGGTACGCGAGGTCCGGGACGCGGTTCGCCGAGCCGGGATGACGGCTCTGGTCGTCGCCCCCACCGGTGCGCCCCTGGCGGACGACCTCCCGGTCCAGCGCACCTTCGCGGCCGCCCGTTCGGTGGAGTTCGACGCGCTGGTCCTGCTCGCCACCCCCGCGCCGGGAGTCGACGACCACGGGGCTCGCGACGCCAAGTCCAACGGGCCCTCGGCGGTCGACTCGCGCGTCGCGCTGCTCGTCAACGAGGCCTACCGCCACGCCAAGCCGCTGGGTGGCCACCCCGGCGCCCGCGCGGTGTGGACGGCCGCCTGGGTCGACCCGCAGGCCCCCGGCGTACTGACGGGCGAGGACCTTGCGGAGGTCGTCGCCCGCCTCGCCGGCCTCCTCGGCGCCCACCGCGTGTGGGACCGCTTCCCCGCGCCCATCGCGCGCCCTTAGCGCCTGGTCGGTCAAGCCCGGATCACCCGGACGGCCGGTCCGCCGACATTCCGCGTGCATGAGCGCGGGAACGCGGGGCACGCGAAGCGAGAACGAGACACCGCTGATCTTGGAGGGCTGCGATGAGCGCCGAAAACAAAATCGAGAACACCGGCGACAAGATCGAGGGGAAGATCAAGGAGACGACGGGCAAGGCCCTCGGCAACGAACGCATGGAAGCCGAAGGCAAGGGCGACCAGGTGAAGGGCGACCTCAAGCAGGCCGTCGAGCACCTGAAGGACGCCTTCAAGCACTGACCGGCACCCGTTGGCGGGCGATGACGAGGGCATCGCCCGCCAACGGGTCGCTTGCCGCCCGGCGCACCGCACGGCACCGCTCCGGGCGGAGTGAGAATCCAGTAGCCAGTGGCGCCCGCCCGATGGTTGGCCACCCCCAGCGAGCCGCCCACGGCCGTGGGGCCGTTGCGAGAGACCAACGATGACCATTTCCTTCTCCGCGTGTCTTGCGGCGGCCGCTCTGGTCCTGCTGATCTTCCTACGGCGTTACGACGGTGACCGGCGCCGTTTCGGCAACGCGGTCCTTCTGGGCCTGTGCTCGCTTCTCCTGTTGGCCGGTTCGTTCGTCGCGCTCTCCCACCTGCACCGGCCGGTGACCCGGACGGTAGCCGCGGGCGTCGCCGTGGGGACCGCCGTGGGTGCGATGGCCATCGCGGGATTCCTGCTGGCCAACGGGATCCGGATGATCCGTACGGAAGGCGGCCGCCCGGCCAACCTGCTCTCGCTGCTGGCGGGTGCGGCGATCCTGGGGACGCTCGGTCTGCTGGCTGCCGCCGCACAGGTCGACAGCGGACTCCTGCGCGCGGTGGCCACCACCGTGCTGTTCCTGGCCGGCTACCTCTGCTTCCTCTTCGCCTGCTTCGTCGGCTACGCCGCCCTCTACCAGCAGGTCGCGGTGCGCCGCCCGGTCGACTTCGTCGTCGTCCTCGGCGCCGGGCTGACGGACGGATCCGCCGTCCCACCACTGCTGGCCTCGCGGCTGGACCGGGCGCTCGCCCTGTACCGGCACCAGCGGGCACGAGGGCGGTCCCCCGACCTGCTGGTCTCCGGCGGCAAGGGCTCGGACGAACAGGTTCCGGAGGCCGAGGCGATGGCCGACTACCTCAGGCGCCGGGGAGTCCCGGACAGTCACCTCGTGCAGGAGTGCGCCTCGACCAGCACCGAGGAGAACCTGAAGTTCAGCCGGGAGCTGATGGAGCGGCTGCGGCCGGGCTCCAGCTGCGTCATCGTGACGAACGACTTCCACGCGTTTCGCGCGGCCGTCCTCGCGCGCCGGGCCGGCGTGCGGGGCGAAGCCGCGGGCTCGCCGACGGCGGCGTACTACTGGCCCAGCGCGACGCTGCGGGAGTTCGCCGCCGTACTGGCCACCTATCCGCTGACGAATCTGGGGGCAGGGGGCCTGGTCTGTGCAGCCGGGGTGTGGGCGGGCTGGCACGGCTGAGCCGGGCACGGCGACCGGCACGGCGACCGGCGCGGTGAGCGGTGCGAGAACTCGCGCCGCTCACGCTCACCTTCCGGGGAGGTCGAACTCCGCCCACACCGACTTCCCCGGCGCGCCGGCGCGAGGCGCGTGACCCCAACGGCTGGCGAGCAGCGCGATCGCGCGCAGCCCGTGCCCGCCCGGCCGGCTGGGGCTGTGCGGCAGCCGGGGCCTGGGAAGGGTGTCGGCCCGGTCCAGGACCTCGATCCGCAGGACGCTGCTGGTGGCGGACAGAACGAGCAGCTCCACGCCGCCGGCGTGCTGACACGCGTTGGTGGCCAGTTCGGAGACCACCAGCACGATGTCCTCCGCCTGCGCCTGCTGCCGCGGGTCGGGCGACCGCAGCCAGCCCCACTCGTGCAGAGCCGTCCGCACCTGCTCGCGGCAGCGGCCGACAGCCCCCGCACCGGACGCTACGGCGAAGCGGCGGGTCTGGCCTGCGGGGGGCAGGCCGGGCAGCGGGGCCGGGGCCGTCATCGTGTACTCACTCGTGCTCATCTGACCTCGCTTCGATACCGGTCCGCACTGGATTCTGCCTGCCTTCACCCCGACCGTTGGTATCCGTCTGCCCCCTGCGCCGCGATGGACTCCGCCGAACCAGCTGCCATCGGCTTTTCTGGCGAGGGCTCCTGACGGAGGTCGGGGCGTGGCGCGTCAGCAGGCCGCCGGCGCCGTGAGGTCGGGGCGGATGTCGAAGACCGCGTCCGTGCCGGTGAGTTCCAGGAGCCTGGCCATCGGCGAGGCCACCCGGGCGAGCACCAGGGTGCGCTGCGCTCTCAGTGCCTCGAGCCGGGTGGTCAGCAGCAGGTTGAGTCCGGTGGAGTCGCAGAACGCGATACCGCGGCAGTCCACGACCACGCGTTCGGCGGACCGGTCGAGGGCCTCGCGAAGCCGTCCTCGTAGGACGTGCACGCTGTCGTAGTCGAGCTCCCCGACGGGGGAGACGATGACCGTGCCGTCGTCGAAGACCAGGTCCACGGTCAGTCGGGCGTCCACGGGCTCGGGGGCCGAGAGGTCCGAGAGGGGGGTCGGCTCCGTGCTGGTGGGGTCACTGTCGCGCATCGCACTCCTTCGCTCGAACAGGCGGTGGTCACCCGCGCGTCCGCCGCGCAGTTTACCGGGACGACCGTACGGGTCTGCCTGCGGCAGCAGGGTGAGGCGTCAGTGCGGTCAGCCGACGCGGACGCCGATGAGGCAGGTGTCGTCGTCGGTGTCCGCATTGGTGTAGCGCAGCAGGAGGTCGAGCCGTCGTTCCAGATCGGTCGGCTCCTGCGGGCCTGCGGGCATCGCTACGGGCATCTGGGCGATGGTGAGCAGGTTGTCGAGGGAGTCGGCGACGGAGCGGTCGCGGCGTTCGATCAGCCCGTCGGTGTACATCATGAGGGTGTCGCCGGGCTGCAGCTGGACCTCGTCCTCCTGGTACTCGGTGTGGTCGAGGGCGCCGAGCAGCAGGCCGCCGATCGTCGGCAGGGTGGTCGCCTTGCCGTCGCGCAGCAGGACGGGCGGCAGGTGGCCGGCCCGGGCCCAGTGCAGGCGCCGGGTCTCGGGCTGGTACAGGCCGCAGACGGCGGTGGCGGTGACGTTGTCGGTGAGGTGGTGGGTGACGGAGTTGAGCCAGGCGAGCAGCTGGGCGGGTCCGGCACCGGTGGCGGCGAGGCCGCGAAGTGCGTTGCGCAGGGCGACCATGCCGGTGGCGGCTTCGATGCCGTGGCCGGCCACGTCGCCGACGCACAGCAGGATCTGGCCGTGCGGGAGTGCGACGGCGTCGTACCAGTCGCCGCCGACCAGGTGGTCCTTCTCGGCGGGGCGGTAGCGGACGGCGACGCTGAGGTTGTGCAGGTGCTGGGTGCCGCGGCTGGGCGGCATGATGGCGTGCTGGAGCTGGAGGGCGAGGCGGCTGCGTTCGGCGGCGTGCTGCTCGGTGTGGACGAGTTGGTCGCGGGTGGCGGCCAGCGCGACCTCGGTCCAGTGCTGGGCGGAAACGTCCTGGTAGGCGCCTCGGACGGCGGTGATGCGTCCGGTGTCGTCGAGCACTGGTTCGGCGACGACCCGGATGTGGCGGGCGATGCCGTCGGCGCGCTGGAGGCGGAAGGCGGTGGAGGCGGGGCGTTGGTGGTGCAGGAGGGTGCGCAGGAACCGGCCGATGGCGTGTTCGTCGTCGGGGTGGACGTGGGCGGGCAGTTGCTCCAGGGCGATGGGCGGCGCGGTCGGCGGCAGCCCGTGCAGGTCGTAGAGGGTGTCGTTCCAGGCGATCTCGCCGGTGAGGAGGTCCTCCTCGAATCCACCGATGCGGCCCAGACGCTGGGCGTGCTGGAGGAGGCTGGCGACCCTCGGAGTGCCGTCGTCCAGCCGCCAGGTGACCACGACGTGGTCGCCCGAGCGGCTGATGGCCACCCTGGCCTCGGTGCCCAGCGGGACACCGTCGACCAGGGCCGCCAGGTACATCCGGTCGGCGCGGAACGGCTCGCCGGTGGCGACGACGTGCTCCACCTTCTCGAACAGTCCGCCGGGCTCGGCGGCCAGGGGGTAGGCCTCCAGGAGCCGGGAGCCGACGATGAGGTTGCGCGGCCGGCCGGCGAAGTCCACGAAGCCCAGGTTGACGTGGCGGATGCGAAACCCGACCGGGGTGCCGGCGTCGTCGAGCAGCGGCTGCAGGACCATGCAGGCCTCGTCCAGCCCGTCGACGAGGTCCAGCAGCTCGGTGAACCGCGGATCGTCCTTCCCGACGGTCCGGTCGTCCGCGGCGGGCCGGGTCTCCAGGACCGTGGCACACAGCGTGGCGAGGACCTCGAACTGCCTTAGCAGCGCCTGGGACTGCTCGGGCAGCGGCTCGGCCCAGCAGATTTCCATCGCTCCGGTGATCCGGCCACCCGTTCCGGCCGGAACGACGAGGCGCCCACCGGGCAGCTCGAGTTGGCCGATCGAGGACAGCGCCGCGCCGGCGAGGGTGTCGAAGCCGCTGGTGTCGCGGTGGTCGAGGGCGCGGCGGGCGGGCGTCGGGACACCGGGCGGTACGTACCGCCAGCGGTCTGGTTCGTGTTCGGAGAAGCCCGCGCTGCCGGCGAGGGTCAGGGACTGGTTCGAATGGGCGGCCCAGATCGCGACCGCTCTGGCGCCCAGCGGCCGCAGGGCGTTGTCCAGAATGGACTGCGCGACGGCATCGGCGTCGTCTCCCGCCAGGGCTCCGGCTTCCGCGCTGCGCAGCCGCAGCCCCGTCGAAGGGGAGGCGGGGTCGGTGGTCGTGGCGACGAAGTCGCGGGCCAGCTCGGCGATCCGGTCGCGCGAGGCCTGGTTGACCAGATCCGCGGCGAGTTCGAGGACCTGCAGACCGGCCTGGTCGGCCAGCGTGTCCAGTTGCCGGCCGGCTTCGGCGGGGCTGCACCCGAGCCGCTCCACGAGGATGCCCTTGGCCAGGTCGATCAGTGCCCGGCCCTCGGCCTGCAGGTGAGCGTGCTGAAGCTCGCGCTGCAGGCGCTCGACGGCACCGGCGAGCCGTCCCATGGCGGCCGTACCAGGCTGAGCAGGGATTTGCTCACCCTCCCCGAGCTGCGGTCCGGCGGGGCGCGGAAACCGCGTCCCGCTCTCGGCCGTCGCCGTGGGCCCCTGGGTCGTCACGGACCGGGGACCGTCGCCACGGGGACGGCCCCCTTCGTCGGGCTCGCCCTGGTGACCGTGCCCCTGGTCCGCCTCCTGCGGGAGCTGGTGCCGGTCGGTAGCGGGTGCGGAGTCGGTCATGAGGCGAGCTGTCCCTTGATCCGGGCGATCAGGTCGCCGGCGTCCACGGGCTTGGTGACGTAGTCGGAGGCGCCGGAGGCCAGGCTCTTCTCGCGGTCGCCGATCATCGCCTTGGCGGTGACGGCGATGATCGGAAGGGCGGCGTGCTCGGGCATGGCGCGGATGGCGGCTGTGGCCGCATACCCGTCCATCTCCGGCATCATCACGTCCATCAGGATCACGTCGATCTCCGCGTGCTCGGCCAGCGCGTCCAGCGCCGCCCGGCCGTTCTCGGCCTGCAGCACCCGGACTCCGTGCAGTTCGAGGATTCCCGTCAGGGCGTAGAGGTTGCGGTCGTCGTCGTCGACCACCAGCACGGTGCGGCCCGCGAGTGAGCCGTCGACGTCCTGGCCGGCGGCGGCCAGGGGCTCCTCGCCACGCACCAAGGGCAGCACGTCGCCGGGCTGGTCGGCGCTCAGGTGCAGCGCGACGCGCTCCCGCAGCTCGTCGAGGCTGGAGATCAGTTCCAGGGGGTGGCTGGTGGCGCGTGCCTGCAGCACCCGCTCCTGCTCGGCGCCGAGCCGGCGGTTGTTGTGCGCCAGGACCGGCACCGTCTGCAGCGCCGGGTCCTGCTCCATCTCGTCCAGGAAACGCAGCGCGGCGCCGTCGGGCAGGTCGAGTTCGAGGACGACGCAGTGGCACGGGGTGGTCGCCATCGCCGCTGCGGCTTCCGAGGCCCCGAAGGTCGTGATGATCTCCACCGGTGTGCGGGGGTCGCCGATTCCGGAGTGGCCGGCCAGGTCTGCCACGGCGCTCTCGGCGACCAGGGACAGCAGCCCGCGGGGCCGTTCCTCGATCACCAGCAACCGCTTGGGCTGCGCGATGTCGGGCGTGGCCGGGGCAGCGGGCCGTTGCGGGAGCTCCAGATCCGACGCGTGTTCGGCGGAGCCCAACTCCGCTACGGGGCGGGTGCTCTGGGCGCTCATCTCCGCGAAGTCGGGCCGGGCCACGGGCAGGTAGAGCGTGAAGGTGCTGCCGTGACCGGGAGTGCTTTCGGCGGTGATGATGCCGCCGAGCAGGAAGGCGATCTCACGGCTGATCGACAGGCCGAGCCCGGTGCCGCCGTACTTGCGGCTGGTGGTGCCGTCGGCCTGCTGGAAGGCGCCGAAGACGGTCTCCAGGTGCTGCGGGGCGATGCCGATCCCGGTGTCCACCACGCGGAACGCCACGACGGGGCCGCCACGCCGGGCCTCCTCCGGCGCCTGTGACTCCTCGACCCTTTCGATGAGCAGTTCGACGCTGCCCTTCTCGGTGAACTTGACGGCGTTGGAGAGCAGGTTGCGCAGCACCTGGCGCAGCCGGTACTCGTCGGTGAGGAGTTCGACGGGCACTCCCTCGCCGGTGCGGACGCCGAAGGTCAGGCTCTTCTGGCTCGTCATCGGGCGGAACGTGGCCTCGACGTAGTCCAGCAGCTTGCGCAGCGGGATGGGTTCGGGGTTGATGTCCATCTTGCCGGCTTCGACCTTGGACAGGTCGAGGATGTCGTTGATCAGCTGCAGCAGGTCGGAGCCGGCGGAGTGGATGATGCCGGCGTACTCGACCTGCTTGGCCGTCAGGTTCCGGGTCGGGTTCTGAGCGAGCAACTGGGCCAGGATCAGCAGGCTGTTGAGCGGGGTGCGCAGTTCGTGGCTCATGTTCGCCAGGAACTCCGACTTGTACTTCGAGGCGAGCGAGAGCTGGTGGGCGCGGTCCTCGAGTTCCTGGCGGGCCTGTTCGATCTCCAGGTTCTTGGTCTCGATGTCGCGGTTCTGGGCGGCGAGCAGCTCGGCCTTGTCCTCCAGCTCGGCGTTGGAGGACTGCAGTTCCTCCTGCCGGGCCTGCAACTCCTCGGAGCGGGCCCGCAGTTCGGCGGTCAGGCGCTGCGACTCACCCAGCAGCTCGTCGGTGCGGGCGTTGGCGACGATGGTGTTCACGTTGACGCCGATCGCCTCCCGCAACTGCTCGAGGAAGTCCCGGTGCACCTGGGTGAAGGCGTGGACGGTGGCGAGTTCGATGACGCCCAGGACCTGCTCCTCCACCACGATGGGCAGGGCGACCAGGTTCAACGCCTCGGTGCGCCCGAGGCCGGAGGCGACCTTCACGTAGTCGGCGGGCAGCTTGTCGATGGCGATGGTGCGCTTGCTGCGGGCTGCCTGGCCGACCAGGGACTGGCCGAGCTTGAAGCGCTTCCCCGCCGCCTCGTCGGGGTGGGCGTAGGAGCTGATCAGGTTCAGGTACGTGCCGTTGTCGGTGTCCTCGGCGAGGTAGAAGGCGCCGTACTGCGCGGAGACGAGCGGCGTGAGTTCGTCCATGATCAGCTCGGCGACCACCGCCAGGTCTCGTCGGCCCTGCATGAGGCCGGAGATGCGGGCGAGGTTGGACTTGAGCCAGTCCTGTTCCTCGTTGGCCTGGGTGGTCTCGCGCAGGGACTCGACCATGAAGTTGATGTTGTCCTTGAGGTCGGCGACCTCGCCGGAGGCGTCCACGGTGATCGAGCGGGTCAGGTCGCCGGCGGCCACCGCACTGGCGACCTCGGCGATGGCGCGGACCTGGCGGGTCAGGTTGCCGGCCAGCTCGTTGACGTTCTCGGTCAGCCGCTTCCAGGTGCCGGAGACGCCCTCGACCTCGGCCTGCCCGCCCAGGCGCCCCTCGCTGCCGACCTCGCGGGCGACGCGGGTGACCTCGGCGGCAAAGGAGGAGAGCTGGTCGACCATGGTGTTGATGGTGGTCTTGAGTTCGAGGATCTCGCCGCGGGCGTCCACGTCGATCTTGCGGGTCAGGTCGCCGTTGGCCACCGCGGTGGTGACCTGGGCGATGTTGCGGACCTGACTGGTCAGGTTGTGCGCCATGAAGTTGACGTTGTCGGTCAGGTCCTTCCAGGTGCCCGCCACGTTGGGCACCCGGGCCTGGCCGCCCAGCGTGCCCTCGGTGCCGACCTCGCGCGCCACCCGGGTCACCTCGTCGGCGAACGCCGACAGCGTGTCGACCATGGTGTTGATCACCCCGGCCAGCGCCGCGACCTCGCCCTTGGCCTCGACGTTGATCTTCTGGGACAGGTCGCCCTTGGCGACCGCGGTGGCCACCTGGGCGATCGAGCGCACCTGGCCGGTCAGGTTGGACGCCATCACGTTGACGTTGTCGGTCAGGTCCTTCCAGGTGCCCGAGACGCCGCGCACGGTGGCCTGGCCGCCGAGGTTGCCCTCGGTGCCGACCTCGCGGGCCACTCGGGTGACCTCGTCGGCGAACGCGCCGAGCTGGTCGACCATCGTGTTGATGGTCTCCTTCAGCTCGAGGATCTCCCCGCGGGCGTCCACCCGGATCTTCTGCGACAGGTCGCCCTTGGCGACCGCGGTGGTCACCTGGGCGATCGAGCGCACCTGCGCGGTCAGGTTGTCCGCCATGACGTTGACGGACTCGGTCAGGTCCCGCCAGGTGCCCGACACGTCCCGCACGTCCGCCTGGCCGCCGAGGCGCCCCTCGGTGCCGACCTCGCGCGCAACCCGGGTCACCTCGCCGGCGAACGCGGACAGCTGGTCGACCATCGTGTTGATGGTGTCCTTCAGCTCCAGGATCTCGCCGCGCGCCGTCACGTTGATCTTCTGGGAGAGGTCGCCCTTGGCGACCGCGGTGGCGACCTGGGCGATCGAGCGCACCTGCGCCGTCAGGTTGCCCGCCATGAAGTTGACCGAGTCGGTCAGGTCGCGCCAGGTCCCGGAGACGCCCTTGACGTCCGCCTGACCGCCCAGGATGCCCTCGGTGCCGACCTCGCGCGCCATCCGGGTCACCTCGTCGGCGAAGGCGGAGAGCTGGTCGACCATGGTGTTGACGGTGTTCTTCAGCTCCAGGATCTCACCGCGCGCGTCGACGGTGATCTTCTGGGACAGGTCGCCCTTGGCGACGGCCGTGGTGACCTGGGCGATGTTGCGGACCTGGTCGGTGAGGTTGCCGGCCATGAAGTTGACCGAGTCGGTGAGGTCGCGCCAGGTACCCGCGACACCGGGTACCTGGGCCTGACCGCCGAGCCGGCCCTCGCTGCCGACCTCGCGGGCGACCCGGGTCACCTCGCCGGCGAAGGCGGAGAGCTGGTCGACCATCGTGTTGACGGTGTTCTTCAGCTCCAGGATCTCGCCGCGCGCCGTCACGTTGATCTTCTGCGACAGGTCGCCCTTGGCGACCGCGGTGGCGACCTGGGCGATGTCACGGACCTGGCTGGTCAGGTTGCCGGCCATCGCGTTGACCGAGTCGGTCAGGTCCTTCCAGGTCCCCGAGACCCCGGGCACCTCGGCCTGACCGCCCAACTGGCCCTCGGTGCCGACCTCGCGGGCGACGCGGGTCACCTCCGAGGTGAAGAGCGCGAGCTGGTCGACCATCCCGTTGAACACGGTGGCGATCTCGCCCAGCAGGCCGTCGGCATCCCCCGGCAGCCGGGTGCCGAAGTCCCCGTCGCGCACCGCCGTGAGTCCCGCCAGCAGCTGGCGCAGTTCCGGCTCGCCCACCTGGGCCGGTCCCGGACCCTGCGGGCTCCGCCGCTGCGGGACGGTAGTGGACTTCGTCGCGCCAGCCATCGAACGTCGCCTCCGTAGAATCGCCGAGCCCTGATGCCACCGCGGTGCGCGGGTACCAGCCCCGGGCGACGCCGCCCGATATGTGACGCACCGGCCAGGAGGCTACCCCAGCCCGCTCATCAGGCGCGACCCGCTGCCGGGGCCTGCCGGCCCGCAGGACTGCCCGGCACCGGGAGGAGGCAGGCACCGGCGGCCCCACCGCCTCGCCAGAACGCCGTCGGCGATCTTGGTCGCCCGCACCTGTATCGGGCTGTGGTGCCCGTTCAGAGTGGGCCGTATGGACATGCGGAGGATTGTGGCGGTGCTGGCGGAGGAGGCCGAGCAGCAGGTCCAGGACGGGGTGTGGGAGTTGGCGCCGAGCGACCGCGCGCTCGCTCGTGAGGCCGAGGCGGGCTTGCGGGAGGCCGTCGGTCCGCCCGACGTCCAGGAGGCGCTGCCGAAGATCGACCGGCTCGAGCACCTGCGGGAGACACTCGCCGGAGGAGGCCGTCCGCCGACTCCAGGACGCCCTGGTGCGGATCACCGCCGCGTAGGTACTCGGCTGCCCGCTCCCGCCGTCGCGGCCGGGGATTTCGCGCCGGCCGGCACGGCGCACGCAGCGAAGCGGAGGCGGGAGACCGCGGGCCGGGATGCCTCACGGCTGGTGGGACATGGATCTGATGCCGGTACTGAACGTGGCGACCGCCGCGGCGGCGACCACCAGCAGGGGGAAGGCCAGCATCGCCGTGCGGCCGGCGACGTGGGTCAGCAGGACTCCCGCGAGGGCGGGCGCCAGGGCGGTGGCCGAGGTGGCGGCGAGCAGGATCACGCTGACCACCCGGCCCTGGAGGTGGTCCGGGGTGACGGCTGCCTGGTAGCCGAAGAGGGCGGCGTTGGCGGCGGGGCCGAGGAAGACCGCTACGGCCAGCGGAACCGCGGCCACGATGCCGGTGGAGAGCAGCACGCTGAGCGCCATCAGCACGGCGGCGGACCAGCAGATCACCGCGATCAGCGTGGGCAGACGCAGCCGCCGTTGCAGGGCCGGCGCCGTGAAGGCGCCGAGCAGGCCGCCCACCCCGATGGTCATGGTGACCAGGCCGACCAGGACCGGCGGCAGTCCCGAGCGCCGCAGCGAGATGGTCATCGCGAAGACCATGCCGGTGAAGGCCATGTTGAGCGGGGCCGCGATCACGATCAGCGACCGCAGGAAGGGGTCGCCCAGCACGAACCGCAGCCCCTGCCGTCCGGCACCGCCCCGCGCCGGGGCCGGGCTCAGGGCCGGGTCGGGCCGGGGCTGCTGGAGGGGCCGGCGGATGCACAGCAGGGCCGTCAGCGAGAGCAGGAAGCTCAGGGCGTTGCCGAGGAACGGCAGCGCCCTGCCCAGTCCGAACAGCAGGCCGCCCAGGGGCGGCCCCGCCAGCGAACTTCCGTACGATCGCGCCTCGTTGCGGGCGACAGCGGTGACGATCTGGTCCGGAGGCACCAGGCTGCGGACCGCCGCGAACTCGGCGGTGGTGAAGACCACCGAGGCGGCGGCGCCGGCGGCCACCACCACCAGGATCAGGGCCGGGCCGGCCCGTCCGGCGACGACCGCGCAGGCGAGGGCCGCGTACGCGGCCAGCCGGACGACGTCGCACAGGATCATCAGCCGGCGCCGGTCGAAGCGGTCGACCAGGACGCCGGCCGGAAGCCGGCAGGCCGTCGCGACGACGAGACCCGCCGTGCCGACCAGGCCGGCCTGCGTCGGGGAGCCGGTCAGCTGGAACACCAGGAGGGGCAGCGCCAGGTCGGACATGGCGCTGCCCACGTCCGAGAGGCACTGCCCGGTCCACAGCAGGTTGAAATCGCGGTTGCGCCACAGACTCGGCGGCCGGCCGGTCTCCCGGACGTCGGCGGCGTCCTCGGTGACCGGTCCCGTCACGCCGGAGCCGCCGTGGAGACGACCAGCAGCTTCGTCACCGAGCCGTCCTCGCCGACGACATCGCGCAGGTGCCGGAAGCCCAGCCGGCGGCACATCTCCAGGCTCGCGGTGTTCTCCGCGCCCACCATTCCGTACGCCTCCTCGATTCCGAGGTGGTCCGCGGCGTGGCGCAGCAGACCGCGGACCACCTCGCTGCCCAGTCCCCGGCCCCAGAACTCGGGGGCGAGCGCGGTGATCAGTTCGTAGCCGTCGACGTTGCCGGTCTTCTTCAGCTCCGCGTGACCCACGTACTTCCCGTCCTGCCACAGGCCCCACACGTCGAACAGGTCCTTGGGGTACACGTCGGTCCGGATCGCGCGGAACAGCACCCGCAGCTCCGACTCGGGGGCGCGTTCCTGGCCCATCCAGTGGCACACCTCCTCGATGCGCAGCAGGGCGACGAAGGCGTCCTCGTCCTCGGGCCGGTAGGGGAGGAAGTCGAGGCGCTCGGTGCGCAGGGCAGGGGTCATGGCGAGCTCCGATCGGTGTGGGCGCGGTGGCGGCAGCAGGGTGACGGGGCGCCGGAAGCCGCTGCGCGGCCGGCGCCCCGTCACGCGGCCGGTCAGGACTCGGTGTTCGCCATGCGCTCGCGCAGACTGCGCGGACGCATGTCGGTCCAGACCTCGTCGACGTAGGCGGTGCACTCCGCCTCGGTGCCCTCCTTGCCGACGGTCTGCCAGCCTGCGGGCACCTCGATGTCGGCCGGCCAGAGCGAGTACTGCTCCTCGTCGTTGCGCAGCACCTGGTAGCGGGTGTTCTCGTCCATGTCACGTTCCTTGGTCGTCGCTGGGGATTCGTCGGCGGTGATGGTCGGGCGGGCGCACGGGGGTCCGCGGCCCGCCGACGGGTACGGCGCCGTCATCGGCCTGCTCGGGCGTGCCGGGCGATGTGGCGCAGGGCCTCGCCGAACTCCTCGGCCACCGTGCGCACGCTCGCCGTGTCGTGGACGGCGGGGCGGTGGTGCCAGCTGAAGGCGAGGCGGCCGTCCTGCACCGCGCCCACCACCTCCACCGGATGGGAGCCGCCGTCCCGGGGGTCGTGGTCCTGCCCGAACGAGCCGCGCTCGGCGCGCACCAGGCCGCGGCCGGAGGTCTCCGGGCGGGAGTCCCACTGGCCGAGGTAGTTGAAGACCACCTCGCCCTGGGCGCCGGCGGCGAGCCGCTCGCGGACCTCGGGCGAGCCGAAGGTGCGCAGCGCACCGAAGCCGAGTCCGTTCCCCGGCACCGCGCGCAGCTGGCGGCGCACCGACTTCACCAGGGACCGCCAGTCACGGTCGGGGCCGAACTCCTCGGGCGCGGGCACCTGGAAGGCGACCGGGTAGACGGTGGTGAACCAGCCGACCGTCCGCGAGAGGTCGACACCGTCCAGCACGTCCTCGCGGCCGTGTCCCTCCAGGTCCAGACGGACCTGCTCGTTCCCGGTCCAGCGGGCCAGCGCCAGGGCGAGCGCGGCCAGCAGGACGTCGTTGACACGGGTGCGGTACGCCGTCGGCGCGGCCCGCAGCAGGGCCGTGGTGTCCGCCTCGTCCAGTTCCACGGTCACCGTCGCCTGCTCGCCGGCCCCGGACCCGGCCTCGGCGAGGCCGGCCGGGCGGGCGGAGCCGGCGGACACCGCCTGCTCCCAGTAGGGCAGTTCGTCGTCCAGGCCGCCCGCGGCCACGTGGGCGGCGAGCCCCAGCGCCCACTCCCGGAAGGAGGTGCCGCGCTCGCCGAGCGTGACCGGCTCGCCCCGCTCGGCCTGCCGGTAGGCGCTCTCCAGGTCGTCGCGCAGGACGCGCCAGGAGACGGCGTCGACGACCAGGTGGTGGGCGACCAGGAGCAGCAGGACCGGTCGGCCGGGATCGCCGCTGAACAGCGCCGCCCGCAGCAGCGGACCGCGGGCCAGGTCGAATCCGGCGTGCAACTCGTCAGCGGCCCGCGCGATGGCCGCGTCGGCCTGCTCGGGCGACTGCCCGGTCAGGTCGTGGTACTCCACGAGGTCCTCGGCGGGCGCCGGCGGCGGGTTGAACTGGTGCCAGCCCGCCTCGTCCCGGGTGAACCGCATGCGCAGCGCGTCGTGGTGCTCCAGCAGGGCGTGCAGGGCCGCGCGCAGCGCCTGCGGGTCGGGGGCGGCGGCGAGTTCCAGCAGGGTCGACTGGTTGAAGTGGTGGTGGGCGGCGCGCGGGGTACTGAGGAACCACTCCTGGATGGGCGTGAGCGGCACCTCGCCGGTCACCGGGCCGTCGCCGCCGCGCTGCGGGGCGTCGCGCACGACGGTGGCCAGCTCCGCCAGGGTCTGATGGCTGAACAGGTCCCGGGTCGCCAGGTGCAGGCCGTCCCGGCGCAGCCGCGAGACCACCTGCATGCTCAGGATGGAGTCGCCGCCGAGGACGAAGAAGTTGTCCTCGGCGCCGATCTCCTCGATGCCCAGCACGTCGGACCAGATCCGGGCGATCCGGCGTTCGGTGTCGGTGCGCGGCGCGACCCGCGGCCCGGCGGCGGCCTGGGCGGGCCCGGGGTCGGGCAGCGCCCGGCGGTCGGTCTTGCCGCTCGGAGTGAGCGGCAGCCGGTCCAGTGGCACGAAGAGGGAGGGGACCATGTGCGGGGGCAGCAGCTCGGCCAGGTGCGCGCGCAGCTCCGCGACGGGCACCTGGTCCGCCAGGGGATCGGCGGAGGCGTTCGCGAGGACGACGTAGGCCACCAGCCGGGCGGGGCCGGCGCCCGGGCCGTCCGCGGGTCCCTCGGTGCGTACGGTGACGACCGCGTCCCGCACCAGTGCGCTGCGGCGCAGCGCACTCTCCACCTCCCCCGGCTCGATCCGGAAGCCGCGCAGCTTGACCTGGTCGTCCATCCGGCCGGCGAAGCGCAGTTCGCCGTCGCCGTGCCGGCGCGCGAGGTCGCCGGTGCGGTACATCCGCTCCCCCGGCGCGCCGAACGGGTCGGCCACGAACCGGGCGGCGGTCAGGCCCGGGCGGTTCAGGTAGCCGCGGGCCAGACCGGGTCCGGCCACGTACAGTTCCCCGGTCACGCCGGGCGGGACCGGCCGCAGCGCGGCGTCCAGCACGTAGACACTGGTCGGACCGGCGGGGCGGCCGATCGGCGGTGTGCCCGCGCCGGCCGCCAGCGGGCCGGTCCAGCTGGCGACCACCGTGGCCTCGGTGGGCCCGTACGAGTTGACCATCCGCCGCCCGGGGGCCCAGGTGTCGACCAGGTCGGCCGGGCAGGCTTCGGCACCGACGATCAGGGTGCGCAGCGCGGGCAGCGCGCCGGCCGCCGCCGGGTCCACGGTGGCCAGCGCCGCCGGCGGGATCAGCGTGTGGCTGATCCGCCGCTCGGCGAGCACCTCGGCCAGCCGCTCGCCGACCAGCGGACCCTCCTCGCCGGTGACCAGCGCGGCCCCGCTGAGCAGCGAGACGCACAGCTCCAGCACCGAGGCGTCGAAGCTGGGCGAGGCGAACTGGAGTACCCGGTCGCCGGCACCGGCCGCGTACTGCTCGGCGGCGGCCGCGGCGAAGCCGGCCAGTCCGCGGTGGGTGACCACCACACCCTTGGGCGTCCCGGTCGATCCCGAGGTGTAGATGACGTAGGCGGGGTGGTCGGTGCGGAGTGCGGTGGCACGGTCGGCGTCCGTGGGCGGCGTCGGCGGTCCGTCCGCCGTCCACACCTCGGCCGGGTCGTCGAGCACCAGGAAGGCGCCCGCGTCGCGCACCATGAACTCCTTTCGCTGCGTCGGGTAGCCGGGGTCGACCGGGAGGAAGGCGCCGCCGGCCTTGCTCACGGCGAGCTGCGCCACCACCGTCTCGACCGCGCGCGGTAGCACCAGGGCCACCACCCGCTCCGGCCCCACGCCCTGGCGCATCAGCCGGTGGGACAGCCGGTTGGCCGCCCGGTCCAGCTCCGCGTAGGTCAGTTCGCGCTCGCCGTCCAGCACCGCCACCGCATCGGGAGTGCGGGCAACCTGCCGTTCGAACAGCTCCGGCAGGGTCGCCTCGGGCACCGGCCGGAACGTCCCCCGGGCCTGGTCGAGCAGGGCCTTCAGCTCGTCGTCGGAGGCCAGCGGCAGCGCGCCGACCGGGCGTTCGGGGTCCTCTGCGACGGCGGCCAGCAGGGTGCCGAGCTGCTCGGCCATCCGCTCGGCGGTCACCGCGTCGAACAGGTCGGTGTTGTAGCTGATCAGGCCGCGCAGCGCTCCGGAGTCCGTCTCGGCGAACTCCAGGGTGAGGTCGAACGGCGCCTGTTCCAGCTCGGTCTCCACGTCGGTGACGGCGAGGCCGGGCAGTTCCAGGTCGGCGGCCGGGGTGTTCTGCAGGACGACCATGACCTGGAAGAGCGGGCTGCGGCTGGTGTCGCGGACCGGTTGCACCTCGTCCACCACCCGTTCGAACGGCACCTCCTGGTGCGCGAAGGCGTCCAGCACCGTGTGCCGCACGCCGTCGAGGAACTCGGTGAAGGGCTGCCCCGCCTCGACCCGGGAGCGCAGGACCAGGGTGTTGACGAAGAACCCGACGAGGTTCTGTGTCTCGGCCCGGTCGCGGCCGGAGGTGACGGTGCCGACCGCGATGTCTGCGGCCCCGCTGAGCCGGGCGAGATAGGCCTGGGCGGCGGCGACCAGCGTGGTGAACAGGGTCGCGCCCTGCTCCCGGCCGACTCGGGCCAGCCGGCGGGCGGTCGGGGCGGGCACCTCCAGGCGGGCGGTGGCTCCGTTGCTGGTGCGCACCGCGGGCCGCGGCCGGTCGGTGGGCAGTTGGAGCGGCTCGGCGCCCGTCAACTGCTTCTTCCAGTAGCCGAGCTGATCCTCGGTGCCGGCGGCGCCGGCCGTGCGCTGCCAGTGCGCATAGTCGGCGTACTGCACTGGTAGCGGCGGCAACTGGCCTTCGGCGGAGCCCAGTTCGGCGCGGTAGAGGTGGGCCAGGTCGGTGAGCAGGACGGAGGTCGACCAGCCGTCGGTGACGATGTGGTGCAGGGTGAGGGACAGCACGTGGTCACCCTCGGCCAGCCGGACCAGGGCGACCCGCAGCAGCGGACCCCGGCGCAGGTCGAAGGGCCGGCCGCGCTCTTCGGCGAGCAGCTCGCGCAGGGCCGGCTGCCGCCCCTGCTCGGGCAGTTCCGACAGGTCGTGGAGCGGCAGCGGCACCTCCCGCGGCTGATGGACGAGCTGGACGCCTCGCCCGTCGACGCTGTCGAAGGTGGTGCGCAGCGACTCGTGGCGCGCCACCAGCGCGGTCAGGGCCGCGCCGAGGGCGCCGAGGTCCAGCGCGCCGCGCAGGCGCAGCGCGAGCGCGGTGACGTACTCGGCGCCGCCGGGTGCGAACTCCTCGAGGAACCAGAGGCGTTGCTGGGCGTAGGACATCGGCGGCGCAGCGTCCCGGGCGACCGGGACGATGGCGGGGCTCCCGCCGGAGCGGTGCTGCTCCTGGGTCAGCAGCCGGGCCAGCCCGGCCGGGGTGGGGTGGGTGAAGACCGCGCGGGGCGTCAGGTCGGTGCCGAACGCCTCGGCCAGTCGGGTGGCGAGCCGGATGCTGAGGATGGAGTCCCCGCCCAGCTCGAAGAAGCCGTCCTCCACGCCGGGCGGCGCCATGCCCAGCACCTCCCCGAAGACCTCCGCCGTGCGGCGTTCGGCCTCGGTGCGCGGCGCGAGGCGCTCGCGGGGCCCGGCGCCGTGGTCGGCGTCCGGCGCCGGCAGTGCCGCCCGGTCGAGCTTGCCGTTGCGGCTCAGCGGAAGGGCGGCGAGCGGGACGAAGGCGGTGGGGACGAGGTAGTCGGGCAGCAGGCGGGCGGCGAAGTCCCTCAGCTGCGCCAGGTCACCGCCGGCGGGGCCGACGACGTACGCCACCAGCCGCCTGGCACCGGGCCGGTCCTCGCGGGCGACCACGGCGATGTCGGCGACCCCCGGGTGCGCGGCCAGCGCGGCCGCCACCTCGCCGGGTTCGACCCGGAAGCCGCGGATCTTCACCTGGTCGTCGGTGCGGCCCAGGAACTCCACGGCGCCGTCCGGCCGCCGCCTGGCCAGGTCGCCGGTGCGGTACATCCGCTCCCCCGGCGCGCCGAACGGGTCGGCCAGGAAGCGTGCCGCGCTCTCGCCGGGCCGGCCCAGGTAGCCGCGCGCCAGGCCCCCGCCGGCCACGAACAGCTCGCCCGCGCAGCCGGGCGGCACGGGCCGCAGGCGGCGGTCGAGGACGTACACCCGCTTGTCGTCCAGGGGGTGGCCGACGGGCACGGTGTCGGGCACCGCCGCGGGGTCCGCGAGGGCGAAGGAGGTCGCGAAGACGGTGGTTTCGGTGGGTCCGTAGCCGTCCACCACGCACAGGCCGGGGCAGGCGGCGAGGACCCGGCGCACGGCGGCGGCGGGCACCACGTCGCCGCCGGTCCACAGCCGGCGCAGGCCCGTGAAGCAGTCCGGCGCGTCCTGGGCCAGCAGGCGGAAGAGCCCGGCGGTGAGCCACAGCGCCGTCAGCCCGCCGGAGGTCAGCCGCCGCAGCAGCGCGGCGTCCACCGGCCCGTCGGGGGCGACGACCACCCGGCCGCCGTTGAGCAGCGGTGCCCAGACCTCGAAGGTGCTGGCGTCGAAGGCCACCGGGGAGTGCAGTAGCACCTGCTCGCAACTGCCGTCGGTGAAGCGGCTGTCGGTGGCCAGCGAGGCCACGTCGCGGTGCCGGACCGCCACCGCCTTGGGCTCGCCGGTGGAGCCGGAGGTGAACATCACGTAGGCCAGCCGGTCGGGGTCGGCCGGCGGCTCGGGCAGGGCCGGGAGCCCGGTCGCCTCGGTACGGGCGGCGGCGACCTGGTCGGCGGTGAGTTCGACGGTGGCGCCGGCCCGCGCGAGCAGCGCGCGGCGGCGGTCCTCGGACGCCCGGGTGTCCAGCGGGACATAGGCACCGCCCGCCTTGAGGACGGCCAGCTGGGCGACGACGAGTTCGACCGAGCGGTCCATCGCCAGCGCCACCCGTCCCTCGACCGCCAGGCCGTCGGCCAGCAGGCGGGCGGCCAGCCGGTCCGACCACCGGTCGAGCTGACGGTAGGTCAGGTCGTTCTCGCCGTGCCGCAGCGCGACCGCCTCGGGTGTGCGGCGGGCCTGCTCGGCGAAGAGCACCACCGGGCTCTGCGGCACCGCCGGGCGGGCCGTGCTCCGCCAGGACGCCAGCAGCTCCCGATCGGCCGGGGTCAGCAGCTCCAGCTCGCCCACCTCACCGTCCACTGCGTCGGCGAGGGCGGTGAGCAGCACGGCCAGGCGCTGGACCGCGCGCTCCACCGTGGGCCGGTCGAACAGCGCGGGGTCGTAGGCCAGGTCGAAGCCGAGCCGCTCGGCCTGGTAGGCGCGCAGGCACCACGGGAAGGTGGTGGCGTCGTCGGCACGTACCTCCGTGACCCGCACGCCGGTCCTGGCTGCGACGGACTCGTCGACGGGGTAGTTCTCGAACACCACCATGCTGTCGAAGAGCGCCTCGCCGGCCGGCACCTCGCTCAGCGCCTGGATCCGGGTGAGGGCCAGGTGGTCGAAGGGGCGCCCGTCGCTCTGCCGCGCCTGGAGTTCGCGCAGCCAGGGCAGCACGCCGCCGGTGGCGGGTACCCGTACCCGGGTCGGCACGGTGTTGATGAACATGCCGATCATCGACTCGACGCCGGGCAGCTCGGCCGGCCGGCCGGAGACGGTGGTGCCGAAGACCACGTCGTCGCTGCCGCCGTAGCGCGCCAGCAGCAGGGCCCAGGCGCCCTGGATCACGGTGTTGACGGTCAGTCCGGCGTGGGCGGCCCGCTCCCGCAGCCGCTGGGACAGGTCCTGGTCCAGCTCGTGGTGGACGGTCGCGGCGGAACGGGCGCGGTGCGCCTGGCCGGGCACCCGGTCGTACGGCAGCGGGTTGCGTGCGGTGAAGCCGGCCAGGGCGTCGGCCCAGTGGCGCTCGGCCGCCTGCCCGTCCTGCTCGGCCAGCCAGTGCAGGAAGTCCGCGAACGGACGCCGCGGCGGGCGGGGCGGCTGCACAGCGCCACCGGTCAGCGCGGCGTACTGCTCGCAGACCTCGGTCAGCAACTGCCCGCTGCTCCAGCCGTCCAGGATCAGGTGGTGGGTCGACCAGAGCAGCAGCACCTCGTCACCGGGCAGCGCGGCCAGCGTGAGGCGGGTGAGCGGCGCGGTGCTGAGGTCCATGCCCGCGGCGCGATCCGCGGCGAGCAGCCGCTCGGTCTCGGCCTCCTGCCGGTCTGCGGGCAGCTGCCGCCAGTCCACCAAGGTGACGGGCAACTCGGCTCGCGTGAGGACCAGTTGGACGGGATGCGGCAGGCCCCGCCAGTGCACGCCGGTGCGCAACGCAGGCGTGCGGTCGGCCAGCAGCTGCCAGGCCTCGGCGAACGCGCGCGGGTCGGCCACTCCGGCCAGCCGCACCGCGATCCGGTCGAAGTAGGCGCCCTCGGTGTCGACCAGCCCGTGGAAGAGCATCCCGGACTGGAGCGGTGTCAGCGGCAGCACGTCGGCGACCTGGCGCCCGTCGCCGACCAGCCGGTCCAGCTGGTCCTGGGTCAGGCCGGCGAGCGGGAAGTCGGAGGGGGTGCGGCCGCCGGCCCCGGGGCGGGTGCAGTGTGCCGCGATCTCGCGCAGGGCGGAGCACATCTCCTCGGCCAGGCCGCGGACCTCAGCCTCGTCGTAGACGGCCGCCGGGTAGGTCCAGCCCAGTTCGAGGTGTCCGTGCTCGACCACCCCGGTGACGTCCAGGAGGTAGGGGCGGGTTTCGTCCGGGTCGGTGTCGCGGCCGGCCGGGGGCAGCGAGTCGCGGTAGAGACCATCGGCGCCGGCGCTGCCTGCGTCCCACCGGCCGTGGTAGTTGAAGCCGATCTGCGGGGCCGGCGCATCGGCCGGCGCACTGCCCGGCAGCAGGTGGCGCAGGGCACCGTGGCTCAGCCCGTGCAGCGGGACGGCGCGCAGCTGCTCCTTGACCGAGCGCAGCGTCTCGTGCCATCCGGCGTCGGGGGCGACGTTCAGGGCGAGCGGGAACTCGGCGGTGAACCAGCCCACCGTCCGGGACAGGTCCAGGTCGTCGAAGAGGTCCTCCCGGCCGTGCCCTTCCACGCCCACCAGCACGCTCTCGCGGCCGCACCAGCGCGACAGGGTGCGGCCCAGGGCGCTGAGCAGCACGTCGTTGACCTGGGTGCGGTAGGCCTCGGGGACCTGGCGCAGCAGCAGTTCGGTCGTCTCCACGTCCAGCGTCACGGTGACGGTGGCGGCGCCGCCGTGGGTGTTGGGACCGGGCCGGCCGGCGGGCAGGTCGGCCGGGGCCGCGGCGGTCCGCGCCCAGTAGGCGGCGTCGGCGGCCAGCGCGCCGGAGCGGGTGTGCTGCTCCAGCCGGGTCGCCCAGTGGCCGTAGGAGGTTCCCGCCGGGGGCAGTTCGGCGCTGCGGCCGGCAGCGACCGCCCGGTAGGCCGCTTCGAGGTCGGACAACAGGATGCGCCAGGAGACGCCGTCCACGGCCAGGTGGTGGACGGTGACGACGAGCTGGCCCGGCTGCCGGGCGCCGCGGTCGAAGAAGAGCACGCGGACCATCCGGCCCTCGGTCGGGTCCAGTTCGGCCTGGGCCAGGAGCGTGGTGTCCTGCACCGCCGCTTCCAGGGCCTCGGGGTCGAGGCCGGCCACCTCGTGCCGGGTGAAGACGCCCCGCGGCGCCTCGGCGAGCACCTCCTGGCGCCAGCCGGTGCCGGTGTGGCGCAGCCGGGTGCGCAGGGCCGCGTGGCAGTGCACCAGGGCCGCGGCGGCCTGGTCCAGGGCCGACGGCTCCGTGCCGGGGGCCAGTTCCACCCGCTGGGTCATCGTGAAGCGCATCGGGTCGCCGGGGCGGCGGCCGTCGAGGTACCAGTGCTGGATCGGGGTGAGCGGCGCCTCGGTGGGCGAGGGGTCGCCCCCGGCCTCCGGGCGCGCGGCCACCTCACCGGCCGCCAGGGCGAGTTCGGCGACGCTCTGGTACCGGAAGACGTCCTTGGTGGCCAGCGCGAGCCCGGCGGCCCGGGCCCGGGAGACGATCTGGATGCTGAGGATGGAGTCGCCGCCGAGCGCGAAGAAGTTGTCGTGCGCGCCGACCCGGGCCACACCCAGCACCTCGGCCCAGATCGCGGCCAACCGCTCCTCGGTCCCGGGCCGCGGCGCCACGAACGCGTTGCCGCTGTCGGGCTGGGCGGGCGGCGCGGGCAGGGCGCGGCGGTCGGTCTTGCCGCTGGAGTTGCGCGGGATCCGCTCCAGCGGGACGAAGGCGGCGGGCACCATGTGGTCGGGCAGCGTCCGCCGCAGCCGGACCCGCAGCTCCTCGGCGGGCGGGATCCGGTCTCCGGCGGGCACCAGGTAGCCGACGAGCATCAGCCGGCCGGCGTGCTCGCGGGCGGTGACCACCGCCTCGGCGACGTCCGGGTGGTCGAGCAGGGCGGCCTCCACCTCGCCGGGCTCGATCCGGAACCCCCGGATCTTGACCTGCTCGTCGACCCGGCCGAGGAACTCCAGCAGGCCCTGGGCGTCCCAGCGGGCCCGGTCGCCGGTGCGGTACATGCGCTCCCCCGGCGCGCCGAACGGGTCGGCCAGGAAGCGGGCGGCGGTCAGGCCCGGACGGTTCAGGTAGCCGCGCGCCACCTGTGCTCCGGCCAGGTACAGCTCCCCCGCCATGCCCGGCGGCACCGGCCGCAGGGCGTCGTCGAGCACGTAGGCCCGCAGGTTGCGGCCGGGGCGGCCGACGACCGGGCGCTCGGGGCGATCCGCGCACCGGCCGTAGAGGGCGTCGACGGTGCACTCGGTGGGCCCGTAGACGTTGTAGGCGGTGACGCCGAGATCCTGCTGCGCCGCGCACAGCTCCTGCCAGGCGGCGGGCGAGATCGCCTCGCCGCCGACCAGCAGCAGGCCCGGGTGGTGGCGGCCCGCTGCGAACAGCCCGGCGGCGGTGAGTTCACGCAGGTAGGAGGGGGTGACGTTGACCACGTCCAGGCGGCGGTCGGCGATCTGGGCGCAGAAGGCCTCCGGGTCGAGCCGGACGTCCTCGTCGACGAGGTGCACCTCGTGTCCGAACGCGAGCAGCAGCGGGCCCTCCCAGCTGGTGTCGAAGGAGAACGAGGCGCTGAGCGCCATCCGAAGTCGGCGTCCGTCCGTCAGGTGCGGCGGGAGCAGTCCCGCGCGGTGGTCCTGGCAGAGGTTGACCAACTGGCGGTGCTCCACGGCGACACCCTTGGGTCGGCCGGTGGAGCCGGAGGTGTAGATGAGGTAGGCCGTGTGCTGCGGCAGCAGCGGGTGGCTGCGGTCGGCGTCGGTGAGGTCGTGGGCGGGCAGCCGGTCCCACGGCACCTCGTGCAGCTCCCGCTCCGTCAGCAGCGTCTGGGGACGGGCGTCGGCGAGCAGGAAGGCGACCCGCTCCTCGGGGAGTCCGGGGTCCAGGCAGAGCAGGGTGGCACCCGCCTTGAGCACCGCGAGCAGGGCCACCAGCACCTCCGAGGTGCGCGGCAGGCGGACCGCAACCACCTGCTCCGGGCCGGCGCCCCGGGAGACGAGGTGGCGGGCGAGGCGGTTGGCCCGCCCGTTGAGGGCGGCGAAGTCGAGGGTGGCGTCCCTGGCCACCAGGGCGGTGGCGTGCGGGGTACGGGCGGCCTGCGCCTCGAACAGGGCCGGGAAGGTGGTGTCCGGCACGGCCAGCGGCTCGCCCTGCCCCGTCCGGAGCACCTGCCGGCGTTCGTCGGCGGTCATCAGCGGCAGGGTGGAGACGGCGCCGGCCGGGTCCTCGGCCACCGCCTCCAGCAGGGTTCGCAGCCAGCCGGCCAGCCGCTCGGCGGTGGCCTCGTCGAACAGGCCGGTGCTGTACTCCAGGTAGCCGGTCAGGCCGCCGTCGCGCTCGACGAAGTCGAAGGCGAGGTCGAAGGCGGCGCTGCGGATCGGCGGCGCCAGCGGTGCCACCTCCAGGCCCGGCAGCCGTGGGGCCTCGGTGCCCAGGTTGTGCAGGGCCACCATCACCTGGAACAGCGGCGTGCGGCTGGTGTCGCGCTCCGGCTGGAGCGTGTCCACCAGCCGCTCGAACGGCACCTCCTGGTGGGCGAACGCCGCCAGGACGGTCTCCCTCGACCGGCCCAGCAGCTCGTGGAACGACAGCTCCGGGCGCACCTGGGCGCGCAGCACCAGGGTGTTGACGAACATGCCCACCACGTCGTGGAGTTCGGGCCGCTCCCGGCCCGAGGCCACGGTGCCCACGGCGACGTCCTGCTGGCCGGCCCAGCGGGCGAGCAGCACCTGGCACGCCGTCAGCAGGGTCATGTAGAGGGTGGCGTCGGCCTCCCTGCCGCGCTCGCGCAGCCGTGCGGTCAGTGCGGCGGGCAGGGTGAAGGTCAGCAGGGCGCCGTCGCGGGTGCGGACGGCGGGGCGCGGCCGGTCGGTGGGCAGGTCCAGCGGCTCCAAGCCCTCCAGGGCCTGGCGCCAGTGGGCGAGATCCGCCTCGGCGCGGTCGGTGCGGGCGCGCTGCCAGACGGCGTAGTCGGTGTACCGCACGGGCAGCTCGGGCAGCTCGGGGCGGCGGCGCTCCAGGGCGGCCGCGTACAGCTCGCCCAGGTCGCGGCCGAGGACGGCCACCGACCAGCCGTCGGTGGCGATGTGGTGCACGGCCAGCACGAGGACGTGCTCGTCCTCGGCCGTCCGCACCAACCGGGCCCGCAGCAGCGGCCCGACGGCCAGGTCGAAGGGGGTGGCGGCGACGCGTTCCAGCAGCGCCTCCAGGACCGCCGGGGGCTGCCCGACGAGGTCGTCCACCGGCAGCTCGACCGGCTGCGCCGGGCGCACGACCTGCCGGGCGCGCCCGTCCTGCTCGGTGAAGGTGGTGCGCAGCGCCTCGTGCCGGGCCACCAGGGCGTCCAGCGCGGTGCGCAGCGCGCCCTCGTCGAGCTCTCCGCGCAGGCGCAGCACGGACAGGGTGGTGTACTCGGTGCCGTCCGGCTCGAAGCGGTCGAGGAACCAGAGCCGCTGCTGGGCGTAGGACAACGGCGGCTCGACGGCCGGGTCCGCGGCGGGGATCGCTTCGGCCGACGGGCTCCCTTCGGCGGCCGGCTCGCCGAGGGCGGCGGCCAGGTCGGCCAGTCCGGCGTGGCTGAACAGCAGCCGGGGCGAGACGTCCGCGCCGAACGCCGCGCGCAGCCGGGAGGTGACCCGGATGGCGAGGATGGAGTCGCCGCCGAGTGCGAAGAAGTCGTCGTCCACACCGACCTCGTCGACGGCCAGGACGTCCGCCCAGGCCGCGGCGACCAGCCGTTCGGCCCGGGTGCGGGGCGCGGTGCGGTCGTCGCCGGCCGCGAAGCCGTCCGGGCCCGGCGCGGGCAGCGCCCGCCGGTCGAGCTTGCCGTTGACGGTGAGCGGCAGGGCCGCCATCGGGACGTAGGCGGCGGGCACCATGTAGGGGGGCAGCAGCCGCTCCAGGTGCGCACGCAGCTCGGCGGCGGACGGCGGGGCCTCGGCGCGCTCACCGCCGCCGACCACGTGGGCCACCAGGCGGCGGGTGCCGGCGCTGTCCTCGTACACGCCCACCGTGGCGGCGCCCACCCGCGGATGGGCGTGCAGGGCGGTCTCGATCTCGCCGGGCTCGATCCGGTAGCCGCGGATCTTCACCTGCTGGTCGGCGCGGCCCAGGTACTCCAGAGTGGCGTCGGCCCGCCAGCGGGCCCGGTCGCCGGTGCGGTACATCCGGGCGCCGGGAGGCCCGAACGGGTCGGCGACGAAGCGGGCGGCGGTCAGGCCCGGCCGGTTCAGGTAGCCGCGGGCCAGGCCCTCCCCCGCGACGAACAACTCGCCCACCGCGCCCGGGGGGACCGGCGCCAGGTCGGCGTCCAGCAGGTACACCCGCAGGTCGGGGATGCCGGCGCCGATCGGTCCGGGGCCCCCGGCGCGGGCCGTGGCGCGGTCCAGCGGGGCGTAGGTGACGTGCACGGTCGTCTCGGTGATGCCGTACATGTTGACCAGGCGGGGCGCGGTGTCCGGGTGGCGGTCGTACCAGTCGGCCAGCCGCGTCACGTCCAGCGCCTCGCCGCCGAAGACCACCGTGCGCAGCGCCAACCGGTCTGCCAGAGCCGGGTTTTCGGCGTCGGCACGGATCAGCGGGTAGAACGCTGACGGGGTCTGGCTGAGGACGGTGACCTGCTCGTCGGCCAGCAGGCGCAGGAAGTCCTCCGGGGAGCGGGCGGTGTCCTCGGGAACCACGACGAGCCGGCCGCCGTGCAGCAGCGGTCCCCAGAGCTCCCACACCGAGAAGTCGAAGGTGTAGGAGTGGAAGAGCGTCCAGACGTCCTCGGCGCCGAAGCCGAACCACTCCTCGGTGCGGTCGAAGAGCCGCACCACGTTGGCGTGCGGGATCACGACTCCCTTGGGGCGGCCGGTGGATCCCGAGGTGAAGATGGCGTAGGCCGGGCTCTCGGGCAGCGGACGGCACCGCGGGGCGAGCCCGTCGGCCGGGCGCCGCGCCAGGTCGGCGCGCACGTCGGCGTCGCCCAGCGCCAGCACGGGCACCTCGGTGTGCACCGGCGCGGCGGCCTCCCCGGTGAGCGTCACCAGCGCCACCGGCTGGACGTCGCGCAGCAGTTGGGCCAGGCGCTCGGGCGGCAGCGCCGGGTCGAGCGGCAGGTAGGCCGCGCCGGTCTTGAGGACGGCGAGGACCGCCACCACCAGGTCGACCGAGCGCGGCAGCGCGAGGGCCACGAAGTGCTCGGCCGAGGCGTGGAGTTCGGCCAGCCGGTGGGCGAGCCGGTTGGCCCGCGCGTCCAGCGTGGCGTAGTCGAGGCGGTCGTCGCCGTAGCTCACGGCCTCGGCGTGCGGGGTCCGGGCGGCCTGCGCCTCGAAGAGGTCCACCAGGGTCCGGTCCGGCCGGCCCTGCGCGGCCCCGTTCCAGTCGACCAGCATCCGCCGCCGTTCCTCGGCGGTCGTCCAGGCCAGGGCACGCAGCGGGCGGTCCAGGCCGCCGGCCAGCTCGGTGAGCAGCAGGCAGAGGCGGTCGGCCAGGGTGCGCGCGGTCCCGGCGTCGAACAGCTCCGGGTCGTAGGCGAGGTCGAAGCCGAACCGCTCCCCCTGGTAGGCCCGCAGCACCAGCGGGAAGTTGGTGGCGTCACGGGAGGAGACGTCGGCCAGTCGCACGCCGGAGCCCGCCGTCCGGGCCTCGTCGAAAGGGTAGTTCTCGAAGGCGACCATGCTGTCGAAGAGCGTGCTGCCGGAGGGCACGTCGCTCATGCCGGTCAGCTCGGCCAGCGAGACCGCGGCGAAGCGCCGGGCCTCGGCCTGCGCCTCCTGGAGGTCCCGCAGCCAGTCCGCGGCGGTGCGCCCGCCGTCCACCCGGACCCGGGTGGGCAGGGTGTTGATGAACATCCCGATCATCGACTCGACGCCGGGCAGGTCGTCGGGGCGGCCGGAGACGGTGGTCCCGAACAGCACGTCCCGCTCGGCGCTGTAGCGCGACAGCAGCAGCGCCCAGGCGCCCTGGACCACGGTGCCCATGGTCAGCCCGGCCTGCCGGGCGGTGCGGGCCAGCCGCTGCGACACCTCCTCGGACAGCCCGGCCGGGTGCACGCCCGCCGAGCGGGCCTGGTGGACCCCGCGCCGGACGCGGTCGACGGGCAGCGGGGTCGGGGTGGCGAACCCGTCCAGGACGCCCCGCCAGTGGGCGCGGGCGGCCTCGGCGTCCTGCCCGGCCAGCCAGCGCACGTAGTCGCCGAAGGGCCGGCGCGCGGCCGGTCGCGGTTCGGCGCCGGTGCTGAGCGCCGCGTACTCCTCGAACACGTCGGTGAGCACCTGGGCCAGGCTCCAGCCGTCCAGGATCAGGTGGTGGGAGGTCCACAGCAGGTGCAGGCGCGCGTCGGGCAGCCGGATCAGGGTGAGCCGCATCAGCGGTGCCACGGCGATGTCCACGCCGCGCGCCAGGTCCTCCGCGCGCACGGCGGCCACCCGGTCGGCCCGCTCCTGCGGGGCCGCCGCGCGCAGGTCCAGCTGGGTCACCGGTATCCGGGCCGAGCGGTGCACGACCTGAAGCGGGACGGGGACGCCCTCCCACACCACCGAGGTGCGCAGGGCGGGCGTGCGGTCGGCCACCCGCTGCCAGGCGGCGGCGAAGGCGTCGGGGTCGCTCACGCCGTCCAGGAGCAGCGCGGCCTGGTCGACGTACACGTCGTCCGGCCCGCCGACCAGCCGGTGGAAGAGCATGCCCTCCTGGAGCGGGGTGAGCGGCAGCAGGTCCTCCACCGCCCGGCCGTCGCCGACCAGCCGGTCGACCCCGGCCTGGTCCAGCCGGGCGAACGGGAAGTCGGACGGGGTGCGGCCGCCGGCGTCGGGGCGGGCGCAGTGCGCGGCGATGGCGCCCAGCGCGGCGGTCAGCGCGGCGGCCAGGCGCTGGACGGTGGCCGCCTCGTGCACCTGGTCGCTGTAGTGCCAGACGACCTCCAACTCGCCCTCGGCCACCACCGCGGAGACGTCGAGCAGGTGGTCCAGCGGCATGTCGGGGGCGGTGTCCCGGCCGGGCGCCTCACCGGCCGGGGCGAAGTCGCCGCCCTCGGCGGCCGCCCACTGGCCGTGGTAGTTGAAGGACACCTGGGGCAGCGGCACCGCCCGCAGGGCTTCCGCGGCCGGGTCGGGCGAGCCGAGGCGGGCCAGCGCCTCGTAGCTCAGGCCGCGCCGGGGGACGGCCCGCAGGCGCTCCTTGACCGCCTTCAGGGTGGCGGCCCAGTCCGGGGCGCCGGCCGGTCCCACCGGGGCGAGGGTGACGGGGTACTGGGTGGTGAACCAGCCGACCGTGCGGGAGAGGTCGAGCTCGTGGCCGGCCGGGGCGCCGAGTTCCTCGCGGCCGTGCCCCTCCAGGGCGACGGCCACCCGCTCGGCACCTGTCCAGTCGGCGAGCACCCGGCCCAGCGCGCTCAGCAGCACGTCGTTGACCTGGGTGCGGTAGACCGCGGGGACCTGGCGCAGCAGCGCCTCGGTGGTGGCGCGGTCCACCCTGGTCCGAACAGTACGGACGGAGCCGGCCAGCGGGGTGCCAGGGTGGTCGACGGGCAGCGGGGCCGGCGCGGCCGAGGCCTCCTCCGTCCAGTACGGCAGGTCGCCGTCGAGTTCCCCGGCCCGAACACGCTCGGCGAAGTGGTGCGCCCAGTCGGTGAACGGGGTCTGCTCGGGGTCCAGCCGGACCGGCTCGCCGGCGGCCGCCTGCCGGTAGGCCAGGGCGAGGTCGGCCAGCAGCACCCGCCAGGAGACGCTGTCCACGGCCAGGTGATGGGCCGTCACGAACAGCTGGGGCCGGCCGTCGGCGGCGGCCCGCAGCAGGGCCGCGCGCAGCAGCGCACCGGTGGCCGGGTCGAGGGCCGCGCGGGCCGCGTCGGCCGCGCGGCGCCGGGCGGCCTGCTCGCCCTCGGCGTCGGCGGCGAGGGCGGCCGGGTCGTGGCGGGTCAGCAGGCCGCCGGCCGGGCCGGCTCCGGGGTGCTGGTGCCAGCTGTCGCCGGTGCGGGTGAACCGGGTGCGCAGCGCCGGGTGCGCGGCCACCACCGCTTCGAGCGCCAGCTCCAGCGCCCGTTCGTCCAGGTCGCGCGGCAGGTCGAGCAGCATCGACATGCTGAAGTGGCGCAGCGGGCCGTGGGTGGCGAAGAACCACTCCTGCACCGGGGTCAGCGGCGCGGGCCCGTCCTCGTGCGGTCGCCGCGCCGTCGCCGGGGTGAGCGGGCGGCGGGCCGCCGCGGCGGCGAGGTCGGCAATGGTCTGGTGGCGGAAGACGTCGCTCGAACTGAGCCGCAGGCCCGCGGCGCGGGCCCGGGAGACGGCCTGGATGCTGAGGATCGAGTCGCCGCCCAGCTCGAAGAAGTTGTCCGTGACGCCCACCCCGGCCAGGCCGAGCACCTCGGCCCAGATGCCGGCCAGAAGCTCCTCGTCCCCGGTCCGCGGGGCGACGAACTCCTTCTGCTGCCGGTCCACTTCGAGGTCGGGGGCGGGCAGGGCGCGGCGGTCGAGCTTGCCGCTGGTGGTGAGCGGCAGCGCGTCGAGCGCGGTGAAGGAGGACGGCACCAGGTGGTCGGGCAGCACCTGCCGCAGCGCCGCCCGCAGGTCGGCGGCGGGCGGGACGGCGCATCCGGTGGCGGGCACCAGGTAGGCCGCCAGCCGGGCGTGGCCGTGTACGTCGGGCGCGGCCACGACCGCGGCCGCGGCGACGGCGGGCAGCTCCAGCAGCGCCGCCTCCACCTCACCCGGTTCGATGCGGTGGCCGCGCACCTTGACCTGGTCGTCGGCCCGCCCGAGGTAGTCCAGGCGCCCGTCGGCGGTCCAGCGGGCCAGGTCTCCGGTGCGGTACATCCGGGCACCGGGCGGCCCGAACGGGTCGGCCGTGAACCGCGCCGCGGTCAGCCCGGGACGGTGCGCGTAGCCGCGGGCGAGCTGCTCGCCCGCCAGGTACAGCTCGCCGCCGACGCCGGGCGGTACCGGCCGGCGCCGGTCGTCCAGCACGTAGGCCCGCACGTTCGGCAGCGGGCGGCCCACCAGCGCCCGGTCGCCGTCCGCGATCCGGCAGGCCAGTGCGTCGACCGTGCACTCCGTCGGCCCGTAGAAGTTGTAGGCGGCCACCTCGGGGTGCGCGGCCAGCTCGCGCCAGAGGGCGGCGCCGACCGCCTCGCCGCCGAGCATCAGCACCCGCGGGCGGTGCCGCGGATCGGTGAGCAGCCCGGCGGGCAGCAGCTGACCGAGGTAGGAGGGGGTCACGTCGAGGAAGTCGACGCGGTGCTGGACCACGTACTCGACCAGGGCGGCCGGATCCCTCCGGGTCACCTCGTCGACCAGGTGCAGCGGGTGGCCGTCGGCCATCAGCAGCACCCCCTCCAAGGAGGTGTCGAAGGAGAACGAGGCGGTGAGCGCCACCCGCAGCGGGCCGCCGCCCGCGTCGGCGACGAAGCCCGCCCGGTGGGCGGCCAGCAGGTGCGTCACCGCGCGGTGTGCCACCACGACGCCCTTGGGGCGGCCGGTGGAGCCCGAGGTGTAGATGACGTACGCGGTGTTCGCCGGGCGCAGCGGGGCGAGCCGGTCGGCGTCGACGGGGTCGCGGTCCCGGCCGGTGGCCGGGGCGGCGCGCAACGCGTCCTCGTCCAGGACCAACGCCGGCCGGGCGTCCTCCAGCAGGTAGCGGACGCGCTCCGCGGGCAGGGCGGGGTCGATCGGCAGGTAGCCGGCACCGGACTTCCAGACGGCGAGGATCGCCACGATCATGTCCGCGGTGCGCGGCAGCATCAGCGCGACCAGCCGTTCGGGGCCGGCCCCGAGGGATATCAGGTGGTGGGCGAGCCGGTTGGCCCGGCTGTTGAGCGTCGCGTAGTCCAGCCGCTCGTCCCCGGCGATTAGGGCGGGGGCCGCCGGGGTCAGGGCGGCCCGACGCTCCAGGAGTTCGGGGTAGCAGGCGTCGTCGACGGGCAGGCGGGTGCCGTTCCACTCCCGCGTCACCTGGCGGATCTCCTCGGCGGAGAGCAGCGGCAGGGTGCCCAGCGGCCGGTCCGGTTCGGCGGCGGCGCCCTCCAGCAGCCGCAGCAGCTGGTCGGCCATCCGCCGCGCGGTGGGCTCGTCGAACAGGTCGCTGCGGTACTCCAGCAGACCGGTCAGCCCCTCCCCGTCCGGCACGAACTCCACGCTCAGGTCGAAGGTGGCGGCCTGCCGGGGCACGTCGACCAGGGAGACGTCCAGCCCGTGCGCGGCCGCGGCCGCGGGCGGGGCGGGGTGCAGCAGGACCATCACGTCGAAGAGCGGGTTGCGGCCGGCCTCGCGGGGGGCGCCGACCGCCTCCACGAGGCGCTCGAAGGGCGTGTCACCGTGGACGAAGGAGTCGTTGACGGTGGTGGTGGCGGCGGTCAGCAGGTCGCGGAAGGACCAGGACCGCTCCACCGGGGTGCGCAGCACCACCGTGTTGACGAAGCAGCCGACGGCCCGTTCCAGGTCGGTGCGGGAGCGCCCGGAGGTCAGGGAGCCCACGGTGATGTCGTCCTGGCCGGACCAGCGGGCCAGCAGCGCCTGGGTGGCGGCGACCAGGGCGGTGTAGAGCGTGCTGTGCTGCTCGGCCACCAGCTCGCGCAGCCGGGCTGTCAGCCGCGCGGGGACGGTGAAGGTGTGGATCGCGCCCGCGCCGGCCTCCTCGCCGCGCCGCGGCCGGTCCAGCGGCAGCTCGGGGGCCACCGCGCCGGCCAACTGGCCCTTCCAGTAAGCGAGGTGCTTTTCGAGTCGGGTGCCGGAGAGCTGCTCGCGCTGCCACACGGCGAAGTCGGGGTACTGCGTGGCCACCGGGGGCAGCTGAGGGGCGGCGCCCCGCACTAGGGCGGCGTAGGCGGTGCACAGCTCGTCCAGGACCACGCCCATCGACCAGCCGTCGGTGACGATGTGGTGCGCGGTCAGCAGCAGGACGTGCGCGGCGTCCGACTCGCGCACCAGCAGGGCCCGCAGCGGTGGGCCCTGGCGCAGGTCGAACGGGCGGGAGTACTCCGCCAGCAGGATCGCGTCGAGGGTGTCCGCCGGGGTCGGCTCGCGAACCGGCAGCGGCACCGGCCCGGCCGGCCGCACGGTCTGCGCCAGTTGGCCGTCGGTCTCCTCGAAGGTGGTCCGCAGGCTCTCGTGACGTGCCACCACGGCGGCCAGCGCCCGGGCCAGCGCCTCGCGCTCCAGCGGCCCGGTGAAGCGCACCGCGAGGGCGCTGTTGTAGCGGTGGTCGCCGGGCCGCAGGCGGTCCAGGAACCACAGTCGCTGCTGGACGAACGAGAGGGGCAGCGGGCGGCTGCGGTCGGCACGCGGGACGGTCCGCCCGGCCCCGGTCCCCTCACTGCCGGCCTGTCCGGCCAGCCGGCGGCGCAGCGCTTCCCGCAGGTCCGCGGGCAGGGCGGCGGCGCGGTCTCGCTTCGAAGGCGTCATGGTCGTCGGGTCCTCACCGTTCGTCATCGTCGGGGCCGCCGTACACGGCGTCTTCGAGCTCGCTCAGCACCTGCTCCTCCACCAGCTCCGCCAGGGCGGCCACGGTGCGGGAGACCAGGACGTCGCGGGGGGTGAGCGTGACGCCGAAGGCGTCGTTGGCGCGGGAGGCGATCAGCAGCGCGCGCATCGAGTCGCCGCCCAGCAGGAAGTAGTCGTCCTCCACGCCCACGGCCGTCCGGAGGGTCTCCTCCCAGATGGCCGCCACCGCCTCCTCGGTCGGCGTGCGGGGCGCCACCTGGTCGGCCTGCTCCCGCTCGACGGGGGCGGGCACGGGCAGGGCCGCCCGGTCGGTCTTGCCGCTCTCGGTGAGCGGGAAGGCGTCCAGGACCGCGAACGCCGAGGGGACCATGTGGCCCGGCAGGGAGCGGGCAGCCAGCGCGCGCAGCTCCGCGCCGGACGGCGTCTCGCTGCCGGGGGCCGCGAGCAGGTGGGCGACCAGGCGCGGCTGCCCCGGCTCGTCCTCCCGCACGCTCACCACGGCGTCCAGTACGGATGGGTGGCGCACCAGGACCGCCTCGACCTCGCCCGCCTCGATCCGGTATCCGCGCAGCTTGAGCTGGTGGTCGGTACGGCCCAGGTAGTGCAGCTCGCCACGGCGGTCGCGGCGCACCCGGTCGCCGGTGCGGTACATCCGGGTGCCGGGCGGACCGAACGGGTCGGCGGTGAACCGCGCCGCGGTCAGCCCCGGCCGGCCCAGGTAGCCGCGGGCCAGGGCCGGTCCGCTCAGCCACAGTTCACCCGGTACGCCGTCGGCCACCGGCCGCAGCCGCGCGTCCAGGACGTAGGCCCCGGTGGCGGGCAGCGGGCGGCCGATCGGCGGCGCGGCGCCGTCCGGCTCCAGCGGCGCGGACCAGGTGGCGACGACGGTGGCCTCGGTGGGCCCGTAGGAGTTGACCATGCGGTGCTTCGGGGCCCACCGGGCCACCAGTTCGGCGCTGCACGCGTCGGCGCCGACCACCAGCGTCTTGAGGGCCGGCAGCGTGCCGGGGGTGCCGGCAGGCAGGGTGGCCAGGGCGGCCGGGGGCAGCAGGGTGTGGGTGATCCCCTCCTCCCGCAGCACCTGGGCCAGTGCGGCGCCGAGCAGCGGACCGGGAGCGGGGACCACCAGCCGGGCCCCGTGCGGAAGGGACATGCACAGTTCGAGCACGGAGGCGTCGAAGCTGGGGGTGGCGAAGGCCAGCACCCGGTCGCCGGGGGCCACCTGGTAGTGCTCGGCCTCGGCCGCGGCGAACGCCGCGAGCCCGCGGTGGGTGAGGACCACACCCTTGGGGGTGCCGGTGGAGCCGGAGGTGTAGATCACGTAGGCCGGGTCGTCCAGGTCCAGCGGTCGGCTGCGGTCGGAGTCGGTGGGCCGGCGGTCGGGGGTGCCGTCGGCCGGCGCGGCCAGCAGGCCGGCCACCTCCTTGGCGTCGAGGGTGAGCGCGGGAGCCGCGTCGCGCAGCATCAGCTCGACCCGTTCGTCCGGATAGCTGGGGTCGACCGGCAGGAACGCGGCGCCGGTCTTCGCCACCGCCAGCTGGGCCAGCACCATGTCCGCCGAGCGCGGCAGCAGCAGCGCCACCAGCTCGCCGGGACCGGCGCCGCGCGCGATGAGCCGGTGCGCCAGCCGGTTGGCGTGCGCCTCGACCTCGGCGAAGGACAGCTCCAGGCCGGGGGCGCCCAGCGCCGGTGCGTCCGGCCGGCGGTCCACGGCGGCCTCCACCAGGGCGGGCAGCGTGGCCCAGGGGGCCGGGTCGAGCGCCGGTCGCGCCGGCCCGTGCAGCAGCCGGGTCCGCTCCCCGGCCGGCAGCACGTCGATGTCGTCCAGTCGGCCGGTGCCGTCCGAGGCGGCCAGCGCGGACAGCGTGTGCAGCAGCTGGGCGGCCAGCGAGCCGGCCGTGGCGGGATCGAAGTACCGCGGGTCGTAGCCGAGTTCGACGCTGAGCCGGTCGCCGGGTGACACCACCACGGTGAGCGGGTAGTTGGTGGCCTCCCGGGCCTCCAGATCACGGATCAGCAGGCCGTGCGCGCCGGCCGTCGCATCGGCCACCGGGTAGTTCTCGAAGACGATCAGGCTGTCGAACATCGGTGTCCCGGGCGGCAGTGCGCTCAGGGCCTGGATCTCGGTCAGCGGCAGGTGGTCGAACCGGCGGTCCTCGGCGCGGGCCTCCTGCACCGCGCGCAGCCACCCGTCGCAGCTCGCGCCGCCGTCGACGGTGACGCAGGCGGGCAGCGTGGTGATGAAGAGGCCGATGACGGTGTCCGCGCCGACCAGGTCGGCCGGCCGCCCGGAGACGGTGGTGCCGAAGCACACCTGCGACTGGCCGCTCCAGCGCGAGAGCAGCAGCGCCCAGGCCCCCTGGACCAGGGTGTTCAGGGTGAGGCGGTGGCGACGGGCGAACTCCTGGAGCCGGTGGGTCTCGGCCTCGCCGAGAAGCTGCGAGAGCCAGGCCCCGGAGCAGGCCGTGGCGTCCTGGCCGGGCCTGCGGTCGTAGGGCAGCGCGGTGGGCGTGGCGAGGTCCGCCAGGGCGCCCCGCCAGTGGTCCGCCGCCCGGCTGGTGTCACGGCTGGCCAGCCAGGCCGCGTAGTCCGCGAAGGGTCGGCGCTCGGGCAGGCTCGGCTGCTCGCCGCGGGCCAGCGCCGCGTGGGCGGCCAGCACGTCCGACAGGACCTGGAAGACGCTCCACCCGTCCAGCAGGACGTGGTGGAAGGTCCACACCACGCGCACCGCGTCCGGGCCGAGCCGGACCAGGTCGAGCCGCAGCAGCGGGGCCCGGTCCAGGCCCAGCGGGCGGCTCCGCCGCTCGGTGAGGAACAGTTCCAGCTCCGCCTCGAGCCGCTCGGCCGGCAGGGCGCTCCAGTCGTGCTCGGCGACCGGCAGGGTCGCCTGCCGGTGCACCACCTGAAGAGGCACGGGCACGTCGTGCAGCACCACGGAGGAGCGCAGCACCGGTGTGCGGTCGACCACGTGCTGCCAGGCGGCGGCCAGCAGTCGCAGGTCGCGGGCGCCGTCCAGCACGAACGTCAACTGCTCGACATAGAGGCCGTTTCCGGCCTCGTCCAGGCCGTGCAGGACCATGCCGGTCTGGGTCGGCGTGAGCGGGTAGATGTCCACCACCTCCCGCCCGGTGCCCGCCAGCCGGTCGACGGTCGGCTGGTCCAGCGGCGCGAACGGGAAGTCGGACGGCGTGCGGCCCCCGGCCTCGGGCTCGGCGCAGTGGCGGATGATCGCCCGCAGTTCGTCGGTCAGTTCGCCCGCCAGCCGGGCGATGGTCTCCCGCCGGTGCACCTCACGGGAGTACGACCAGGTGAATCCCAACCGCCCCTCGCTCACCTGGCCGAGGACGTCGAGCAGGTGCGGCCGCTCGGCCGAGGGGTCCATGCCGCCGAGGAGCGGGCCGAACGGTGCGTGCAGCAGGCCGCCGGGTGTGTGGTTCCGGTCCTGGCGCCCCAGGTAGTTGAAGCCGATCTGCGGCAGCTCCGGCAGCGGCGAGGCGCCGGCGGGCCGCAGGTGGCGCAGCGCGCCGTAGCCGAGTCCGCCGCGCGGCACCGCGCGCAGGCTCTCCTTGACCGCCTTCAGCGCGCCGCCGGTGTCCGCGTCCCGGGGCACCTCCAGGGCGACGGGGTACATCGTGGTGAACCAGCCGACGGTCCGGGCGAGGTCGACGTCGTCGAACAGCTCCTCCCGGCCGTGGCCCTCCAGGGTGACCGCCACCCGGTCCCGCCCGGTCCAGCGGGACAGCACGCGGCCCAGGGCGCAGAGCAGGACGTCGTTGACCCGGGTCCGGTAGACCTCCGGCACGTCCTGGAGCAGCCGGCGGGTCTCCTCGGCGTCCAGGCCGACGGTCAGCGCCTCCTCGACCGCGGCCGTGTTGGCGCCGTCGAGGTCGGTCGGCAGCGCGATCGCGCTGTCCGCTTCGTCGAGGTCCTGCCAGTGGGCGAGTTCGTCGTCGAAGCCGCCGGCCGCGGTGTGCGCGGCGAGGCGGCGGGCCCAGGCCCGGAACGAGGTGCTCTTGGCCGCCAGTTCGGGCGCCCGGCCCGCGCCCAGGGCGCGATAGGCGCTCTCCAGGTCCTCCAGGATCAGCCGCCAGGAGACCGCGTCCACCACCAGGTGGTGCGCGACCAGCAGCAGGACCGGATGCGCCGCACCGTCGAAGCGGCACAGCGCCGCGCGCAGCAGCGGCCCGCTGCCCAGGTCGAAGCCGTCCGCCAGGTCGGCGGCGGCCTCGCGCAGCGCCGCCGCGAGCACCGCCGGCTCACCGCCGGGCAGGTGGTGCACGCGCAGGCCGACCGGCGCGCTCCCGGGGGCGGCGCCGTACTGGCGCCACCGGCCGGGGCCGGTCGGCTCGAACCGAAGGCTCAGCGCGTCGTGGTGGGCCACCACGGCGGTCAGGGCCGCGCGCAGCAGGGTCTCGTCGGCGTCCGCCACGAGCTGGTAGGAGACCCCCTGGGTGAAGCGGGCGTCACCGCCCAGAGTGTCGAACAGCCAGTGCTGGACGGGGGTGAGCGGAACCTCGCCCACCACCGCGCCCTGCTCGGCGACCACCGCGGCGACCGGCGCCTCCTCGGCGGCCAGGGCGAGTTCGGCCAGCGTCTGGTGGGAGAACAGGTGCCGGGGGGTCAGCGCGAGCCCGGCCCGGCGGGCGGCCGAGACGATCTGGATCCCCAGGATCGAGTCGCCGCCGAGCGCGAAGTAGTTGTCGTCCGGGCTCACTTCGGGCACGCCGAGGACCTCGGACCAGATCGCGGCGAGCAGCCGCTCGGTGTCGGTACGCGAGCACCGGTCGCCGACCGCGGCCGGGGTGGCCCGCAGCGGCTCAGCCACGGTGCCCTCCGGCGCCGGGGCCGGCGCCGCCGCGAGCCGTTCCAGGGCCGCACGTCCGCGCGGCGGTTCCGGCAACGGCACCTCGGCCAACGAGCGTTCGAGGTCGGCCGCGATCGCCGCCAGCAGCGTCGCCAGGCTCGCCCCGAGCGCCTCGACGGTCGGCGCGTCGAAGGCGGCCGGGTCGTAGTCGAGGCTGACCGACAGCGTCTCGCCGGGCACCACCACCACGCAGAGCGGGTAGTTGGTGGGCTCCACGTCGCGTTCGGCCTCGACGGCCAGGCCGTAGCGGCTCACCGCGTCCTCGTCGAACGGGTAGTTCTCGAAGACCACGATGCTGTCGAACAGGCTGGTGCCGCCGGGCACCTCGCTCCAGGTCTGCAACTGCGCCAGCGAGACGTACCCGTGGCGCCGGTCCTCCGACTGGGCGGCTTGCAGCGCACGCAGCCACTCCCGCAGCGGGCGCTGGCCCTCGATCCGCACCCGGGTGGGCAGCGTGTTGATGAACAGCCCCACCATCGAGGTCACGCCCGGGAGTTCGGCGGGCCGACCGGAGACGATGGTGCCGAACACCACGTCGTCGCCGCCACCGCAGCGCGAGAGCAGCAGCGCCCAGGCGCCCTGCAGCACGGTGTTGACGGTCAGCCCCGCCTGTTGCGCCGTCTCGCGCAGTCGCTGGGACAGGTCGCTGTCGAGCGCCACCCGCACCGAGGCGCTGGAGGAGGCGCGGTGGGCTTCGGCGGGCCGCCGGTCCTGGGGCAGCGAGGTGGCGGCCGGGAATCCGGCGAGGGCCTCGCGCCAGTGCCGCTCGGCCCGGGCCAGGTCCTGCCCGGCCAGCCAGCCCAGGTAGTCGCCGAAGGGAGCCCGCTCGGGGGGCACCGGCGGGCGCCCGGTGGTGAGGGCGGCGTACCGCTCACACACCTCGTCGAAGACCTGGGCCGCGCTCCACCCGTCCAGCAGGACGTGGTGGAAGGTCCACACCATCCGCACCCGGGTCGGTGACAGCCGGATCAGGGCGAGCCGCATCAGCGGCGCCGTGCGCAGGTCGAGGCCGGCCTGCCGGTCCTCGGCGAGCAGACGGGCCGTCTCGCGCTCGATCCGGTCAACCGGCCAGTGCGCCCAGTCGTGGTGGGCCACCGGCACCGCGGCCCGCTGCTGGACGACCTGGAGCGGCTCGGCGCTCTCCTCCCAGGTCAGCCGGGTGCGCAGGATCGGGTTGGCGTCCGCGGTCCGCTGCCATGCCTCGGCCAGGGCGTGCGGGTCGGTGACCCCGGACAGCACCAGCTGCACCTGGTTGAGGTAGGTGCGCCCGTCCGGTTCGAGCAGGCTGTGGAAGAGCATTCCCGCCTGCATCGGCGTCAGCGGGTAGACGTCCGCCACGGCGCGCCCGTCCCCGACGATCCGGTCGACGGCCGCCTGGTCCAGGCGGGCCAGCGGGAAGTCCGCAGGGGTGCGCCCGCCGGCATCCGGGGCGGCGCAGTGGGCGACGATGCCTTCCAGCGCGCCCAGCATGCCGTCCGCCAGCGCGGCAACGGTCTGCTCGTGGTGGCGGCCGGCGCTGTAGTACCAGCTGATCTCCAGCTGGTCGTCCTGGACGCGGGCCACCACGTCGATCAGGTGCGGGCGCGCCGCGCCGGGCGCCTGCGCGCCGTCGAGCCCGCCGGGGACCGCGCGGACCAGGGCGGCGCCCTCGTCCGACCAGTCGAACCGGCCCAGGTAGTTGAAACTGATGCCGGGAGCCGCCGCACCGACGAGCTGGGCGTCCTGGGCGAGGTAGCGCAGCGCGCCGTGGCCCAGACCCCGGTCGGGCACCGCGCGCAGCTGCTCCTTCACGGACTTGAGCGCGGTGCCCCAGTCCCCCTCCGGGATCCGGAGGGCGACGGGGAAGAGCGTGGTGAACCAGCCGACCGTGCGGGACAGGTCGATCTCCTCGAAGAACTGGTCCTCGCGGCCGTGTCCCTCCAGCCCGACGGCGACGGTGTCCCGCCCGGTCCACCGCGCGACGACCCGGCCGAGCGCGGTGAGCAGGACGTCGTCGATCCGGGTCCGGTACACCCCGGGGACCTTGCGCAGCAGCTCGTCGGTGCGCTCCCGGTCCAGCCGGACCGTCACCGCACGCACGTCGGCAGCGGTGTTGCCGCCCTCGCCGTCCACCGGCAGCGGCGCCGCGCTGTGCCGGGCGACCGCCGTCCAGTGAGCGCGCTGGCCGGCGAACCCGCCGCTCGCCGTGTGCTCGCGCAACCGGCGCGTCCACTCCTGGAACGAGGTGGTCCGGGCGGGCAGGCGCAGCGGCCGGCCGGCCGCGGCCTGACGGTAGGCGGTCTCCAGGTCCTCCAGCAGCACCCGCCAGGAGACGCCGTCGACCACCAGGTGGTGCACGGCCAGCAGCAGCCGGGCAGGCCCGGTGCCGCCGGTGGTGAACAGCCGGGCGGTCAGCAGCGGGCCGGTCTCCAGCCGGAACCCGGCGTGCGCCGCCGCGGTGGCCAGCGCCTCGGCCCGCTCGGCCGCGCCCGGGTCCAGGCCGGCCAGGTCGCAGACTTCGAGCAGTCCGGGCGCGGGGGCGTCCGCCGGGGCGCAAAGCTGGCGGACACCGCCGTCCGGCTCGGCGGTGAACCGCGACCGCAGCGCGTCGTGGTGTGCCCACAGGGCCGTCAGCGCGCGGCGCAGCACGTCCGGATCGACCTCGCCGGGGGTCTCCACCACCACGCACTGGTTGAAGAAGCCGGCCTGCGGCGGGCGGGGGTCGAGGAACCAGTGCTGGATCGGCGCGAGGGCGACCTCGCCGCTCACCGGCTCGGTGCCGGTGACGGACCCTGCCGTGCCGGTGATGACGGCCAGTGCGGCGATGGTGGGACGCCGGAACAGGTCGCGCGGGGTGAGCGCGAGCCCTGCGGCCCGGGCCCGCGAGACGACCTGGATGCTCAGGATCGAGTCGCCGCCCAGCATGAAGAAGTTGTCGTCGACGCCGACCCGGTCCACCCCGAGCAGCTCCGCCCAGATCGCGGCGAGCACCTGCTCGGTCGCGGTGACCGGAGCCCGGTAGGCGCTGTCGCCGGACGCCGCCCAGTCGGGGGCGGGCAGCCGGCGCCGGTCGACCTTGCCGTTGGCCGTCAGGGGCAGCTCGGGCACCGTGACGAACGCGGCGGGCAGCATGTAGTCGGGCAGGTCGGCTGCCAGGTGGCTGCGCAGGGCGGTGGCGGACGGCGCGACGGCGCCCTCGGCCGGCACCAGGTGGGCAGCCAACCGCCTGCGGCCGCCGTCCTGGTAGAGCGAGACGACCGCCTCGGCGACGTCCGGGTGGGCGGTCAGCCGGGCCTCGATCTCGGCGGGTTCGACGCGGAACCCGCGGATCTTGATCTGGTCGTCCGCCCGGCCCACGAAGTGCAGTTCGCCGTCGTCGCTCCAGCGCGCGGTGTCGCCGGTGCGGTACATCCGCTCCCCGGGCGGCCCGAACGGGTCGGCCAGGTAGCGGGCGGCGGTCTCACCGGGCCGGCCGGCGTAGCCCCGGGCGACTCCGGCGCCGGCGATGTACAACTCCCCTGTTACGCCTGGCGGTTGCAGCTGGAGCGCGTCGTCGAGCAGGTAGACGCGGGTGTTGTCCAGCGGGCGTCCGATGGGCAGTACGGCGGGCAGCGGGTCGCCGGTGCGGAAGACCCGGCGGGTGGCGAAGGTGGTCGTCTCGGTCGGACCGTAGCCGTCGACCACGGTGAGGTCGGGGCACGCCTGCAGGACCCGGCGGACCACCGCGCCCGGCACGGCCTCGCCGCCGGTCCACACCTCCCGGGCGCCGCGCAGACAGCCCGGGTCCTCCTGGGCGAGGAGGCGGAAGAGGCCGGCGGTCAGCCAGAGGTGGCGCACGCCCTGCTCGGTGACGGCGCGCCGGACCACGGCCGCGTCCAGACCCGTCGGCGGGGCCAGCACGGCCGTGCCGCCGCGCAGCAACGGCACCCACACCTCGTAGGTGGAGGCGTCGAACGCGTGCGGGGAGTGCACGAGCACCCGGTCGTGGCCGGTGAAGGCACGGTCCAGCGCGAGCGCGGCTACGTCGCGCTGGCGCACGGCGACGCCCTTGGGCGTGCCCGTCGAGCCGGAGGTGAACATCAGGTACTGGATGTTGTCGGGGTGGACCGCCGGGCCCTCCTGCTCGGGCCGGCCCTCGGCGGCCGCGTCGTGCGCCGGCTCGTCCAGGCGCAGGACGCCGTCGCCGGGGCACAGGTCACGGGCCGTCGGCTCCCAGTCGGAGTCTGTGAGCACCAGCTCGGCGCCGGCCTCCTCCAGCATCCGGCGCAGCCGCTCGCGCGGCGCCCGCCCGTCCAGCGGCACGTACACCCCGCCGGTGCGGACCAGGGCCAGTTGGGCGACGATCAGCCCCGCCGAACGGTTCATCAGCACGGCGACCGGGCGTTCGGCCCGGACGCCGAGCGCGGCCAGCCGGCCCGCCAGGGCGGCGGCGCGGGCGTCGAGCTCCCGGTAGCTGAGGCGCTCCTCGCCGGCCTCCAGCGCGACGGCGTCGGGCGTGCGGCGCACCTGCTCGGCGAACAGCTCGGCGACGCTGCGCCCGGGCAGGTCGGTGGCGGTGTCGTTCCAGGCCTGGAGCACCTGGGCGCGGCGCTCCGCGCTCAGCAGCGGCAGCCGGGCCGGCGGGCGCTGGGCGCCCTCGGGCATGCCCGCCAGCAGGACGGTGAGGTACTCGGCCGTCCGCCGAGCCGTGGCGGCGTCGAACAGCTCCGGGTCGTAACAGAGCCGCAGCGCCAGCTCGGGGCCCGGGTAGGCCACCAGGCTCAAGGGGTAGTTGGTGGTCTCGACACCCTCCAGGCCGCTCAGGCGCAGGCCGTGGGCGGCGGCGAGTTCGTCGTCCACCGGGTAGTTCTCGAAGACGACGATGCTGTCGAACAGGGCGGTCCGCTCGGGAAGGCCGGTGAACGTCCGCATCCGGGTCAGCGGAACGTAGTCGAAGCGCCGGTCCTCGTTCTGCTCCCACTGGAGCCGGCGCAGCCAGTCGACGAGGGTGCCGTCGGCCGGCACCGCGGCGCGGGTGGGCAGGGTCGCGATGAAGAGACCGGTCATCGCCTCGGCGCCGGGCAGTTCGGCCGGCCGGCCGGACACGGTGGTGCCGAACACCACCTCGCCACGGCCCGCCTGACGGCCCAGCAGCAGCGCCCAGGCGCCCTGGACCAGGGTGTTCAGGGTGAGGCCGGCGGCCTTCGCGAAGTCCTCCAGGGCCCGGGTGGCGGACGCGGGCAGGCTCACCCGCACGGCCTGGCTGGACTCCGCGTGGTGGCTCTCGTGCGGCTCGCGGTCCCAGGGCAGCGGCGTTGCCTCGGTCAGGCCGCTGAGGCGCGCCCGCCAGTGCTGCTCGGCCTGGTGCCAGTCGCGCTCGCTCAGCCAGGCCAGGTAGTCGCGGTAGGGAGGGCGCTGCGCCGTCCCGTCCGGGACGTCCAGGACATCCCGAACCTCCGGGCCGTTCGGGACCTCCGGCCCGGACGCGCAGAGCGCCGCGTGGCAGGCGAAGACGTCCGACAGCACCTGGAACAGGCTCCAGCCGTCCAGGATCAGGTGGTGGAAGGACCAGACAACGCGCACACCGGTCTCGGACACCCTGGCGAGCACCAGGCGTTGGAGCGGTGCCTCGGCAAGGTCGATGCCGGTCGCGCGGTCACGGTCCAGCAGGTCGGCCAGCCCCTCGCGGCGATCGTCCTCGGTCAGTCCGCGCCAGTCCAGCTCGGTGACCGGTACGGGGGCGTGGCGTTCGACCACCAGCAGCGGCTCGGGCACGTCGTGCCACCGGACACGGCCGCGCAGCACCGCGTGCTGCCCGGTCACCCGCTGCCAGGCCGCGGCCAGCCGGTCCGGGTCGGGTACGCCCTCCAGGACGAAGGTCAGCTGCTGGAAGTAGGCGGCGCTGCCGTCCTGGGAGAGGGCGTGGAAGAGCATGCCGGTCTGGGTCGGCGTCAGCGGCAGGACGTCCTCCACGGCGCCCGGCTCGGCTCCCACGACGCGGTCCACGGCGGCCTGGTCGAGCCGGGCGAGCGGGAAGTCGGACGGCGTGCGCCCGCCCGCGCCCGGCCGGGCCGCGTGCCGGGCGAGGTCGGCCAGCGTGTCGGCGAACCGTCCGGCCAGCGCCTCGACGGTGGCGGGCAGGTACCGCTGGTCGGAGTAGGACCAGCTGAACTCCAGCGCGTCACCGTCGAGATGTCCGACGACCTCCAGCGCGTGCGGGCGCTCGACCAGGGGGTCGGCGTCCAGCTCCAGCGGGCGGAAGGTGCCCCGGTACAGGCCGTCCGGGGCGTCCGGGAACGCGATCCGCCCCAGGTAGTTGAAGCTGACCTGCGCCACCGGGCCCTGTGCCGCCGTCCCGATCCGGCCCAGCCGGCGCAGCACGTCGTGGCCCAGGCCGTGCCGGGGAACGGCCCGCAGCTGCTCCTTGACCTGCTTGAGGACCGCGTCCCACTCCGCCTGCGCCGGCACGGCGAGGGCGACGGGGTGCCGGGTGGTGAACCAGCCGACGGTCCGGCTGATGTCGAGGTCGGTGAAGAGTTCCTCGCGCCCGTGCCCCTCGACGTCCACCACCACCCGGTCCTGCCCGGTCCACCCGCACAGCGCCCGGCCGAGCGCGCTCAGCAGCACGTCGTTGACCTGGGTGCGGTAGGTCTCGGGCAGGGTGCGCAGCAGGACGGCGGTGTCGGCGGCGCTCAGGCGCACGGTCACCGAGCGGGCCGAGGCGTAGGTGTCGGCGCCCGCCAGGTCGGCCGGGAGCGGGTCCGCGCGGTCGGGGACGGCCTGCGTCCAGTAGCCCCGCTCGTCGTCGAAGCCGCCGTCGGCGGCGTGCGCGTGCAGCCGCTGGGCCCACTGCCGCAGCGGCGAGGACTTGGCGGGCAGCGCCTGCGCTCCGTCGCCGCCGTCGCGGCGGGCGCGGTAGGCCCGGTCGAGGTCCTCCAGCAGCACCCGCCAGGAGACGCCGTCCACCACCAGGTGGTGCACGGCCAGGTGCAGGACGGGCGGGCGTCCCGCCCCGCGCTCGTGCAGCACGGCGCGCAGTTGCGGCCCGTGGCGCAGGTCGAAGGGGCCGAAGTGCGGGGTGTCGGTGTCCGGGCCGCTGTGGCGGCCCAGCGCGACCCGGCGGGTGTGCTCGTCGATCTGCCAGCGCACGTCCGCGCCGTCGGCGGCCCGGAAGGACGAGCGCAGGGCGTCGTGGTGGGCGACCAGGTCGTTCAGCGCGTCCTCCAGCGCCGCCGGGTCCAGGTCCTCGGGCAGCCGGACGGAGAGCGCCTGGGCGAAGTGGCCGACGCGTTCGGCGCCCGCGTCGAACCACCAGTGCTGGATGGGCGTCAGGGGGCTCTCGCCGGTGGCGGCGACCACGGCGGGGGCGGTCGGTTGCGACCGGCGGGCGGCGTCCGCGCAGCGGGCGAGGGCGGCGACCGTCTGGTACCGGTAGATGTCCCGGGAGGTCACCGGCAGACCCGCCTGCCGGGCGCGGGCGACCACCTGGATGCTGAGGATGGAGTCGCCGCCGAGCTGGAAGAAGTTGTCGTCCGCGCCGACCCGCTCCACCCGCAGGATGTTCGCCCAGATGTCGGCGAAGGCCCGCTCGGTGGGGGTGCGGGGCTCGACGTGGCGTACCGCGGGCAGGGCCGGTCCCGGAGCGGGCAGCCGGCTGCGGTCGAGCTTGCCGTTGGGGTTGAGCGGGAGGGCCGGCAGCACCAGGACGGCCGAGGGGACCAGGTAGTCGGGCAGGGTGAGAGCGAGTTCCCGGCGTACGGCTTCGGGCTCCGCCCGGCCTCCCGGGACGGGGACGACGTAGCCGACCAGGCGCCGGTTGCCGTCGCTGTCGTGGACGGTGGCGGCTGCCTGCGCCACGCCCGCGCAGCTGCGCAACACCTCCTCCACCTCGCCCAGTTCGATCCGGAAGCCGCGGACCTTGACCTGTTGGTCGATCCGGCCGACGTACTCCAGCTCGCCCTCGGGACTCCAGCGGACCAGGTCCCCGGTGCGGTACATCCGCTCCCCCGGCGCACCGTACGGGTCGGCCACGAACCGGGCGGCGGTCAGGCCCGGGCGACCGAGGTAGCCGCGCGCCAGGCCACCGCCACCGAGGTACAACTCGCCTACCACGCCCGGTGGTTGCGGGCGCAACGCGTAGTCGAGGACATAGCCGCGGGTCAGCGCCAGCGGCCTGCCGATCGGCGGCGCCTGCTCCGGCAGCCCGTCGCCCGCGAACCAGGCGGCGGCGTACACGGTGGCCTCGGTGGGGCCGTAGACGTTGGCGATCTCGCAGCCGGGCATGGCGTCCCGCAGGTCGCGCACCACCTGGGCCGGGAGGGCCTCACCGGCCAGCACGACGGTCCGCGCGTCCACCGGGGCTGCGCCGTCGGCGAAGAGCCGGGAGATCACCGAGGGCACGCCGCTGACCAGCCCGACCTGCCGCCGGCCGGGCGCGTCGGCGAGGGCGGGCAGGTCGGCGACCACCTCGACGCTCCCGCCCGCCAGCAGGGGGCAGAGCAGTTCGAAGACCGACACGTCGAAGTTGAGCGAGGTGGCGGCGATCACGTGGTCCAGGCGGCCCGCACCGAACTGCTCCCCCGCCCAGCCGGCGAGGGCGGCGACCGTGCGGTGGGTGACCACCACACCCTTGGGGCGGCCGGTGGACCCCGAGGTGTAGATGACGTAGGCCGGGTGGTCCGGCGCCAGCGGCCCGAGCCGGTCGGCATCGGTCGGATCGGCTTCGTCCCCGCCCGGGAGGTCGGCGAGGTCGTCGAGGATCAGCGGCACGCACCCGTCCGGCAGCGCGGCGGCCGTCTGCCGGGTGGCGACGACGAGCACCGGCTCGGCGTCGTCCAGCATCAGCCGGATGCGCTCGGCCGGATAGCCCGGGTCCAGCGGGAGGTACCCAGCGCCCGACTTCAGCACCGCCCAGAGCGCCGAGGGCAGCTCGGCGGAGCGGGGCAGGCAGAGTCCGACCAGCTTCTCCGGTCCCGCGCCCCGGGAGACCAGCAGCCGGGCGAGGCGGTTGGCGCGCCGGTTCACCTGCGCGTAGTCCAGTCGCTCCGCGCCGCAGACCACGGCGGTCCGGTCGGGGGTGCGGGCCACCTGCGCCTGGAACAGCTCGGGCAGGGCGACCGCCGGGACAGCCTGCCCGCGGCGCGCGGGCGGGTTCCAGGAGTCGGTCAGGGTGCGCTGCTCCTGCTCCGAGAGCATCGGCAGTTCGGCCAGCCGGTGCTGCGGGCCGTCCGCCATTCCCTCCAGCAGTCGGTGCAGGTGACGGGAGATCCGGGCCACGGTCGGGGGGTCGAACAGGTCGGTGTTGTACTCGACGGTCAGGACGCAGCCGCCCTCGGCGTCCGGGGAGAACTCCAGGACCAGGTCGAAGCGCGCGGCGGGCCGCGGCAGCGGGTGTTCTTCGAAGCGCAGGCCGCCGGCGCTCGGCGGCACGACGGCGGTCTGCTGGACGACGAGCACCTGCACCAGCGGGGTGCGGCTGGGGTCCCGGGGCGGGGCCAGCTCCTCGACCACCCGGTCGAAGGGCACCCCGGCGTGGACGAAGGCGTCCAGCACGGTCGTGCGCATGTTCTCGACGAACCGGTCGACGGTGAGCGTCTCGTCCACGTCACCGCGCAGCACGACCGTGTTCGCGAAGAAGCCCGTCACCTCTTCCAGCTCGCGGCGCTCACGCCCGTTGGTGACGGTGCCGAAGGCCACGTCCCGCTGGCCGGAGTAGCGGCTGAACAGCAGCGCGGAGGCCCCGGCGAACAGGGTGAACAGCGTCGTTCCGCGTCCGGTGGCGAGCTGCCGCAGCCGGGCCACCAGTTCCGCCGGCAGGTGGTGGCGGTGTGCGGCGCCGGAGGTGGTGCGCAGCGCGGGCCGCGGCCGGTCCGTGGGCAGTTGCAGGTGCTGCAGCCCGGACAGGCGGCGCTTCCAGTACGCGAGGTCCCCGGCATCCGCCGGGGCCTGCGCGTTCGAGGCCTGTCGCCGCTGCTCCCAGACGGCGAAGTCGGGGTACTGGAGAGCCGGCACGGGCAGCGCGTCCGGTTCGCCGGACACCTCCGCGTGGTAGAGCGCGGCCAGCTCGCGGACCAGGACGCCCACCGACCACCCGTCGGTGATGATGTGGTGCTGCCCCAGCAGCAGCAGGTGCTCGTCGGTGGCCAGGCGCACCAGCAACGCCCGGGCCAGCGGGCCGCCCGTCAGGTCGTAGGGGCGGCTCAGCTCCTCGGTGAGCAACTGCTCGGCGGCCTCGGCGCGCCGCACCGCGGGCAGCTCGCCGAGGTCGGCCGTGCGCAGCGGCAGAGCGGCCTGCTCCGCGATCCGCTGCACGCCCTGCCCGTCGACCGTGCCGAACGTGGTGCGCAGCGAGGCGTGCCGGGCGACCAGGCGACGCAGGGCCCGGCTCAGCGCCTCGGGGTCCGCCGCGCCGTGCAGCCGCAGGGCCACGCCGGTGTTGTACTCCGTCCCGCCGGCTGTCAGGTCGTCGAGGAACCAGAGCCGTCGCTGGGCGTTGGACAGCGGCAGCGGCACCCCGCGCGGGGCGGGCGGGATCGGCTCGGGCGGCGCCGCGTCGCGGCGCCCGTCCAGCAGCGGGGCCAGGGCCGCGACGGAGCGTGCGGTGAAGACGTCCCGCAGGGTGAGCCGGGCGCCCAGCTCGTCCCGGACCCGGGCCAGGGTCCGGGCGGCGAGGATCGAGTCGCCGCCCAGCTCGAAGAAGTCGTCCGTCGCTCCGACCGTGTCGACACCCAGCACCTCCGCCCAGATGGCGGCCAGGGTGCGCTCCGGCGCGGTGAGAGGTGCCGTCCGCCCGGCGGCCGCCGGGCGGACGGGCGCGGGCAGCGCTCGCCGGTCGATCTTGTTCTGCGGCGTGAGCGGCATCGCCGCCAGCACGACGACAACGGCCGGCACCAGTTGGGCCGGCAGCGCGGCGGCCAGGTTCGCGCGCAGCTCCGCCGGGTCGGGGGCCCGCTCCGGGTCGGCGGGGGTGACGTAGCCGACCAGGCGTTCCCGGCCCGGCTCGTCCTCGCGGACCATGACGACGGCCTCGCCGACGGCGGTGTCCCGCCGCAGGGCCGCCTCGATCTCGCCCGGTTCGATCCGGAAGCCGCGGAGCTTGACCTGCCGGTCGAGCCGACCGAGGAACTCCAGTTCTCCCTCGGCGTTCCAGCGCACGCGGTCGCCGGTGCGGTAGAGCCGGGCGCCCGGCTCTCCGAACGGGTCGGCCACGAAGCGGGCGGCGGTCAGCCCGGCACGGTTCAGGTAGCCGCGCGCCACCGATTCCCCACCGATGTACAACTCGCCTTCCCCGGACGCCGGTTGCGGACGCATCGCCGCGTCCAGGACGTACACCCGGGTGTGCGGCAGGGCCCCGCCGATCGTCGGCGTACCGGCACCGGCCGACAGCGGCCCGGTCCAGGTGGCGACGATGGTGGTCTCGGTCGGACCATAGGAGTTGATCATGCGTCGGCCGGGTGCCCAGCGGTCGACGAGCGCGGGCGGACAGGCCTCGGCCCCGACGATCAGGGTGCGCAGCCCGTGGGCGGCGCCCGCCGCCGGGGCGGGCAGGGTCGCCAGCGCGGCCGGCGGGATCAGGGCGTGCGTGATGCCGTGCTCGTCCAGGACGGCGGCGAGTTCGTCGCCCAGCCAGGGGCCGCCCGGGGGCACCACGAGGGTGGCCCCGGACAGCACCGAGATGAAGAGCTCCAGGACGGAGGCGTCGAAGCTCGGCGAGGAGAACTGCAGCACCCGGTCACCGGGCCGCACCGCGTACCGCTCGATGGCGGCCGCGGTGAACCCGGCGATGCCGCGATGGGTGACCGCCACGCCCTTCGGCGTCCCGGTGGAGCCCGACGTGTAGATCACGTACGCGAGGTGGTCGGCGCCGACCACCGGACTTGGCAGGCCGCTGCCTGCCCCGTCCGCCGCGTCCAGCACCGCGCTCACGAAGCCCGGATCGTCCAGGGTCACCGCGGGCGCCGCGTCGGCAAGCATCAGGGCCCGCCGCTCGGCGGGATAGCCGGGATCCACCGGCAGGAAGGCGGCGCCCGCTCTCGCGGCGGCCAACTCCGCCGCGATCAGCTCCATGGAGCGCGGCAGGACCAGTGCCACCGTCCGCTCCGGTCCGGCCCCGCGCCGGACCAGGTGCCCGGCCAGCAGGTCGACCCGTGCCGCCAACTCCCGGTAGCTCCAGGTGCGCCGGCCGTCGGTCAGCGCAGGCGCGTCGGGCGTGCGGGCCACCCAGGCGGCGAACAGCCCACCGAGCGTCGCACAGCCGTCCACCGGGGGCTCCTCGCACTCGGGCACCCCGACGGCTTCACCGGCCTGCGGCGGGGTGGGCGCGGGGACGAGACGGTCGGGCTGGTCGGCCATGGAGATGAGGTCCTTCCGGGTGGGGAGGGAGGCGGCGCGAGCGGTTGTGGGCAGCGGAGTGCGGCCGGGTACGCCCGACGCGCACTCCGGCACCAAGGACTGACAGGGTGACGAGCTGACGAGCTACCGGCTCAGGCGTGGCCGGTGCGGCGGGCGGTCCGCCCCGATATCTGCACGCGGTCGATCACGCCGGTGCGCGAGTCGCGGTGGAACCGCCCCCCGGACTCCCGACGGCCGGTCCCCGGGTCGACCAGGTCGAACGACAGGTCGGGGTAGCAGCGCAGGGGTATCGGCACGTCGCCGTCCACGGACAGCGTCGGCGGGCCACCGGGCCCGGACGCGACGCGGTACCGGGTGCCGCCGTTGGCGTAGCTGCCCGCGCAATCGGGCAGCGCCACCGGCTCGCCCGCGTCGGCGGGCTCGACCACGGTGGGCACCCGCACGCCCGCGATCCGCTCCAGGTCGTCGGCCAGCTCCCGCCAGAGCGCCGTCGCCGCACCGGCGTTGCCCGTGAAGGCGACCACCGTGCCGGTGTCCGGTTCGACCCGCAGGTGACAGGAGGTGCCCTGGGCGTTGCCGTCGTGGCCGCACCACAGCTTCTCGTCCTGCCGGAACAGGGCCAGCCCCAGCCCCCAGCCGTCGGCGAGCGCCCCCGGGTCGGCGGCGAGTTCCGCGTGGCGCAACTCCTTGGCGACCACGGGTGGCAGGGCCGCGGTCCGGCCGACCAGGGCGCCGCCGAACGCGGCGAGGTCCTCGGCACTCGCCAGCAGGGCGCCGGCCGGCGCCTCCAGCGGAGCGAGGTTCTGCCGGACCGGGCGGACCTGGCCCGTCGCGGTGTTGAGGGCGTGACCGGCCGCGACGGGGCGGACGGTGGCCGATCCCAGGAACGCGGGCACGGTGCCCAGGGGTTCGAGGAGCAGGGCCTCCATGGCCTCGCACCACGGCATGCCGGTCACCGACTCCACCAGCCGCCCGGCGGCGACATAACCGGCGTTGGAGTAGGAGAAGTCGGTCCCGGGCGCGAAGAGCGCGTCCTGAGCCGTGCACACCGACGACAGGTAGTGCGCCGCGGTGGTCCGCGCGGCCGCGTCGGAGTCGGGCCCGGTAGGCAGACCGCCGGTGTGGCTCAGGAGTTGACGGATCGTCAGCTGCGGGAGGTCGCGGAGTTCGGGGACGTACTCGGCGACCGGGTCGTCCGGGTCGAGGTCGCCGTCCTCGGCGAGCAGCAGCACCAGCGCGGCCGTGTAGGGCTTGGTGAGAGAGCCCAGCGGGACGGCGGTCTCCTCGGTGAAGGGGGCACCGGTGCCGGCGTCGGCCGTACCGGTGTGCAAGGAGACGACCTCCGAGCCGGTGTCCAGAACGAGTTGGGCACCGGGCACCCGGTGCAGGCGGGCGAGGGTCTCGAGGCGGTGCCGCAGCTCCTGGCGCGCCGGGGACGGCACGCGTCCGCGGGCCGCGGCGGTGTTGTACAGCATGAGAAGGGACTCCCGTGGGGTGGCTCTCGCGTGCAGGTCCGAACAGCCGGCCGCGGGTGAGCGCGGGCCGACAGGGGAGCGGGCGACGGTGCGAGCGGGTCCGACCTACGGCCTGGCGACCTCGACCGGCAGCTGCCGTACGCCGAGGATCACGGCCGGGTTCTGGTACACCACGTCTTCGTAGGAGGGGACCACCAGCGAGCGGAATCGTTCTTGCAACAGACGCAGAGCGATCATCGCCTCCAACCGGGCCAGCGGCGCACCGAAACAGAAGTGGATGCCGTGACCGAAGGTCAGGTGAGGGTTGGGGTGGCGGGTCACATCGAAGACCTCGGGCGCGTGGAAGCGGGCCGGGTCGCGGTTGGCGGCACCGAGATGGGCGATCAGCATGGAGTCGGCCGGAAGTTCGTGACCGCCGAGTACCACGGGCCGGGCGACGCGGCGTCCCAGCTCGGCGAACGGGGGCAGCCAGCGCAGCACTTCCTCGATTGCCGACGGGAGCAGTCCGGGGTCGGCGCGTAGCGCGGCGTTCGTGCCGGGGTACCGGTCGAAGGTCAGCACGGCATTGCCCAGCAGCGCGGTCGTGGTGACGTGCCCGGCGACCAGCAGCAGGGCGACGAACCCGACCATCTGCTGGTCCTCCAGGCGGACCCCGTCCACCTCGGCGGCGATCAGCCTGCTGGTGAGGTCGTCCCCCGGATGCGCTCGGCGGGCACGGATGTGCTCCAGCATGTACCCGTTCATCTCGCGGACAGTGGGGGCGATGGCCTCCAACGCCCGTGACAGGTCCGCCATGTCGGGTGCTTCGCCGAGCTGGTCTCCGCTGAACAGGATGCTCGCCCAGTCCTGGAAGAGCCGGTGCTCGTCGGCCGGTACGCCGAGCAGTTCAGCGATGACGATGATGGGCAGCGGATACGCCAACGCGTCGACCAGGTCGAACCGGTCCTGGTCCGCGACGGCGTCCAGCAGTCGCGCGCACAGGGCCTCGATCCGGGGCGCCAGCCCCTGCACGACCCGCGGGGTGAACGCCTGGCTCACCAGCGCGCGCAGTCTTCGGTGGTCCGGCGGATCCATGCCGACGAAGTTGCCCTGCCGGAAGGTCTCGAAGTCCTCCTGAGTGGGGGCGAGGGAGGAGAGATCCGAGGAGTAGGTCAACGGATCGGCGAGCACAGCGGCCACCGTCCCGTAGTCCAGAACCTGCCACAGGCCCTGACTCTCCTCGTACCGAACCGCACCGGCCTCGCGATCAGCCGACCAGCGGTTGGATATCTCCTCCAACAGTAATGCCGGGCTGCCTAACTGACGACTAGTCACCTTTTCTCCTTGAGTCAGGACTCACGAGCATGGCGGGGTCTGGACAGGATGCGCCGGGTCGCGCGCAGCAGACATGCGTCATCGGGCCGCACCGCGACTCCCGGTGGGGCACGGCTCTCGCCGGGCATGCCGCTGGTAACGTCCCGGACGGGCGAAGCTTGGGGTGGCCCCCTACCGGGGTTCTGGCTACCGGGGTTCTGGCGTCGAGCCGAGGCGAGGCGACCGAGATACCCGTCGCAGCCCGGCGGCCCTCAGCAGCCGGCCGCCTTCGTGCGTCCCGACTCGCACGGTGGAGCAGCTTGGCATCGCATTCCCCTCCCGGCTCTCTTCATGCAACGGCTGCACAGGACAGCACAGCGAGCTGATTCGCTCCCCCGCGAACTCGCCATAGTCTTCACGGTGTGTCACTCCACCGCAACCCCCCGAGGTTGAACGGGAAGGAACCCTGCGTCGTCACCGCCCGCGCTGGGCGGCGTGCTCTTTCGCCGTTGGGGAGGAAGCCCAGCCGGTGAAGGTTTCAGGCGGCAACCGCGCGGAGGCACGCCGAACCGACCACGGAGGCAAGGCCGTTGTGGCGGCCGTCGGCTCCGCGGCCGGTCAGCGACTGAACGGCGTCGAGGCGGCCGTGCCGGGGGAGGCCGCCCGCCTCTCCGCACTGCGCCCCGGCGCAGGCGCCGGGGCGGTGACAACTTCCTCGATCTGTTCGTCCTGCTTCACTTCGGCGCACGTGCGGTGGGACAGGGCACCGGATCGGGCGCCTGCTGCACGCCGGTCTCCTACCTCACCACCGGTACCAGCGTCCGCGTGAGCCGCCCGCTCCGGCGCCGCGGAACACGAAGCCCAGCAGCCAGAGTACGAACACCACGACCGCCACCCACCACAGCAGGTGGATCGCGAACCCGACGCCGGCCAGGATCACGGCCAGCAGAAGAACCAACAGCAGTGCACCCATGGTCATCAACCTCCTGACCCCCGTATGCCCGCTTCGGTCGATCCCATGTCTGCAAGGGTTGAACGCACCGCGAAGGCCACTGCCCCGGCGTCTTCGGCTCGCGGTGGCGATCGGTCGGCATGACAGGATGGCTGACATGGACATTCGTCGCAGGAACAACGTGAACCTCACCGGCCCCATCGGCGGCCCGGTGGTGGTCCTCGCGCACGGGTTCGGCTGCGACCAGAACATGTGGCGGCTGATCGTTCCGGCGCTGGCGGCCCGGCACCGGGTGGTGCTGTTCGACTTCGTCGGCTCCGGCGGCTCCGACCTGTCAGCCTTCAGTGAGGAGCGCTACTCCTCCCTGGACGGCTACGCCCAGGACGTGGTGGAGGTCTGCGAGGAGCTCGGCCTGGAGCAAGTGGTGTTCGTAGGCCACTCGGTCAGTGCGATGGTGGGCGTGCTGGCCGCGCAGGCGGCGCCGGAGCGGATCGGGGCGTTGGTGATGGTGGCGCCCTCGCCGCGCTACATCGATGACGAGGGCTACCGCGGCGGGTTCAGCGAGGAGGACATCGAAGAGCTGCTGGGCTCGCTGGAGTTGAACTACCTGGGCTGGTCCGCCGCGATGGCGCCGGTGATCATGGGCAATCCGGAGCGCCCGGAGCTCGGCCAGGAGCTGACGAACAGCTTCTGCGCGACCGACCCGGACATCGCCCGAGTGTTCGCCCGCACCACCTTCCTGTCGGACAGCCGCGAGGACCTGAAGGCAGTGACGGTGCCCACGCTGGTGCTGGAGTGTGCCCAGGACGTGATCGCGCCCCGCGAGGTCGGCGCCTACGTGCACGCCGCGATCGCCACCTCCCGCCTGGTCACCCTGGACGCCACCGGGCACTGCCCGCAACTCAGCGCGCCCGAGGCCACCGGCGAGGCAATTCTCGCCTTCCTCCAGGAGCGACAGTGATGTGCCGCCGCACCGACGAGGAACCCGACCCCGGCACCGACCGCGCCACGGACGCCGCGTTCAGTGCCCTGCTGGAGGACAGCCCCGAGGAGCTCTACGAGCAGGCGCCGTGCGGCTACCTGTCGACGCTGATGGACGGCACGGTAGCCAAGATCAACGCCACGCTGCTGAACTGGCTCGGCCTCGACCGCGAGACCGTGATCGGCCGCACCCGCTTCGCCGATCTGCTGACCGTCGGCGGCAAGCTGTACCACGAAACGCACTTCGCGCCCCTGCTGCGGATGCAGGGCCAACTGCGCGGCATCGCCCTGGAGATGAGAGCCGCGTCCGGCGACCGGCTCCCGGTACTGGTCTCCTCGACCGTCAAGCACGGCAGCGGCGGCGAGCCGCTGTTGATCCGCACCACCGTCTTCGACGCCTCCGACCGGCGCGCCTACGAGAGTGAACTCCTGCGCCGGCGCAAGGAAGCCGAGCGCGCACGCGCCGAGGCCGAGCAGGCACGCGCCGAGGCCGAGCGGGAGCGTGAGCGGGCCGAGCAGGCGCTGCGGCAGGCCGAGGCCGACCGGGCCCGCCTCACCGACGCCATCGCCGCCCTCCAACGGTCCCTCGTACCGTCCGCACTGCCGGCCGCCCCCGGGCTGGAGTCCGCGGTGTACTACCACACCGCCTCCCCCGACCGGCTTGGCGGCGACTTCTACGACTTCTTCCCCATCGACGAGGACAGGTGGGCATTCTTCCTGGGCGACGTGTGCGGCAAAGGCCCCGCGGCCGCCGCCCTCACCTCGCTGACCCGCTACACGCTGCGGGCCGCGGCGCTGCACGACCCGGAGCCCGCCCACGCCCTGGCCACGCTGAACACCGTTCTGCACGAGCAGTACACAGCTGCCGGGGACCCCCGGTACTGCACCGCCGTGTTCGGCATCATCGAAGCCCGGGCCGACGCCGCCCCCGACCACCGCCGGATCCGGATCGCCTCCGGCGGCCATCCCCCGGCGCTGCTCATACGCGCCGGCGGAAAAGCCGACTTCGTCCCTACCCCGGGCGGCCTGCTGGTCGGTATCCTGCCCGACGCCCCGTTCACCACCGCCCACACCACCCTCGCTCCCGGCGACACCCTGCTGCTCTACACCGACGGCCTCACCGAGGCCCGCACCGGCCCCACCCGCACCAGCCTGTTCGGCGACGACGCCCTGCACGCCTTCATCACCGACCGCAGACCCGCCGGCCCCCAAGAACTGGTCACTGCCCTGACCGGCCTCCTGCAGAGCTTCGGCGACGGCCTGGACGACGACACCGCGCTGCTCGCCATCGGCGTACCCGAGACCCAACCGACCACCACGACGGCGACGAACACACCACGATGAGCCCACTGACTACCACTCACCACGCCACTGCCACCGGCCCCGTCCTGCGGGTGGGCGGCGACCTCGACTACGAGCACGCCCCCGCCCTGCGCGAGCACGTCGAACGGGTCGTCCTCACTCCTGGCCAGTGCCTGACCGTCGACCTGTCCGACCTCCAGTTCTGCGACTCCAGCGGCATCACCGCCCTCCTCGCCGCCCGCCGCCACACCCAGGCCGCAGGCGCCGCCCTCGTCCTCGCCCACGTCCCCGCCAACACCCTGCGCATCCTGGCAATCGTCGGGCTGGACCAGGTCTTCACCATCCACCCCGGCAGCGGCACCGTCTGAGCAGGCGCTCGGTACGGGCGCCTGCTCAGACGGGAACTGACGCGGCATGTCGGGGTGCGCCACGATGCGCGGGTCCTGGACACAGAAGAGCGGTGCGGCGGTCCCGCACCGCGCTGCTCAGCGGCGGGGTGGGGCGCTCAGGAACCGGTGGAGGGAGGCCGTCATGCTGGTGACGAATGTGTCCCGGGTCGGGTCGTCGAGGTGGTCCAGGGACAGGTAGGGGTTCAGGTCTTCCAGCTCGACCAGCAGCAGGTCACCCTCCGGGGTGCGGCAGGCGTCCACGCGCTGGATGCCGTGATCGAGGGTGTTCCAGTCGATGAAGCGGCGGGCGAAGTCAAGGTCGGCCTCGGTGGGCTGGTAGGGCGCAAGGACCCAGCGCCGTTCGGGGTCAGGGGCGTGAAGGGCGTACTGGAAGGCATCGTCCACGTAGTAGAAGGACACCTCGTAGCGGAAATCGATGCGGGGCTGAACCAGGATGTCGCCGTAGGCGAGGCCGGCCAGTTGCTCCTGAGGCACGAAGCTGAGGCCGATGGAGTCCGCCCCTGCCTTCGGCTTGACCACGTACTGGTCGGCCTCGGGCAGGCGGCCGAGATCCCGGGGCCGGTCGATGGTGGGGATGACCGGGTATCCGGCTGCGGTCAGGTCCAGCAGGTACTGCTTGCCGGCCATGTCGGCCCGGCCGGACAGCGGGTTGTAGACCCGGGTGCCGCGCGCTGCGGCCTGGTCCCGGAAGGCGTCGTACTCCTTCTGGTAGTGCAGCACGGGGCCGCTGTTACGGACCACGACCGCGTCGAAGGCGTCCATCAGAGCGGCGGCATCCAGCGGATGACACAAGGCTAGGTCGAAGTCGTTCCGTAGCCGCGACGACAGGAAGATGTCCTCGTCGCAGTAGCGCCGCCCCCGGGCCTCGTAGGCGAGATCGGTCACGAACAAGACGCGGGGGCGGCCGGGCACGGAGCATCTCCTAGTACTACAGGGCTAGATCTGCATCATCTGGCGGCGCATGCGCCTGCGGAAGTGGTGCCTTCTGGCCTCAACTTGGTGACGGCGGCGGAATGTCGACCAGCGCAAGGCGTTCTGGATCTCGCGGATGGGGCGGCCGATGAGGTTGAACAGGCGGCGGGCCTCCGCGAGGGAGACCCGTATGCCCGGGCGGAGT
>NZ_PYBW01000096.1 GCF_003205575.1 Streptomyces tateyamensis
CATTCCTTCTGAATGCATACACCTGCACGACCTGCCCGCCCGCCGGGCGAAGTGGCGCTGGGTGATCGGGACCGTGCTGGGCATGCCCCGCTACGCCTTCACCGTGCGCACCGGTACGAGGAAGGAATCGGCATGACCACCGCGCCGCCGCCAGCGGGCGCCACGCCGCCCGCACCAGCCTCTTCTCCCACCCCGCCGCCGGCCGGGCCGCCTGCGTTCCTCGGGCTGCGTACTGCCGTCATCCTGGTGGCCGCGACCGTCGTCGGCCTGGTCGCCGGCACGCTGACGTTCTTCAGTACGCGCTCGCCGGCCGGCGCGGTGCTGGCCGGCCTGACCGCCTTCGGCGCGTCCGTGCTGGGCCTGCACCAGCTGATCGCGCGGACCGCGGACTGAGCCGGAGAACCGTCATCTTCCCATCCCGGCGGGTGGACGAGCGGCCTGACCCCGGCCCTCCGGATTCCGAAAATTGTCCGTTCCTTTTCCCAGATTCATGCCATGCCCATTTCCATAAGAATTCCCGGCCACCTCTCAGGCGGTCGGGAATTTCTTTTCCGGCGACACGGGGACGCCGGGAGGGGATCAAAGCTCCAGGTCCATCCAGGAGATGTCGTTCAGCTCGACGTCGAGGCCGGCGGCGCGGCGTCCGTTGTCCTTGAAGTAGTGGTCGCGCAGCGCTTGGGCGAGCAGGGCTTCCTGCTGGGCCTGGCTGGCTCCGGTGTCGCGGGCCTCGTAGAGGCGTTTGGCGACGTCGCCGGGCATCTTGTGGGTGATCATCCGGGGGCGGGGGTCGTCGGTGCTGCCGCCGGCCGAGCTGAAGCCGAAGGTCGCGCTGATGTGGAGCATGAAGCCGGACTTCTCGGCCTGGCGGCGGACCCGGTTCTTCACTCGTGGCTGCCAGGCGGTGCGCACGGCCTGCTCGACCTTGGCCGCGTTGGCCCGGGTCATGGGGATGTCGCCGGTCAGCCGGCCTTCGGCGACGGCCTTGAGGGCGTGGGCCCAGCGCTGGGCGGTGCGCTGGGAGACGCCGGCGGCCTTGGCGAGCTTGGCGGTGTCCTCCTTGGCGACCTTCTCCCACAGGAAGCGGACCCGGGTGTTGAGGTGTACCGGGATGGGCTTGGTGCGCTCCAGGCCCTCGTCGATCTCCCCCACGGGGCATCAATCCCTTCCCGCCGTCCCGGCCGGGACGGCGTTGCTGGCGGTGTGCGTGTTCGGGCCCGGCGGCCCGCCGGTCGGGGGCCGGCGGACCGCTGGTGCTACTCGTCGTCGGAGACCGCTCCGCCGGTCTTGATGTGGCGGGCCGGGTTCGCGCCGTCGGCCAGCAGCTCCCGCACCTGCGGCATCGGCCTGGAGCCCTCGAACTTCACCAGGCCGGGAGAGACGCCCAGGCGCAGCGCGGTGGTCAGGGTGCCGTCGGGGCGGGTGAGGATGTCCAGGGCGCCGGGGCCCGGGGCGGCGAAGACCGCGCAGTCGGAGAGCACGGCGAAGCAGTGCAGGCCGGTCTCGGCCGCCATCTTGCGCAGCTTGCGGTGGAAGTTCACCGTGGCGGTGTCGATGACCAGCGCGCGCATCAGCGGGTCCCAGGTCGGGCGGTCCAGGGCCGGCCAGCGCTGGCCGATCTTGTAGCCGTGGCCGCGGGGGCGCTCGCGCAGCTTGCCGATCGTGCCCTTCGCGGTCTGCTTGATCGCGTGCAGGACCGCCAGCTCGGCCGCGTCGCCGCCCGTCTTGAGGCCGGCCATCGCGTCCAGGAAGGCCAGCGGGTCGCCATCGGCCAGGTCGGTCGGGACGCCGAGGGCGGCCATGGTGTCCAGGTACGCCTGCCGCAACCGCTTGTGCCAGGGGTCGAGGTAGGGGCCGTGCTCGTGGCGCAGCCAGGCCTCGATGGGCTGGACCTGGGCGCCGAGCTCGATGGCGTAGGCGACCTTCACCGTGGAGTACCAGGCCGGTCCGTTCGGCGCGGCGCCGTCCGCGGTGAACGGGTTGGGCAGCAGCGGGTCGGTGGCGACGTGGGACAGGTCGACCAGCCAGGAGCCCGGGATCCGCTTGTCGAAGGCCGGCTGCAACTCGTGGACCGGTGGCGAGAGCGGGAGCGTCAGGCGGCCGGCGGCGGCCAGGAACGCCATGTTGATGTCGAGTCCGACCGCGAACGGCGCCGCCAGCTCGGTCTCGGTCAGCGGCCGGCACCAGTCCCACGCCTCGGTGGCCAGCGCGCCGCCCGCCTGACGGTCCTGGGCGAGCGGGTGCATGTCCGGGACCTCCGGCGGTGCGGGGTCGAACGCGTCCTTGGGCCGGGAGCCCTCCACCGGCCCGGAGGTCCAGCCGTTCTCGGTGCGCTGCGCGCGGGTCGGCGGGCGCAGCGCGGTGACCAGCTCCAGGCCCGAGACGGCGGTGGAGCCGCGCGGGGTGAGGACCCGGGTGGCGTAGGTGCCCAGCAGGCGGGCCAGCTCGGGGGCGGCCAGGCCGTCCGGGATCTGCCAGCCGCCCGAGGCAAGGGCGCCCCAGCCGGGGATGCACAGCTGTACGCAGACCCGCTTGCCGCCCTCCGGCTCCTGGTAGACCCTCGCCCACGGGCCCAGGCCGCGCTGGGTGAGCTGCCAGCCGGCCTTCGTGAGGGCCTTCACTGCCTTGTGGGTCTTCGCCAGCTGTCCCAGGCGCGGCACGAACTGCGTCTTCTCGTCCTTGCCCATCGGCGGCAGGCCCAGCTCGGCCAGCACGGCGTCGGTCAGCACCACCAGGGCGTCGCTGTCCCGCCCGTGGCGGTGCAGCCGCGGCGAGCCCAGCTTCGCTTCCAGCGCCCACTCCACCACCGCGGCGAGCGTGCGCCCGGTGGGCGCGGTCGGCGCGGTCGGCGCCACGGTGCCGTCGGCCAGGTAGGCCACCAGCTGCCTGCCGTCCTCGGCGACGTCCAGCACCGCGAGCGGGCCGGCCGGGAACCGCGCGGCGGCCGCCGCCTCCCAGTCCGCCGGGCCCGCCTGCTCCGGCACCTTCTTCGCCGCCGCCCTGCGCGGCCGAGACGGCGCCGACCGCGACAACATGCGACGCGGCGCAGCCGCGGGAGCGGGTGCGGTCCGGGGCACCGCCACCGGGACGGTCTCGGCCCGGGCGACCGCGGCGGGCACCGACTGCTGCTCGGCAGACGGTGTCGCAGCGGGGGCCGCCGCTGGGGCGCTGCCCGGGCGGCAGAAGCCGCCCAGGTGCATCGGCAGGCCCTGGACCCGGTACGGCGACAGGTTGCCGCACTGCACGCACGCCAGGGCCGGGCCCATCACCAGCGACCCGTCCGGGTGCTGATCGAGCATCATCAGCTGAGGTACGACTGGGGTCGGGGCTGGCTGCTCGACCGTCGCAGCGGCCGGTTCCGGCAGCGCCGGCTGCGCCTGGGTCTGGGTGTGCGAGTCGGCGGTGATCGGCTCCCCCGCCGCCGTGCGGTCGGGCTCGACCAGCGGCTGGTCCTGTTGCGCTGCGCCGGACGCCGCGGGTGCCGCCGGGGCCGGGACGAGAGCGGCGGCGGGTTCGGCCGGAGCGGGCGCCGGGGACGCCGGGATATCCGCCGCCGGGGCAGGCGCGGTGGGCGCGGGGGTCGGCGCCGTCGGGGGCTCGCCGGTGGGGCCTGCGAGGCCGGCGGCCTGGGCGCGGCGCAGCCACTCGGTGGGCTCGACCGTGCCGTGCTGGAGTGCCAGTGTCGCGAGGAACCGGATGTACACCTCGCGCTTCGGCGGCCGCGGCTCCGTTGTCCCGGCTTCCCACCGCACGATCGTCTCCCGACGGGTCTTCAGCGCGGCAGCCAGCTCTTCCTGGGTGTACTCACCGACCTTGCGCAGCCGCTCCCTCTCCGCGGGCGCCGGCAAGTCATCCACCGGACGCGGCCGGGTGAGCAGCGCGTCGATCGACGCGAACAGGTCGTCAGTCACAGCCTTACCTCCACATCACACACCCTAGCGTGAAAGTCACTTTTGGATCGCACATTTCGGCACACATTCATCGGGTTGAGGCAGCGCGAGGCCGTGTGACGGAGCAGGACAGTCTGCGAGTGGAGCACCGTAGGTTGCGAGCCAGGTGCGATCGACGCCTGCAGGGCGTTGACCTGGAATTCTGGAGGTGGCCGCTCGGGCCGGTGCAGCCGGCTCGCAAGACAGGGCGCTCCACCCTCGCACACTGCGTTGCACCGCTGCGCTGTTGACCAGCAGGTCCTAAACGATCCCTCGCGAACCACGGTGATCCATCACAGCCGGTTCATGCCCGCACGTAGCGCGGCAGATCAGGACGCCGTCGGCGGCAAGGAGCCGGTCGGCGCAGCTACGCGGCATGGGTGGCGGCACAGGAGGGTCCCCCGGGCGGCTTCGGGAGGAGCCGAACAGCCGTCATGTGCCGTGCCGGTCCGGGAGGCTGAGGGGATGGCTCTCGGGATCCTCCGCATGTCTCCTCTCGCCGGGGAGACGACTTTCTCCTTCCTGCGCCGAATCGCTGCCCGCTACGGGATGGACGGTGCCGCCCTGCTCGCGCACTGGCAGTGGCACGGTCACCGGCCGCGGCACGAGGGCGGAGCGCGGCGGGCGGACGCCGAGGTGCTGCTCGACGGCGCCGGGCGCAGCCTGCTGGCGGGGCTGTGCGAGGTCGGCGAGGACGCGCTCCAGCGGGCGCTGCCAGCCTGGGGGCTGAGCGACGACAAGCTGACCGAGCCCGCGGCGGGCGGGGGCGAGCGGGCGGGGGCGAGCGGGCGGCGACGTGGCGGGTAGGCGGTGCGGTGGTGGGGCCGGTGGCGTTCGGATGCCGGCCGTGCGCGAACCGGGACGCCGGTACGGGCGGTGCGGTACGCGCAGCGGTGGGAGCGGATGTGTGTGCGGCACGGGCGGTGGCTGCTGGATGCGGACGCGGACCAGGAGTTGGAGTTCCTGGACGTACGTGGCCTGCCCGAACGTGCCTTGGCCCGGCGGCGGTGGAGGGTTGTGGCGCGGCGGGCGGTGCGGGCGGGGAAGGGGCCCGGGCAGGTGTTCGCGGTGGCGTGGGCGGTGGTGTGCCGGTGGTGGGACCAGGCGTTGGAGTGGGAGCAGGAGCGGGTGTGGCCGGCTCGTCTGCACGCGGTGGCGGGTGGGGACGCGGGTGGTGATTTCTGGCGGCGGTTGGGAGAGCGGGTCGGCGCCAGTGGCTGGGGGAGCTGGTGGCGGCGGATTGGGGCGGTCCGCCGATGGCGTGGCAGGGCGTGGTGGTACGCCGACGCCGGGGCGGGGCTGATGCGGCGCCGCCACTGCCGTTCCTGACTCTGAGAGCGTTGTGGTGAACCGTGCGGCGTTCGAGGTCTGCAGGTGGGGAGGGTGAGGGGGCGTACACCAGATCGAAGACCTGCCGGTAGGCCCCGGCCAGCACCTCCGCGCCCAGGCCCGGCTGCCATGCGGGCGGGCGCGGATCGTAACCCGTCCGCAGGACCGAAGGCACCGCGGGCGCTGCCGGCTCCGGCGCGCCGTCCCCCGCCTCGTGCGGCGGCTGCGGTGCCGTCACCGGCGCCAGCGCGCGAGTGGTGGGCGTCGCCGCAGTCGGCGGCTGCACGATGACGGCCTCAGCCTCCTCCGCCAGCGCACGCAGGACCTCCTTCCGGCCGATCCGCGCACACTCCAACCGCTCCTGATGGACAGCGACCTGCTCCTGGGCCTCGCGCAGCAGCTCCTTCCAGGCATCCAACTCCTCCCGGGCCCGCGCCTCACGACGCTCCAGCAACGCAATCACCGACGGCACGAACGACACCTCCACCACCGACCCGACCAACCGTCAGCTGACTGCCCTGAAGAAGCCATCCACACACCACCGAGCCAAGGAAACCGCAGCTCATCGAGCTACAGAGCGGTTCACCACAACGCTCTGAACGACCGGTGGTGCCGTCGTCTTCAACAATGGCGCACGCTGACTGATCACTGCCCGCTGCTGGGCCTGCGTCTGAACACTCCCCTCTGGAGCTTCGACTCCCCGGCGACGACGAGCTGGCTGACCTGGCCGACCTGGCAGCAGAGGGCATCCACGACCCGGACCGCATGCCCTTCCTCCTGCCGTGGACCGACCTTCCGCCGGCAGTCGGCCCGAGGGCCTTCAGTTGCTTGTCCGGGTCTGGAAATCAGAGGGGTCGGTGTTGGGGCGGGGGCGGGGAGATCCGAGCCGCACCACCGGGTGTAGCCGCTGTGCAGCTGGGCCTGCTCGGCGCGCATTCCCTCGGCTTTGCTGCACGCCTCGTTGAGGAAGCGGCCGACGTGGGCCTCGGTCTCGGCGTAGGCGGAGGTGGCCGTCTGGACGGCCTCCGGACGCCGCCCCGGGCAGGAACCGGCCAACGGTCCGCGCCCGCGTGCGCCGAACGGCGGCACGCCCGTACCGAACACCGCCTCTCAGCTGGCCTCTCACTGGCCGGTGGCTTGCCTCGGCCGGTCCGCGGGCCGGAGCGGCACTCGGTGACGGCGTGTCTCACCGGGCTGTGCGGAGCCAGGTCCGGGCGAGCTCGCCGACCCACGTCGTTGCCTCGTCGGCGGTCGGCGGGGGTGCGGCGACGACGACGAGTTCGGTGACGCCCGCCGCGGCGAGTTCGGCCAGGTGCTCCGGGGTGCCGTCGCGCGGCGCCACGGCGACCGTGAGGCCGTCGATGGCGCGGCCGT
>NZ_PYBW01000097.1 GCF_003205575.1 Streptomyces tateyamensis
CCCCGCCCACCGCCCCCGCGCCGCCGCGCGCCACCGGGCCGACCGGCTCCGCTGGCCCCGCTCGGGGCCGCCGGGGGCCCGACCGCGCTGCCGGGGGCCAGCCGGTCCACCGCCCCGGCGCGTCCGGGTCCGTCCGCGCCCACCGGCACTGCCGCGCGCCCGGGCAGTGCCTCGGGCAGCCCCGCCGACGCCACCCCGCCCGGCAGCACCCAGCCGACCGCCGGCCCGAGCGCGGCCGCCCCGGTCGCCGGGCAGCCCAGCGGGCCCGCCCTGGCCGACACCCCGCGGCCCGGGGTCTCCGCCGGCACCGTGCCGGGGACCCCGGCACCGCTCCCCACCGGACCGAACGTGATCGCCGGGGCGCCCGGCAGGCCGGCGGGCGACGCGGACGCAGCCGCCGACCCCAACCCCGCCGCCGACGCCGACACCGGCGCGGTGGCCAAGGGCGGGGCGGGCGGCCAGCCCACCCCGGTCCCGGTGCCGCGCAAGCCCACCCCGCCGCCGGCGCCGACCGGCAAGCCGCTGATCCCCGGTCAGCGGCCCTCGCCGGACGCCCTCACCCAGCCGAGCGACCAGGGCGATCTCACTCGGCCGACCGACCAGGACGATCTCACCCGGCCGACCGACCCGGGCGCCCTCACGCAGCCGGCCGACCAAGGCGCCCCGATTGGCACGCCTGGTCAGGGTGACCCGAGCAACTCGGCGGGCCAGATCGACCAGAGCACCGATCTGGTCGGCCAGGGCACGGCCACCGACCCGGCCGACCCGGCCCGCCGGTACACGGTGGCGCTCACCGTCAGCCGGCCGCTCACCGCCGTCGAGGTCGAGCTGCGCCTGGACCGGGCCACCGCCGGGGCCGGCGCGATGGCCTGGAGCACCCTGCCCGGCGCCCGGGTGACACTGGACCAGGCGGGCTCGCTGCTGGTGTACCGGTTCGCGCTGCCCGCGGGCGAGGACGTGCCGCCCGGCAGCTACACCTTCACCGTCCAGGTGGCCGGGCGTCCGGCCACGGCGGTCCCCACGGGCTCCGCGGTCCAGGGCGCAGCGGTCCGGCGCGCCGCGGCCGGCTGGTCGGCCTCCGGCTTCGCGCCGGACGGCCCGTACGCGGTGGCCGACCACGGCGGCTTCGCCGAGCCCGCCCGCCCGGCCGCGGTGGCACCGCGGCTGTCGGCGCTTCGCTGAAGCCACCTCAGCAACCCCGTCCCACCAGCACCTCCCGCAACGCACCACCCGGCGCAGTCCTTGGTTAGGCTGGGCGCAGACCGGCGCACACGGCCCGTTCGCGAGCCCCCGCGCGCCGGTGGCCGAGCCTCCCCCAGCCTTCGGCCGGGGGTGCCCCCTGCCGCTGTGCCGAGGAGGACTGGTGACCACCGCCCTGACCCAGGGAGCGACCGCCCCACTGACCGCGGTCCGGGTGACCGTGGAGGTGACGGCCCGTCAGCGACTGGACGTGGTGGGGGTGCTGCTCACCGCAGCCGGCAAGGTGCGCTCCGACGCCGACCTGATTCGGCACCAGGCCCCGCGCGGGCCGGGCGTGTTGCACCGGCCCGCCACCGGTTCGGTGCCGCAGGCGATCACCGTGGACACCTGGGCGCTGCCGCCGGACGTCACCCGGGTGCTGGTAGCCGCCGGCCCCGCCGACCCGGCCGCCACCTTCGCCGGCACCGGCCCCACCGCGACGGTGCGGGACGCCGCCACCGGCCGGGTGCTCACCACCTTCACCCCGCCCCGGGCGCAGCGGGAGAGCGCGCTGCTGGTGGTCGAGGTCTACCGGCGCGGCGTGGAGTGGCAGTTGCGCGCGATCGGGCGCGGCTACCCGGGCGGACTGACCGGCCTGGCCGCCGAGTCCGGCGCCGCCCCGGACGAGCCGGCTCCCGCCCCGGCGGCTGCCGCCGCGCCGACGGCGTTCACCCCCACGGCGGTCCCGCCGCCGATGCCCACCGCCCCGCCCCGGGGCAGCCTGGACAAGGGCCGGGTGAAGCTGGTCAAGGACGGCTCGGTGACCCTGGTCAAGCAGGGCCGGGCACTGCCCGGACGGCTGCGCCTGGCGGTCGGCTGGTCCCCTGCGCAGCCCGGGCGCAGCGTCGACCTGGACGTCTCCTGCCTTGCCTTCGACGCGCAGCGCGAACGGCTGGACACTGCCTGGTTCATGAAGCGCACCGTCTTCGACGGCGCGATCCAGCACGCCGGCGAACTGGCCGCCGACGACGCCGACCGGACGGCCCTCGACCTCGACCTGTCCGCGCTGCCCGCCGAGGTCTGCGGACTGGTCCTGGTCCTCAACTCCTTCTCCGGCCAACGCTTCACCGAGGTCCGCGACACCTACTGCCGCCTGCTCGACGCCGACGAGGAGGAACTGGTCCGCTACGACCTCCCGCACACCGATCCCCACCCGGGCCTGATCCTGGCGAAGCTGGTCCGCCACTACTCGGGCGAGTGGGTGATGACGGCGCTGGCGACCTACGTGGACGCGAAGACGGCGCGCGGGATGGTGCAGCCGGCCTCCCGGCTGCTGTGAGGGTCCGTCCACGAACGGGTGAATCGCGGCTGGTCCCGAGCCGGGCGACTTGCACCGTCGATAACCTCACGGCAGCCCACGAAGGGAGGCATCATGACTGCTATGACGCATGAGCGGCCGGTGGAGACGGAGTGGTCCGAGGAGCAGGTCCTCCTGGACTGGTTCCTTGAGCTGGTGACCCCCGAGGGATTCCGCGCCGAGCTCATCAACGGGGAGATCACCGTGTCGCCACCGCCTGACGGAGACCACGAGAACATCATCAGCAAGGTCATCCGGCAGGTCATCCGGGAGTCGCTGGTGGAGATGGACGTCTCCGGTGGAAAGGGCCTCGTCCTGCCTCGCGGTAGCCGGAGCCCGAAAAACCACGTCATCCCCGACCTCACCTTCGTGCCGGAAGAACTCGATTGCTTCAGCGGTGCGCCGAGCTGGATGGATCCGGCGGGCGTGGCCCTGGTGGTCGAGGTCACCTCCAGCAAGCCGGCCCAGGACCGGGTCGCGAAGCGGCACGCCTATGCCTCGGCAGCCATCCCGCTCTACCTCCTGGTCGATCGCGAGCTGTCCCAGGTCACGCTCTTCTCCGCGCCCGGCGGCGAGGACTACACCGAAAGCCACGTCGTGGCCCTGGGCAAGTCCCTCCCCCTCCCCGACCCCTTCGGCTTCGAGCTCGACACCTCCGACTTCCTGTGATCGACTCGCCCCCGTGCCCGATATCGTCGCCACCCTGCGTGCCGCCGGCTGCGTCTTCGCGGAGGAGGAGGCGGAGCTGATCCTCGCCGCCGCCGACACCCCCGAGCAGCTCGCCGCCATGGTCGGGCGCCGAGCGGCCGGCGAGCCGCTGGAGCAGGTGGTCGGGTGGGCCGAGTTCTGCGGGCTGCGGATCGCCGTGGATCCCGGGGTCTTCGTCCCGCGCCGGCGGACCGAGTTCCTGGTCGAACAGGCCCGCGAGGTGACCCCGGTCGGCGCGGTCGTGGTGGACCTGTGCTGCGGCACCGGCGCCCTCGGCAGGGCCCTGTCGGCCGCCGCTCCCGTCGGCGCGCTGCACGCCGCCGACCTGGACCCCGCTGCCGTGGCCTGCGCCCGGCGCAACCTCGCCGAAGCCGCCACCGTGCACCAGGGCGACCTGTTCGACGCGCTCCCCGCCGAACTACGCGGCCGGGTGGACGTTTTGCTGGCCAACGTGCCCTACGTCCCGACCGCCGAGATCGCCCTGCTGCCCACCGAGGCCCGTGACCACGAGGCCCGCCTCGCCCTGGACGGCGGCTCGGACGGCCTCGCGGTGCTGCGCCGGGTGGCGGCCGGGGCGGGCGACTGGCTGCGCCCCGGCGGGCACCTGCTCTTCGAGACCAGCGAGCGCCAAGTCGCCCGGGCGGTGGCCGTGGTGACCACTGCCGGCCTGACTGCCACGGTCGCCGTGGACGAGGACCTGGACGCCACCGTGGTGCTCGCCGCCCGCTGACCGCGCTCCTGCCGGGCTCGGGCCACCCTTCTCCGCGGTTCCCCCTTCACCGTGATTCCACTTCTCCGCGCGCGCAAAAAGTGATATCACTTTGCTAAGCCCGCGCTAGCGGGTCACGGAGGAGAGAGGAGGCGGCCCGATGGCCGCTCAGGAGTTCCAGAACGTGGAGATGCCCGCCCCCAAGGTGACCGAGCGGGTGATCACCGGCCGTGCGGGCCTGCCCGTGCTGCTGCTCTCGCTGCTGCTCTTCCTGGCCGGGCCGGCGCTGCTGGTGGTCGGCGCGGTCCAGGCGCACAACGGCGGCTCGGCCGCCCCGGCGCTGCTGACCGCGGGCCCGGTGCTCTTCCTGCTCTCGCTGCTGCTGATGCGGGGTCTGACCGTGGTGGCCCCCGGGCAGGCCCGGGTGGTCCAGCTGCTCGGCAGCTACCGCGGCACCCTGCGCGCCGACGGGCTGACCTTCGTCAACCCGTTCACCTCGCGCCGCCACATCTCCACCCGGATCCGCAATCACGAGACCGAGACCACCAAGGTCAACGACGCCGACGGCAACCCGATCGAGATGGCCGCGGTGGTGGTCTGGCAGGTCGAGGACACCGCCAAGGCGGTCTTCGAGGTCGACGACTTCGTCGAGTTCGTCGCCATCCAGACCGAGACCGCGGTCCGTCACATCGCCAACAGCTACCCCTACGACGCGCACCAGGAAGGCCAGTTGTCGCTGCGCGACAGCGCCGACGAGATCACCGCCAAGCTCTCGGCGGAGATCGCCAGCCGGGTCGCCTCGGCCGGCGTGAAGGTGGTCGAGTCCCGGATCACCCGGCTCGCCTACGCGCCCGAGGTGGCCCAGGTGATGCTGCAGCGCCAGCAGGCCGGCGCCGTGGTGGCGGCCCGGCGGCTGATCGTGGAGGGTGCGGTCGGCATGGTCGAACTGGCCCTGGACCGGCTCGCCGAGCGCGACGTGGTCGAGCTGGACGAGGAGCGCAAGGCCGCCATGGTAAGCAACCTGCTGGTGGTGCTCTGCGGTGACCGCGGCACCCAGCCGGTGGTCAACACCGGCTCCCTGTACCAGTAGGAGGCGCGTCCAGTGGCGACGGAGCGGAAGAAGATCCTGCTGCGGCTGGACCCCGCCGTGCACGACGCACTGGCCCGCTGGGCCTCGGCCGAGCTGCGCAGCACCAACGCGCAGATCGAGTTCCTGCTCCGCCGGGCGCTGGCCGAGGGCGGCCGGTTGCCCGGCGGGGTCGGCGGGCTGCCCAAACGGGGGCGCCCCGCCAAGGAGTTGGAGACGCAAACGGACCCGGACGGGGCCGGAGAGGACGAGTGACCCGATGGCCGAGCAACCCGGCACCCTGCCCGCCAAGCTCTACCTGCTCGCGTACGACCCCGAGCGGTCCAAGCTGACCGGTCGGCACAACCTGGACCTGCTGCTGACCGCCGGCGCGCTGGCGGAACTGCTCCAGCGCGGCCTGCTGCGCGACCTCAAGGGCCGGGCGGTGGCCACGGGTGCGGCACCGGCCGACCTGGCACCGGTGCTGGCCGACCTGCTGGCCGAGATCGCCGAGAGGCGGCCGCACTCCTGGAAGCACTGGGTCACCCGGCGGCGCGGCCTGGGCCGCATCGTGCAGCGGGAGTTGGCCGCTACCGGACTGCTGCGACTGGAGCCGTACCGGGTGCTCGGGCTGTTCACCGCCACCCGGGTGGAGCTCCGGGACCCGCGACCGCGCAAGGCGCTGCTGGCCGCCTTCTCGGCGGCGCTGCGCGGCCCGCTCTCCCAGGTCGAGCCGCAGACCGCGGCGCTGGTCGCCCTGGCCGACGCGGCCCGGCTGGGCCTGCTGCTGAACCGCCGTCAGCGGCGCGAACACCGGGAGCGGATAGGGCAGTTGGCCGCCCGTTGCGAACCGGTCCCGGGGGCGCTGCGAGCGGCGATCCGGGCCCGGGACTCGGCGACGGCGGCAAGCTGACGCCGGACGGGAGGCGGCCCGGCAGCGGGGCCCGGACACACAGGAACCGAGCGGCCCGCTCCCCCACCCAGGGGACGGGCCACTCGGTTGGCGCGCCCGCACTCCCCCACCCAGGGGACGGGCCGTTTTGGGTGAACCTGGACGCTTTCGCCCGTTCGGTCTGGGGACGGGCGACGGGCCGCCTGGTTCACGCGATGACAGCTGACAGATATTGAAATCTGTCAGCTGTCATCAGACTATCACTGCCGGGGCATCCACCAACCAACCCCCACCAGGCAAAACGGTCAGCCCCGCGTCGCCATCGCCCGCAGGAAGAACGCCAGGTTGGCCGGACGCTCCGCCAGCCGCCGCATGAAGTAGCCGTACCACTCCTGCCCATAGGGCAGGTAGACCCGCATGGTGTTCCCCGCCTGAGCCAGCCGCAGCTGCTCCTCGGGCCGGATGCCGAACAGCATCTGGTACTCGAAGCTGTCCCGGGTCCGCCCGTTCCAGTCGGCCAGCTGCCCGGCGATCTTGATCATGTTCGGATCGTGCGAGGCGACCATCGGGTAGCCCTCGCCCGCCATCAGCACCTTGAGGGCCCGCACGTAGGCCAGGTCGACCTCGCTCTTGCCCTGGAAGGCCACCGACTCGGGCTCCTTGTAGGCGCCCTTGCAGATCCGCACCCGGGAGCCCGCGGTCGCGAGGTCCCGGCAGTCCGCCTCGGTGCGGCGCAGGTAGGCCTGCAGCACGACACCCAGCCACGGGTAGTCGGCGCGCAGCTCCCGCGCGATCGACAGGGTGGAGTCGGTGGTGGTGTGGTCCTCCATGTCCAGGGTGACCGTGGTGCCCGCGTCCGCCGCCGCCTCGCAGATCCGCCGGGCGTTCTCCAGCGCGATCTTCTCGCCGTCCACCGGCAGGAACTGACCGACCGCCGAGAGCTTGACCGAGACCTCGGCGTTGGCCGCCAGGCCCGTCTCCTTGAGCGCGGTCAGCAGGTGCTCGTAGGCCAGCGCGGTGCCGGCGGCCTGGGCGGCGTCCTTGGTGTCCTCACCGAGGTGGTCCAGGGTGACCTTGCGGTCGGTGGCCACCAGCTCGTCGGTGGCGGTGACGGCCTGGTCCAGCTGCTCGCCGGCGACGAAGCGCTCGACTATCGCGTGGGTCGGCGGGAACTTCTCGACCACCGTGCGCACCTGCGGGGAGCGGGAGGCGGCGAGGAGGGCGGAACGGAGCATCGAAGGACTCCTGTGGGGGATGGGCAGGAAGACGAGGGGCGGGGGCGGCGGCGAGGGTGTGACCGCCGCCCCCGCAGGAGGTGCCGCGCGCGGCGCGCCGTGGGACGGGTGGCGGCGGGCGGCGGGAGGGAGCCGGACGGGGGTCAGCCCATGTGCGGGTAGCGGTAGTCGGTCGGCGGGACCAGGGTCTCCTTGACCGAGCGGGTCGAGGTCCAGCGGGCCAGGTTCTGCTTGGCGCCGGCCTTGTCGTTGGTGCCCGAGGCCCGGCCGCCGCCGAACGGCTGCTGGCCGACCACCGCGCCGGTCGGCTTGTCGTTGATGTAGAAGTTGCCGGCCGCGAACCGCAGCTTGGCCATCGCCTCCTGGGCGGCCGCGCGGTCCTGGGCGATGATCGAGCCGGTCAGGCCGTAGCTGGAGACGGACTCCATCTGGGCCAGCATCTGCTCGTACTCCTCGTCCTGGTACACGTACACGGCCAGGATCGGGCCGAAGTACTCGTCCTTGAAGTACTCCGCGGCCGGGTCCTTGCAGACCAGCACGGTCGGGCGGACGAAGTAGCCCACCGAGTCGTCGTAGGTCCCGCCGGCCAGCACCTCGACGTCCGGGTCGGCCTGCGCCCGGTCGATGGCGGCCTTGTTCTTGGCGAACGCGCGGTCGTCGATCACGGCGCTCATGAAGTTCGCCAGGTCGGCCACGTCACCCATGGTCAGGCCCTCGACCTCGTCGCGGAACTCGTCCTTGAGCGAGGCCCAGATCGAGGCCGGCACGTAGGCGCGGGACAGCGCCGAGCACTTCTGGCCCTGGAACTCGAAGGCGCCGCGGGTCATCGCGGTCTTCAGCACCGCCGGGTCGGCCGACGGGTGGGCGACCAGGAAGTCCTTGCCACCGGTCTCGCCGACGATCCGCGGGTAGGTCCGGTAGTTCTGGATGTTGTTGCCGACCTCGCGCCACAGGTGCTGGAAGGTCGCGGTGGAGCCGGTGAAGTGGATGCCGGCCAGCGCCGGGTGCTTGAGCGCCACCTCGGAGACGGCCAGGCCGTCGCCGGTCACCATGTTGATGACGCCCTTGGGCAGGCCCGCCTCCTCCAGCAGCCGCATCAGGTAGTGCGCGGCGAACTGCTGGGTGGGGGACGGCTTCCAGATCACCACGTTGCCCATCAGCGCCGGGGCGGTGGGCAGGTTGCCCGCGATGGCGGTGAAGTTGAACGGGGTGATCGCGTAGACGAAGCCCTCGAGCGGGCGGTGGTCGCTGCGGTTCCACACACCGGGCGAGGAGATCGGCTGCTCGGCCATGATCTGGCGGGCGAAGTGCACGTTGAAGCGCAGGAAGTCGACCAGCTCGCAGGGGGTGTCGATCTCCGCCTGCTGCGCGGTCTTGGACTGGCCCAGCATGGTGGCGGCGGCCAGCGTCTCGCGCCAGGGGCCGGCCAGCAGCTCGGCGGCGCGCAGGAAGATCGCGGCGCGCGAGTCGAAGGAGAGCGCCTGCCAGGCGGGAGCGGCCGCCAGGGCAGTGTCGATGGCCTCCTGCGCGTCGGCCTGGGTGGCGTTGCGCAGGGTGCCGAGCCGTGCCGCGTGGTTGTGCGGCTGGACGACGTGGAACTCGGAGCCGCCACCCATCCGGCGGACACCGTTGATCGTCATGGTCAGCTGGACGGGCTCCTGGCCCCCCAGCTCCTTCAGCTTGGCCTCCAGGCGGGCCCGTTCCGGGCTGCCGGGGGCGTAGCTGTGGACCGGCTCGTTCACCGGCGCGGGGACCTGGGTCACAGCGTCCATGAGGCGCACGCTCTCCTTCGTGGGGGTGGCGGACCGCGCGGTTCGCACGCCGGTCCTGAAGGAACGTTAAGCCGCGCAGGGGTCCCAGTTGGTTGGCCTGACGGCTAAAGTCATCCATACGGCATTGTTCGAACGGACGAAGGTGGGGCAGATGACCGCCCCGACGACCGCGGCGGGGACCGGTCCCGCGACCGGCCTGCCGCTGCGCCGGCTGCTGATGTCCCTGGGCGAGCCGCTGGTCGAGCTGCAGGCCGCGCCGGCCGGGCTGGACGTCCTGGTGACGGACGTGGCGATCCTCGACCCCGAGGACCCGGCCACCGCGGCGCCGGGCGAACTGGTGCTGGCGATCGGCGCCCGCGGCCGGGCCGCGCTGCCCGCGCTGCGCGCCGCGGGCCGGGCCCGGGCCGCGGCGGTGGCGGTCAAGCTGGACGCCCCCGGGCAGGCCGACGCGCTGCGCGAGGCCGCCACCGAGGCCGGGGTGGCGCTGCTCTCGGTGCGCCGCGAGACCCGCTGGGAGCACCTGGACGCGCTGGCCCGCGCGGTGCTGGCCGGCCCGGACGCGCCGGAGGCGGTGGAACCCAGCCTCGGCGACCTCTTCTCGCTGGCCCAGACCACCGCGGTGCTCACCGGCGGCATCGTCTCCATCGAGGACACCTCCAGCCGGGTGCTGGCCTACTCCCGCTCCGCCGACTCCGAGGAGGTCGACGACCTGCGCCGGCTCTCCATCCTGGGCTGGCAGGGCCCCGAGCCGTACCTGTCGAAGCTGCGCGAGTGGGGCATCTTCCAGCACCTGCGCAGCTCCGACACGGTGATCGCGGTGGAGCCGCACCCGGAGCTCGGGCTGCGCCGGCGGCTGGCGATCGGGATCCGGGCCGGGGGCCAGCCGCTGGGCACGATCTGGGTGCAGGAGGGCTCGCAGCCGCTGGCCCCGCAGGCCGAGCAGGCGCTGGTCGGGGCCGCCCGGGTAGCGGCGGCCCAGCTGGTGCGCCGGCGCCGCGAGGTCTCGGCGGACGTGCGGCTGACCCAGACCCTGCTCACCGGGCTGCTGGAGCGCAGCACCGGGCCGCAGTCGCTCGCCACCCACCTGGGCCTGGCCACCCACCGGCCGGCCGCGGTGCTGGCCTACGCGGCGCCGGGCAACGAGCTGGGCCGCCCCGAGCTGACCGGGCTGATCTCGGTGCACTCCGCGGCCCGGCACCGCGGCGCGCTGCTGGCCCCGATCGACGGACGGGTCTACGTACTGCTGCCCGACCTGCCGCCCGCCCTGTCGGCGGCCACCGTGCGGGCCTGGGCCCAGGAGGTGGTGGACGCGGCCCGCGACCACCTGGGCGTGCCGCTGCGGGCGGCGATCGGGGCCACGGTGCCGGGGCTGGCGGCGGTGCCGGACTCACGGACCCAGGCGGACCGGATCCTGGACGCGATGGGGCGCGGCGGGGTCGCGCTGGAGGTCGCGGCGCTGCTGGACGTGCAGGCCGAGGTGCTGGTCAGCGAGGTGCTGGCGCTGCTGCAGGAGCGGGCCGAGCTGCGCGATCCACGGCTGTCGGCGCTGACCGCGTACGACGAGCGGCACGGGACCAGGCTGGCCGAGTCGGTGCTGGCCTGGCTGGACGCGCTGGGCGAGGTCCGGGTGGCCGCCGAGGCGCTGCACATCCACCCCAACACCCTGCGCTACCGGGTGCGCCGCGCCGAACAGCTCACCGGCATCGACCTGGCCCACCCCCAGCAGCGGCTGCTCACCATGCTCCAGCTCCGCCTCCCGGCCCCGGAGGCCTAGGAGCGGGTGCGGCGCCAGTGGTCCCAGGCGGCGAGCCAGTGGGCCTCGGCGGCGGGTTCGGCGTCCGGGTCGCCGAGCCGGGCGTGCAGCTCGGCAAAGGCCAACTGGGCCGGCAGGCTGGGCACCTGGCTGGCGAAGACGGTGTACCGGATCGCCTCCTCCACCGCCGCCCGCCCCTCGGTGCTGGCCAGCAGCCAGTCCGCCCGCTCCGCCAGCCGGCACAGCTGGGACACCATCAGGTGGACGGCGGCGGCCGCCTCCCCGCGGGTCTCCGAGGCGTACCGCATCTGCTGACGGATCGCCACCGCCCACTGCTCCGGCGGCTGCCCGGCCCGCAACCGCCGGGGCAGCTTGACCCGCCCGGCCGAGGTCCGGTGCGCCCGCTCCGCCAGGGTGCGCTCCACGCTGGCCTCGATCAGCAGCCGGTGCGCGTCCAGCCCGGTGAGCGCGGCCTGCCCGCGCCGGGCCCGGGCCCGGCGGCGCAGCCGGGCCAGCTCGACCTGGCGCAGCAGTTCGGTGCGCCCGGTGATGAACCGGTCGTGGTCGCGCCCGTTCAGGTGCCGCAGCTCGACGTCGGCCGGCTCGATCCCGCGCCCGCACAGCAGCAGCACCGAGCCGTTGACCAGCAGCCGTCCGGCCCAGACCGTCCGGCCGGCCGGCCCGGTGCCACGCTCCTCGTGCAGCTGGACCGGGACCGGCTCGCCGTCCACGGTGATCCACTCGCGCAGCGTGCGCACCCGGCCGGGGCTCTCCCCCTCGTCCACGCCCAGCTGCTCGTACACCCGGTCCCGCTCGCGCTCGATCACCTCCTCCAGCTCGGGCAGCGCCAGGTGCCGTTCGATGCCCGGCTGGTAGGTGCGCACCGTGACGTAGGGGCCGTCCAGCGAGCTCCAGTCCCCGGAGCGGACCTCGAACCAGGACAGCTCACCGCCGAGCAGCTCGTAGTCGCCCAGCGCGTCGCTGTCCACCACCGCGTCCGCCCGGCCCGGCACGCCCGGCTGCGCGGGCACCGGGGCGACGCCCCGCGCACCCCGCCCGCAGCGGTCCACCCCGAAGACCACGAAGTCCAGGTCGGCGAAGACCTGGCGGATCAGCCGCTCCTGGTCCTCCAGCCGCCCCTCGTCCACGGCCAGGAGGTCGTCCTCGGGTTCCGCGGCCCAGCTGTCACTGCTGATCGTCACCTTCGCCGCACCCCCGGGGCTCGCCGTCGTTCGATGCGCGGCCGGGTACCGGGGCAGGCGGTGGGTCCGGGCCGCGCTCGCCCACGATACGTGCGCGGGACCTGCTGGGCCATCAGCTTCCCTCGTACGGTTGGCAGATCGCTCCTTGCGGCCCGTCACCCGCCTGTCGGCCCTATCGTTGTCGGTGCGGATGCCTACGGTGGGTCGCATGACAGAGCAGCACGGGACCGCCACGACCGCGGTGCCCGCCCGGATCAGCATCGTCACCCTCGGCGTGGCCGACCTGGACGTCAGCAGCGCGTTCTACGCGGCGCTGGGCTGGCAGCGTTCGACCGCCTCCAGCCCGGAGATCGTCTGGTTCCGCACCGCCGACTCCGCGCTCGGCCTCTTCCCCGCCGACGAGCTGGCGGCCGACGCCGGGCTGCCGCCCGGCGGCGAGCCGGCCTTCCGCGGGGTGACGCTGGCGGTCAACCTGGAGTCCCCGCAGGCGGTGGACGCGGCGCTGGCGGTGGCGGTCGCGGCGGGCGGCGGAATCGTCAAACCGCCCGCGGCCACCGAGTGGGGCGGCTACTCCGGCTACTTCCAGGACCCCGACGGCCACCTGTGGGAGCTGGCGCACAACCCGTTCTTCGCATTCACCGAACAGGGGCAGCTGGACCTGCCATAGTGCCCGGGTGGAGTTCAACCACTACCGGCTGACCAGCACCTGGCGGCTGCCCGCACCGCCGGGCCCGGTCTACCGGGCGCTGCGCGACGTGCCGGCCTACCCGCACTGGTGGCCGCAGGTGCGCCAGGTGGTCCGGCTGGACGAGCGGACGGGGCGGGTGCGGATCCGCTCGGCGCTGCCCTACCAGCTGCTGGTCACCGCGCACGAGCGGCGCCAGGACCCTCCCCGAGCCTCCGCCCGGGGGTACTCCCGGGCGGGGGTGCTGGAGGCGGAGCTGGCGGGGGACCTGGTCGGCTGGTCGCGCTGGACGGTGGGCCCGGACGGGGCCGCAGGGAGCCTGGCCGTCTTCGAGGAGGACGTCCGCCCGGGCAAGGCGCTGATGCGCCGCCTCGCGCTGCCCGGGCGCCCGCTCTTCCTGATCAACCACGCGCTGATGATGCGCTCGGGCGAGCGCGGCCTGCGCGCTCGCCTCGGCAGCACCCTGCGCTAGCTCTTCGAGCGCGCCTTGAAGGCCGCCTTGCGGGCCTCCTTGGCCACCGCGCGGTCCACGTGCAGCTCGCCGACCGCCTCCAGCACCTGCGCGGTGTAGGGGTGGTCGACCCGCCACAGCTCGCCGAAGAAGCTGGCCGGGTTGTCGGTGACCGGCAGTTCGGCGATCAGTTCGCGCAGCACCTCGGCGTCGCCCTCGCTGTCCAGCAACTGGGCGGCGAAGGTGTCCACCGTGGTCCACAGCACCATGCCCCGTTCCGGGGCCGGCACCCCCGCCGCGCCGTGCGAGACCAGCCAGGCCCGCGCCGCGCCGCCCAGCTCCGGGTCGGCCAGCACCTCGCGCACCACCGGCTCGACCTGCGGCCCCAGCTCGCCGAGCGCCAGCTGGGCCAGCATCCGGCGCAGCGGCGCGCTCGGGTCGCTGCCGCGCGCGGCGTCCAGCAGTTCGCGGGCCGCGCCCAGCGGCTCCCGGCCGGCCAGCCAGACCCGGATCTCCTGCTCGGGCAGCACGTTGGCCGCCTCGGCGATGCCCTGCAGCAGCGCGCTCGCGCCCCCGGTGGCGTGCTCGCCGATCAGCGGGGCCTCGAAGCCCTCGTCCAGCAGCCACTGGCGGATCCCGTACTGGCCCAGCGGGGTGAGCCGGACCATCCCGAACCTGGCCGCCTCGGCCTCGTCCAGCTCCGCGGCCGACTCGGCCTGGGCCGCCTCCTCCTCGTCGAACAGCTCGGGGTCGATCGGCTGGTACTCCAGCAGCCCGATCTCGGCCAGGTCGGCCAGCATCGGGTCCAGGGCGACCATCACGTCGGTGATGTCGCCGAGCATCTCCTCGTCCGGCTCCTCGCCGTCGGGCACCACCAGCAGCGCGGCCAGCACGCCCAGCGGCACCGTCTCCTGGCCCGGCTCGGCGAAGGCGGTGGTCTCGTAGAGCACCTGCAGCGCCTCGTCCAGCAGCTCGGCGGCCTCCTCCTGGACCTCCTCGAACTGGGCCAGCAGCTCCTCGGCCCGCGCCTCGTCGGCCTGCTCGCCGGCGTCCGGCTCGGCGTCCAGCGGCTCGATCTCGGCGGCCAGCTCGGCGATCACGTCAGCCGCGGCGAGCCACAGCTCCAGCACCGCCTCCGGCTCGCCGGCCTCGACCGGCGCCAACTCCTCGCTGGGGCCGCCGGCCCGCTGCCCGGCGGCGTCGTGCGCCAGCACCACCAGCTCCAGGTCGCAGGCGAGCGACCAGGCCCGCATCGCCTCCAGCACCGCCTCCTCGGACACCTCGCCGGTGGCCGGGGCCAGCTCCAGCAGGCGGGCGGCGGCCTCCCGGTCGGCGTCCAGCAGGTCGCCCAGCTCGTCCACCGGACGGGTCGGGGCGCTCCACCGGGCCAGCCGCACCGCGCGCTGCAGCAGCGGGACGGCGAGCGCGGCCGCGGCCAGCTCCGCCTCCGGCAGCAGCCGCACCGGCGGGACCAGCACCGCCAGGTCGTCCAGGTCTTCCTCCGCGTCACTGCCGTGCGCCCCGTAGAGGTCGGCCAGTTCGAAGTCTGCGGGCAGCAGGCTCTCCGACTCCGGCTCGCCCGCCGACGGGCGGTCAGTGTTCTTGCGGCGTCGTCCGGCCATCGGGGGCGATCTCCTAAGAAGGGCGGGGCTGCACTGCTGCCAGCGTATCGGCCGACCCCGTCAGATCGCCCGCTCGACGGGGGGCGCGTGCCACCTGCGCACGCCGTCCTTTCACCACCCCTTATCCTCATTGCGGACACCGCGCACACCCCGCGCGCGGTCCTGCCCGGGCAACGCCGCCCGGCCCTGCTCGACGCACACAGCGCCCTCCGGCCGCCGGCCCACCCCGCCGGCACCCTAGCGCGCCCGGCCCACCCAGGAGATCCCTGCCATGGCGGACCTCTTCCGCGCCGGTTCCGGCCTGCCCAGCGGGCAGCTGACCGGTTCCCGGCTCTCGGAGGCCCTGCTCCCCCTGGAGCTCGCCCCTCGGACCCAGCTCCAGCTCTCCGCCGTCAGCCGGTGGAACGCGCTGCGCGGCGTGCGGGTCGGCCTGGTGGCCGGCGCCCTGCTGCTGCTGCTGGTCGGAGCCAACCTCGCCACCCCGGTCTACCCGCTGATCCAGCGGCAGCTGGGCCTGACGGCCTTCGACACCACGCTGCTCTTCACCGGCTACGTCTTCGCCCTGGTCCCGGTGCTGGCCGCGGTCGGCCACTGGTCCGACCTGCTGGGCCGCCGGGCGCTGATCCTGCCCGCGGTCGGCCTGGCCGCCAGCGGGGACGCGATCTTCGCCACCGCCGGCTCCTTCGGCCAGCTCGCGGCCGGCCGGGCGATCCAGGGCGTGGCGGTGGCGCTGGCCACCGGCGCGGCCGGCGCGGCCCTGGGCGACCTGCTGCCCGACCACCCGACGCTGGCCGCCAAGCTCACCCTGGCCTGCTCGGCCGGCGGAGTGGCGCTCGGCCCGATCGCCGGCGCGGCGCTGGCCGGCGGCGGCCACCCGCTGCTCACGCCGTTCCTGTGCCACGCCTTCGCGCTGCTGGTGCTGTGCGTGCCGCTGGCCCTGGTGCACCCGCGGATGCCCGGCGCCCGACGCCCGGCCGACGCCCCGCCGCGGATCACCACCGCCTTCCACCTCAGGCCGCGCCGGCTCGCGCTGCCCGCCCGCGCCCGCGGCGCCTTCCTGCGCGCGGCCGGCGCCGGCTTCGTCTCCTACGCGGTCTTCGGCGTCTTCCTGAGCCTGGCCCCGTCGTTCTCGGCCACCCTGCTGCACACCCGGGCGCCGATGGTCGGTTCGGTGGTGGCGGCCCTGCTGCTCGGCTCCTCGGCCACCGCCCAGCTGCTGGTACCGCCGACCCGCAGCCGGGTCCTGGTCGCCCTGGGCATGACCGGTCTGGCGCTGGGCCTGGCCCTGGTGGTGGTGGCCGCGTACGCCCACCTGCCGGCCCTGCTCTTCGTGGGCAGCGTGCTCGGCGGCGCCTGCCAGGGCATCGCGTTCCGCTCGCTGTTCACCACCGCGGTCGCCGCGATGGACCCGGCCCAGCGCGCCTCCCAGATGTCCACCCTGTGGGTGATCGTCTACCTGGGCAGCTCGGCCCCGATCGTCGCGGTCGGCGCGCTGGCCCGCAGCTACGGCCTGCTCCCGGCGGTCAGCGGCTTCGCCCTGGTCGCCGCCGCGGCCTGCCTCGCGCTGGCCCTGTCGGTGCTGCGCCGGCGCTGAGCGCCCGGCGGTGGGCGCTGCCGCACGACACGACGCTGCCGCGCCACCTCCCCTCGGCGGGATGGTGGCGCGGCAGCGGTGCTGACGGCGGTTCGGCCGGTGAGGCTCCGTCAGACGTTGAAGCCGAGCGCGCGCAGCTGCTCGCGCCCGTCGTCGGTGATCTTGTCCGGGCCCCACGGCGGCATCCAGACCCAGTTGATCCGCAGGTCCTGGACCAGGCCGTCGGTGGCGGTCCTGGCCTGGTCCTCGATCACGTCGGTCAGCGGGCAGGCCGCCGAGGTCAGGGTCATGTCGATGGTGGCCACATCGCTCTCGTCGATGTGGATGCCGTAGATCAGGCCCAGGTTGACCACGTCGATGCCCAGCTCGGGGTCGACCACGTCCATCAGGGCCTCGGTGAGGTCCTCGATCGAGACGGTGCCCGCCGTGGTGCCGACGATGGCGACCGGTCCCTCGTGGGCCGGGGTGGCCTCGGTGTCGCTCATGGGTTGCGTTCCTTGTCCGTGTGAGTCGGCCGGAGTGGTCAGGCCGGGTGGGCGGCCAGCGCCTGGGCGGTGGCGTCCTTCCAGGCCATCCAGCTGAGCAGCGCGCACTTGACCCGGGCCGGGTACTTGGAGACGCCGGCGAACGCGACCGCGTCCTCCAGCAGCTCCTCGTCGCCCTCGCCCTGGCCCTTGGACTGCATCAGCTCCAGGAAGGCCTCCTGGATCGCCTGCGCGTCGCCCACGGTCTTGCCGACCACCAGGTCGTTCAGCACCGAGGCACTGGCCTGGCTGATCGAGCAGCCCTGGGATTCGTACGAGATGTCCGCGACCACGGCGCCGTCCAGCTTGACCCGCAGGGTGATCTCGTCGCCGCAGGTGGGGTTGACGTGGTGCACCTCGGCGTCACCCGCCCGCAGCCCCTTGCCGTGCGGGTTGCGGTAGTGGTCCAGGATGATCTCCTGGTACATCGAGTCGAGCTTCATGGAGCCGTCGCCCTTCAGCCGAAGAAGTTGCGGACGTGGTGCAGGCCGTCGATCAGCAGGTCGACCTCGCCCGGCGTCGAGTACAGGTAGAACGACGCTCTGGTGGTCGCCGGAATTCCGTACCGCAGGCAGACCGGGCGGGCGCAGTGGTGGCCGACCCGGACCGCGATGCCCTGCTCGTCCAGCACCTGGCCTACGTCGTGCGGGTGGATGTCGCCCAGCACGAAGGAGATCGCGGCGCCCCGGTCCACGGCGGTGCGCGGACCGATGATCCGCAGGTCCGGCACCTCCTGCAGGCGGTTGACCGCGTACTCGGTGATAGCGTGCTCGTGCGCGGCGATCTTGTCCATGCCGATGTTGCCCAGGTAGTCGACGGCCGCGCCGAGCCCGACCGCCTGGGCGATCGGCGGGGTGCCGGCCTCGAACTTGTGCGGCGCCGGGGCGTAGGTGGACGAGCCCATGGTGACGGTCTCGATCATCTCGCCGCCGCCGAGGAACGGCGGCAGGTCCTCCAGCAGCTCCTGGCGGCCCCAGAGCACGCCGATGCCGGTGGGCGCCAGCATCTTGTGCCCGGTGAAGGCGACGAAGTCGGCCTCCAGCGCCTGGACGTCCAGCACCATGTGCGGGGCCGCCTGGGAGGCGTCGATCAGCACCAGGGCGCCGACGTCCTGGGCCCGGCGGACGATCGCCTCGACCGGGTTGACCGTCCCGAGCAGGTTGGAGACCAGGGTGAAGGAGACGATCTTCGTCTTCTCGGTGATCAGCTGCTCGATGTTCGACAGGTCGAGGCGGCCCTCGTCGGTCAGCCCGAACCACTTCAGCTTCGCGCCGGTGCGCTGCGAGAGCAGCTGCCACGGCACGATGTTGGAGTGGTGCTCCATCTCGGTGATCACGATCTCCGAGTCGGCGTCCACCTTGTACGGCTCGTCGGCCCAGCCCAGCATGTTGGCGACCAGGTTCAGCGACTCCGAGGCGTTCTTGGTGAAGATCACCTCGTTGCGGCTGGGCGCGTTGATGAAGGCCGCGACCTTGTCCCGGGCGCCCTCGTACAGCGCGGTGGCCTCCTCGGCGAGCACGTGGACGCCCCGGTGGACGTTCGCGTTGTGCTGCTCGTAGTAGGCGTTCAGCGCGTCCAGCACCTGGCGCGGCTTCTGCGAGGTCGCCGCGTTGTCCAGGTAGACCAGCGGCTTGCCCTCGTGCAGCACCCGCTGCAGGACCGGGAAGTCCTTGCGGATCGCGTCGGTGTCGAGCAGTCCCGGAAGCAGGTTCGTCACTCGGAAGCGCCACCCTTCACGTAAGCCTCGTAGCCCTCGTTCTCCAGCTTGTCGGCGAGCTCGGCGCCGCCGGACTCGACGATCCGGCCGCCCGCGAAGACGTGCACGTAGTCGGGCTTGATGTACCGCAGGATGCGGGTGTAGTGGGTGACCAGCAGGGTGCCCACCTCACCGGTGGAGCGGACCCGGTTGATGCCCTCCGAGACGATCCGCAGCGCGTCCACGTCGAGGCCGGAGTCGGTCTCGTCGAGGATCGCGACCTTCGGCTTGAGCAGCTCCAGCTGCAGGATCTCGTGGCGCTTCTTCTCACCGCCGGAGAAGCCCTCGTTGACGTTGCGCTCGGCGAAGGCCGGGTCCATCTGGAGTGCCGCCATGGCCTCCTTGACCTCCTTCACCCAGGTGCGCAGCTTGGGGGCCTCGCCGCGCACGGCGGTGGCCGCGGTGCGCAGGAAGTTGGAGACCGAGACGCCGGGCACCTCGACCGGGTACTGCATGGCCAGGAAGACGCCGGCCCGGGCGCGCTCGTCCACCGACATGGCCAGCACGTCCTCGCCGTCCAGCAGCACCTCGCCGCCGGTCACGGTGTACTTCGGGTGGCCGGCCAGCGAGTAGGCCAGGGTGGACTTGCCGGAGCCGTTGGGGCCCATGATGGCGTGGGTCTCGCCCTGCTTGACCGTCAGGTCGACGCCGCGCAGGATCTCGCGCGGGCCGTTCTCCGCCTCGACGGAGACGTGCAGGTCACGGATTTCAAGGGTAGCCATGGTGCTCAGGACTCCTGGGACACGGAGACGAGCACGTCGTCCCCTTCGATCTTTACGGGGTAAACGGGGACCGGCTTGGTCGCGGGCAGTCCGGAGGGCTTCCCGGTGCGCAGGTCGAAGCTGGAGCCGTGCAGCCAGCACTCGATCCGGCAGTCCTCGACCTCACCCTCGGAGAGCGAGACGTTGGCGTGCGAGCAGGTGTCGTTGATCGCGTACACCTCGCCGTCGGTGTGCACCACCGAGACCGCGACGCCGTCGACCTGGACCCGCTTGGGGGTGTCCTCGGCCAGCTCGCTCAGCGAACAGACACGCAGAAAGCTCACGCGACACCCGCCAGCTCGGCCTCGATCTTCTCCATCAGGTGGTCGTGCAGGTCGGCCACGCCGATCTGCTGGACCAGTTCGGCGAAGAAGCCGCGCACCACCAGGCGGCGGGCCTCCTCCTGGGAGATGCCGCGCGACTGCAGGTAGAACAGCTGCTCGTCGTCGAAGCGGCCGGTCGCCGAGGCGTGTCCGGCGCCCACGATCTCGCCGGTCTCGATCTCCAGGTTGGGGATCGAGTCCACCCGGGCGCCGTCGGTGAGCACCAGGTTGCGGTTGAGCTCGTAGGTGTCGGTGCCCTCGGCGGCGGCCCGGATCAGCACGTCGCCGACCCAGACGGCGTGCGCGTCCTGGCCCTGAAGCGCGCCCTTGTAGACCACGTTGGACCGGCAGTGCGGGGTGTCGTGGTCGATCTGCAGGCGGTGCTCGAGGTGCTGGCCGGCGTCGGCGAAGTAGAGGCCGAACAGCTCGGCCTCGCCGCCGGCGGCCGCGTAGGTGACCCGCGGGTGGAGCCGGACCAGGTCGCCGCCGAAGGTCACCACGACCGACTTGAGCGAGGCGTCCCGGCCGACCAGCGCGGTGTGCTGGGCGACGTGCACCGCGTCCCGCTCCCAGTCCTGGACCGAGACGAAGGTCAGCTTGGCGCCGTCGCCGACCAGCAGCTCGACGTTGGCGGCCCGGGTGCCGGTGCCGGTGTGGCTGAGCACCACCACGGCCTCGGCGAACGGCTGGACCTCGATCACCAGGTGGTCGAAGCGCACCCCGCCCTCGCCGTGCACGTCCACCTTGACCGGCTCGGTGAGCACCGCGTCCCTGGGGACGGTGACCACGAGCGCCTGCTCGAAGGCGCTGAACGCCTGCGCGGCGACCCGGTCGACCGGCTTGCCGGCCCGGCCGACCCGGGCGTCGTCCCGGCCGACCAGGTCGGCGGTGACGCCGGCCGGCAGGCTGAAGCCGACCTTGTTCTCGCCCCGCTCCGCAGCGGCGGCGGTGCCGTCGTGCAGGCCGGCCAGGCGGTGCAGCGGGGTGAACCGCCAGTCCTCCTCGCGGCCGGTGGGCACCGGGAAGTCGTTCACGTCGTACGAGGGCTTGACCGCGACGCGCGCGTCGATCGGCTGCTGGACCGCGGTCCGGCCGGTGCCGGGACCTGCCAGCTGCGCGCCGGCACCGGCGGTGCCGACCTCGATCGACCCGGCGGTGGTGGAGCCGGTGGTGTTCTGCTCAGCCATGGCTGTTCGTGGTGCTCTCTTCGTCAAGGTTCGGGTGGGCGGGGGCAGCTGACGGCGGGTCAGCCGACGGAGCCCTCCATCTGCAGCTCGATCAGCCGGTTCAGCTCCAGCGCGTACTCCATCGGCAGCTCGCGCGCGATCGGCTCGACGAAGCCGCGCACGATCATCGCCATCGCCTCGAACTCGGTCATGCCGCGGCTCATCAGGTAGAAGAGCTGGTCCTCGCTGACCTTGGAGACGGTCGCCTCGTGGCCCATGGACACGTCGTCCTCGCGCACGTCCACGTACGGGTAGGTGTCCGAGCGGGAGATGGTGTCCACCAGCAGCGCGTCGCACAGCACGTTGGACTTGGCCCCCTTGGAGCCCTCGCCGATCTCGATCAGACCGCGGTACGAGGTGCGGCCGCCGCCCCGGGCCACCGACTTGGAGACGATGTTGGAGGAGGTGTTCGGCGCCAGGTGCACCATCTTGGCGCCGGCGTCCTGGTGCTGGCCCTCGCCCGCGAAGGCGATCGACAGGGTCTCGCCCTTGGCGTGCTCGCCCATCAGGTAGACGGCCGGGTACTTCATGGTGACCTTGGAGCCGATGTTGCCGTCGACCCACTCCATGGTCGCGCCCTCGTACGCCACGGCGCGCTTGGTGACCAGGTTGTAGACGTTGTTCGACCAGTTCTGGATCGTCGTGTAGCGGCAGCGGCCGCCCTTCTTGACGATGATCTCGACCACGGCGCTGTGCAGCGAGTCCGAGGAGTAGATCGGCGCGGTGCAGCCCTCGACGTAGTGGACGTAGGCGTCCTCGTCGACGATGATCAGCGTCCGCTCGAACTGGCCCATGTTCTCGGTGTTGATCCGGAAGTAGGCCTGCAGCGGGATGTCCACGTGCACGCCCTTCGGCACGTAGATGAACGACCCGCCGGACCAGACCGCGGTGTTCAGCGCGGCGAACTTGTTGTCGCCGGCCGGGATCACGGTGCCGAAGTACTCCTGGAAGAGCTCCGGGTGCTGCTTGAGCGCGGTGTCGGTGTCCAGGAAGATGACACCCTGCTCCTCCAGGTCCTCGCGGATCTGGTGGTAGACCACCTCGGACTCGTACTGCGCGGCGACACCGGCGACCAGGCGCTGCTTCTCCGCCTCCGGGATGCCCAGCTTGTCGTAGGTCGCCTTGATGTCGGCGGGCAGGTCCTCCCAGGACTCGGCCTGCTTCTCGGTCGACCGGACGAAGTACTTGATGTTGTCGAAGTCGATGCCGGTCAGGTCGGAACCCCAGGTCGGCATGGGCTTCTTGCCGAACAGCTTGAGGCCCTTGAGGCGCAGGTTGAGCATCCACTCCGACTCGGACTTCTTCGCCGAGATGTCGCGGACGACCTCCTCGCTCAGGCCGCGCTTGGCCACCGAGCCGGCCGCGTCGGAGTCCGACCAGCCGTATTCGTAGGTGCCCAGACCCTCGAGCTCCGGGTGGGAAACGGTGTCAGTCATGCGGGACTCCTCCGCGCGGACGTAGCGGGTGTTTCGGTCGACGTACCGGCAGTCGGCGCTGCACCGGGACCCGGACGGGGCGACGGTGCGGCACCGGGTGCCGGCACATAGGTGGTGCAGACCCCGTCGCCGTGGGCGATGGTGGCCAGCCGTTGCACGTGGGTGCCCAGCAGCTGGGAGAAGACCTCGGTCTCCGCCTCGCAGAGCTGGGGGAACTGCTCGGCGATGTGCGCCACCGGGCAGTGGTGCTGGCAGAGCTGGGCTCCGGCCGGCGCCTTGGCAGCCGTCGCGCTGGGGCCCCGCCGCACCGTGGCAGCGTACCCGTCCGCGCTCAGGGCCTCGGCCAGCGCCTCGGCCCGCCGCTCGGGGGCGGCCTCGCGCACGCTGCCCTGGTACTTCTGGCCCTGCTTGCCGAACCGGGCCCGGGCGAAGGCGGCGACCGCCTCCTCCCCGGCCTTGCCGCCGCCCACCGACTCGGCGATCCAGCGCAGCGCGTCGGCGGCGAGCTGGTCGTAGGCCTGGTAGAAGGCGTCCCGGCCGGACTCGGTGAGGGCGAAGACCTTGGCCGGGCGGCCGCGGCCGCGGCTGCCGTAGACCCGCTGCTCGCGGGACTCGACCAGGCCGGCGGCGGCCAGCCCCTCCAGGTGGCGGCGGACCGCGGCGGCCGTCAGGCCCAGCCGGCCGGCCAGGTCGGCGGCCGAGGAGGGGCCGTGGTCCAGGATCGAGCGGGCGACCCGGTCCCGGGTCGCCCGGTGGCCGTCCAGCAGGACCTCGGCCGGGGTCGCGGGCACCGGACAACCGGGGGCCGACTCGGCCTCCGGCTGCTCCAGCTGCTCCCGCACGTTTTTCACAACACCATTGTTGCGTAATTCCCGCCGACCAAACAAGCCGTGACCCACGCCTCAGCGGTGTCCTCCGTCACGGAAGGTAAGCCTTACCTGACCTGGGCGGACGAGGACTGGGGGCCGCCGGTCCGGATCGGGGTTGCGCACTCTTAGACTCGCCGCCATGGATGCACACCCCGCCGTCGAGATCGCCGGGCTGGTCAAGCGGTACGGCGCGAAGGCCGCCGTGGACGGCCTCGACCTGCGGATCGAGCGCGGCACCGTCACCGCCGTGCTGGGCCCCAACGGCGCCGGCAAGACCACCACCATCGAGACCTGCGAGGGCTACCGCCGCCCGGACGCGGGCACCGTGCGGGTGCTCGGCCTGGACCCGGTGCGCCAGGCGGGTGAGCTACGACCCCGGATCGGCGTGATGCTCCAGTCCGGCGGCGTGTACGCCGGAGCGCGCGCCGCGGAGATGCTGCGGCACACCGCCAAGCTGCACGCCCACCCGCTGGAGGTGGACGCCCTGGTCGAACGCCTCGGCCTCGGCTCCTGCGGCCGCACCACCTACCGCCGGCTCTCCGGCGGCCAGCAGCAGCGGCTCGCCCTGGCGATGGCCGTGGTCGGCCGCCCCGAGCTGGTCTTCCTGGACGAGCCCACCGCCGGCCTGGACCCGCAGGCCCGCCACGCCACCTGGGACCTGGTCCGCGACCTGCGCCGGGACGGGGTGACCGTGGTGGTCACTACCCACTACATGGACGAGGCCGAGCAGCTGGCCGACGCGGTGGCGATCGTGGACCACGGCCGGGTGATCGCCCAGGGCAGCCCCGAGCAGCTGTGCCGCGGCGGCGCCGAGTCCAGCCTGCACTTCGCCGGGCCGGCCGGCCTGGACCTGGGCGCGCTGACCAAGGTGCTGCCCGACGGCGCCGCGGCCGTCGAGCTGGCCCCCGGCTCCTACCGGGTGGACGCCACCCCGCTCGACCCGCAGCTGGTCGCCGCGGTCACCGCCTGGTGCGCCGCGGCCGGGGTGCTGCCCGAGAAACTGACCGTGCAGCGTCGCGGCCTGGAAGACGTCTTCCTCGAACTGACCGGCAGGGAGCTGCGCTCGTGACCACCGTCGACCACTCCCCCCGGCCCGGCGCCGCCCCGGTGGGCCGGATGCTGCTGGCGCAGACCGCCTTCGAGACCCGGATGCTGCTGCGCAACGGCGAGCAGCTGCTGCTCACCGTGGTGATCCCGACCGTGCTGCTGGTGCTGTTCAGCGCCGTGGACGTGGTGGCGGTGGCCGGGCCCGGCAAGCGGGTGGACTTCCTGGCGCCCGGGCTGCTGGCGCTGGCGGTGCTGTCCACCGCCTTCACCGGCCAGGCCATCGCCACCGGCTTCGAGCGGCGCTACGGCGTGCTGAAGCGGCTGGGCGCGAGCCCGCTGCCGCGCTGGGCGCTGCTCACCGCCAAGACCGGCTGCGTGCTGGTCACCGAGGCGCTGCAGGTGGCGCTGCTGTCGGCGATCGCGCTGGCGCTGGGCTGGTCGCCGCACGGGCTGGATACACCGTCAGGGGCGCTCGCCGTGCTCCTGCTCCTGGTACTGGGCACCGCGGCCTTCTCCGGGCTCGGGCTGCTGATGGCCGGCACGCTCAAGGCGGAGGCCACCCTGGCGGCGGCCAACCTGGTCTTCGTCCTGCTGCTGCTCGGCGGCGGGGTGGTGGTACCGCTGGCCAAGTTCCCCGGCGCGGTGCGCCCGGTGCTGGAGGCGCTGCCGATCAGCGCGCTCTCCGACGGGCTGCGCGCGGTGCTGCAGACCGGGGCCGGGGTGCCCTGGGGCGACCTGGGGGTGCTGGCCGGATGGGCGGTGCTGGGCCTGGCGGCCGCGGCTCGGTTCTTCCGCTGGGAGTGAGCCGCTGACCTGACCGGCCGCCGGCACCCCGCAGGGCGCCGACGGCCGGCTGTCGGGTCGTCAGTGGCGGTTCGCCCGACGACGGGTGGCGAAGACCAGGCCGCCACCGATCACCAGCACGCCCACGCCGATCCCGGCGATCAGGCCGCTGTTGCTGCCGCCACCGGTGGAGGCGAGCTGCGGGCCGGTCGGCGAGGGGCTGGGCGCCTTGGTCGTCGGCGCCTTGCTGGTCGGAGCCGCCGTGGGCGTCGGGGTGGGGCTCGGGGTCGGCGTCGGCGTGGGGCTGGCCGGCGGGGTGGTGGGCGGCGGGCAGACCGGCACGTCCGTGGGGAACTGACCGGTCCAGCCGTTGTGGCCCTTGAGGTCGTCCCCGGCGATGACGTCCGCCACCACGTGGACCGGCTTGGTGTGCGCCGCGATCGGGAAGTCCTGCTTGAAGGTGCCGCCGAAGGTCTGGTGGTCGACGACCACCTTGCCGTCGATCGTCACCGTCACCGTGTTGGTGACCTTGTCGTTGTAACCGGTCAGCTTGACCGTGGCCGTCGTGCAGGTGCTGGTCACCGACGGCGTGTGCGCCGACGCCGTGCCGCCCAGTGCGCCGACGCCGACCACTGCGAGGGCCGCTGCCCCGGCCAGCGTCCGGCCGGATATCCGCCCATGTCGCGCCATACTCTGATCCCTCCCAAAGGTGGTGTGCAGCACGGGCGTTGCCAGAACTGGTGAGCGACCGGCTACAAGTGGTGTGTGGGGACTCTACCGCCGCCCACCGCGGCCCACCCCCGAAACAGAACGACCGGATTCACCCTGGCGCCGGACGCACCGAGCTGCCCCGGACCCGGCGAACCCCGGCGAACGGAACTCCTCGCCGGGGCCGACCTACCGTTCTCCGAGGTGGCGTCAGGCCCGCGGGCCGACCCCGCCCGGTCATCACCGAGTCGGGACGAGTGGGTCTGGGCGCACTTTTCGGCGCAGCCCGCCTCTTCGTCAAGACCAATATCCGGCTTGCCCGCGAACCTCCGTTTCCGGGCGGCCCGGCACCCCGTCCAGCAGCCTCGCCCCCGACGCAAGATCACCCGAACCGCCCCTTACGATGAGTCCGTGCGTACCCCCTTCTCCCTGCTCGCCGAGCGCTGGCACCCGTCCGCCGCCCAGGTCCGGGCAGCGGCCCTGACCGCGCTGGTGATGAGCGTGGTCATCGTGGTGACCGGCGGCGCGGTCCGCCTGACCGGGTCCGGCCTGGGCTGCAGCACCTGGCCCACCTGCACGGCGCAGAGCCTGACCCCGACGCCCGCGATGGGGGTGCACGGGATCATCGAGTTCACCAACCGGATGCTCACCTACGTGCTCTGCGCGGCAGTCGGCTGGGCCATCCTGGCGGCCCGCTGTGCCCGACCGTGGCGCAGCGGCCTGACCCGGCTGGGCTGGGCGCAGTTCTGGGTGGTGATGAGCAACGCGGTGCTCGGCGGCATCACGGTGCTGGCCGGCCTCAACCCGTACGTGGTGGCCGCGCACATGCTCGCCGCGCTGGCCCTGGTCTGGGTCGCGGTGCTGACCTGGGAGCGGTCCAGTGAGGGGGACGGGCCGGCCCGGGCCCTGGTGGCCGAGCCGCTGCGGCGGCTGAGCCAGGTGCTGGTCGCGGTGACCGGCGCGCTGGTGGTGGCCGGGACCCTGGTGACCGGCGCCGGGCACCACCCGGGCGACTCCTCGGACGTGCCCCGGGTGCCGGTCGACTACGACCGGCTGGCCCAGGTCCACGCGGACCTCGCCTTCGTCACGGTCGGCCTCGCCCTGGCGGTGATCTTCGCCCTCGCCGCGGTCAAGGCACCGCCGGCCGCCCGGGCCCGGGCCCGGGAGCTGTTCCTGGTGCTGCTGCTGCAGGGCGTGATCGGCTACGTCCAGTACTTCACCGAGGTGCCGGAGCTGCTGGTCGGCCTGCACATGCTGGGCGCCACGCTGACCTGGATCGCGGCGCTGCGGATCCCGCTGGCGCTGCGGGTGCGCGAGGACGCGGCGGCGGACCAGGCGCTCCCCGCCCAGCAGCAGCCCGCGGCCGCGGCGCTCTGAGCCGCAGCGTCCGCCCCGCCGACAGGCAGCACAGAGGCCCTGACCCCCACTCCGCACCCGGGGGGCCAGGGCCTCGGTCATTGAGGCCGCGTCAGCTGCGGCATCAGATCTGGATGCCGGCCATCCGCTTCCACTCGTACGGGCCGGTGCGCACCCGCAGCGCCAGCTCGCCCTCGAAGGACTCGTGCAGCGTCAGGCCGGCCAGCTCGGCAGCCCGCCTGCCGATCGCGTAGCTGGGCGCCACCTGGTCGCCCCAGGAGCCGTCCGCGCCGACCAGCACGATCCGGGTGGCCGCCTGGCCGACGTACTCCACCACGCCGTCGGCGCTGCCGCCGTGCCGGCGACTGAACGCGGTCAGGTTCTTGGCGATCCGCTTCGCGCGCCGCTCGGCACGGGCGTCCGCCGCGGGGGCGAGGGTCTCTGCGCTGCTCATGCCCGCATGCTACCCACGGGTACGGGGGCTGGCGACGGGTGGGTGCTGTGCCGCGGGCCACACACCCGGTCGGCGGACTCCTAGGCTTGGACCATGACCTTCCACGGCTGGCCGCTCGAGGCGCTGGACTTCTACGAGGGCCTGGAGGCCGACAACTCCAGGACCTACTGGAACGACCACAAGGAGACGTACCAGGAGGCGGTGCTGGCACCCGCCGAGGAGTTGCTGGCCCGGCTGGAGCCCGAACTAGGCGACGGCAAGATCTTCCGCCCCAACCGGGACCTGCGGTTCAGCGCCGACAAGTCCCCGTACAAGACGCACCTCGGGCTGTTCTTCGAACACGGCGGCTACGTGCAGCTGTCCGCCCGGGGGCTGGCCTCGGGGCTGGGCATGTACCACCTGGCCGCCGACCAACTGGAGCGCTACCGCGCGGCGGTGGCCGAGGAGGTCACCGGGCGCGAGCTGGAGCGGGTGGTCGCCGCGCTGACCGCGGACGGGGTCCCGGTGGTCGGCCGGGACTCACTGAAGACCGCCCCGCGCGGCTACCCGAAGGACCACCCGCGGATCGGACTGCTGCGCCACAAGGGCCTGATCGCCTGGCGGGAGTGGGAGGTCGAGCCCTGGTTGAGCACCCCCGCGGCGGCCGAGCACCTGCTCGCCTTCCTGCGCGGGGCCCGCCCGCTCAAGGACTGGCTCGACCACCGGGTCGGGCCGAGCCAGGAGGCGCCGCGCTGAGCCGGGGCAGGGTCGGCGTCAGTGGATGAACGGGTCCACCGCGATCGCCACCATCAGCAGCGTCAAATAGGTGATCGACCAGTGGAAGAGCCGCATCTCCTTGAGCTTGGCCCCGGTGACCCCGGCCTTGGCCCGGCGCAGCAGCCCGTGCGCCTCCTTGAGCCAGCAGGCCCCCAGCAGCACCGCGGCCACCGGGTAGAGCCAGCTGGTGTGCCCCAGCGGCCACAGCGCCAGCGACACGACCACCATGACCCAGCTGTAGATGACGATCTGTCGGGCCACCGCGAGGTTCCCCGCGGTGACCGGCAGCATCGGCACCCCGGCCTTCTCGTAGTCCTCGCGGACCTTCATGGAGAGCGGCCAGTAGTGCGGCGGGGTCCAGAAGAAGACCACCAGGAAGAGCACGAACGGCGCCCAGTCCAGCGAGTTCTTCACCGCCGCCCAGCCCACCAGCACCGGCATGCAGCCGGCGATCCCGCCCCAGACGATGTTCTGGGCGGTGCGGCGCTTCAGGCCCAGGGTGTAGACGAAGACGTAGAAGAGGTAACCGGTCAGCGCCAGGCCGGCCGAGAGCCAGTTGACCAGCAGACCCAGCCAGAGCGTGGAGGCCACGCCCAGCGCGATGCCGAAGACCACCGCCTCGCGGGGCGCGACCATCCCGGTCACGATCGGCCGCTTCTCGGTGCGGGTCATCACCGCGTCGATGTCGCGGTCGATGTACATGTTGAGGGCGTTCGCCCCGCCGGCCGACAGGTACCCGCCGACCACCACCGACAGCACCGTGAGCAGGTTCGGCACCCCGCGCTGGGCCAGGAACATCACCGGCACCGTGCTCATCAGCAGCAGCTCGATGATCCGCGGCTTGGTCAGTGCGACGAACGCCCCGACACGGGCCCCGAACGACCGGCGGCCGGGGGGTGTCCCGACTCCCCCGGCGGGGCGGGATTCGACGGCGGTCACGAACACCCCAACTGAAGATGAATCTTCGCAGGCGTCCCGGTTCCGAGGAGCTCGTGAATCCGTTCACGCTGCGCGTACCACGCCACCTTAGACGGTTCCGATCCGGCGATCGGCTCCGGGGTCTCCTGACGGGGCCGCGGGCACCCCGCCGGGTGAAGCACCCCGTTCGCCGACAAGCGATCCGGGCCGGACCGTGCCGAGGTGGGACCGGTGCCGACCGTCCGTCAGGACACCGGCCGCGTCCGCGGCGAAGCGGTGCGTGCCCGCCGCACTCCGCACAGTAGGTCCTGCAACCGAGCGCGAAACTCCCGATTGTCCCCGTACGGAAGGCGGGCCCCGGCCCGAGCGGTAGGCTCGGCCTCGAAGCGGGATCAACCCTCCGTGACCGGGCACGATCTAGCGTCAGGACCACAGCGACGTGGGCCGGACCCGGTCCCTTCACGGGGTGACACCTCAATACGGAAGGAGCCCTGAGAAGGGTGAGCACGACGCCGACGAACGCAATCGAGTGGACCGCTCTCGACGAGCGCACGGTGGACACGGCCCGGGTTCTGGCCATGGACGCCGTGCAGAAGGTCGGAAACGGCCACCCGGGCACCGCCATGGCGCTGGCCCCGGCCGCCTACGTGATCTTCCAGCGCTTCCTGCGCCACGACCCCACCGACCCCAACTGGGTCGGCCGGGACCGCTTCGTGCTGTCCCCGGGCCACACCAGCATGACGCTCTACACCCAGCTCTTCTTCTCCGGCTACGGCCTTGAGCTGGACGACCTGAAGTCCTTCCGGGTGGCCGGCAGCCGCACCCCGGGCCACCCCGAGCACGGGCACACCGCGGGCGTGGAGACCACCACCGGCCCGCTCGGCCAGGGCATCGCCAACGCGGTGGGCATGGCGATGGCGGCCCGCTACGAGCGCGGCCTGTTCGACTCCGGGGCGGCGGCCGGCGAGTCGCCGTTCGACCACACCGTCTGGGCCATCGTCTCCGACGGCGACCTGGAGGAGGGCGTCTCCGCCGAGGCCTCCTCGCTGGCCGGCCACCAGAAGCTGGGCAACCTGGTCGCGCTCTACGACGACAACCACATCTCGATCGAGGGCAGCACCCAGACCGCCTTCTCCGAGGACGTGCTGGCCCGCTACGCCGCCTACGGCTGGCACGTGCAGCGGATCGACCAGAAGCCCAACGGCGACGTGGACGTGCAGGAGCTGGCCGCCGCACTCGCCGCCGCCAAGGCCGAGACCGAGCGCCCCTCGCTGATCGCGATGCGCACCATCATCGCCTGGCCGGCCCCGGACGCGCAGAACACCGCCAAGGCGCACGGCTCGGCGCTCGGCGCTGCCGAGATCGCCGCCACCAAGAAGGTGCTGGGCTTCGACCCCGAGCGCACCTTCGAGGTCAGCGACGAGGTGCTGGCCCACACCCGCCAGGTGATCCAGCGCGGCAAGGCCGCCCGCGCCGAGTGGGAGAAGTCCTACCTGGCCTGGCGCGAGGCCAACCCGGCCAAGGCCGCCGAGTTCGACCGGATCCAGTCCGGCGAGCTGCCGAACGGCTGGAAGAAGCTCACCCCGGTCTTCCCGGCCGGCAAGGACGTCGCCACCCGCAAGGCCAGCGGCGACGCGCTGAAGGCCTTCGGCTCGGTGATCCCGGAGCTGTGGGGCGGTTCGGCCGACCTGGCCGAGTCCAACCTGACCACCATCGACGAGGAGAGCTCCTTCCTCCCGGCGGGCAACCCGCTCAAGGGCGCCGACCCGTACGGCCGCACCATCCACTTCGGCATCCGCGAGCACGCCATGGGCTCGACCATGAACGGCATCGCGCTGCACGGCCGGACCCGGGTGTACGGCGGCACCTTCCTGGTCTTCTCCGACTACATGCGCCCGGCGGTGCGACTGGCCGCGCTGATGAAGCTGCCGGTCACCTACGTCTGGACGCACGACTCGATCGGCCTGGGCGAGGACGGCCCGACCCACCAGCCGGTCGAGCACCTGGCCGCGCTGCGCGCCATCCCCGGCCTGTCGGTGGTCCGCCCGGCCGACGCCAACGAGACCGCGGTCGTGTGGCGCACCGTGCTGGAGCGGCACACCACCCACCCCGGCCCGGTCGGCCTGGCGCTGACCCGCCAGGGCGTGCCGACCTGGGACCGCGAGGTCTTCGGCTCCGCCGAGGGCGCGGCCAAGGGCGGCTACGTGCTGGCCGAGGCCTCCGACGGGGTCCCGCAGGTGATCCTGATCGGCACCGGCTCCGAGGTGCAGCTCGCGATGCAGGCGCGCGAGGCACTGGAGGCCGAGGGCGTCGCCACCCGGGTCGTCTCGATGCCGTCGGTGGAGTGGTTCAACGAGCAGGACCAGGCCTACCGCGACCAGGTGCTGCCGCCCTCGGTCAAGGCCCGGGTCTCGGTCGAGGCCGGCATCGCCCAGGGCTGGCGCGAGTTCGTGGGCGACCACGGACAGATCGTCAGCCTGGAACACTTCGGCGCCTCGGCGGACTACCAGGTGCTGTACCAGGAGTTCGGTATCACTGCGGAGGCCGTCGCGCACGCCGCGCACAAGTCGCTGCGTTCGCTCGAAGCCGTCAACCGCTGACTCCGGCTCAAGACCTACAGGGGATTCGAATCATGACTGACGCACTGAAGCGCCTCAGCGACGAAGGCGTGGCAATCTGGCTGGACGACCTGAGCCGGACCCGGCTGAACACCGGGAACCTGGCCGAGCTCGTGCAGAGCAAGCACGTGGTGGGCGTCACCACCAACCCGACCATCTTCCAGAAGGCGATCGCCGGCAGCGGCGACACCTCCTACGACGGCCAGCTGCGCGACCTGGCGCTCCGTCAGGTCACCACCGAGGAGGCGATCCGCATGATCACCACCTCCGACGTGCGCGACGCGGCCGACGTGCTGCGCCCGGTCTACGACGCCAGCAACGGGCGCGACGGCCGGGTCTCGATCGAGGTCGACCCGCGGCTGGCGCACCAGACCGCCCCGACCGTGGCCGAGGCCAAGCAGCTGTGGTGGCTGGTGGACCGCCCCAACGCGTTCATCAAGATCCCGGCCACCGAGGCGGGCCTGCCGGCGATCAGCGAGGTGATCGGGCGGGGCATCAGCGTCAACGTCACGCTGATCTTCTCGCTGGAGCGCTACAAGGCGGTGATCGACGCCTTCCTGACCGGCCTGGAGCAGGCCAAGGCCAAGGGCATCGACCTGTCCTCGATCGAGTCGGTGGCCTCCTTCTTCGTCTCCCGGGTGGACACCGAGATCGACAAGCGGCTGGACGCGATCGGCACCGACGAGGCCAAGGCGCTGCGCTCCAAGGCCGCGCTGGCCAACGCCCGCCTCGCCTACCAGGCGTACGAGGAGGTGTTCGGCTCGGTGGACGGCAAGACGGCGGCCAGCGACCGCTGGAAGGCCCTGGAGGCGGCCGGCGCCAAGCCGCAGCGCCCGCTCTGGGCCTCCACCGGGGTCAAGGACCCGGCCCTGCCGGACACCCTCTACGTGACCGAGCTGGTCGCGCCCGGCACCGTCAACACCATGCCCGAGGCCACCCTGGACGCCACCGGCGACCACGGCGTGGTGAGCGGTGACACCATCACCGGCGGCTACGCCGAGGCGCAGGGCGTGCTCGACGCGCTGGCCGCGGTGGGCGTCTCCTACGACGACGTGGTGCAGGTCCTGGAGGACGAGGGCGTCAGCAAGTTCGAGGCCTCCTGGCAGGAGCTGCTCGACACGGTGACCGCCTCGCTCGCCTCCTTCGCCGCCGGTAAGTGACCCTGCTCTACGGATCTGGAAGCGGAGCCCAAGCAGTGAGCAATCCACAGGCATTTCCCGACCTGGAGGCGGCCGAGGGGGACCCCGGCGGCGCTCCGGAGCGGCCGGCGAACCCGCTGCGCGACCCGGCCGACCGCCGGCTGCCGCGGATCGCCGGCCCGTCCGGCCTGGTGATCTTCGGGGTCACCGGCGACCTGTCGCGCAAGAAGCTGATGCCGGCCATCTACGACCTGGCCAACCGCGGCCTGCTGCCGCCGGGCTTCTCGCTGGTGGGCTTCGCCCGCCGCGAGTGGGAGCACGAGGACTTCGCCAAGGAGGTGCACGACGCCGTCAAGGAGCACGCCCGCACCCCCTTCCGGGAGGAGGTCTGGGAGCAGCTCGCCAAGGGCATGCGGTTCGTCCAGGGCACCTTCGACGACGACGAGGCCTTCGACACCCTGCGCCGCACCATCGAGGACCTCGATGCGGCGCAGGGCACCAGCGGCAACTTCGCGTTCTACCTCTCGGTGCCGCCGAAGTTCTTCCCGACCGTGGTGCAGCAGCTGAAGAAGCACGGCCTGGCGGACCCGCCGGCCGGCTCCTGGCGCCGCGCGGTGATCGAGAAGCCCTTCGGCCACGACCTGGCGAGCGCCCAGGAGCTCAACAAGGTGGTGCACGAGGTCTTCCCCCGGGACGAGGTGTTCCGGATCGACCACTACCTGGGCAAGGAGACGGTCCAGAACATCCTGGCGCTGCGGTTCGCCAACCAGATGTTCGAGCCGATCTGGAACCGGTCCTACGTGGACCACGTGCAGATCACCATGGCCGAGGACATCGGCATCGGCGGCCGGGCCGGCTACTACGACGGCATCGGCTCGGCCCGTGACGTGATCCAGAACCACCTGCTCCAGCTGATGGCGCTGACCGCCATCGAGGAGCCTGCCTCGTTCCACCCCAAGGCCCTGGTGGCGGAGAAGCTCAAGGTGCTCAGCGCCGTGCAGCTGCCCAAGGACCTGGGGCGGCACACGGTCCGCGGCCAGTACGCGGCCGGCTGGCAGGGCGGCGAGGAGGTGGTCGGCTACCTGGACGAGGACGGCATCAACCCCGAGTCCAAGACCGACACCTACGCCGCGATCAAGCTGGAGATCAACAACCGCCGCTGGGCCGGGGTGCCGTTCTACCTGCGCACCGGCAAGCGGCTGGGCCGGCGGGTCACCGAGATCGCGGTGGTCTTCCAGCGCGCCCCGTACCTGCCGTTCGACTCCTACGCGACCGAGGAGCTGGGGCAGAACGCCCTGGTCATCCGGGTGCAGCCGGACGAGGGCGTCACGGTGCGGTTCGGTTCCAAGGTCCCGGGCACCTCGATGGAGGTCCGGGACGTGACGATGGACTTCGCCTACGGCGAGTCCTTCACCGAGTCCAGCCCCGAGGCCTACGAGCGGCTGATCCTGGACGTGCTGCTGGGCGACGCCAACCTGTTCCCGCGCCACCAGGAGGTCGAGCTCTCCTGGGGGATCCTCGACCCGATCGAGCAGTACTGGGACCAGCACGGCAAGCCCGCGCAGTACCCGGCCGGCACCTGGGGCCCGGCCGAGGCGGACGAGATGCTCGCACGAGACGGCAGGAGCTGGCGCCGGCCATGAAGATCGACCTGACCGACACCACGGCAAGCAAGATCAACAGCGCCCTGATGGACGCCCGCCGGGCCAGCGGTTCCACCGCTGCCGGCATGGTCCTGACCCTGGTGATCGTGGTGGACGAAGGCAGCGCGTACGACGCCCTCAGGGCGGCGAACGACGCCTCCCGCGAGCACCCCTCGCGGATCCTCGCGGTGATCAAGCGGGCCGGGCGCTCCCCCCGGGCCCGCGCCGGGACGCGGCTGGACGCCGAGATCCTGGTCGGCTCCGACGCCGGCTCGGGCGAGACGGTGATCCTGCGGATGCACGGCGAGCTGGTCTCGCACGCGCAGTCCGTGGTGCTGCCGCTGCTGCTGCCGGACGCCCCCGTGGTGGTCTGGTGGCCGGAGAACGCGCCGCTGCACGCCGCCCAGGACCCGCTGGGCGCGATCGCCCAGCGCCGGATCACCGACGCGGTCACCGCCGAGTCGCCGGTCGACCAGCTGGCGGTCCGCGCCGACAGCTACACCCCCGGCGACACCGACCTGGCCTGGACCCGGATCACCGGCTGGCGCTCGATGCTGGCCGCCGCGCTGGACCAGAAGCCCGCCACGGTGACCGCCGCGGTGGTCGAGGGCGAGTCCTACAACCCCAGCGTCGAGCTGCTCGGCCTGTGGCTGCACGACCGCCTGCGGGTCCCGGTGGAGCGGGTGGTCACCGGCGGTCCGGGCATCACCGCGGTGCGGATGCGCACCGCGGACGGCGACATCGTGCTGGACCGGCCGGACGGGCTGATGGGCACCCTGTCCATCCCCGGCTCGCCGGACCGGATGGTGGCGCTCAAGCGGCGCGAGACCAGCGAGCTGATCGCCGAGGAGCTGCGCAGACTCGACCCGGACGACATCTACGCCGCCGCGGTGCGCACCGGGGTGGGCCGGCTGATCGAGCGGGGCACCGTCCCGGCCGCCACCGAGGCCGCTGCGGCCGAGGCCGCCACCGAGGCGGCCGCCGAGGCCGTCGCGGCGGAGGAGCCGAAGAAGGCCGCCCCCCGGAAGCGGACCAAGGCATGACCGCCGCCACCCCGCAGCTGGTGGTGCACCGCGACAAGGAGCTGATGGCCCAGGCGGCCGCCGCGCGACTGATCACCCGGATCGTCGATGCCCAGGCCGCCCGGGGCACCGCCTCCGTGGTGCTCACCGGCGGGCGCAACGGCAACGCGCTGCTGGCCGCGATCGCCGGCTCCCCGGCCCGGGACGCGGTGGACTGGTCCCGGCTGGAGCTGTGGTGGGGCGACGAGCGGTTCGTCCCGTCCGCCGACCCCGAGCGCAACGCGGTGCAGGCCACCGACGAGCTGCTCGGGCGGGTCCCGCTGGACCCGGCGCGGGTGCACTTCATGCCCGCCTCGGACGGGGTGGACGGCGCCGACGTGGAGGCCGCCGCCGAGCGGTACGCCGAGGAGCTGGCCAAGGCGGCCCGGCCGCAGGACCGCCTCGGCGTGCCGGCCTTCGACGTGCTGCTGCTGGGCGTCGGCCCGGACACCCACGTGGCCTCGCTCTTCCCCGAGCACCCGGGCGTGCGGGAGACCGCGCGCACGGTGGTCGGGGTGCGCGGGGCGCCGAAGCCGCCGCCTACCCGGATCTCGCTGACCCTGCCGGCCATCCGGGCGGCCCGCGAGGTCTGGCTGCTGGCGGCCGGCGAGGACAAGGCGGACGCGGTGGCGCTGGCGCTGTCCGGCCCGGGCGAGCTGCTCGCCCCGGCCTCCGGCGCGTACGGCACCGCCCGCACGCTCTGGCTGCTGGACCGGGCTGCGGCCGCCAAGCTGCCGCCGCAGCTCTACCCGCCGGCTTCGGCCTGACCGGCCGTCAGAGCAGCGCAGAGGGGTGGTGCACCGTCAGGTGCACCACCCCTCGTCACATCGCCTCAGATCTCGCCGCGCAGCTTGGCCAGCGCCTCGGCCAGGATCGCCTCGCCGTCGGCGTCGCTGCGCCGCTCGCGGACGTAGGCCAGGTGCGTCTTGTACGGCTCGTTGCGCGACGGCGCCGGCGGGTTGTGCTCGTCCTGCCCGGCCGGGAACCCGCAGCGCGGGCAGTCCCAGGTCTCCGGGACGACGGCCTCGGCTGCGAAGCTCGGCCGCGTCTCGTGCTTGTTGGCGCACCAGAAGGAGATCCGGGTGCGCGGAGCGGACTCACCACGCTCCGCCTCACCCATCGGGCCTGCCCCGACCCTGCTGCCACGGATGGCGTTGCCACTTGCCACGGTCTGACTCCCTGCATGCCCTGGAACCGCCTGGGATGTGCCCAGGCGCTGCCAACCGGCCGCCGACTGCGGACAGTGGCAAGTTGTCCTAGTGTACGGAGCGGATAAGGTTCTGTCCGCACCGCCTGTGGAACTGAGTCCGGATCAGCCCTTGACCTTGATGAGCAGGCCCAGGACGACGATGCAGGCGAACCAGCCCAGGCCCACGATGATCGTGATCCGGTCCAGGTTGCGCTCGGCCACCGCCGAACCCCCGCCCGTGGACATCGAGCCGCCACCGAACATGTCGGACAGACCGCCGCCCTTCCCCTTGTGCAGCAGCACCAGGAGGACCATCAGCAGGCTGAAGATGATCAGGGCAATCGAGAACCCGAGAACCACGGCGGGACCAACTCTCTCGTTCTGTTTGGGTCAGGAGGCGAAGGGCCGGACCGCCAGGAAAGGGGTCCGGCCCAAAGACTACGTTGCCAGGGGGGCGTTAGCCTACCGCCTGCTCGCGGTAGCGCACGATCTTGACGAACTCGTCGGCGTCCAGCGAGGCTCCGCCGATCAGGCCGCCGTCGATGTCGGGCTTGGCCATCAGGCCCGCCACGTTCCCGGCCTTCATCGAACCGCCGTACAGCACACGGACCTTGTCGGCCAGCTCGGCGCCGTACAGCTCGGCCAGCCGGGCCCGGATCGCACCGCAGACCTCCTGCGCGTCCTCCGGGGTGGCCACCTCGCCGGTGCCGATCGCCCAGACCGGCTCGTAGGCGACGACGATCGACTCGGCGTCCGCCGCGGTCAGCCCCTCCAGCGCACCGTCCAGCTGGGCCAGCGTGTACGCGACGTGGGTGCCGGCCTTGCGGATCTCCAGCGGCTCGCCGATGCACAGGATCGGGGTGATCGCGCTGCGGTAGGCGGCCTTGACCTTGGCGTTGACGATCTCCTCGTTCTCGCCGTGGTACTGGCGCCGCTCCGAGTGGCCGATCACCGCGTAGCTGCACTTGAGCTTGGCCAGCATCGGGCCGGAGATCTCGCCGGTGTAGGCACCGGAGTCGTGGGCCGAGATGTCCTGCGAGCCGTACTTGATCTTCAGCTTGTCGCCGTCGACCAGGGTCTGCACCGAGCGCAGGTCGGTGAACGGGGTCAGCACCGCGACCTCGACCGCCTCGTAGTCCTTGTCGGCCAGCGCGAAGGCCAGCTTCTGGGTGTGCTGGATGGCCTCGAGGTGGTTGAGGTTCATCTTCCAGTTGCCCGCCATCAGCGGGAGACGCTCAGTCATCTGCTCTCAGTCCTCCAGGGCGGCGATACCGGGGAGGGTCTTGCCCTCCAGGTACTCCAGGCTTGCGCCACCGCCGGTCGAAATGTGTCCGAACTCGGTCTCGTCGAAGCCGAGGGTGCGCACGGCCGCGGCCGAGTCGCCGCCGCCGACCACGGTGAAGGCCTCGGAGTCCAGCAGCGCCTGGGCCACCGCGCGGGTGCCCTCGGCGAACTGCGGGTGCTCGAAGACGCCCATCGGGCCGTTCCAGAAGACGGTCCTGGCGTCGGCCAGCTTCTCGGCGAACAGCTGCGCGGTCTTCGGGCCGATGTCCAGGCCCAGCTTGCCGGCCGGGATCGCGTCGACGTCGACCACCTCGAAGTCCGCCACCGGGCTCTGGCCCTTGACGTCGGGGAAGCCGCCGGCCACCGCGGTGTCCACCGGGATGACGAACTCGACGCCGTTGGCCTTCGCCCGCTCCAGGTACTCCTGCACCAGCGGGATCTGGTCCTCCTGCAGCAGCGAGGCGCCCACCTCGTGGCCCTGGGCCTTGAGGAAGGTGAACATCATGCCGCCGCCGATCAGGATCCGGTCGGCCTTGCCCAGCAGGTTGTCGATCACGCCGACCTTGTCGGAGACCTTGGAGCCGCCGAGCACCACCGCGTACGGGCGGGCCACGTCCTCGGTCAGCCGCTTGAGGACGCCCAGCTCCTTCTCGATCAGCAGGCCGACCGCGTGCGGCAGCCGGGCCGGCAGGTCGAAGACGGAGGCGTGCTTGCGGTGCACCGCGCCGAAGCCGTCGCCGACGTAGCGGTCGGCCAGCCCGGCGAGCTGGTCGGCGAAGGCGCCGCGCTCGGCGTCGTCCTTGCTGGTCTCCCCCGCGTTGAAGCGCAGGTTCTCCAGCAGCACCACGCCGCCGTCGGCCAGCGCCGCGACGGCGGCCTTGGCGCTGTCGCCCACGGTGTCGGTGGCGAAGTCGACCGGGACACCGAGGATCTCGCCCAGGCGCACCGCGACGGGCGCGAGCGAGTACTGCGGGTCCGGCTCACCCTTGGGGCGGCCGAGGTGGGAGGCGACGATCACCTTGGCGCCGCGCTCGAGCAGCGCGGCGATGGTCGGCGCGACGGCGCGGATCCGGCCGTCGTCGGTGATCGTGTCGCCGCTCAGCGGAACGTTGAGGTCGGCGCGGACGAACACCCGCTGGCCGGACACCTCGAGGTCGTCGATGGTCTTCACGGTCTTCGGTCTCCTGGGAGAAGGCGCTGAACAGGCGGCACGGCGCCGGGCCGCCGGGGGTTGGGGGCGAAATGAGGGGTGCGCGCAGGGACAGGGCCCGGACGGCGGGTGTTCCGCCGGCCGGGCCCTGACACCTCACTTCACGTCAGCTGTCGCTGCGTCAGAGCTGGCTGCCGACCAGGGAGGTCAGGTTGACCAGCCGGTTCGAGTAGCCCCACTCGTTGTCGTACCAGCCGAGGACCTTGACCTGGTTGCCCTGGACCATGGTCAGCTGGGAGTCGAAGATGGTGGAGAACGGCGAGTTGACGATGTCGGAGGAGACGATCGGGTCCTCGGTGTACTGCAGGATGCCCTTGAGGTCGCCCTCGGCCGCCTTCTGGAAGGCCGCGTTGACCTCCTCGATGGTGACGTCCCGCTCGAGGGTGACCACCAGGTCGGTGATCGAGCCGGTCGGCACCGGGACGCGCAGCGAGGTGCCGTCCAGCTTGCCCTTCAGCTCCGGCAGCACCAGCGCGGTGGCCTTGGCGGCACCGGTGGAGGTCGGGATGATGTTCAGGGCGGCGGCGCGGGCGCGGCGCAGGTCCTTGTGCGGGAAGTCCAGGGTGACCTGGTCGTTGGTGTAGGCGTGCACCGTGGTCATCAGACCCTTGACGATGCCGAAGTTCTCGTTCAGCACCTTGGCCATCGGCGCCACGCAGTTGGTGGTGCAGGAGGCGTTGGAGATCACCGTGTGGTTCGCGGCGTCGTACTTGTCGTCGTTGACACCCATGACGATGGTGACGTCTTCGTCGGTCGCGGGCGCGGAGATGATGACCTTCTTGGCACCGGCGGCCACGTGCTTCTTGGCGTCCGCGGCCTTGGTGAAGATGCCGGTGGACTCGATCACGATGTCCACGCCCAGCTCGCCCCAGGGCAGGTTGGCCGGGTCGCGCTCGGCGATCACCTTGAAGGTGTGGCCGTCCACCGTGATGGAGTCGGCGGTGTGGCTGACCTCCGCCTGCAGGGTGCCGAGGATGGAGTCGTACTTGAGCAGGTGCGCCAGGGTCCTGGTGTCGGTGAGGTCGTTGACACCCACGATCTCGATGTCCGCGCCCTGAGCCTTCACCGCACGGAAGAAGTTCCGGCCGATGCGGCCGAATCCGTTGATGCCTACCCGGATCGTCACTTACCGATCTCCTCTGAGGTACGCCGGGCTATGCCGACGGGGGTGGAGTTTGGGATGTCCCCGACCACCCACGACCCTACCCCCCGGACGTGTTCCGGAGCACATCACCCCCCGAGGTCAAGCCCCTGGCGTGGCGTTGTACGCCACATTGCGTCGCAACCGCCACGCCAGGCACACGGGTCAGTTGAGTGCCATCTCCTCCGTCAGGTTGGCCTCGGTGTTGGGCAGGCCCAGCTCCATCGCGCGCTTGTCGGCCATCGCCAGCAGGCGGCGGATCCGGCCGGCCACCGCGTCCTTGGTCAGCGGCGGGTCGGCGAGCGCGCCCAGCTCCTCCAGCGAGGCCTGCTTGTGCTGCATCCGCAGTGCGCCGGCCGCTGCCAGGTGCTCGGGCACCTCCTCGCCCAGGATCTCCAGCGCGCGCTGGACCCGGGCGCCGGCCGCGACCGCGGCGCGGGCCGAGCGGCGCAGGTTGGCGTCGTCGAAGTTGGCCAGCCGGTTGGCGGTGGCCCGCACCTCGCGGCGCAGCCGGCGCTCCTCCCAGGCCAGCACCGACTCGTGCGCGCCGAGCCGGGTGAGCAGCGCGCCGATCGCGTCGCCGTCCCGGATCACCACCCGGTCCGCGCCGCGCACCTCGCGGGCCTTGGCCGGGATGCCCAGCCGGCGGGCCGCGCCGACCAGGGCCAGGGCCGCCTCGGAGCCGGGGCAGGTGATCTCCAGCGAGGAGGACCTGCCCGGCTCGGTCAGCGAGCCGTGGGCCAGGAACGCACCGCGCCAGGCCGCCTCGGCATCGCAGGTGGCACCCGAGACCACCGCCGGGGGCAGGCCCCGGATCGGCCGGCCCCGCCCGTCCACCAACCCCGTCTGCCGGGCCAGCAGCTCACCGTCCTTGATCACCCGGACCACGTACCGGCTGCCGCGCCGCAGCCCGCTGGGGGCCATCACCACCAGTTCGGACGCGTGGCCGAAGATCTCCAGCAGGTCCTTGCGCAGCCGCCGGGCCGCAATGCCGGTGTCCAGCTCCGCCTCGATCACGATCCGACCGCTCACAATGTGCAGTCCGCCCGCGAATCGCAGGATCGCCGACACCTCAGCCTTGCGACAGCAGGCCCGGGTGACAGGGAGCCGCGAGATTTCGTCCTTCACCGCTGCCGTCATCGCCATGGGCCGATCCTTCCATGTGTCCGGAAAATCCGGTCGTACGCGGCGGCCAGAAGCTCCGGGTCGTGTCGCGGGCTGCCGTCCTTGGCGGCCACCTTGTCCAGCACCAGCGCCGCCCCCATCCGCTGGGCGGCGCTGCGCAGGCCACCCAGGTCGGCCACGCCGAAGGCACCGCCGGTGACCGCGCGCTCGTCCACCAGGATCGCATCCACCCCCAACAGCGGAGCGTGGTCGGCGATCACCTCCAGGTGGCGCTGCGGGGTGAAGCCCTCGGTCTCGCCCGGCTGGGGGGCCAGGTTGAGGCAGAGCAGCCGGCGCGCCTTGGTCTCCACCAGGGCCTTGGCCAGCTCCGGCACCAGCAGGTGCGGCAGCACGCTGGTGAACCAGGAGCCGGGGCCGAGCACCACCCAGTCGGCCTCCAGCACCGCGGTCACCGCCTCCGGCACCGCGGGCGGCTCCTCCGGCAGCAGCCGCACCGACTGCACGGTGCCCGGGGTGCCCGCCACGCTGGCCTGGCCGCGGACCGCGGCGACCAGTGCGGGGTGGGCCGGGTCGTGGCCGCGCACCTGGGCCTCGATGTCCAGCGGGACCGCCGACATCGGCAGCACCCGGCCCTGCACGTTGAGCAGCCGGGCGACCCACTCCAGGGCCGCCACCGGGTCGCCGAGCTTCTCCCACAGGGCCACGATCAGCAGGTTGCCGACCGCGTGCCCGCCCAGCTCGCCGTTGCCGGAGAACCGCTGCTGGATCACCTCGGACCAGGTGCGGCCCCACTCGTCGTCCCCGCAGAGTGCGGCCAGCGCCTTGCGCAGGTCGCCGGGCGGCAGCACGCCGAGCTCGGACCGCAGCCGGCCGCTGGAGCCGCCGTCGTCGGCCACGGTGACCACCGCGGTCAGGTCGGAGGTGAGTCGGCGCAGTGCGGAGAGCGAGGCGGACAGCCCCTGGCCGCCGCCCAGTGCGGTGATCCGCGGCGCGGTGCCCCGCGGTGCTCTCGATGCGCCCGGGGATCCCCGCTCAGCGGCCTTGTGCTGGAGCTGCCGCCCTGGCGAGTATCCCGTCACACCTACCCCACGTTCCTGTCGGTCGGCGGTGCTGGGGGACCGCCGTTACTCCCGTCCCATGTCGCGGTGCACGAGCACCGTTTCCACGCCGTCGGCGACCAGACGCTTCGTCAGCCGCTCCGACATGGCCACGCTGCGATGCTTGCCACCGGTGCAGCCTACGGCAAGGGTCATGTGGCGCTTACCCTCTCGCCGATAACCCTCGGTGACAATACGCAGGAGGTCGGTGTAACCGTCCAGGAACGCCTGGGCGCCGGGCTGGGCGAAGACGTAGTCGGCCACCGCCGCATCGGTGCCGGTGTGGGCCCGCAGCTCCGGGACCCAGTGCGGGTTGGGCAGGAAGCGGCAGTCGACCACCAGGTCGGCGTCGACCGGCAGGCCGTACTTGAAGCCGAAGCTCATCACGGTGCAGCGCAGCGCGGGCTCGTCGTGGTCGGCGAACTGGGCGTCCAGCTTGGCGCGCAGCTGGTGGACGTTGAGGTCGGTGGTGTCGATCACCAGGTCGGCCTCGCCGCGCAGCTCGCGCAGCAGGTCGCGCTCGCGGGCGATGCCGTCCACCAGGCGGGCATCGCCCTGCAGCGGGTGCGGGCGGCGCACCGACTCGAAGCGGCGCACCAGCACGTCGTCGCTGGACTCCAGGTAGACGATCCGCATCCGGGTGCCGCGCTTGTCCAGCTCCTCCAGCGAGGCGCGCAGGTCGTCGAAGAACTGGCGGCCGCGGACGTCGATCACCACGCCGATCCGGGCCACCGCGCCCTGCGAGCGGGCGCCGAGGTCGACCATGGTCGGGATCAGGGCCGGCGGCAGGTTGTCGACCACGAACCAGTCGAGGTCCTCCAAGCACTTGGCGGCCGTGCTGCGGCCGGCGCCGGACATCCCGGAGATGATGACCAGCTCGGGGGCGGTCTCGTCGCCGGCCGGCTCCGGCCGGGCCGCGCGCCCCTCGTCGGACACTGTCACTTCGGTTCCCCGCTCTCGGTGCTGTGTTGCGTTCCCTGTGGCACTTCGTCGTCCATGATCTCGCCTGTGGCGGTGTTCAGCGCGAAGGCGGAGGGTGTCCGGGAGGCCAACGCCGCGACAACAGTCTCCGCGGTGCGCCGGCCAATTCCCGGGACCTGGCAGATCTCCTCGACCGTGGCGGCCCGCAGCTTCTTCACCGAGCCGAAGTGCTTGAGCAGGGCGGTGCGCCTGGTCTCGCCCAGACCCGGCACCGCGTCCAGCCCGCCGGCGGTGAGCCGCTTGGCCCGCTTGCCGCGCTGGTAGGTGATGGCGAACCGGTGCGCCTCGTCGCGCACCCGCTGCAGCAGGTAGAGGCCCTCGCTGCTGCGCGGCAGCACCACCGGGTCGTCCTGGCCGGGCAGCCAGACCTCCTCCAGCCGCTTGGCCAGGCCGCACAGCGCCACGTCGTCGATGCCGAGCTCGTCGAGGGCGCGGCGGGCGGCGGCCACCTGGGGCTGGCCGCCGTCCACCACCAGCAGCTGGGGCGGGTAGGCGAAGCGCTTGGGGCGGCCGTCCTCGGTGCGCGGGCCGTCGCCGTCGGGGCGCGCACCGTCGTCCTCGGGGCCCTCCTCGGGGACCGCCCACTCGCCGGTCTGCTCGCGCTCGCGCAGGTAGCGGCGGAACCGGCGGCTGATCACCTCGTGCATCGAGCGGACGTCGTCCTGCCCGGAGAAGCCCTTGATCTGGAACCGGCGGTACTCGCTCTTGCGGGCCAGTCCGTCCTCGAAGACCACCATCGAGGCGACCACGTCCTCGCCCTGCAGGTGGGAGATGTCGAAACACTCGATCCGCAGCGGGACGGAGTCCAGCTCCAGCGCGTCGGCGATCTCCTGCAGCGCGCGGCTGCGGGTGGTCAGGTCGGAGGCCCGCTTGGTCTTGTGCAGCGCCAGCGCGTGTTGGGCGTTGCGGGCCACCGTCTCCATCAGGTCCTTCTTGTCGCCGCGCTGCGGCACCCGCAGGTCGACCTGGGCGCCGCGCAGGCCGGTCAGCCACTCCTGGACCGGGGCCAGCGGCTCGGGCAGCGCCGGGACCAGCACCTCGCGCGGCACCGAGGCGGTGTCGCCGCCGTAGAGCTGCTGCAGCGCGTGCTCGACCAGGGCGGCGCTGTCCACGTCCTCGACCTTGTCGGTGACCCAGCCGCGCTGGCCGCGCACCCGGCCGCCGCGCACGTGGAAGATCTGCACCGCGGCCTCCAGCTCGTCCTCGGCGAGGGCGAGCAGGTCGGCGTCGGTGCCGTCGGCCAGCACGACGGCGTTCTTCTCCATCGCGCGCTTGAGCGCCTCGATGTCGTCACGCAGCCGGGCGGCCTTCTCGTACTCCGTCTCGGCGGCGGCCTGCTGCATCTGCTGCTCCAGCCGGCGCAGCTGGTTGCCGGTCCGGCCGGCCATGAAGTCGCAGAACTCCTCGGCCAGTTCGCGGTGCTCGGCGGCCGAGACCCGGCCGACGCAGGGGGCCGCGCACTTGCCGATGTAGCCGAGCAGGCAGGGGCGGCCGACCTGCTGGGCGCGCTTGAAGACGCCGGTGGAGCAGGTGCGCACCGGGAAGACCCGCAGCAGCAGGTCCACCGTCTCGCGGATCGCCCAGGCGTGGCCGTAGGGGCCGAAGTACCGCACGCCCTTGCGGTGCGCCCCGCGCATCACCTGGACCCGGGGGAACTCCTCGTTCAGGGTGACGGCGAGCTCGGGGTAGCTCTTGTCGTCGCGGTACTTGACGTTGAACCGGGGGTCGTACTCCTTGATCCAGGAGTACTCCAGCTGCAGCGCCTCGACCTCGGTGCCGACCACCGTCCACTCCACCGAGGCCGCGGTGGTGACCATGGTGGCGGTGCGCGGGTGCAGGTTGGCCAGGTCCTGGAAGTAGGAGGAGAGCCGCGGGCGCAGGCTCTTGGCCTTGCCGACGTAGATCACCCGACCGTGCGCGTCCCGGAACCGGTAGACCCCGGGGGACGTCGGAATCGCCCCCGGTGCCGGGCGGTAGGTGGACGGGTCAGCCATGCGGTTCGGTCCCCCTCGGATGGTGCTGTCGTCTGTGGAAACCCTACTTCTGGACCATCAGTCGGCCGTTCTCGACGCTCACCGGGTAGGACGGCAGCGGCTTGGGTGCCGGGCCGTCCTGCACCGCGCCGTCGCCGGTGGAGAACCGGCTGCCGTGGCAGGGGCACTGGATCTGGTTGTCCTTGACCTGGTCCACGATGCAGCCGGCGTGCGTGCAGCGGGCGCTGAACGCCTTGTACTGGCCGGCGGTGGGCTGGGTCACCACGACCAACTGGTCGCGGAAGACCTTGCCGCCGCCGACCGGCACGTCGGCCGCGGCGCCGACCTCGACGGCGGCCGTGCTCCTGGCCGGCGTGGTCGCGGTCGAGCCGGAGCCGCTGCCCCCCGAGGCGCCGGCCGAGGAGCAGCCGGCCACCGCGACGGCAGAGCCGCCCGCCAGCACGGCCGCCCCGCAGCAGAGCAGGGTGCGGCGGGAGGTGGTGGGAAGCTCGGCGGACTCGGACATGGTGCGAACTCCTGGGCGGGACGGCGGCTGGGGGACGGCGGCAGTCTAGCTGCGGTCCCTCAGCGCGCCGCCGCCGCTCACTTCTTGGCGGTGGCCCGCTTGCGGGCGGCCCGCGGGGCGGGCACCGGGGCCTCGTCGGTGATCCGGTCGCCGAGGATGTCCCGCAGGAACTTGCCGGTGTGACTGGCCGTCACCTGGGCGATCTCCTCCGGGGTGCCCTCAGCCACCACGGTGCCGCCGCCGCTGCCGCCCTCCGGCCCCATGTCCACGACCCAGTCGGCGGTCTTGATCACATCGAGGTTGTGCTCGATGACGATCACCGTGTTGCCCTTCTCGACCAGACCGGAGAGCACCTTGATCAGCTTGCTGATGTCCTCAAAGTGCAGACCGGTGGTCGGCTCGTCCAGCACGTAGACCGTCCGGCCGGTGGAGCGCTTCTGCAGCTCGGAGGCGAGCTTGACGCGCTGCGCCTCGCCGCCGGAGAGGGTGGGTGCGCTCTGGCCGAGCCGGACGTAGCCGAGGCCGACGTCGTTCAGCGTGCGCAGGTGGCGGGCGATGGCGGGCACCGCCTCGAAGAAGTGCAGCGCCTCCTCGATGGGCATGTCGAGCACCTCGGCGATCGACTTGCCCTTGTAGTGCACCTCGAGCGTCTCCCGGTTGTACCGGGCCCCGTGGCAGACCTCGCAGGGCACGTAGACGTCCGGCAGGAAGTTCATCTCGATCTTGATCGTGCCGTCGCCGGAGCAGTTCTCGCAGCGGCCGCCCTTGACGTTGAACGAGAACCGGCCCTGCAGGTAGCCGCGCACCTTCGCCTCGGTGGTCTCCGCGAAGAGCTTGCGGACGTGGTCGAAGACGCCGGTGTAGGTGGCCGGGTTGGACCGCGGAGTGCGGCCGATCGGCGACTGGTCCACGTGCACCACCTTGTCCACCTGGTCGGTGCCGGTGATCCGGGTGTGCCGGCCGGGGACGCTGCGCGCCCCGTTCAGCTCGCGGGCCAGGTGGGTGTAGAGGATGTCGTTGACCAGGGTGGACTTGCCGGAGCCGGAGACACCGGTGATCGCGGTGAAGGTGCCGAGCGGGAAACCCACCGTGACGTCGCGCAGGTTGTGCTCGCGCGCGCCGTGCACGGTGATCTGGCGCTTCTTGTCCCGCGGGCGGCGCACCCCCGGGATCGGGATCGAGCGCTTGCCGGAGAGGTACTGGCCGGTCAGCGACTCCTCGTTGGCCAGCAGCTCCTTGAGCGCCCCGGAGTGCACCACCTTGCCGCCGTGCTCGCCGGCGCCGGGGCCGATGTCGACCACCCAGTCGGCGGTCTTGATGGTGTCCTCGTCGTGCTCGACCACGATCAGGGTGTTGCCGATGTCGCGCAGCCGGACCAAGGTCTCGATCAGCCGGTGGTTGTCCCGCTGGTGCAGGCCGATCGAGGGCTCGTCCAGCACGTAGAGGACGCCGACCAGGCCGGAGCCGATCTGGGTGGCCAGCCGGATCCGCTGCGCCTCGCCGCCGGACAGGGTGCCGGCCGCGCGGTTGAGCGAGAGGTAGTCCAGGCCGACGTCGACCAGGAACCGCAGCCGCTCGTTGACCTCCTTCAGCACCCGCTCGGCGATCTTCTTGTCGCGGGCCGTCAGCTTCATCGCGCCGAGGAAGTCGGCGCAGTCGCTGATCGACATCGCCGAGACCTCGGCGATCGACCTGCCCTGCACGGTGACCGCGAGCACCACCGGCTTGAGCCGGGTGCCCTGGCAGGCCGGGCAGGGCACCTCGCGCATGTACCCCTCGAAGCGCTCGCGCCCCGAATCGGTCTCGGCCTCGGTGTGCCGGCGCTGGACGAAGGGGATGACGCCCTCGAAGCCGGTGACGTAGGAGCGCTCGCGGCCGTAGCGGTTGTTGTACCGGACCTCGACCTTGGCCTTGTGGCCGTAGAGCAGCGCCTTCTTGGCCCGGGCCGGCAGGCCGGCCCACGGGATGTCGGTGCGGAAGCCCAGCTCGCCGGCCAGCGCGGCGATCAGTCGGCCGAAGTACTCCTTCATGTGGCCGCCGGACCAGGGGTGGATCGCCCCCTCCTCCAGCGACTTCTCCTCGTCGGGGACGACCAGTTCGGGGTCGACCTCCATCCGGCTGCCCAGGCCGGTGCACTCGGGGCAGGCGCCGAACGGGGAGTTGAAGGAGAAGGAGCGCGGCTCCAGCTCCTCGAAGGAGACGTCGTCGTACGGGCAGTAGAGGTGCTCGGAGTACATCCGCTCGCGCTCGGCATCGCCCGCGTCGAGGTCGACGAAGTCGAGCACCACCATGCCGCCGGAGAGCTTGAGGGCCGTCTCCACCGAGTCGGTCAGCCGGCGCTTGGCGCTCTCCTTGACGGTGAGGCGGTCGATCACCACCTCGATGGTGTGCTTCTCCTGCTTCTTGAGCACGGGGGGCTCGGTCAGCTGGACCGTCTCCCCGTCCACCCGGGCCCGGGCGTAGCCCTTGGACTGCAGGTCGGCGAAGAGGTCGACGAACTCGCCCTTGCGCTCGCGCACCACCGGGCTGAGCACCTGGAACCTGGTGCCCTCGGTGAGCTTCAGCACCTGGTCGACGATGGCCTGCGGGGACTGCTTGGCGATCGGGCGGCCGCAGTGCGGGCAGTGCGGCTTGCCGACGCGGGCGAAGAGCAGCCGCAGGTAGTCGTAGACCTCGGTGATGGTGCCCACGGTGGAGCGCGGGTTGCGGTTGGTGGACTTCTGGTCGATCGAGACGGCCGGGGAGAGGCCCTCGATGAAGTCCACGTCCGGCTTGTCCATCTGGCCGAGGAACTGGCGGGCGTAGGAGGACAGCGACTCGACGTACCGGCGCTGGCCCTCGGCGAAGATCGTGTCGAACGCCAGCGAGGACTTCCCCGAGCCGGACAGGCCCGTGAAGACGATCAGGGCGTCCCGGGGCAGGTCGAGCGAGACGTTCTTGAGGTTGTGCTCGCGGGCACCGCGGACGATGAGGCGATCGGCCACTGCTACTGGCGCCTTTCTCCGGGATCTGGCAACAAGAGAACTTCTCCAGTGTCGCCGATCAGCGTATAGCTCAGGCGTTCGATTATCGAGCTTGTCCAATGGACCCCACCCGGACGAGTGAACGCCGCACCGAGTCAACCGCATACCACTGACAGTCGGGCTGCGTCGCGCCCACTCCCCGCCCGACCACCCGCCCGGCGATAGCCTTCGGCTGTCCAACGATCCAGGCCCTGCAAGGCAACGCCCGTCCGGAGGCCCCACCTGATGACCACGCCCGCCGAGACCGCCGCCACCACCCTGCGCGAGGTGGCGGCCGCCACCGAGCACCTGCTGCACACCGTCGCCGAGCTGGACCCCGAGGCGGTGGCCGAGCCCTGCGCGCTGCCCGGCTGGACCCGCGGCCACCTGCTGGCCCACCTGTCCCGCAACGCCGACTCGCTGGTCAACCTGCTGGAGTCGGCCCGCACCGGCCAGGACATCCCGCAGTACGCCGACGAGCAGGCCCGCGAGGACGGCATCCAGCAGGGCGCCGGCCGCCCGCTCGCCGAGCAGGCGGCCGACCTGCGGGCCAGCGCCGACCGGCTGGCCGCGGCCGCCGCCGCGCTGCCGGCCGAGGCCTGGGGGGCCGAGCTGAAGCACCGGCACGGCTACACCTTCCCGGCCAGTGAGCTGCCCTGGAAGCGGCTGTGCGAGCTGGAGTACCACCATGTCGACCTGGCCGCCGGCTACACCCCCGCGCACTGGCCGGACGGCTTCGCCACCGCCGAGTTCCGCAAGCTGACCGGCCGGTTCGCCACCCTGGACGGCCTGCCCGCGGTCGAGCTGGTCGCCGAGGACACCGGCGACCGGGCCCGGCTGGGCACCGGTGCCGGCGCCGAGGCCCCCTTCGAGCTGCGGGTGGAGGGGCCGGTGCGGGCGCTGCTGGCCTGGCTCTCCGGCCGGGCCGACGGCGACGGGCTGCAGGTGCACCGCAACGGCGAGCTGCTCACCGACCCGCGCACCGCCCTGCCCGCGCTGCCCCCGATGGGCTGACCCGGGATCATGTTCCCGTTCCGCTGTGCCACTCGACTGTTCTGCTGTGCCACCTGACTGTGAGGAGTAGGTCTTGAGCTACCACGGAGACGTCCACGTCGGCGGTCGGCCCGACGTCCGCGAATTGGCCCACCTGATCATCACCAAGGTCGCCGTCGGCCCGACGAACAACAACGCCTACCTGCTGCGCTGCCGGGCCACCGACGAGCAGTTGCTGATCGACGCGGCCGCGGACGCCCCGGTGCTGCTGGAGACGGTCGGCGAGGGGCTGGCCACCGTGGTCACCACCCACCGCCACCCGGACCACTGGGGCGCGCTGGCCGAGGTGGTGGCCGCCACCGGCGCCCGCACCGCGGCCGGCCGCTTCGACGCCGAGGGCATCCCGGTCCCCACCGACCTGCCGCTGTCCGACGGCGACACCGTCCGGGTCGGCCGGGCCGAGCTGACCGCCCGCCACCTGGTCGGGCACACCCCCGGCTCGATCGCGCTGGTCTACGACGACCCGGAGGGCCACCCGCACGTCTTCACCGGCGACTGCCTCTTCCCGGGCGGGGTCGGCAACACCTGGAAGGATCCGGAGGCCTTCGCCAGCCTGCTGGACGGCGTCACCACCAAGCTCTTCGACGCGCTGCCGGACGAGACCTGGGTCTACCCGGGCCACGGCAAGGACACCACGCTCGGTGCCGAGCGCCCGCACCTGGCCGAATGGCGCGAGCGCGGCTGGTGACACCCGCCGGTGGCCGCCGCCCGCCCGGGCCGGCGGCCACCGGGCTGCGGCTCAGCCGGTGAGCTCGCGCGCCGCGCCCCGGCGCGAGGCCCACAGGCTGCTGGCCGTGGTGGCCGCGAGCACCAGCACGATGAACCCCAGCGAGAGCGGGGTGCTGATCTCCGGCACCGCCACCCCGCCCTCGTGCAGGGCGTGCAGCACCAGCTTGATCCCGATGAAGCCGAGGATCACCGAGAGCCCGTAGCTCAGGTGCACCAGCCGCTGCAGCAGCCCGCCGAGCAGGAAGTACAGCTGGCGCAGGCCCATCAGGGCGAAGGCGTTGGCGGTGAAGACGATGTACGGGTCCTGGGTCAGGCCGAAGATCGCCGGGATCGAGTCCAGCGCGAAGAGCAGGTCGGTCAGCCCGATCGCCAGCATCACCACGGTCATCGCGGAGATCGCCGGGAACCACCGGCGCACCGCCAGCAGCAGCGCGTTCTCCTCGAACTCGCTCTCCTGGTGGCCGGACCGGGCCTCCTTGACCAGCTTCCAGGCGGTCCAGATCAGGAACGCGCCGAACAGGTAGAAGATCCAGGAGAAGCTGGCCACCAGGGCCGCGCCGCCGGCGATGAACAGCGCCCGCAGCACCAGCGCTATCAGCACGCCGACCAGCAGCACCCGCTGCTGCTGCGCCTTGGGCACCGCGAACTTGGCCATGATCAGCACGAAGACGAAGAGGTTGTCCACGCTCAGCGACTTCTCGGTGACGTAGCCGGCGAAGAACTCCCCCGCCTTGCCGCCGCCGAACTGCCACCAGAGGAAGCCGCCGAAGGCGAGAGCCAGGGCCACCCAGACCCCGGTCCAGATGCCGGCCTCCTTGAGCGAGACCTCGTGCGGCTTGCGGCCGCCGATGAAGAAATCGGCGGCGATCAGGGCGATCAGGACCCCGATGGTGGCCGCCCACAGGGCGAACGAAACGTCCACGGAACTGCTCCTCCGGCATGGATTCGATGCCGGAGGTCTCTTCCGCCCGCCTGCGGCGAGCCGGCGAACCCGGGCGACCGGTCGGAGGTCGCCGTGATGACGGGAAGCGCCGAGGGGGAATACTCCCCTCCGTTACTGCGAAGGCTACCAGAGAACGTCAAGCGCAGGTAAAGAAGTCAGAGGAACGGCGCGATGGCCGGCAGCATGTCCTGGAAGGTCCGGGCCTGCGCCACCGCCCCGATCGCCTGCATCGCCCAGCCGTCGCCGTCCGGCTCGCGGTAGACCTTGGCCATGATCTGGCCGGTGTGCGCGCCGCCGCCGGCCAGCTCGTAGCGGGCCAGCTCCTGGCCGCCGAACTCGTCCACCAGGCGGCAGTGCGCGGCGGCCAGCTCGGTGAACGGCTGGCCGCCGTACGAGCTGACGGTGAAGACCAGCTGGGTGATCCGGGCCGGGATCCGGCTCAGGTCCACCACGATCGACTCGTCATCGCCGCCGGCCACGGCGCCGCCGACCCTGCTGTCGCCGGCGTGCCGCACCGAGCCGTCGTTGCTCACCAGGTGCTTGAAGAAGACCACGTCGGTCGGCACCCGGTCGGTGTAGAGCAGCGCGGAGGCGTCCAGGTCGATCTGCCGGGGCTTGCTGCCGAACAGGCCGCGCTTGGGCACCGCCTGCCAGCCCAGGCCCATCCGGACCAGGGTCATTGCCTCCCCGGTCGACCGGCGCAGCCGGACCTGCTGCCCCTTGCTCAGACTCACCGACACGGTGCGGCCCCCTCCGATGTACGCCACCCTCACCCTAGGCCCTGGGCCGGACCCCCGACCAGGGGCCCCGGCCCCGCGCGGGGCCCCGCCCCGGGTCAGGCGATGCCGGCCTCGCGCATCTGGCGCAGCTCCTTCTTCAGCTCCTTGACCTCGTCGCGCAGCCGGGCCGCCAGCTCGAACTGGAGCGAGGCGGCGGCCGTGTGCATCCGCTCGGTCATGTCCTGGATCAGCTGGGCCAGTTCGGCGGCCGGCAGGCTCCTGGTGTCCTTCTGGCCGACCCCCAGGGCGGGCACCGGAGCCCGGCCCTTGGCCTTGGCGTCCCGGTAGCCGCTGGACATCAGCTCCTCGGTGTCCACCTCCTCGCGGGCCAGGGTGTCCAGGATGTCGCCGATCTTCTTGCGCAGCGGCTGCGGGTCGATGCCGTGCTTCTCGTTGTAGGCCTGCTGGACGGCTCGGCGGCGGTTGGTCTCGTCGATCGCCCGCTCCATCGACGGGGTGATCCGGTCCGCGTACATGTGGACCTGGCCGGAGACGTTGCGGGCGGCGCGGCCGATGGTCTGGATCAGCGAGGTGCCGGAGCGCAGGAAGCCCTCCTTGTCCGCGTCCAGGATCGCCACCAGGGAGACCTCGGGCAGGTCCAGGCCCTCGCGCAGCAGGTTGATGCCGACCAGCACGTCGTACTTGCCGGCCCGCAGCTCACGCAGCAGCTCGACCCGGCGCAGCGTGTCGATGTCGCTGTGCAGGTAGCGGACCCGGATGTCCAGGCCGACCAGGTAGTCGGTGAGGTCCTCGGACATCTTCTTGGTGAGCGTGGTGACCAGCACCCGCTCGTCCTTCTCCACCCGGGCCCGGATCTCGTGCACCAAGTCGTCGATCTGGCCCTCGGTCGGCTTGACGATCACCTCGGGGTCGATCAGGCCGGTCGGGCGGATGATCTGCTCGACCGTGCCGTCGCCGCGGGACAGCTCGTAGGGGCCGGGGGTGGCGGAGAGGTAGACGGTCTGGCCGATCCGCCCCAGGAACTCTTCCCACTTGAGCGGGCGGTTGTCCAGCGCGGAGGGCAGCCGGAAGCCGTGGTCCACCAGGGTGCGCTTGCGCGAGGCGTCGCCCTCGTACATCGCGCCGATCTGCGGGACGGTCACGTGCGACTCGTCGATGACCAGGAGGAAGTCCTCCGGGAAGTAGTCCAGCAGGGTGTTCGGCGGGGAGCCGGGCTCGCGGCCGTCGAAGTGCATCGAGTAGTTCTCCACGCCGGAGCAGGAGCCGATCTGACGGAGCATCTCGATGTCGTAGGTGGTGCGCATCCGCAGCCGCTGGGCCTCCAGCAGCTTGCCCTGCTTCTCCAGCACGGCAAGCCGCTCGGCGAGCTCGGCCTCGATGCCGTTGACCGCCCGCTCCATCCGCTCCGGGCCGGCCACGTAGTGGGTGGCGGGGAAGATGTGGATCGACTGGTCCTGGCGGATGATCTCGCCGGTCAGCGGGTGCAGCAGGTAGAGCGCCTCGATCTCGTCGCCGAACATCTCGATCCGGACCGCGAGCTCCTCGTAGACCGGGAAGATCTCGACGGTGTCGCCGCGCACCCGGAAGGTGCCGCGGGTGAAGGCCAGGTCGTTGCGGGTGTACTGGATGTCGACGAAGCGGCGCAGCAGCGCGTCCCGGTCGACCTCCTCGCCGACCCGCAGCTGGACCATCCGGTCCACGTACTCCTGCGGGGTGCCCAGGCCGTAGATGCAGGAGACCGAGGCGACCACCACCACGTCCCGGCGGGTGAGCAGCGAGTTGGTCGCGGAGTGGCGCAGCCGCTCGACCTCCTCGTTGATCGAGGAGTCCTTCTCGATGTAAGTGTCGGTCTGCGGGACGTAGGCCTCGGGCTGGTAGTAGTCGTAGTACGAGACGAAGTACTCGACCGCGTTGTTCGGCAGCAGCTCGCGGAACTCGTTGGCCAGCTGGGCGGCCAGGGTCTTGTTCGGCGCCATCACCAGGGTGGGCCGCTGGAGCTTCTCGATCATCCAGGCGGTGGTGGCCGACTTGCCGGTGCCGGTGGCGCCCAGCAGGACGACGTCCTTCTCGCCCGCGCGGATGCGGCGCTCCAGCTCGGCGATCGCCGCCGGCTGGTCGCCGTTGGGCTGGTAGGGGCTGACGACCTCGAAGGGCGCCTTGGTCCGCTCAATGCTCGTGATGGGTCGCACGGATCCACCGTACGACCCATCGCCGACATTCAGCCGGGGATCACATGTCCGGGCAGGTGAACGGGGCGAGTTCGGCCAGCCAGGGCTGCCCGTCGCCGGCCTTGTTGCCGGACGGCTGGTAGCTGAGCGGCTCGAGGAGCAGGCCGGATCCGGCCGGCGCGGTCGAGCCGGTCCACAGGTTGATCTTCTGCCAGGCCTGGCCGTCGATCACCGAGACGGTGTCCGGCTTGCCGCCGCAGGAGTTGGCGGAGACCTGGCGCCGGCTGTGCGCGGGCGAGTCCGGCCCGGCGGCGTACACGCCGGTGTTGGCCGGCGCGGTCCAGGTCCCGGTCAGGGTGTCGGCGGTCGCGTAGCCGGTACCGGTGCCGCTGCAGAAGCCGCAGTTCTTGTCGGCGTAGGTGAGCACCCACTTGTGGCTCGCGCTGTCCTTGAACAGGCCGGTGGACTCCACGTTGCCCAGCTCGGTGCTGTCCAGCTTGCCCAGGTGGGTGATTCCGGTCCCGCTGCCGTCGGTGCCCCAGTAGCTCAGCTCCTCCAACGAGAGCGAGCCGGTGCCGGGCATCGGGCAGACCAGCGCGAGGGTGTTGTCCTCGACGCTGGTGCTCAGCCCCGCGTCACCGTTGGCGCCGTCGCACTGGTGCAGGCTCGGGCGGTGGGTGGTGCCGTAGGGCGCCCCGGCCGAGGCCCCGCACGGGCCGGTCGGGCCGTTGCAGCCCATCGTCATATAGCCGTTCGTGGCCGTGTAGGGGGCGGGCAGGTTCTTGTAGCCGGGGGCGTTGAACCACAGGATGAAGACGCCGTCGTTGGCGCCCCAGCCCGAGCGCTGGATCATCCGCGGCGAGAAGCAGCCGGAGCCGGAGCCGCAGACCGCCTGGTACGTGTGGCCCGGGTAGTACGGGTCGTCGGCGGTCGCCGAGAAGAGCAGCTGGGGCGTGGACCACGGGCCGTTCATGCTGGACGCCGTCGAGACGCCGAAGCCGCACCACTGGGTGGCGGTCGCCAGCCAGGTGTAGCCGCAGTTGTACATCGTGCCGTACAGGTAGTAGGTCGAGCCGAACTTCTGGATCTGGCCGTCGTGCAGGTCCACCCCGCTGATCGTCACCGGGGCCGGCGGTGCGGTCGCGGGCGGCGGCGCGTCGGTGCAGCCGAAGGCGGCGAGCTCGGGGCGCCAGACCTGGCCGTCACCGGCGGTGTGGCTGCTCGCCTTGAAGTTCAGCGGCTCGAACCGCAGGTTGGCGCCCTTCTCGTTCATCGCACCGGTCCACAGGTCGATCTTCTCCCAGGCCTGGCCGTCGATCACCGAGACGGTGTCCACCTGGCCGCCGCAGGAGCCGGGCGAGAAGATCCGCCGGGCGTCGTCGGACTGGCCCACGCCCTTGTTGCCCTGCACCGTCCACGGGCCCAGCATGTGGGGCGCGGTCGCGTAACCCGCGCCGGTGCCCGCGCAGTAGCCGCAGTTGTGGTCGGCGAAGGTCATCACCCAGGTGCCGGAGGCGTCCCGGTAGGCGCCCATCGCCTCGGCGTTGGCGATGCCGGGGACCTTGTCGACACCGACCCCGGTGCCGTTGGTGCCCCACTTGTCGAGCTGCTCCACGGAGACCGAGGTGGTGCCGACCGACGGGCAGATCAGCGCGATCGAGCTCGGCTCGCCGACGGCCACGCGCTCCGAGTCGGCGGTCAGGCCCGGGTCGCCGTTGGCGCCGTCGCACTGGTGCAGGGTCGGGCGGTGGGTGGTGCCGTAGGGCGCGCCGGCCGAGGCGCCGCACGGGCCGGTCGGACCGTTGCAGCCCATCGTCATGTAGGCGTGCGAGGCGGTGTTGGGGGCCGGCAGGCTCATGTACGCGGGTGCGTTGAACCAGAGCACGAAGACGTTGTCGCCGGCGCCCCAGCCGGACCGCTGCACCATCCGCGGCGAGAAGCAGCCGGAGCGGTGGTTTCCGCAGACGTCCTGGTAGGTGTGGCCCGGGTTGTACGGGTCGGGCGCGTCCTTCGAGAAGAGCATGACGGGCGTCGACCAGGGCCCGCTCATGCTCGACGCCGTCGAGACGCCGAACCCGCACCACGGGGTGGGTTGCTGCTGCCAGGTGTAGCCGCAGTTGTACATCGTGCCGTACAGGTAGTACGTCGAGCCGAACTTCTGGATCTGGCCGTCGTGCAGGTCAACCCCGCTGACGGTGACTCCGGCGGGCACGGGCGCGGTGCCGGGTATGTTGGCGGGAGGGCCGATCGGGACGGCTGCCCGGGCGGCGCCCGGGAGGGCGCCGAGGAGCGCGGCGATCAGCAGCAGCAGGACTGCCACGGCCGGGCCGGGACGGCGGATGGTGCGGGGCATCAAGGAGCTCCAGCAGAGGGAAGGGTGACGGCCCGTCCGTCGGTGGACGACCGGTCGACACCCTAGGCAGCCGGTCTAACACCGGCCTAACGCCCCCTCAGCCGCGGGCGCTGTCCCGGGCCAGCGCCACCAGGCGGGAGACCGCCCGCAGGTACTTCTTGCGGTAGCCGCCCTTGAGCATCTCCGCCGAGAAGACCTGGTCGAACGGGATGCCGGAGGCGGTGATCGGCAGCTCCCGGTCGTACATCCGGTCGGCCAGCACCACCAGGCGCAGCGCGGTGGACTGGTCCTCCACCGGGCAGACCCCCTGCAGGAAGACCGCATGCACGTCGTCCAGCAGCGCGCCGTAGCGGCTCGGGTGGACCGCCGACAGGTGCCGCAGCAGTGCCGGGAAGTCGTCCAGCGCGGCACCCGGGGCCTGCTCGGCCCGCTCGGCGACCTGCTGGTCGGTGTACGGCGGCGGGGCGGCCGGCAGGCCGCGGTGGCGGTAGTCCTGGCCGTCGATCCGCACCGACCTGAAGTGCGCCGACAGGCCCTGGATCTCCCGCATGAAGTCGGTGGCCGCGAACCGGCCCTCGCCCAGCTTCTCCGGCAGGGTGTTGGAGGTGGCGGCCAGCTTGACGCCGGCCTCGACCAGCCGGGAGAGCAGGGTGGAGACCAGCACGGTGTCGCCCGGGTCGTCCAGCTCGAACTCGTCGATGCACAGCAGCTTGTGCCCGGACAGGGTGGCCACCGCCTGCTGGAAGCCGAGCGCACCGACCAGGTTGGTCAGCTCGACGAAGGTGCCGAAGGCCTTCGGCCCGGGCACCGCGTGCCAGAGCGAGGCGAGCAGGTGGGTCTTGCCGACGCCGTAACCGCCGTCCAGGTAGACCCCGGCCGGGCCGGTCGGGGCGGGGGCGGCGCGGCGGAACCAGCCGCGCCGCGGGGCCTCGGCGGCGTTCAGGCCGGCGGCGAACTCCGCCAGCACGGTGACGGCCTCGGCCTGGCTGGGCTGGGTCGGGTCGGGCAGGTAGGAGCCGAAGCTGACCCCGGCGAACCGCGGCGGGGGCACCATCTCGGCGACCAGCCGCTCGGCGGCGACCACCGGGCGGCGCTCGACCAGCGAGACGGGTGGGGCCGCGGTGGTTATGGCATGGGGGTGTGAGGCTGCGGACACGGTAATAAAGCCTACGCGCCGTGGAACACTGCCAGTCATGCGCCGACTGATCCCTGCATCACACTCCCAGGAGCTTGACCAGGACGACCTGGCCGCGCTCGCCGAGGTCTACGCGTACCCCGAGCAGGTGAACTTGGGCCGGCCCTGGCTACGCGCCAACATGGTCTCCTCGCTGGACGGGGCGGCCCGGCTGGACGGGCTCTCCGCGGGGTTGTCGAGCACCGCGGACAAGCGGATCTTCGGGGTGCTGCGGGCCCTGTGCGACGTGGTGCTGGTGGGCGCCGAGACGGTCCGCGCCGAGGGGTATCGGCCGGCCCGGGCCCGGGAGGGGTTCGCCGCCGCCCGGGCCGCGGCCGGGCAGGCGCCGGCCCCGGCGATCGCCGTGGTCAGCCGCAGCCTGGACCTGGACCTGACCGCCCCGCTGTTCACCGAGCCGCTGGTGCGCACCGTCGTGGTCACCACCAGGGACGCCCCCGCCGCTGCCCGGGCGGCGGTGGCCGAGGTGGCCGACCTGGTCGAGGCCGGGCACGGCTCGGTGGACCTGGTGGCGGCCCAGCGGGAGCTGACCGCGCGCGGCTGGACCCGGCAGTTGACCGAGGGCGGTCCCCGGCTGCTGGCCGGACTGGCCGGGTCCGGGCTGCTGGACGAGCTCTGCCTCTCGCTGGCCCCGCTGATGACCGCCGGTGACGCGCCACGGATCATGCACGGACTGGAAATGCCGGACGCGCAGGCGATGCGGCTGGTCTCATTGATCGAGCAGAAAGGTTTCATCTTTACCCGCTACTGCCGAGCGGGCAATCCTGAACCGGGTCAGTGATCACTCCCAAGGGGCCGGTGTGCCGCGTGTGCCGCGTGAGGAAAGCTTCCGCCGGGCACTATGAGAGGGGACACCGGACCCCGGGGGCCTGCGACACGGAAGGGACTCTTGTGTTCAAGACCGTACTGATGATCGAAAAGGCGCTCTCCGACGCCGACGTGGAGCTGGTCACCACGCTCCACGGCGAGGAGAAGGTCTCCTTCGTCGTCCTGATGCAACCCCGCGGAAAGACCGACGAACTGCTGCGCGCACTGGACGACGTGGCACTCGGGCATCTGGACAAGGCGGTGCACGAGCGCACCGAGGCGGGAGCTGCGGAGGTGGCGGACGAGTCGCTCGAACACAGCCTGCGCCACCTGCGGGCGGCGGGGGCCGAGGCGGTCGGCCGGGTGGTCGTCGAGCACCCGCTGGACAGCCTGCGCGCGGTGTGCGAGGAGACCGGCGCGGACGAGGTGCTGGTGCTGACCGCACCGCACTTCGTGGAGGAGTTCTTCCACCGGGACTGGGCCTCCCAGGCCCGGCACAAGGTGGGGGTCCCGGTGCTGAAGCTGTTCGCCAGCGAGTCCTGAGCGCGTCACCGGCCGCCGTCGGTGGTGCAGAATCGTCCTTGCGGGCGGCGCCCCCGGGGAGCCCGCTCGCGAGGACGATTCCGCCACTGACTACGGAGCACACCCTTGAACGACGCCGCCCACGACCTGCATGCCCCGCACTTCATCGGCATCGGCGGCGCCGGCATGTCGGGCCTCGCGAAGATCCTCACGGTCCGCGGCGCCAAGGTCTCCGGGAGCGACTCCAGGGAGTCCGAGACCGTGCTGGCGCTGCGTGAGCTGGGTGCCGCGGTCCAGGTCGGACACGCGGCCGAGAACGTGCCGGACGGGGCCAGCAGCATCGTGGTCTCCAGCGCGATCCGCGAGGACAACCCGGAGCTGGCCGCCGCCCGCGAGCGCGGCATCCCGGTGGTGCACCGCTCGGACGCGCTGGCCGCGCTGATGGGCGGGCGCCGGGCGCTGGCAGTGGCCGGCACCCACGGCAAGACCACCACCACCAGCATGCTGGCGGTCTCGCTGGCCGCGCTCGGCCTGGACCCGTCCTACGCGATCGGCGGCGACCTGGACGCGCCCGGCTCCAACGCCCACCACGGCACCGGCGAGATCTTCGTGGCCGAGGCGGACGAGAGCGACCGCAGCTTCCACAAGTACGCCCCCGAGGTCGCGATCATCCTCAACGTGGAGCTGGACCACCACGCCAACTACGCCTCGCTGGACGAGATCCACGACTCCTTCGAGACCTTCGTGGGCCGGATCCAGCCCGGCGGCACCCTGGTGGTCTCCGCCGACCACCCCGGGGCCCGCGAGCTGACCGCCCGGGTGGTGGGCCGTGAGGACCTGAGCGTGGTCACCGTCGGTGCCGCCGAGGACGCCACCGTGCGGGTCCTCTCAGTGGTGCCGAACGGCATGACCAGCGAGGTCACGATCGAGCTGGAGGGCGCCGAGCTGACCTTCACCGTCTCGGTCCCGGGTCGGCACTACGCGCACAACGCGGTGGCCGCGCTGGCCGCCGGCATCGCGCTGGGCGTGCCCGGCGAGGAGCTGGCCGAGGCGCTGGCCGCCTACACCGGGGTCCGCCGCCGGCTGCAGCTCAAGGGCGAGGCGGCGGGCGTGCAGGTGATCGACACCTACGCGCACCACCCGACCGAGATGGCCGCCGACCTGGAGGCGATCCGCGAGGTGGCCCGGGGCCGGGTGCTGGTGCTCTTCCAGCCGCACCTGTTCAGCCGCACCCAGCAGTTGTCCGCGGAGATGGGCCAGGCGCTGGCGCTGGCCGACGCCTCGGTGGTGCTGGACATCTACCCGGCCCGCGAGGACCCGATCCCGGGCGTCACCAGCGAGCTGATCATCGCCGCCGCCCGCGCGGCCGGCGCCGACGTCACCGCAGAGCACGAGTTCACCGCCGCTGCCGCCCTGCTGGCCGGAATGGCCAAGCCGGGCGACCTGGTTCTCACCATGGGAGCCGGGGACGTCACGAACCTCGGCCCCGCCATCCTGGAGGAGCTGGCGCGATGAGCTACGAGATCGAGAAGACCGAGGCCGAGTGGCGCGAGCAGCTCAGCCCGGCCGAGTACCAGGTGCTGCGCGAGGCCGGCACCGAGCGGCCGTTCACCGGCGAGTACACCGACACCAAGACCGTCGGGGTGTACGCCTGCCGCGCCTGCGGAGCCGAACTGTTCAGCTCCGAGACCAAGTTCGACAGCCACTGCGGCTGGCCCTCGTACTTCGCGCCGCTGGCCGAGGACCGGGTGCAGTACATCCAGGACGACTCGATGGGCATGCGCCGGGTCGAGGTCCGCTGCGCGCGCTGCGGCGGCCACCTGGGCCACGTCTTCGAGGGCGAGGGGTACGGCACGCCGACCGACCAGCGGTACTGCATCAACAGCATCTCGCTCACCCTGCGGCCCGCCGAGGGCTGAGCCGGCCGGGGCGGGCGCGCCGGGGCAGGCGGGTCGCGCGGATCACGATTCGGTATCGCGCGACCCGTTGCCCCTGCCAGGAGGGGTGCGGGCGGTCTACAACAGGGCCCATGTGGTTGCTCTTCCTGGTTCCCGCCTGTGTCGTCGCGGTGCTCTCCTGTCTGCGGCTGGTGCGGGTGGCCGCCGCCGCGGACGCGATGGCCGGGCTGGCCGAGGAGGACGCCGAGGTGGTGTTGATCGGGCTGTACGAGACCGCCTACCTGGCCGGCGGGCCGCGCCGGGTGGTGGACCTGGCACTGGTGCTGATGAGCGGGCGCGGCCGGCTGCACCTGGCGCACACCGGCTGGACCACGGTGGTCGACCCGCAGGGCCGCAGCCGGCTGGAGCGGGCGCTGATCAGCGAGATCGGCCCGGAGGGCCAGTGCCGCACCACCGAGCTGCGCGCGGCGCTGAGCGAGCACCCGACGGTGACCGAGATCGGGGTCCGGCTCTCGCTGGCCGGCCTGGCCACCCCCGCCGGGGTGCGCGAGAACACGGTGCTGGCGGTGCGTCAGGTCCGCCAGGCGCTGCTGCTGGGGGTGCTGATGCTGGTCGCCGCGGTCACCCTGACCGGCCCGGCGGACGGCAGCACCGCGGGAACCACCCTGGCCTGGTTCTCGCTGCCGCTGATCCTCACCACCGGAACCCTGCTGATGGCCCGGGTGGACGTGCACCCGTACACCCGCTGGGCGGCGCCGGCCGGCCTTCGGGTGCTGCGCGAGATCCGGCTGCCGCGCCAGCAGAGCGGCGGGCAGTCCGGCGACGCCGAGCGCCGGCTGCTGACCGCGGTGGCCATCGACGGCACCGACGCGGTGCCGGACGCCCGGCTGCGCGCGGCGCTGCGCGGCTGACCGCGCAGCGCCCTCGGACCCGGCGCCGCTACGCCAGGCCGTTCAGCAGCTCGCTCACCGGCTTGCGGCGGCCGGTGTAGAACGGGACCTCCTCGCGCACGTGCAGCCGCGCGCGGGACGGGCGCAGGTCGCGCATCAGGTCCACGATCCGGTGCAGCTCGTCCGCCTCGAAAGCGAGCAGCCACTCGTAGTCGCCCAGCGCGAACGAGGCGACGGTGTTGGCCCGCACGTCCGGGTAGCCGCGGGCCATCTTGCCGTGTTCGGCCAGCATCCCGCGGCGCTCCTCGTCCGGCAGCAGGTACCACTCGTAGGAGCGGACGAACGGGTAGACGCAGACGTACTCGCGGGCCACCTCGTCGGCCAGGAAGGCCGGGATGTGCGACTTGTTGAACTCCGCGGGCCGGTGCAGCGCCATGTTCGACCAGACCGGCGCCAGCAGGCGGCCCAGGCCCGTGCGGCGGAACCGGTTGTAGGCCTCCTGCAGGTCGTCCGAGCTGCCGGAGTGCCACCAGATCATGATGTCCGCGTCGGCCCGCAGGCCGGAGACGTCGTAGCTGCCGCGGACCGTGACGTCCTTGGCGGCGAGCTGCTCGAACAGCTCCTCGACCTCGGTGGCCAGCGCCGAACGGTCCTCGGGGAGCACGTCCTTGAGCTTGAACACCGACCACATGGTGTAGCGGATGACCTGGTTCAGGTCGCGGGCCTTCATCTTCTGCGGCTGCTGCTCGGCGGTCGTCTCAGTCATGTCCTCATTGTCCCTTCGCGTCCGCCGCACTCGGCAGCGGGGTCAACAGGTCGTCGACGGCGCGGCGCGCGCCCGCCACGCAGGCCGGGATGCCGACCCCGTCGTAGGCCGCGCCGGCCACCGCGAGCCGGCCGGCCCGGGCCACCGCGGCCCGGATCCGGGCCACCCGGTCCTGGTGGCCCACCGGGTACTGCGGCAGCCCGGCCCGCCAGCGGGTGACGGCGGTGGCGTACGGGCGGGCCCGCAGACCGACCGCCTCGCCGAGGTCGGCGAGCGAACGGGCGACGAGTTCGGCGTCGTCCAGCTCCAGCGCCGCCTCCTCGCGGAAGCGGCCCAGCGAGGTGCGCAGCACGAAGGCGTCGGGGGCGGCCGCGGCCAGCCAGCCCCACTTCTGCGAGGAGAAGGTGGCGGCCTTGATCGACCGGCCGTCCACCGGCGGGACCAGGAAGCCGCTGCCGGGCGGCGGGGCGGGCAGTTCGGTGCGGTGGAAGGCCATGGTGACCAGGGCCATCCCGGCGTACTCGACCGCGGCCAGCTCGGCGGCGGCCTGCGGGGCGTCGGCCGCCAGCAGCCGGGCGGCCTGCGGGGCGGGGACGGCCAGCAGCACGGCGTCGAAGCCGCGGCCGTCCACCAGCCAGCCGTCCGGGGTGCGGCGCAGCTCGGCCACCGCGGTGTTCGGGCACAGCTGGACGCCGTGCCGCTCGCAGGCAGCGGCCACCGCGCGCGGCAGGGTGCCGATCCCGCCGCGCAGGCCCTGGAACACCGGGCCGCCGGCCTGGGGCCGGTCCAGCAGCTCGTGCACGCCCTCGACCAGCGAGCCACCGCGCCGGGCCGCCGCGAGCAGTTGCGGGACGGCGGCGCGCAGCGAGATCTCCTCGGCCCGCCCGGCGTACACCCCGCCGAGCAGCGGCTCCACCAGCCGGTCCACCACCTCCTGGCCGAGCCGCTCGGCCACGTAGGCGCCGATCGCGACGTCCGCGGTGTCCGGGTCCACCGAGGCCGGCCGTTCGGCGTGCGCCCGGGCCAGGCCCTCGGGGGTGAGCAGGTCGGCGGCGGCCAGCGCGGCCAGGTCCCCCGGGACGCCCATCAACTGGCCGCCGGGCAGCGGGCGCAGGGCTCCCCTGGTCCAGACTGCGGCCTTGGCGGTGGTGGGGGGTTCGAGCTGGTCGGCCAGGCCGACCTCCCGGGCGAGCTCGACGGCCTCGGGGCGGCGGGCGAGCACCGACTCGGCGCCGAGGTCGACCTGGACGCCGCCGACCTCGCCGGATCTCAGCTTGCCGCCGAACTGCGGGCCGGCCTCGAAGAGGGTGACCCGGGCCCGGGGCGGTCGGCCGGTCGCCCCGCCGAGCTGCGCGGCGGCGGTGAGGCCGGCGATGCCGCCACCGATGACGGCGATCCGGGGCAGTGCTTCTCCCATGCCAGGCAGTCTCCCACCCCGGCGCCCCGGCCCGGTGCAGGGGGTAAGCCCCGCACGGGGGTGTCCGGTCGGTGTTCGTTCTGTGACCACCCCGCAACCGGGGAACTGAAACCCCGTCACCAGCCGCCCCGTCCAAGGGACATGACCCGACACAGAACCCGCACCGCCGCGCTCTTCCTGACCGCCCTGCTCGGGCTGGCCGGGTGCAGTGCCGCCGGCTCGTCCGGCACCGACAGCGCCGCCCACGGGGCCGGGGCCGCCCCGATGGCCCCCGCTCCCGCCGTCGGCGCCACCGCCAAGCCCACCACCGGCGGCACCGCCGTCGCCGCCGACCGCGCCATGTCCTACACCGCCCGGCTCGACCTGCAGGTCCCCGCCCTGGACGCCGCGCTCGCCCGGGCCCAGGACCTGGCCACCGCCGGCGCCGGCTACGTGGAGCACGAGAACACCACCGGCAGCACCGCGGAGCTGGTCGTGCGCGTGCCGTCCGCCGACTTCGCCAAGTCGCTGGACCAGTTCGCCGCCCTGGGCACCGTGCTCGCCCGCAGCCGGCAGGCCGACGACCTGACCCAGCAGCAGGTGGACCTGGACAGCCGGGTGAAGAGCCAGCAGGCCAGCGTGGACCGGGTGCGCGCCCTGATGCAGGACGCCAAGACGCTGGCCGAGGTGGTCTCGCTGGAGAGCGAGCTGACCAAGCGCGAGTCCGACCTGGAGTCATTGAAGGGCCAGGCCCAGGCATTGGCCGGCAAGACGGCGCTCTCCACGGTGACCCTGGAGCTGAGCACCAGAACGCAGCCGCAGTCCGCCCCGCCGGCCCCGCACCAGCAGGGCTTCTGGGGTTCGATCGGGCACGCGCTGGCCGGCGGCTGGCACGCCCTGGTCGCCGTGGTCCGCGCGCTGCTGATCGCGCTGGCCGCGCTCGCCCCGTTCCTGCTGGTGCTGGCCCCGATCGGCTGGGTGGCGCTCCGTCAGCTGCGCAAGCAGCGGCAGCGGGGCACCACCCAGGAACCGCAGGACTAAGACCCTCCGGCATTGGGGGGTGGGTGAAGGAGCGGTGTCCGGGCCGAGTCTGGGCGGTGCCGACGAAGGAGTCCATGCGGACCATTGGCGACTGAGGAGAAGCCGTCCAGGCGAGAGTCCGGGCGTCGCGACGCCGCCCCCCAATTGCCGGAGGGTCTAAGTCAGCGTGCGCTGGCCTCGTGCACGAAGGCGACCAGCCGGGTCAGCGCGTCCGGGTCCATGCTCGGCGACACCCCGTGGCCGAGGTTGAACACGTGTCCGCTGGTGCCCAGCGCGGAGGCGGCGTGCAGCACCTCGCGCGCCTTGGTCTCCACCACGCGGGTGGGGGCGAAGAGCACCGCCGGGTCGAGGTTCCCCTGCAGCGCCTTGCCGGGGCCGACCCGGCGGGCCGCCTCGTTCAGCGGGACCCGCCAGTCCACGCCGACCACGTCGGCGCCGGCCTCGCCCATCAGGCCCAGCAGTTCGCCGGTGCCGACGCCGAAGTGGATCCGCGGCACGCCCGCGTCGGCGACCGCGTCGAAGACCTTGGTGCTGGCCGGCATCACCGAGCGGCGGTAGTCGTCCGGGGCCAGCGAGCCGACCCAGGAGTCGAAGAGCTGCACGGCGGAGACGCCGGCCTCGATCTGCACCTGGAGGAACCCGGCGGTGATCACCGCGATCCGGTCCAGCAGCTCGGCCCAGAGCTCGGGGGCGCCGTACATCATCGCCTTGGTCCGCTCGTGGCTCTTCGAAGGGCCGCCCTCCACCAGGTAGCTGGCCAGGGTGAACGGCGCGCCGGCGAAGCCGATGAGCGGGGTGGCGCCGAGCTCGTCGACCAGCAGTCCGACCGCCTCGGTGATGTAGGGGACGTCGTCCGGGGTCAGCGGCCGCAGCCGCTGCAGGTCGGCGGCGGTGCGGATCGGGTCGGCGATCACCGGGCCGATGCCGGGCTTGATGTCCACGTCGATGCCGACGGCCTTGAGCGGGACCACGATGTCGCTGAAGAAGATCGCGGCGTCCACCTTGTGCCGGCGCACCGGCTGCAGGGTGATCTCCTTGACCAGCTCGGGCTGCATGCAGGAGTCCAGCATCGGGATGCCCTCGCGCACCTTGAGGTACTCGGGCAGCGAGCGGCCGGCCTGCCGCATGAACCAGACCGGGGTGTGCGGCACCGGCTCGTGCCGGCAGGCGCGCAGGAAGGCGGAGTCGTGTGCGGCACTCCGGCGCGCGGAAGGCTGGGCTGCGGTCGTCTCACTCACCCGGTCATCCTCCCACGCACCGCGGGCCGTACCGGCCGGGCCCACTGGTGGTTTCCTCCGAAGACTGGGGAGCGGCCCGCAGGGGTGGCGCACCCTGGCGTTCGGGGTGCCCGAACTGCGTGCCGGTCACCCGGCACGGGCGCCGCTGGGCATAGTCTTCAGCTCATGGCATCGGTCGGTGGGAACCCTGCGCAGCGCGGCGGCACGGGCAAGGAGTCGGCGCCCGACGGGTTCCGTTCCGCGGTCGAGGCGCTGGTCGCGGTCCGGCCGCGCCCGGAGGTCGTCTTCGCCGCCACCCCGGCCCCGCGCCGACTGGCCCCGTACAGCTGGGCGGTGACCGCCACCGTCGAGGTGGACGGCGAGGAGCTGGCCGACGGCCGCTTCGTGCTGCTGCACGACCCGGCCGGCCAGGAGGCCTGGCACGGCGAGTACCGGGTGGTCACCATGGTCCGCGCCGAGCTGGAGCCGGAGATCGCCGGCGACCAGATGCTCGGCGAGGTCGGCTGGTCCTGGCTGCTGGACGCGTTGCAGACGCACGGCGCCGGCTACGCCGAGCCCGGCGGCACCGTGACCAGGTGCGCCTCGCACTACTTCGGCGCCCTGGCGGACCGCGGCGCCAGCACCGAGATCGAGCTGCGGGCCTCCTGGACCCCGGCCGACGGCCGGTTCGAGCGCCACCTGACCGCCTGGGCGGACCTGCTCTGCGTCTGCGCGGGGCTGCCGCCCACCGCGCCCGCGCCCCTGCCCTCGGCTGACGCGCCGTCACTCGGCGGAGTGGTCCCGATGCCGGCCCGGCGCCGCCCCCGCTCACACTGAAGGCTGACGGACCGCCGACCCCCCTGCAGGCCCCGAAATCCGGATCACTGCTGCTCACAGGCCCTCATGGGGCGTCAACCGACGCTCCGAGTACGACCGTTTCGTGCGGAATCCATTCGAATTCGACCGACTTCTGCGCATGTCGCACCGGATGTCTGATCGAAATGTCCGTATTGTGACTCACTAGATCGTGATCATTCGCTAAAGCCGGGCACGGATGATGCCGAAGCAGTCTGTGACCCTTTCCACTCCGCGGAACACTCCGACTCCTTCGCCCATCGGGGTTCCGTCCGCCACTCCCCTTCAGGAGGCACGGTGTCGGTCCTGCTCGAGCACCCCGCAAACGTGGTCGCCTACCGCCCGACCAAGCCCACCGCGATGGTGGTCATCGCCGACCCCCGGGTCCGCAACACCGTCACCCGTCATCTGTGGGCCCTCGGGGTGCGCGACGTCATCGAGGTCTCCTCGATCGCGGAGGCCCGGCCGCGGGTCTCCACCCCCCGCGACATCTGCGTCGCCGACGTCCACCTGCCGGACGGCTCCGGCCTGACCATCCTGGCCGAGACCCGGGCGGCGGGCTGGCCCAACGGCCTGGCGCTCTCCGCGGCCGACGACATCGGCGCGGTGCGCAGCGCGCTGGCCGGCGGGGTCAAGGGCTACGTGGTCACCGGCACCCGGACCAACGTCGCGATGCCGGGCCGCCCGGGCCTGCCGCTGGGTCAGGCCGGGCTGGCCGGCCGGCTCCGCCGTCCGGGCATCCCCGGCGCGCCCGGCCACCTCGGTGCTCCGGGCACCCCCGGCGCGCCCGGCGTCCCCGGGGTCCCCGGCGGTGCCCCGGCCGCCTACCGCGAGCTGTCCGGGCGCGAGGTCGAGGTGCTGCGGCTGGTCGCCGAGGGCCAGTCCAACAAGGCGATCGGCGTGGCCATGGGCCTGTCCGCGCTGACCGTCAAGAGCCACCTGGCCCGGATCGCCCGCAAGCTGGGCACCGGCGACCGGGCCGGGATGGTCGCGGTGGCGCTGCGCACCGGCATCATCCACTGAACCGCGACGGCGGACCGGAGGAACGTTTCCTCCGGACCGCCGTTGGTGTTCGGGCTGGTCCACGCCTGACGATCCGGGTCCGCCAAGCGGTGCGCGTCGTACCCTTGGTGGGTGACCGACGCCGCAGAAGCCATCGCCCTAGAGACCGCCCCGGTGCCGCTCCTCGAACCGCGGGAGGGTCTGCCACCGGTGGTGGTCGACCAAGCGGCGCTGGACGCCGTGGTCACCGCCTTCGCGGCGGGCACCGGCCCGGTCGCGGTGGACGCCGAGCGGGCCTCCGGCTACCGCTACGGACAGCGCGCCTACCTGATCCAGCTGCGCCGGGCGGGCGCCGGTACCGCGCTGATCGACCCGATCGCCTGCCCCGACCTGAGCGCGCTGGGCGCCGCCCTGGCCGACACGGAATGGGTGGTGCACGCGGCCACCCAGGACCTGCCGTGCCTGGCCGAGGTGGGGATGCGCCCGCAGCGCCTGTTCGACACCGAGCTGGCCGGCCGGATCGCCGGCTTCGCCCGGGTGGGCCTGGGCCCGATGACCGAGCACGTGCTCGGCTACAGCCTGGCCAAGGAGCACTCCGCGGTGGACTGGTCCACCCGCCCGCTGCCCGAGCCCTGGCTGCGCTACGCGGCGCTGGACGTCGAGGTGCTGGTCGAGCTGCGCGACGCGCTGGAGGCGGAGCTGGCCGGGCAGCAGAAGCTGGACTGGGCGCTGGAGGAGTTCGCGGCGATCGCCGCCGCGCCCCGCCCGGCGCCCCGGGTGGACCCGTGGCGGCGCACCTCCGGTCTGCACAAGATCCGCCGCCGCCGGCAGCTGGCCGCGGTGCGCGAGCTCTGGCAGGCCAGGGACAAGCTGGCCCAGGAGCGGGACAGCTCGCCGGGCCGGGTGCTCTCCGACGCGGCGATCGTGGCGGCCGCGCTGGCCATGCCGACCACCGTCGCGGCGCTGCAGGCCGTGCAGGGCTTCGGGCCGCGGGTGCACCGGCGCCAGTTGGAGCTGTGGCTGGCCGCCCTGGACCGGGCCCGGGCCGTGCCCGAGGCCCAGCTGCCGCCGGCCGCCGCCCCGCACGAGGGCCCGCCGCCGCCGCGCGCCTGGGCCGAGAAGGACCCGGTGGCCGCCGCCCGCCTGGCCGGGGCCCGGGCCGCGGTGACCGAGCTGGCCGAGCGGCTCAAGCTGCCGGCCGAGAACCTGATCACCCCGGAGCTGGTCCGCCGGGTCTGCTGGGAGCCACCGGCCGAGCCCACCGCGCCCGCCCTCGCCGGTGCGCTGCGCACCCTGGGGGCCCGCCGCTGGCAGGTGGAGCTGGTCGCCCCGGTGGTGGCCGAGGCGTTCGCCGCCGCCCTGGTCGAGCCGCCGCAGTGAGCGCTGCGGCACGTGGCGCGGGACACATCCGGCACACCGGCCCGGCCCTGGGCAAGTTGGTTACCGACCAGTAGCATGGCCGGTGAAGCAGCGCTGCTCGCCTGCGAGCACGGTTCTGCACACCATGCCATGTTCCCTGGGAGGAGAGCCCCCGTGCCTCGTACCTCGCGGGACGTCGTCTTCGTCGACGGCGTCCGCACCCCGTTCGGCAAGGCCGGCCCGAAGGGCATCTACCACGAGACCCGCGCCGACGACCTGGTCGTCAAGTGCATCCGCGAGCTCGTGCGCCGCAACCCGAACCTGCCCGTCGAGCGCATCGACGAGGTGGCCATCGCCGCCACCACGCAGATCGGCGACCAGGGCCTGACCATCGGCCGCACCGCCGGCCTGCTCGCCGGTCTGCCGAAGTCGGTCCCCGGCTACGCCATCGACCGGATGTGCGCCGGCGCGATGACCGCGGTCACCACCACCGCCGGCGGCATCGCCTTCGGCGCCTACGACATCGTGGTGGCCGGCGGCGTCGAGCACATGGGCCGCCACCCGATGGGCGAGGGCGTGGACCCGAACCCGCGCTTCGTCTCGGAGAAGCTGGTCGACGAGTCCGCCCTGTTCATGGGCATGACCGCGGAGAACCTGCACGACCGCTTCCCGCACATCACCAAGGAGCGCTGCGACGCCTACGCGGTGCGCTCCCAGGAGAAGGCCGCCAAGGCGTACGCCAACGGCGACATCCAGCCCGACCTGGTCCCGATCGCCGTCCGCAACACCAACCCCGAGGTCGGCGAGACCGGTTGGGGCCTGGTCACCGCGGACGAGCCGATGCGCCCGGGCACCACGATGGAGATGCTGGCGGGCCTGAAGACCCCGTTCCGCCCGCACGGCAACATCACCGCCGGCAACGCGGCCGGCCTCAACGACGGCGCCACCGCCTCGCTGCTGGCCGCCGAGGACGTGGCCCGCGAGCTCGGCCTCCCGGTCAAGATGCGCCTGGTCTCCTACGCCTTCACCGGCGTGGAGCCGGAGGTCATGGGCTACGGCCCGGTGCCGGCCACCGAGAAGGCGCTGGCCATGGCCGGCCTGACCATCGACGACATCCAGGCCTTCGAGATCAACGAGGCCTTCGCCGTCCAGGTGCTGGCCATGCTCGACCACTTCGGCATCGCCGACGACGACGAGCGGGTCAACCCGTACGGCGGCGCGATCGCCTACGGCCACCCGCTGGCCTCCTCCGGCGTGCGCCTGATGACCCAGCTGGCCCGCCGCTTCGAGCAGCGCCCGGACGTCCGCTACGGCCTGACGTCCATGTGCGTCGGCTTCGGCATGGGCGCCACGGTCATCTGGGAGAACCCGCACTTCGAGGGTGGTAAGTGATCATGACGAACACCACTGAGCTGCTCAAGCGCGGCGCCGAGCTGTTCCCCGGCGAGGTCGTCACCACCGCGCACGTGCGCCACCTGGACCTGCCGCTGCAGGCCGGCAGGCTGGCGCTGATCACCCTGGACAACGGCTTCGACCACACCAAGCCGACCACTTTCGGCCCGGGCTCGCTGCTCAAGCTCTCCGAGGCGCTGGACCAGGTCGAGGCGGAGGCCGCCGACGGGAAGATCGTCGCGGTCGCCATCACCGGCAAGCCGTTCATCTTCGCGGTCGGCGCCGACCTCAAGGGCGTCGAGTTGCTCAAGGAGCACGGCGACGCGCTGGCCATCGGCAAGGGCGGCCACGAGGTCTTCAAGCGGATCGCCGCGCTGCCGGTGCCGAGCTTCACCTTCTACAACGGCGCCGCGATGGGCGGTGGTGTCGAGGTCGGTCTGCACTGCACCTACCGCACCGTCAGCTCCGGCACCCCGGCCTTCTCGCTGCCCGAGGTCTTCCTCGGCCTGGTCCCCGGCTGGGGCGGCTGCACCATCCTGCCGAACCTGGTCGGCCCGGCCAACGCGGTCAAGGTGATCATCGAGAACTCGATGAGCCAGAACAAGCAGCTCAAGGGCCAGGAGGTGTTCGAGCTCGGCATCGCGGACGCGATCTTCGAGCCGGCCGACTTCCTGGAGCAGTCGATCCTGTGGGCCGCCAAGGTCCTCAAGGGCGAGACCGTCGTCGAGCGCCCGGAGATCGACCGGGGCGAGAACTGGGACCAGTGCATCGCCTGGGGCCGCGCGGTGGCCGACGCCAAGGTGCACGGTGCCGCTCCGGCCGCCTACCGCGCGCTGGACATCATGGCCGCGGCCAAGGACGGCGACCTGCAGAAGGGGTTCGACGCCGAGGACGCGGCGCTGGCCGACCTGATCATGGGCGGCGAGCTGCGGGCCGGCATCTACTCCTTCAACCTGGTGCAGCGCCGGGCCAAGAAGCCGTTCGGTGCGCCGGACAAGTCGCTGGCCCGCCCGGTCTCCAAGATCGGCGTGGTCGGTGCCGGTCTGATGGCCTCCCAGCTGGCGCTGCTCTTCGCCCGCCGCCTCGAGGTGCCGGTGGTGCTCACCGACATCGACCAGGCGCGGATCGACAAGGGCGTGGGCTACGTGCACGCCGAGATCGACAAGCTGCTGGCCAAGGGCCGGGTCAACGGCGACAAGGCGAACAAGCTCAAGGGCCTGGTCTCCGGCCACCTGGACAAGGCGACCGCCTTCGGCGACGCGGACTTCGTCATCGAGGCCGTGTTCGAGGAGATGGGCGTCAAGCAGAACGTCCTCGCCGAGCTGGAGGCCGTGGTCTCGCCGACCACGGTGCTGGCCACCAACACCTCCTCGCTCTCGGTCACCGAGATGGCCTCCAAGCTCCAGCACCCGGAGCGCGTGGTCGGCTTCCACTTCTTCAACCCGGTCGCGATCCTGCCGCTGCTGGAGATCGTCCGGGCCGAGAAGACCGACGACGCCTCGCTGGCCACCGCCTTCGCGGTCGCCAAGAAGCTGAAGAAGACCGCGGTGCTGACCAAGGACGCCCCGGCGTTCGTGGTGAACCGGATCCTGACCCGCTTCATGGGCGAGATCCAGAGCGTCATCGACGAGGGCACCCCGTTCGAGACCGTCGAGAAGGCCGTGCAGCCGCTCGGCCTGCCGATGTCCCCGATCGCGCTGCTGGAGCTGGTCGGCCCGGCCATCGCGCTGCACGTCTCGGAGACCCTGCACGGCGCGTTCCCGGAGCGGTTCAGCGTCTCGGAGAACCTCGGCAAGGTGGTCAAGGCCGGCAAGCGCGGCTTCTACATCTGGCAGGACGGCGCCCAGGTGCTCGACCCCGAGGTGCTCGAGCTGCTCTCCTTCGGCGACAGCGTGCTCTCCGAGGAGCAGGTGCTGACCCGGGCGCTGGACGCGGTGGCGCAGGAGATCGGCCTGATGCTGGACGAGGGCGTGGTCGGCGAGGCGCAGGACATCGACCTGTGCATGATCACCGGCGCCGGCTGGCCGTTCCACCTGGGCGGGATCACCCCGTACCTGGACCGCGAGGGCGTCTCCGAGCGGGTCACCGGCAAGAAGTTCCTGGCTCCCGGCCTGGCCAGCGTGCCGGCCTGAGCCTGACGGCCGCCCCGGGGTGACCCCCGAGCAGCGAAGGCCCCCGTTCCGTAACGGAACGGGGGCCTTCTCGCTATACATCAAATGAGGACAAAGCGCATAATACCGTTAGGCCAAGCGGACTGACTTGCACACCGAAGGAGGCGAGTCGTATGGCCGACGTCTCACATCGAGCCGGTGATCTGCGCACGCATCCGGACATCGCCGAGATGCGCGCCCGGTACGCACGCGTGATGGACGGGCCGCAGGGGGTGGCGGTGGACGGCCTGGTCGTCCTGGCCGGCCTGTACCTGGCCATCTCGCCCTATGTGGTGCACTTCAGTGCCGCCAGCCACGAACTGGTGATCTGCAACCTGATCCTCGGCATCGGCATCGCCGCGCTGGGGCTCTGCCTGACCCTCGCCCCGGCCCGGATGATGGGGCTGACCTGGGCGATGGCCGCGACAGGTGTCTTCCTGATCATCTCCCCGTGGGTGGTGACGGTGGGTCACACCGCAACCCGGGGCATGATCTGGAACCAGGTGATCGTGGGCGGGCTGACCTGCCTGCTCGCCTTCGCCGCCGGAGCAGGGATGGTGCTGGGCAACCGTCGCCGGGCCTGACCGGTACCGCATGACCCGACCCGCCCGCGGCCCCGGCCGCGGGCGGGTCAGCCGGTCTTCTTCAGCCGGTACACCACGGTGTCGCCGTAGGCGCCCACCGGCTCGTAGTGGGTGTCCAGCAGGTCCTCGATCTTGGGCACCAGGTACGGCTGGTAGGGCGCGTTGCCCGAGTCGTCCACCACGATCTCGGGCAGCCCGTTGACCATCAGGTCCTGGTCGAAGGTCTGCCAGGCGTCGGCCACGCTGTACTGCTCGCCCACCGAGTCGGCGCTCTTGCCGCCGCTGAAGTTGGTCAGGAAGCCGGCCGTCAGGTAGCGCGAGGCGGGCTGGCGGTCGGAGAGCCAGTACAGCTCCGGGTGCATGCCCCAGACCAGCACCTTGTCCTTGGGGGTGCTGCGCTCGGCCACCGCGGTGGCCACCTGGGTGGTCTGGTCCAGCTGCTCCCCCGGCCAGGCCATCGCCAGCGCCCAGAAGGCGGTGGCGGCCACCGTGCTGTAGACCATCACCGGGCGCCAGCGCACCGCCGAGGCGGCCACCGCGCCCACCCCCAGCAGCACCAGCGGCGGCATCAGCTGCAGGTAGTAGTGGCCGAAGAAGTGGAACCCGGTGGCCACCGCGACCACCGAGGAGGCCAGCCAGACCCCCAGGTCGCCCACCGAGCCGCGCGACTCGCCGTGCACCGGCGCGGGCCGGCCGGTGCGGTAGCGCACCCAGAGCCGGTGGCCCAGCGGAAACAGGAAGCCGAGCCCGGCGGCGGCCAGGATCGCCGAGTTGCCCAGCGCCCGGCCGATCATCTGCAGCCAGTTGCCGCCCAGCGAGGCGTAGTCGCCGCTGCCGGTGACCACCCAGAACAGGAAGCCCTTGGGCTTGGTGAGGATCACCGCGACCAGCGCTATCGGCAGCGCGAAGCCGAAGGCCGTCTTGGCCAGCGCCGGCAGCCCGCGCACGCCGCGGTGCCGGGCGTCCTGCCAGAGCATCCAGAGCACCGGCAGCAGCACCGCGCCGCCGGTCTGCTTGGTCAGCGAGCAGACCGCCACCGCGATCCCGGCCGCCAGCCAGCGGCGCCGCTCGGCGTACCGGAAGGCGGCCACCATCGCGGGCAGCATGAAGACCTCGAAGGTGGCGGCCTGGGTGTCCTCGGGCGAGAGCCCGATGGAGAGCATCAGGTAGAGCGCACCGGCCGCGCCGCCCGCCCGGTTGCCCCAGCGGCCGCGCGCGATCGAGGCCAGCAGCACCGCGGTGACCAGGTGCGCCACGATCGCCAGGGTGCGCAGCGGCCAGAGCGAGAGCGAGCCGAAGATGGAGAAGCAGGCCTCGTAGAGCCAGGGCAGCAGCGGCGGCTTGCGGTCCACCACGGTGTCGTAGAGCACCCCGCCGTCGGCCAGCATCCGGGCCTGGGTGGCCAGGTAGCCCTCGTCGGGGCTCCACACCGGCCGCATGAAGGAGGGCACGTGGGTGGCGACGGCCAGCACCGCGAGCAGCGGGACCAGCCTGGTCCAGTAGCCGGTCCGCACCCGACCGGCCCAGGCGGCGGTCCACCGCCCGCCGGGCCGGGTGGCCGGGCGGGCGGTGGGCGGCACGGAGTTCGCGGTGTCGGTCGGCACGTGGGACAACCTACCCGCCGTACCTGAGCGAAACGGTGGCGGAACCAGTCTTGGTTATGACTGTCACTTTGTCAGACCGCTGACCGCAGTGGTCTGGTCCAGTCGGGAGACCAGGGCGGTCACCTGGCGGGCGATGTCCGGACCGGTCAGTCCGATCTCGGCCAGGATCTCCTCGCGCTTGGCGTGGTCCAGGAACTCCTGCGGGATGCCGAAGTCGCGCACCGGCAGGTCCACCTCGGCGTCGCGCAGCGCCTGGGCCACCGCGGCGCCGACACCGCCGGCCCGGCCGTTGTCCTCGACCGTGACCACCACCCGGTGCTCGGCCGCCAGCGCGGGCAGCGCGGCGTCCACCGGCTTGACCCAGCGCGGGTCGACCACGGTGGTGCTGATCCCCTGGGCGTCCAGCAGCGCGGCCGCCTCCAGGCACATCGGCGCCAGCGCGCCGACCGAGACGATCAGCACGTCGGCCCGCCGCTCGCCCTCGGCCGGCGGGGCGGCCGAGCCGCGCAGCACGTCCATCCCACCGATCCGGCCGACGGCGGCGACCGCGGGGCCGACCGAGCCCTTGGAGTAGCGGACCACCGTGGGGGCGTCCTCGACCTGCACGGCCTCGCGCAGCTGGGCCCGCAGCTGCTCGGCGTCGCGCGGGGCGGCCAGCCGCAGGCCGGGCACCACCTGCAGGATCGACATGTCCCACATGCCGTTGTGCGAGGCGCCGTCGGTGCCGGTGACGCCGGCCCGGTCCAGCACGAAGGTGACGCCGAGCCTGTGCAGCGCCACGTCCATCAGCACCTGGTCGAACGCCCGGTTGAGGAACGTCGCGTAGACCGCGACCACCGGGTGCAGCCCGGCGGTGGCCAGGCCGGCCGCCGAGACCGCGGCGTGCTGCTCGGCGATGCCGACGTCGAAGGTGCGCTCCGGGAAGGCCTTGGCGAACGGCGCCAGGCCCACCGGGTGCAGCATCGCCGCGGTGATCGCCACGATGTCCTTGCGCTCGCGGCCGAGCTCGACCATCTCCTCGCCGAAGACCGAGGTCCAGTCCTTGCCCGAGGTCTTCACCGGCAGGCCGGTGTCCGGGTGGATCACGCCGACCGCGTGGAAGCGGTCCTCCTCGTTGTTGAGCGCCGCGTGGTAGCCGCGGCCCTTCTCGGTGATGCAGTGCACGATCACCGGGCCGCCGAAGCCGCGCGCCTTGCGCAGTGCGGACTCCAGCGCGGCGATGTCGTGGCCGTCGATCGGGCCGAGGTACTTCAGGCCCAGGTCCTCGAACATGCCCTGCGGGGCGATGAAGTCCTTCAGGCCCTTCTTCGCGCCGTGCAGCGCGCCGGCCAGCGGCTGGCCGAGCACCGGGGTGCGCTGCAGCGCGTCCCGGCCCCAGGACAGGAAGCGCTCGTAGCCCTGGGTGGTGCGCAGCGTGCTGAGGTGGTTGGCCAGGCCGCCGATGGTCGGCGAGTAGGAGCGCTCGTTGTCGTTGACCACGATCACCACCGGGCGGTCCCTGCCCTCGGCGATGTTGTTCAGCGCCTCCCAGGCCATCCCGCCGGTCAGCGCGCCGTCGCCGGTGACCGCGACCACCGGGCAGTCCTGGTGGCCGAGCAGCTGGTTGGCCTTGGCGATGCCGTCGGCGTAGCCGAGCACGGTGGAGGCGTGCGAGTTCTCGATCACGTCGTGCTCGGACTCGGCCCGGGACGGGTAGCCGGACAGGCCGCCCTTCATCTTCAGCCGGGCGAAGTCCTGCCGGCCGGTGAGGAGCTTGTGCACGTAGGACTGGTGCCCGGTGTCGAAGAGGATCCGCTCGCGCGGGGAGTCGAACACCCGGTGCAGCGCGATGGTCAGCTCGACCACCCCGAGGTTGGGGCCCAGGTGCCCGCCGGTCTTGGCGACCTCCTCGATCAGGAAGGCGCGGATCTCCTCGGCCAGGGCCGGCAGCTGTGCCGGGGTCAGCCGGTCGAGATCGCGCGGTCCCCGGATGCGGGTCAGCAGGGGCACCCGTTCCTCCTCGTTTCGGTACGTGTCCCGGCGGGCTGTCGGCCCACCCGGCTGGTCGAGTCTAATGTCCACCTCGCGGACGACTGGAGCCGGGAGGGGCGCACGAAGGCCCGGGACACGCCCCTGTGCGGGGCGTGTCCCGGGCTCCGTGGCAGTGGCGGGAAGGGTCAGCCGCGGCCGGCCGACTTCTGGGTCCGGCGGGAGACCGAGTCGAGCACCACGGCGGCCAGCAGCACCGCGCCGGTGATCATGTACTGGATCGACTGGCTGATGCCCTGCAGGTCCAGGCCGGTGACGATGGACTGGATCACCAGCATGCCCAGCAGCGCCGACCAGGTCTTGCCGCGGCCGCCGAACAGGCTGGTGCCGCCGATGACGGCCGCCGCGATCGAGTTCATCAGCACGTTGCCGCTGCCCAGCTGCTTGTCCGCGAAGCCCGCCTGGGAGGCGATGAACAGGCCGCCGACCGCGGCCAGCCCGGCCGAGATCATGAAGACCGAGATCCGCACCCGGGCCACGTTGATGCCGGCCCGGCGGGCCGCCTCGACGCCGCCGCCGACCGCGAACACCTTGCGGCCGTAGGAGGTGCGGCGCAGCACGAAGTCGGTGACCACCACGACGCCGAGGAAGACCACCAGCGCCAGCGGCAGGCCGCGGTCCTGGTTCAGGGTGTAGGCGGCTCCGAAGGCCAGCACGGCCAGCAGCGCGGCGCGCAGCACGATCTCGCCGACCGGCTTGGCCAGCAGCCCGGCCTGACGGCGGCTCTTGGCACCCAGCAGTGCGGCGACCAGGTAGCCGACCACGCTGACCGCGGCCAGGCCGTAGGCGGCGGCGACCGATTCGAAGAAGTAGTTGTCCAGGTTGGCGATGAAGCCGCCCGGGATGTTGTTCAGGGTGCCGGTGTTGCCCATCACCCAGCCCTGCAGACCGCTCCAGGCGAGCAGGCCGGCCAGGGTCACCACGAAGGCGGGCACGCCGATCTTGGCGAAGAAGAAGCCGTGCAGCGCACCGATCGCCAGCGCCGCGGCCACGGCTATCAGCGCCGCCGCGTACTCGTTGACGCCGTGCTGGATGGAGAGCACCGCGGAGACCGCGGCCGAGACGCCCGCCACCGAGCCGAGCGAGAGGTCGATCTCGCCGAGCAGCAGCACGAAGACGATGCCGACCGAGATCAGGCCGGGGCCGGCGATGTACAGGGTGATGTTGGACAGGTTGCCGGCGGTGAGGAACTTGCCGGTGATGCCCTGGAAGATGGCGGCGATCAGGACCAGCCCGATCACCACCGGGAGCGAGCCGAGGTCGCCGCTGCGCAGCTTCCGCTTGAACTCGCCCAGGTAGCCGGTCAGGCCCTGCTCGCGGACCAGCAGTCGCGGGTCCACGGCCGGGATGGGTGCCGCGCTGTCGGGAATCTCGCTCACAGGACTGCCGTTCGTCTGGGTGCTGGCGTGCTTGCTCACTTGGTCCCCTCCGACACCCGGGCCTGACGGCGGGTCACCGCGTTGTCGGTGGCGCCGGTGATGGCCGAGATGATGGTCTCCTGGGTGGCGTCGGCCACCTTGAAGACGCCGTTGTTGCGGCCCAGGCGCAGTACCGCGACCTCGTCCGCGACCGCGCGCACGTCGGCCATGTTGTGGCTGATCAGGATCACGCCGAGGCCGCGGTCGCGCAGCCGCTCGACCAGGTCGAGCACCTGGGCGGTCTGCTCGACGCCCAGGGCGGCGGTCGGCTCGTCCAGGATGACGATCTTCGGGTCGCCGATCAGGGCGCGGGCGATCGCGACCACCTGGCGCTGGCCGCCGGAGAGCGAGGCCACCGGGATCCGCACGCTGGGGATCCGGATGGAGAGCGTGTCCAGCAGCTCCTTGGCCTTCTTCTCCATCGCCACCTCGTCGAGGCGGCCGCCGCGGATCAGCTCGCGGCCGAGGAAGAGGTTGGCGACCACGTCGAGGTTGTCGCAGAGCGCGAGGTCCTGGTAGACCGTCGCGACGCCGAGCGCCTGGGCGTCCTGAGGGCGGTTCAGGTGGACCCGGCGGCCCTCCCACTCGATGGTTCCCTCGTCGATCGGGTGCACGCCCGCGATCGTCTTGACCAGGGTGGACTTGCCGGCGCCGTTGTCGCCGACCAGGGCGACCACCGAGGAGGCGTGCACCTCCAGGTCGACACCGGTGAGCACCTGGACGGCGCCGAATCGCTTGGAGACTCCGCGCAACGCCAGTACGGGTGCGTCTGTCTGGGCCATGGTTGTGGGCTCCGTGGGGAGTTGGAAGGGGCGGCTGATCGCGCGTGCACGCCCGGGACGTACGAAGGGACCGGCCGGGCCAGTGGTGGCGGCCCGGCCGGACAGGGTGCTGCTTACTGGATGCCGGCGGCCTTGCAGGCGTCGGCGTACTGGGCGGTGCAGATGTCGCTGGCCTTGTACAGGCCGTCCGCGATCACGGTGTCCTTGACGTTGGCCTTGGTGACCACGATCGGGGTGAGCAGCAGGGACGGGACCTTGGTGCCGTCGCTGTCGGTCATCGCGGTGGCGGTGCCGGTCACGTCGAGGCCGTGCAGCAGGTCGACGGCGATGGTGGCGGCGCCATCGGCCTCCGGCTTGTAGGCCTTGTAGATGGTGTAGGCCTGGTCGCCCGTCAGGATCCGCTGGATCGCGTCGGAGGCCGCGTCCTGGCCGCCGACCGGCATGTTGTTGATGCCCTGGGCCTTGAGCGCGGTGATGATGGCCGCGGCCATGCCGTCGTTGGCGGAGTAGACGGCCTGGAAGCCGTTCTTGCCCAGCGAGGTGATGGCGGCACCGATCTTCTGGCTCGCCACGGTCGGCTTCCACTCGCCGGACTGCTCGTAGGCGATCTTCGCGACTCCGGTGTCCAGCACCTTGTGGGCGCCGGCCTTGAACATGCCCGCGTTCGGGTCGGCGTCGTCACCGTTGATCATGACGATGTTGGCGCTCTTGGCGTTCGCGCCCAGCGCGTCGACCAGGGCCTGGCCCTGCAGCTCGCCGACCTTCTCGTTGTCGAAGGAGACGTAGCCGGCGACCGGGCCGGAGGCCAGGCGGTCGTACGCGACGACCTTGACGCCCTTCTTCTGGGCGTCCGTGACCCAGGCCGCGGTGCCCTTGGCGTTGACCGCGTCCAGCAGGATCACCTTGACGCCCTGCGAGACCAGGGTGTCGAACTGCTGCTTCTGGGTGGCCGCGTCACCGTTGGCGTTGTTGTACTTGACGGTGCAGTCGGGGCACAGCGCCTTGACCTTGGCCTCGATCAGCGGCTTGTCGAAGGACTCGTAGCGGACCGAGGAGGAGTTCTCCGGAAGCAGCAGGCCGACGGTCTTCGTGTCACCGGAGCTCGCGGAGTTCGAGGAGCTGCTGTTTCCGGCCTTGCCACAGGCGGCCATGGTGAGAGCCATCGAGACCGCGGCAGTGCCGATGACAACGCGACGCATCATTGCGTTCATGGGGGGGAGCCTCCCTGACAGAGCCGCAACATCGCGGCGAGGTGGAAGGGAGTCAACCTTCCACCTCGCATTGGCGTCAACAAGTAAACCCAAGCCTTCTGAGATCCAAATGCTTTCGTTACCTTCCTGAAGGCTAAGCCGAGACCTAACTGCGCAGACTCGTCACGCTTTGTCCCTCTTGGGAGGGAGGCGCACCGTCAGGAACGCGCTCCCATCGCCTGACTGGCATGTCCGATTGCTCCGGTTTCGCCCATCTCGCTCATTACCAGGGCCAGCGCGCCGAGCACCTCGGCCCGACCACCCAGCGTGCCCGGCACGATGGACAGCTGCCGGGCCGCGGACGGGATCGCGTACCGCGCCACCGAGTCCCGGATCGGGGAAAGCACCAGCTCACCGGCCTCGGCGAGGTCGCCGCCTAGGATCACCCGGCGCGGGTTGAGCAGGTTGCACAGGGTGGCCACGCCGGTCCCGATCTGCCGCCCGGCGTCCGCGATCACCCGCCGACAGCCCAGGTCGCCCTGCTGGGCCAGCTGGACCACTGCGGACAACGTCAGCTCCCGGTCATGGCTAGCGTTCAAGAGGTTGAGCAGGTAGCGCGAACCGACGAAGGTCTCCAGGCAGCCCCGGTTGCCGCAGCGGCAGACCGGTCCGGCCTCGTCCAGCGTGATGTGCCCGATCTCGCCGGCCGTGCCGCCCGGCCCCCGGTAGATCTGCCCGTTGATGACCAGTCCCGAACCCACACCGCTGGCCACCTTGATGTAGGCCAGGTCGCCCAGCCCGCGCCCGGCGCCCCAGACCAGCTCGCCCAGTGCGCCCAGGTTGGCGTCGTTGTCGACGTAGACCTCCATGCCCAGCCGCTGGGCCAGTTCGCGACCGGGCGCGATCCCGGTCCAGCCGGGCAGGATCGCGGTGGAGCCGAGCGCACCGGTCTCCACGTCGATCGGTCCGGGCACGCCCAGGCCCACCCCGATCACCTTGTCGGAGCGGAAGCCGGCCTGCTCCAGCAGCCGCGCCACCATCGCCTCGGCCCGGGCGAAGCCCTGCTCGGCCGAGACGTCCACGTTCATCGGCTCGCTCTCCTCGGCCAGCACCCGGTGGGCCAGGTTGCCCACCGCCACCCGCAGGTGGGAGTGGCCGAAGTCGACCCCGACGACGATCCCGGCGTCGCCGCTGAGCGAGACGCTGCGGGCCCGGCGCCCGCCCGAGGAGGTGTCGGCCACCACCACCGTGCCGCTCTCCTTGAGCTCGCGCACGATGTTGGAGACGGTGGCCGCCGACAGGCCGGTGGTCCGGGCGATCTCGGCCTGGGTCAGCGAGCCCGCCATCCGCACCGCGCGCAGCACCCGTTCGAGGTTGGCGCGGTGCAGTGAGGACTGCGACCCCGGCGTGTCCATGGACATGAATTACCCTCCTCCGGGCACGGGAACCCGTGCGTTCCCGGCCCCCGCCGCACCCTTGCGGCAGAGCGTGCCGATACCAGAAGTTCACCTTCAACTTGTGAACTCTATGCCGAGCCGGTGTCCCCGCGCAGCCGCAGCGGGTCCGCGTCCGGCGCGCGCCCGGGTCGCCGAGCGTGCGGCCGGCCGGGGCGCCCCTTGCTCGGATCGGCGCACCGCACCCCTCTACGATGTCCCTTAATTCTCAGCCGCCCATCCGTTCACCGGTGCCCCGACGGCACCGGACGGGGGCGGCCCGGACCGGAAAATGACGGGGCATCACATGGCAGGGGATCAGTCCAGCACGGGCGGCGGCGCACCGCAGCGGCCCGGAGTCGACCCGGCGGCGGTCGCGGATCAGATGACGCAGCTGGACGGGGCGGCCGTCCCCGGCCAGGGCCCCCAGCCGGGCGGACCGGTCGGCGCACCGCAGCAGGCCGGTCCGGCGCCTGCGGCCTACCAGCCGACCGCGCCGGCCTTCCCCGCACAGCAGGCCGCGCCCGCGCCGGGCGCGCAGTTCGGCCCGTACGACCAGCAGGGCGGCGCGGGCTACGGCTACCCGCAGGCGCCGCAGCAGCCGTACGGCCAGCCCGCCGCGCCGCCGCAGGCCGGCTTCGGCCAGCCCCAGGCGCAGCCGCAGTTCGGGCAGGCCTCGTACGGGCAGCCGTACGGCCGGCCCACCGCGCCGCCGCAGGCCGGCCTCGGCTACGGCTACCCCGCCCAGACCGGCGCCCCGGTCACCGTCGGCCCGACCGCCCCGGCCAAGCAGCGCAACCCGATCTTCGTCTTCGGCGCGATCGCCGGCACCGTGCTGACCATCGGCATCGTGATCGGCCTGGTGGTGCTGTTCAACGGCCCCGCCCCGCACCACAACAGCACCACCGGCGGCCCGGACACCAACACCTCCGCCAGCGGCAAGCTGGGGGTCGGCTGGACCGTGCCCAAGGCCACCGGCAACGCCAGCGACCACTCCACCCTCGGCGAGTGGACCACCGACAAGCTGCTGGTGCGCGGCGACGCCACCGGGCTGACCGCCTACAACCTGAGCGACGGCAAGCAGGCCTGGACCCTGCCGGCGCCCAGCGGCACCAAGGCGTTCTGCAGCATGTCCCCCGGCCTGAACAAGAACAACGTCGGCGGCGTCTCGTTCAACCTCGGCGACGACGACTGCGCCGGGATCGGCGGGGTCGACGCGACCACCGGCAAGCTGCTCTTCAAGACCGGCCAGCCGCTGGACCGCAAGAGCTTCGACACCCAGGTCACCGTCTCGGACACCACGGTCGCCGCCGCCAGCAGCGCGCTGCTGGCGGGGGTCAACATCAGCGACGGCAAGACGGCCTGGAGCTTCAAGGACCGCGGCCAGTACTGCAACGAGTCGGCGGTGGCCGGCGCCAGCCTGGTCGTGGTCAGCGACTACTGCTCGGACGGCAGCCCCAAGCAGCAGCTGCAGGTGCTCGGCTCCGGCGACGGCAAGCAGCTGGGCAGCTTCACGCTGAGCGGGGAGAACGAGCGGGTGGAGGCGATCGTCGCCACCAAGCCGGTGGTGCTGCAGATCTCCGCCGGGTCGGACAACGACTACCTGCAGGTGCTCGACTCCAACTTCAGCCCCACCACCAAGATCCCGCTCAAGGTGACCGGCGAGGACAAGCTGCGCCCGACCCCGTACGGCGCCCCGCTGGCCAAGTCGCTGGTGATCGGCAACAACCTCTACATCGAGGTCAACGAGGGCAGCAAGACCGGCCTGCGGGCGATCGACCTGGGCAGCGGCAAGACCCTGTGGACGAAGGACGCGGGCGCCGAGGAGGGCGTGCGGCTGGTCGACCACACCGGTACCGACGGTCCGACGGTGATCGCCATGCACGGCTACAACAAGGCCGCCCAGCTGGGCACCCTGTCGGCCACCGACGGCAGCTTCAGCCCGCTGCTCTCCTTCGCCACCAAGGACTCGTTCCTGTCCTTCCAGGACGAGCAGGTCCTCTTCGACTCCCAGGACAACCAGGTGCTGACGCTGCCCCAGCTGCCGATGGACTCCACCCTCACCCTCTACACCAAGCAGTAGCGGCCCCGAACGGAGCAATCCGCCCACGACCGTTCCTCGTGGGAGGATGCGCCCAACAAGCCTGACGAAGGAGTCCTGCGAGTGCCTGGCACCAACTTGACCCGTGAGGAGGCCCGCACCCGGGCCGAGCTCCTCAGCGTGGACGCGTACGACATCGAGCTCGACCTGAGCTCGGCCCGTGACAGCGGCACCTTCCGGTCCACCACCGTGGTCCGGTTCACCGCCACCCGGCCCGGCGCCGACACGTTCATCGACCTGGTCGCCCCGACCGTGCACGAGATCACCCTGAACGGCACCGCGGTGGAGCTGTCCGCCTTCGCCGACAGCCGGATCGCGCTGACCGGCCTGGCCGCCGAGAACGAGCTGCGGGTGGTGGCCGACTGCGCCTACACCAACACGGGCGAGGGCCTGCACAAGTTCGTCGACCCGGTGGACGGCGAGACGTACCTGTACAGCCAGTTCGAGGTGCCGGACGCCCGCCGGGTGTTCGCCTCCTTCGAGCAGCCCGACCTCAAGGCGGCCTTCACCTTCACGGTGACCGCCCCGCGCGGCTGGGTGGTGGTCTCCAACTCGCCGACCCCCGAGCCGGTCGGCGACGGCGAGGCGCAGCGCTGGTCGTTCGCCCCGACCGGCCGGATCTCCTCGTACATCACCGCCGTCATCGCCGGTCCGTACGTGGGCGTCTTCGACGAGTACACCGCGGGCGCCCAGGTGGTGCCGCTGGGCATCTACTGCCGGCCCTCGCTCAAGGAGTTCCTGGACGCCGAGGCCGTCTTCGACGTCACCAAGCAGGGTTTCGACTACTTCCAGGAGAAGTTCGACACCCCGTACCCGTTCGAGAAGTACGACCAGCTCTTCGTCCCGGAGTTCAACGCGGGCGCGATGGAGAACGCCGGCGCGGTCACCTTCCGCGACCAGTACGTGTTCCGGTCCAAGGTGACCGACGCCTCCTACGAGGCCCGGGCCACCACGATCCTGCACGAGCTGGCCCACATGTGGTTCGGCAACCTGGTCACCATGGAGTGGTGGAACGACCTCTGGCTGAACGAGTCGTTCGCCACCTACGCCGAGATGGTCGCGCTGGTCGAGCCGACCGGCACCCGCTGGCCCAACGGCTGGACCACCTTCGCCAACCAGATGAAGACCTGGGCGTACCGGCAGGACCAACTGCCGTCCACCCACCCGATCATGGCCGAGATCAACGATCTCGAAGACGTCATGGTCAACTTCGACGGCATCACCTACGCCAAGGGCGCCTCGGTGCTCAAGCAGCTGGTCGCCTACGTCGGCCAGGACGCCTTCTTCAAGGGCGTGCAGGCGTACTTCAAGCGGCACGCCTGGGGCAACACCCGGTTGGCCGACCTGCTCAGCGCGCTGGAGGAGACCAGCGGCCGGGACCTGAAGACCTGGTCCAAGGCCTGGCTGGAGACCGCCGGGATCAACGTGCTGCGCCCGCAGATCGAGGTGGACGCGGCCGGCCTGATCACCGCCTTCGCGGTCCGCCAGGACGCCCCGGCGCTGCCCGAGGGCGCCAAGGGCAGCTCGGCGCTGCGCCCGCACCGGATCGCCGTCGGCTGCTACGACCTGGTGGACGGCAAGCTGGTGCGCACCCACCGGGTCGAGCTGGACGTGGACGGCGAGCGGACCGAGGTGCCCGAGCTGGTCGGCCGTCAGCGCCCGGCCGTGGTGCTGCTCAACGACGACGACCTGTCCTACGCCAAGCTGCGGCTGGACGAGGAGTCGCTGGCCGCGGTCACGGCGCACCTGGGCGACTTCGCCGAGCCGCTGCCGCGCGCCCTGGTCTGGGCCGCCGCCTGGGACATGACCCGGGACGGCGAACTGGCCACCCGGGACTACCTGGAGCTGGCCGTCGCCGGGCTGCCCAAGGAGAGCGACATCGGCGTGGTCCAGTCGGTGCAGCGCCAGGCCAAGCTGGCCCTGGAGCTGTACGCCGACCCGGCCTGGCGCGAGACGGGCCTGCTGCGCTGGGCCGAGGTCTGCGAGCAGAACCTGCGCGCCGCCGCACCCGCCGGCGACCACCAGCTGGCCTGGGCCAAGGCGCTGGCCGGCGCGGCCCGCACCGAGCAGCAGCTGGCCCTGCTGGCGGGCCTGCTGGACGGCTCCGTCGAGCTGGACGGACTCGCCGTCGACACCGACCTGCGCTGGGACCTGCTGCTCCGGCTGGTCGCCACCGGCAAGGCCGGCGACGCGGCGATCGAGGCCGAGCTGGCCCGCGACAACACCGCGGCCGGCCAGGAGCGGGCGGCCTGCGCCCGGGCGGCCCGCCCGACGGCCGAGGCCAAGGCCGAGGCCTGGGACTCGGTGGTGGAGTCGGACGCGCTCACCAACTACGTCCAGGACGCGGTGATCGCCGGCTTCTCGGTGGGCGACCAGCGCGAGCTGCTGGCGCCGTACGTCGGCCGGTACTTCGCCGCGCTGAAGACGGTCTGGGAGACCCGCAGCCACGAGATCGCGCAGCAGATCATCACCGGGCTCTACCCGTCGCTGCAGATCGAGCCGGCCACCCTGGAGGCCACCGACCACTGGCTGGCCACCGCCGACCCGGCCCCGGCGCTGGCCCGCCTGGTCGTCGAGGCCCGGGCCGGCGTCGAGCGCGCCCTCAAGGCCCAGGCCGCGGACCGCGCCCGGAGCTGAGCCCCGGTCAGGTCCCGCCGCGGGCCCCGGACACCACGCGGTGTCCGGGGCCCGCGGCCTTCGTCAACGCCCCCTGTCGATGTCCCCCGGGCAGTCGTACTGGTCCTGGTGAAACCTGGTCCTGGTGAAACCGAGTCAGGGCAGCCGCAGCACGAACCGGGCTCCCGGGCCGGGTTCCAGGGTCAGGGTGCCGCCGTGGGCGAGGGCGACCGCGCGGGCGATGGCCAGGCCCAGGCCGGTGCCGCCGGTAGCCCGGGCCCGGGTCTGGTCAGCGCGCACGAAGCGCTCGAAGAGCTGCTCGTGCAGCTCGGCCGGGATCCCCGGTCCGTCGTCGGCAACGGTGAGTTGACGATCCGTCAGGGACAGCGTGACGGTGCTGCCGGGCGGGGTGTGCCGGTGCGCGTTGCTCAGCAGGTTGGCCACCACCTGGCGCAGCCGGTCCTCGTCCCCGGTCACCAGCACCGGCTGCTCGGGCAGTTCGAGCCGCCAGTGGTGCTCGGGGGCGGCGGCCCGGGCGTCCGCCACGCAGTCCAGGGCCAGCCGGGTCAGGTCCACCTCGGCGGCGGCCAGCGGGCGGCCGGCGTCGAGCCGGGCGAGCAGCAGCAGATCGTCCACCAGCGCGCCCATCCGGCGGGACTCGGCCGCGATCCGCTCCAGCGAGTGGCGCACCGGCTGCGGCACCGGCTCGGGGTGGCGCAGCGCCAGCTCGGCGTGGCCGCGCACGGTGGCCACCGGGGTGCGCAGCTCGTGCCCGGCGTCGGCGGCGAAGCCGCGCAGCCGGTCCTCCACCGCGTGCCGCTGGGCCAGGGCCCCCTCCACGTGGCCGAGCATCCGGTTCAGGGCGAGTCCGACCCGGCCGGTCTCGGTGGCCGGGTCGGCCGCCCGGGCCGGGACCCGCTCGCTGAGCACCACCTCGCCGCGGGCCAGCGGCAGCGCGCTGACCCTGGTGGCGGTGGCGGCGATCCGGTCCAGCGGGCGCAGCGCGAGCCGCAGCCAGACGCCGCCGACGGTGCCGGCCACCACCACGGCGGCCGCGAAGACGGTCAGTTCCAGCAGCACGACCTGGTGCACGGTGTCCTCCACCGGGCGCAGCGGCACGCCGGTGACCAGCACGTCCCCGTCCATCCCGGGCACCGCGCGGACCCGGTACGAGCCGAGCGCGCCCAGGCGCACCGTGTCGGCCGCGCCGCCGACGGCCAGTGCGGCCAGCCGCTGTTGGACGGGCGGGGCCGGCACGACCTGGTCGGAGGCGTCGGCGGCCGCCGTGCCCGCGGCCACCGCCGCGTCGTCCGAGTCGCCGTCCACCACGGCGGCGGCGGTCACCGTGCCGGCCAGCAGCCGGGCGCCGAAGGTGCCGGGGGCCTGGGCCCGGGTGTCGCTCGTGTTGCCGTGCTCCAGGCTGGCCGCGTACCGGCCGCCGGTCTCGGCGAGCTGCTGGTCCAGGCGGGCCAGCAGGAAGCCGCGCAGCGCGGTGGTGACGGCCAGGCCGACCCCGGCGAAGATCACCAGCAGCAGCGCGAGCAGGCCGGCCAGCAGCCGCACCCGCAGCGAGCGGCGGCCGCGCCACCAGGCCAGGGGCCACCAGGCCGGGGCCCTCACACCGCGGCCCGGAGCAGGTAGCCGGCGCCCCGGACGGTGTGGATCATCGGAGCCCGGCCGGCGTCGACCTTCTTGCGCAGGTAGCTGATGTACAGCTCGACCACGTGCGCCTGGCCGCCGAAGTCGTAGGACCAGACCGCGTCCAGCAGTTGGGCCTTGCTCAGCACCTGGCGCGGATGGCGCATCAGGTACTGCAGCAGGGCGAACTCGGTGGGGCTGAGCTCGATCGGGGTGCCGGCCCGGCTGACCTCGCGGGCCGCCTCCACCAGCACCAGGTCGCCCAGCACCAGGGCCCCGGGCGGCGGCGCCGCGGGCGGGGCGGCCCGGCGCAGCAGGCCGCGGACCCGGACCACCACCTCCTCCAGGCTGAACGGCTTGGTCACGTAGTCGTCGCCGCCGGCCGCCAGCGCGCCGATCCGGTCCTCCAGGGCGTCCTTGGCGGTGAGGAAGAGCACCCGTACCTCGGGCCGCTCGGCGTGGATCCGCTCCAGCACCGCCATGCCGTCCAGATCGGGGAGCATCATGTCGAGCACCACCGCGTCCGGTGCCCAGTCGCGGGCCAGCCGGACGGCCTGTACGCCGGTGGCCGCCCCCAGCGCCTGGTGACCCTCGTAGCGCAGTGCGGCGCAGAGCACTTCGACGAGGTCGGGTTCGTCGTCGACGACCAGGATGCGGTGCGCGGTCATAGCGGGCATTGTGCCGCACCGGTATGAGAATGCGATGAGCTTTGGCAGCCGCCTGACCTGCACTGACCTGCGAATATCCGGTCCATGGCGGAGGGCGCCGGCAGGTTTTCAGAGCGAACTGAGAGCTTGCGCTGCCAGGGTGGGCCGGGATCGAGAGGAAGGAGCAGCCGTGACCGCGCCCACCACCCACCGTCGGGCGCCCGCGCCCGACCGGGAGCTGGCCCGCGCCGCGCTGCCCTGGCTGCTGCCCGCCGCGGTCGCGGCCGGCGCGCTGGGCGTGCTGGCCCTGTGGTGGCGGGACACCTACGCGGTCACCGGCGCCGACCAGTGGCTGACCGGCGCCGGGCGGATCACCGGGCTGCTGGCCGGCTACCTGGCCCCGGTGCTGCTCCTGCTGATGGCCCGGATCCCGGTGCTGGAGCGCGAGGTGGGGGCCGACCGGCTGGCCCGCTGGCACGCGCTGGGCGGGCGGTACCTGGTCTTCCTGATCACCTCGCACGTGCTGGCCGTCACCTGGGGGTACGCGCTGACCGCGCACCGCACGGTGGTCGCCGAGACCGGCCAACTGGTGTTCCACTACCCCGAGATGCTCAAGGGCACCGCGGCCACCCTGCTGTTCCTGGGCACCGGCGCCATCTCCGCCCGGGCGGCCCGGCGGCGGCTGAGCTACGAGGCCTGGTACTACCTGCACCTGGCCACCTATCTGGCGATCGCCCTCGGCTTCTCGCACCAGTTGGTGAACGGCGCCGACCTGGTCGAGGGGCCGGGCCTGCTGGGCTGGTGGACGCTCTACCTGGGCTCGTTCGCGGTGCTCGGCTGGTTCCGGCTGGCGCTGCCGTTCCTGCGCGACCGGCGGCACCGGCTGCGGATCGCCGAGGTGCGTCCGGAGGCGGACGGCGTGGTCTCGATCTTCCTGACCGGCCGTCGGCTGGACGAACTGCGCTGCCTGCCGGGCCAGTTCTTCCGGCTCCAGTTCCTGGCTCCGGGCCTGCGCTGGGCGGCCAACCCGTACTCGCTCTCCGCGCCGCCGCACCCGCGGTTCCTGCGCTTCACGGTCAAGGACCTGGGCGGCCACAGCTCGGCGGTGGCCGCGCTGCGGCCCGGGGTCCGGGTGCGGGCCGAGGGACCGTACGGGGCCTTCACCGAGCGGGCCCGGGTGGCGCCGCACCGGCCGGTGCTGCTGATCGCCGCCGGGGTCGGGATCACCCCGGTCCGGGCGCTGTTCGAGACCCTGCCCGGCCGGCCCACCCTGGTCTACCGGGCCCGGCGGGAGGAGGACCTGCTGTTCCGTCAGGAGCTGGAGCAGGTGGCGAAGCAGCGCAGGGCCAAGGTGCACTGGCTGCTGGGCAGCCGGGACCAGGGCGGCGAGGACCCGCTCGGCGCCCGGCGGCTGACCGCGCTGGTGCCCCGGCTGCGCGAGCACGAGGTGTTCCTGTGCGGGCCGGCGGAGCTGACCGAGGCCGCGGTGCGCGAGCTGCGGGCCGCGGGAGTGCCGGGTCGGCGGATCCACCACGAGTCGTTCGTCTTCTGAGGAGTACGGGTTCATGCGCAGGACAGTGGTGACGGGCGTCGCGACGGTCTCCCTGGTGGTGCTGCTGCTCGGGTTGAAGCCGCACGGTTCGGGCGGTTCCGGGTCGCAGGCGCTGATCTCCTCGGACCAGGGGGCGGCGGTCCCCGCCACCGCCCCTTCCACCCCGTCGGGCTCCGCCACTCCGTCGGCCCCGGCCTCGTCCGGCCAGCCGGCGACCGGGACCCGGACGGTGACCGGCAACGCCGTCGACACCCGGTTCGGACCGGTCCAGGTCCGGATCACGGTGACCGGCGGCAAGCTGACCAAGGTGGACGTGCTGCAGTACCCGGCCGAGTCGGGCCGGGACCGGGAGATCAACGCGTACGCGCTGCCGCAGCTCAACCAGGAGGCGATCGCGGCGGGCAGTGCGAACATCGACGCGGTCTCCGGGGCCACCTACACCAGCGACGGCTACACCCGCTCGCTGCAGAGCGCGCTGGACCAGGCCGGGCAGGGCGGCAGCGGCTGATGCTGCGTCACACCGAGCAGGCCATGGGCACCGTCTTCTCCTTCGCGGTGCGCGGCGGCCCGGCCGGGGCGCTGGCCCCGGCGGTGGCCGAGCTGCACCGGCTGGACGGGCTGTTCTCCACCTACCGCCCGCAGAGCCAGTTGAGCCGGCTGGGGCGCGGCGAGCTGACGGTGGACCAGTGCGACCCGCTGGTCGCCGAGGCGCTGGCGCACTGCGCGGCGGTGCGGGCGCGCAGCGGCGGGTTCTTCACCGAGCGGCCGGGCGGCCGGCTGGACCTGTCCGGCTGGGTCAAGGGCTGGGCGGTGGAACGGGCCAGCGACCTGCTGACCGCGGCGGGCTGCCCGGACCACACGGTGACCGGCGGCGGCGACGTGCAGGCCCGGGGCACCGGGCCGGACGGGCAGCCGTGGCGGGTGGGGGTGGCCGACCCCGCGCGGCCGCAGGCGCTGGCTGCGGTGCTGGCGGGGTCGGGCGCGTTCGCGGTGGCCACCTCGGGGACGGCCGAGCGGGGGGCGCACATCGTGGACCCGGTCGCGGGGCGGCCGGCCGGCGGGGCGCTGTCCGTCACCGTGGTCGGCCCGCGGCTGGCACTGACCGACGCGTACGCCACCGCGGCCTTCGCCATGGGCCCGCACCGCGCGCTGGACTGGGTCACCGCACTGGCCGGCCACGAGGCCCTGGTGGTCCTGCCCGACGGCCGCCGACTGGGCACCCCGGGACTGGCCCGTCATTTGGCGCAGGGTTAGCCGCCGGGTGAGACTGGCCTGATGGACGAGAGCGAGGTACACACCGCGGACCAGGGCAGCGGGCTGAGCGGTCGGCTGAACTGGCTGCGGGCCGGGGTGCTCGGCGCCAACGACGGGGTGGTCTCCACGGCCGGCCTGGTGGTCGGCGTGGCCGGCGCCACCTCGGACGCCACCGCGCTGCTCGCCTCGGGCCTGGCGGGCCTGCTGGCGGGAGCACTGTCGATGGCCTCCGGGGAGTACGTCTCGGTCAGCACCCAGCGCGACTCCGAGCGGGCCGCGCTGGCCCAGGAGCGGCGCGAGCTGGCCGAGCAGCCGGAGGCCGAACTGGACGAGCTGACCGACCTGCTCGCCGCGCGCGGCCTGACCACGGCGGTGGCCCGCGAGGTGGCCGAGCAGCTCACCGCCCGGGACGCGCTCGCCGCGCACGCCCAGGTCGAGCTGGGCATCGACCCGGCGCAGATCGTCAACCCGTGGCATGCCGCCTGGGCCAGCTTCGTCGCCTTCACCGTCGGTGCGCTGCTGCCGCTGCTGGCCATCGTGCTGCCGCCGGCCGACCTGCGGGTACCGGTCACCGTGGTGGCGGTGCTCTGCGCGCTGGCGCTCACCGGCTGGGCGGGCGCCCGGCTCGGCGACTCCCCGGTGCGCCCCTCGATCCTGCGCAACCTGCTCGGCGGCGGACTGGCGATGGCCGTCACCTACGCGGCGGGCTCACTCCTGGGCGCGGCCGGGGTCTGAGGCACGGTCGGACTCCGAGGGCACGGTGGCCCGCACGGCGCTGCCCCCGTCCCCGGTTCTCGCGGGACGGGGGCAGCGCCGGGCGGGCGCGAAGCCCGGGGGCTACTTCTTCTTGTTGCCGCCGGCGACCATGACCAGGCCGGCGATCACCGCGAAGGCGACCAACGGGGCGGCGACGTACAGGCCGAGGGTCTGCGCGACGGTCAGGCCCTTGCCCGGGTCGTCACCGTCGTCGCGGGTCAGCGCGAAGGCGGGCGACGTCATCAGCATCATCAGCGTGGCCGCTGCGGAGACCGCACCAGCGCGCAAAGCGTTCCTCTTGTCCACGATTCCCAAGGTACCGGCCCCTTACCGGCCCTCGCGCGGCGGGGTCGGCCTTCCGTGGCGCCCGCGCCCGGACGCCCGGGCCAGCCCCTCGCCGAGCAGTTCGTGCAACGCCAGCGCACCGGGCTCGGTGGCCAGCCGCTCCAGGGTGACCGGGGTGCCGGCCCGGTCGGCGACCGGCAGCCGCCAGTTGGGGTACTGGTCCCAGGTGCCCGGCAGGTTCTGCGGGCGCGGGTCGCCCACCGTGTCCGGCAGCCAGACCCCGACCAGTTCGGCGGGGGTGGCCAGCAGGAAACGGTAGAGCGCCTGCTGGTCCACGGCGGCGCCGGGCTCCAGCAGCCCCCGCCTGGTCAGCTCGGCGCGCCAGTCCGCCAGTTCGGCGGCGGCCGCCTCCTGCTCCTCGGCCAGCGGGTGGGCCAGCAGCCCCAGCCGGTGCCGCAGCTCCACGTGGTCCCCGCCCAGGCGCGCCGCGGTGCTGGGCAGGTCATGGGTGGTGAGGGTGGCCAGGCAGCCGGGCCGCCACCGCTCGGGGGCCAGCGGCGCCCCCTTGGCGCCCTCCTTGCCGGTCCAGTCCCGCTCGAACCAGAGCACCGAGGTGCCCAGCACCCCACGGGCCGTCAGCTCCTCGCGCACCCCGGGCTCCACGGTGCCCAGGTCCTCGCCGATCACCGCGGTGCCGGCCCGGTGCGCCTCCAGCGCCAGCACGCCGAGCATCGCCTCGGCGTCGTAGCGCACGTAGGCGCCCTGGGTGGGCGGGTGGCCGGCGGGCACCCACCAGAGCCGGAACAGGCCCATCACATGGTCGATCCGGATCGCCCCCGCATGCCGGGCGGCGGCCCGCAGCAGTTCGGCGAACGGCGCGTAGCCGGCCGCGGCCAGCGCGTCCGGGCGCCACGGAGGCAGGCCCCAGTCCTGGCCGTGCGGGTTGAAGGCGTCCGGCGGCGCGCCCACCGAGATGTCGCCGGCCAGGTGGTCCTGCAACGCCCAGGAGTCGGCGCCGTGCGGGTGGCAGCCGATCGCCAGGTCGTGGATCAGACCGACCGCCATACCGGCCCGCTCGGCGGCCAGTTGGGCACCGCTCAGCTGCTCGTCGACCAGCCAGGCGAGCCAGCGGTGGAACTCGATCTGCTCGGCCAGTTCGGCCCGGGCGGCGGCCACCTGCGGGGAGCCCGGGTGGCGCAGGCCCTTGGGCCAGGCGTGCCAGTCGCTGCCGTGCTGCTCGGCCAGCGCCGTCCAGCCGGCGTACTGCTCCAGCCAGTCGCCCTCGCGCCGGACGAAGGCCTGGTAGGCCGCCTCCCGGCCCGGGCCGCGCGGCACGGTGTGCAGCACCCGCAGCGCCTCCTGCTTGACCGCCCAGACCGCATCCCGGTCGACCAGCCCGTCGTGCTCCAGCACCTCGGCGCGCAACCGCCCGGCGCGCTGGGCCAGTTCGTCCAGGGCGGCGCGGTCGGCGGCGGACGCGTAGGCGTACTCGGGCAGCGCCTCGATCCGCAGGTGCACCGGGTCGGCGAACCGGCGGCTGGAGGGGCGGTACGGGGACGGGTCGGAGGGGGCGCCGGGCAGCCCCGCGTGCAGCGGGTTGATCTGCAGGAAGTCGGCGCCCAGCGCGCCGGCCGACCACTGGGCCAGCTCCGCCAGGTCGCCCAGGTCGCCCATCCCCCAGGAGCGCTCGGAGAGCACCGAGTACAGCTGGGCCAGGAAGCCCCAGCCGCGGCCGGGCAGCGGGGCCAACCGGTCCGGGGTGACGATCAGGGTGGCCGACTCGGTGCGGTCGGCCAGCCGCAGGTGCAGGGTGTGCCGGCCCAGCGGCAGGTCGGCCGGCAGCCAGTGCGAGCGGCCGGAGGGCAGCTGCCAGTCGCCGCCGTCCTCCAGCTCGATGCTCAGGCGGGCGGCGGCCGGGGCGTCCAGCGCGGTGCGGCGCCCGGCCCGGGCCACCAGGCAGCGCGGCAGCAGGCGCTCCGCGGCCGCCTCCCGGTGCAGGCGCAGCTCCCGCTCGACGGCCTCCGGCGAGCTCGCGTCCACCCCGAGCGCGGCCAGCACCGCGATCAGCGTGGCGGCGCCCACCTGGACGAAGTCCCCGTCACCGGCGTCGTAGCTGCTGTCCACTCCGTGCGCGTGCGCCAGTGCGGCCAGCGCCGCTGACGGTGCGTCCTCCCCTGGCTCGTCGGGCGCGGGGCCCGGAGCTGATGACTCGTCACGGTGCTCCTCGGAACGGTCCAGATACGCGGCCAACGCGACCTCCTGGCAACGGCGAACAGTCGGGCTCCAGTCCTACCCGGCGCACCAGCCCACCACCCCTCCCGGCACGCCGCCCGAGCGGGCGAAGCACCGGTGGCAGGGGCACCGGGGTCACCGGAAAGGGCGATTGTCCGGCACCCCCTCCAGGAGATCCTCCGGGATGGTGACGGTGATCCTCTTCGTTGCCATACGTTCGACCGTAGGCGCGGCCCTGGTCGAGGCCTACGACTCCCGGGGTTGCTGCCCCCGCACGTCGCCGTACTGAAGATCTGACCCCTCCCCGAACGCGGCGGGCCGGCTCCACCCCCTCACACGAGGGGCGGGGCCGGCCCATGGGGCTGCCGCGGTGCTGGTGCGGCCCGGGGTGGGTCAGGCGGTGAGCGCTTCGGGCTCGCCGCGGTGGATGCGGGTCGGGGGGTGCTCGGTATGGTCGTAGTGCTCGAAGTCACGGAACTGGTCCGTGCCGCCGTACGGCTCCAGGTAGGGCCGCCAGCGCGGGTCCTTGATCCCGGTTCCGATGATGCGCCAGGCCAGTCCGCTGGGCGGGGCCGGAGGTCGCTTCATCCGCCACCCGAGCTCGGTGAGGTGGCGGTCGGCCTTCATGTGGTTGCAGCGGCGGCAGGCCGCCACCACGTTGTCCCAGCGGTGCTGACCGCCTCGACTGCGCGGGATCACGTGGTCGACGCTGGTCGCGGCGGCCCCGCAATACACGCACCGCCCGTGGTCACGGGCGAACAGAGCGCGGCGGGTGAGCGGTACTGGCCCGCAGAACGGCACCCGGACGAACCGGGTCAGCCGGACCACGGAGGGCGCCGTAACGGCGCTGGTGGCGCTGTGCAGAGTGACACCCGAATCCTCGAGGCTGACTGCCTTGTGGTTGAGGACCAGGATGAGGGCGCGGCGCATCGATACGACGCCGAGTGGCTCGTACGACGCGTTGAGGACCAGGACATGCGGCACGGATGCCTCCTTGGACGCCTGCGGCGCGTGGCTTGCGCCGGGACGAGCGGATGACCGCGCATCGCTGCACGATCACCCCCAGTGTCGCCTTACGGCTTTGTACGGCGCCACCACTACCGGGTAACAGGCCGAAGAGGGTTCGGCCGCCACCCGGTCGTACTGATCTCTATGCCCACACCTGCGACTCGACGCACTCGAACGCTGATATCGCCGCGTCGGGCAGCCTTCGCCCGGGGCAAAGGCTGCCTGGCGCGGCACTAGGCTGAGGCCGGACGTGCAAGCACCGCAGGAGGACCGCCCGTGACCGACGTGACCAGCAGCACCCGCCAAGCGGCCGGGTGGCTCGACACCCATTGGCAGAGCTGGGTGGAGGGCACCTTGCGGGCGGTGCTGATCGTGGTGCTGGCGCTGGTGCTGCGGGCCGTGGTGCGCAAGCTGATCGACCAGTTCATCCACCGGATGGCGGCCCGGGCCGAGCAGAACGACCACGAGACCAGCAGCAGGCTCGGTGGCCTGCTGGTGAACAACGAGCGACGAGCCCAGCGCTCGGCCGCGATCGGCTCGGTGCTGCGCAGCGTCGCCTCGTTCTCGATCCTGGGCACCGCCGCGCTGATGGTGCTCGCCGGGATCGGGGTGGACCTGGCCCCGCTGCTGGCCAGCGCCGGGGTGGCGGGCGTGGCGCTCGGTTTCGGCGCCCGCAACCTGGTGACCGACTTCCTGTCCGGGGTCTTCATGATCATGGAGGACCAGTACGGCGTCGGGGACGAGATCGACACGGGCGTGGCCGCCGGCACCGTGCTGGAGGTGGGCCTGCGGGTGACCAAGCTGCGCGGGGCCGGCGGCGAGATCTGGTACATCCGCAACGGCGAGGTGAAGCGGATCGCCAACATGAGCCAGGGCTGGTCCACCGCGACCGTGGACCTGCAGGTGGGCTACCGCGAGGACCTGGAGCTGGTCCGCGAGCTGGTCACCGACGCCATCGAGGCGATGGCCAAGGAGACGCCCTGGGACGAGCTGCTCTGGGCGCCGGGCGAGGTGCTCGGGGTGGAGTCGGTCTCCGCCGAGACCGTGGTGCTGCGGGTCGAGGCCCGGACCATGCCGGGCCGGAGCGCCACGGTCGGCCGGGAGCTGCGGCTGCGGCTCAAGCAGGCCTTCGACCGGGCCGGGGTCAAGCTGAAGGAGGACACTTCGGCGGCCGTGCCCAAGCCGACCCTGGCGGAGGCGCAGGCGCCCTCCTCGCTGGCCGACCCGACCTCGGCCCGCTCGCTGGCCTCCAGGCCGATACCGCCGCCGTCGCCGGAGGAGCAGGCCGCCTTCGGCAAGCTCCCCTGACGGCGCCGCCCGCCCACCGCGCCGCCCGCCCACGCGCCGCGCTCCGGCCGCGCCGTCCGGCCGCCGCAGCGCCGCGCAACCGTCAGGTCCGCCGCCGCGAAGCCCCGCACCCCACCGATCCGGGAGTGCGGGGCTTCGTCGTATCCATTGACACTCCATAGATTGTTAGTAAAGTTTCCAGTCGTCAGCCCGCAATGGACGGAGCTGGCGGTCCCGGCGAGCGACGGAGGAGGATCGACCCCGTGAACGACTCCACCCGCCCCACGGCCGCCCCCCGCCCCGGCACCCCCAGCCGCCTGCGCGCCATCAACGACCGCGCCGCGCTCGACCTGCTGTTGGAGCACGGCCCGCTCTCCCGCACCCGGATCGGCGCCCTCACCGGCCTGTCCAAGCCCACCGCCTCCCAGCTGCTGGCCCGCCTGGAGGCGGTCGGCCTGGTGGTCCCGGTCGGCACCACGGCCGGCGGCCCAGGACCCAACGCCCAGCTGTACGAGGTGAACCCGGACGCCGGCTACGTCGCCGGCCTGGATGTGACGCCCAGTCAGATCCGTTTCGCGGTGGCCGACCTGACCGGCCGCACCCGCGCCGAGTACACCCTGGCCACCCCCGGCCGGCAGGCCTCGGGCACCGTGGCGCGGGTGGCCGACGGGCTGGCCGAGGTGCTGCGCCGGGCCGAACTGCCCTGGGGCAGCCTGAGCGAGGTGGTGATCGGCACCCCGGGCGCGCTGGACCCGCAGACGGGCAAGCTGCGCTACGCCGCCCACCTGCCCGGCTGGCACACCCCGGACCTGACCGGCGAGCTGGCCGCCGCACTCGGCGCCCCGGTGGCGATCGAGAACGACGTCAACCTGGCCGCGGTCGCCGAGCAGGCGCTCGGCTCGGCCCGCGGCAGTCAGGACTTCGTGCTGCTCTGGGCCGAGGACGGGATCGGCGCCGCGATCGTGATCGGCGGCCGGCTGCACCGAGGATTCACCGGCGGCGCCGGGGAGGTCGGCTACATGCCGCTCCCGGGCGCGCCGCTGGTGCGCAACGTCCGCCGGGAGAACTCCGGCGGGTTCCAGGAGCTGGCCGGCGCCAACGCCGTGCTGGCCCTGGCCAAGCAGTACCGGCTGACCGCCAAGTCGGCCGAGGCGGCGATCGCCCGCGCGCTCGGGACCCCGGGTGCGGGCGAGGAGTTCCTCCAGGTGCTGGCCAACCGGCTGGCCACCGGGCTGGCCGCGATCGTCGCCGTGGTCGACCCCGAGCTCGTCGTGCTCTCCGGCGGGATTCCCACCGCCGGCGGCGAGCGGCTGCGCGAGCTGGTCCGGGAGGAGCTGACCGGACTGGCCGTACCGCGGCCCAAGGTGCGCAGTTCCACCGTCCAGGGCTCGCCGGTGCTGCACGGCGCCCTGCAACGAGCCCTGACCGACGCACGGGAGAGGGCCTTCACCACCGCCTGACCCGCCGTCGACTCCCCGCCATGCCTGCCATGCCCGCACCCACGGCACCACCCGTACTCACGGCACCACCCGCTCCTCCTCCCCCAACCCCCGCCGGGCCGTCGGGCGATGACGCCTGCCCCCGTACCCTCAGGAGTTCCCGTGTCCGTTCACCGCAGATCCCTCGGCCACCGCCCGGTCGCAGCCGTCGCCCTGGCCGCGGCCACCGCACTCCTCGCCGGTGCCTGCACCGGTTCGAACTCCGGCTCCGGCAACGACGCCTCGGCGTCCGGCAAGGACGTGACGATCACCTTCTGGCACGGCTGGAGCCAGGACAACGAGACCAAGGCGATCAACGACAACATCGCCAACTTCGAGAAGGCGCACCCGAACATCCACGTCAAGGTGGTCGCCAACATCACCGACGACAAGATCGACCAGGCACTGCGGGCCGGCGGCCCGGACGCGCCGGACGTGGTCTCCTCGTTCACCACCGACAACGTCGGCAAGTTCTGCAACTCCAAGGCGTGGGTCGACCTCGGCCCGCTGCTGAAGAAGGACAAGATCGACCCGGCCGCCACCTTCCCGGCCCCGATGCTCAAGTACACCCAGTTCCAGGGCGACCAGTGCTCGCTCCCGCTGCTCGCCGACGCCTTCGGCCTGTACTACAACAAGAAGGCCTTCGCCGCGGCCGGCATCACCGCCCCGCCCAAGACGCTCAGCGAGTTCGACGCCGACGCGGTCAAGCTGACCGTGGCCAACGCGGACGGCTACCAGCAGCTCGGCTTCATGCCGAACTACCACGGCTACGAGACCGCTCCCGCGCACTACCTGGGCCAGTGGGGCACCGAGTACTTCGGCTCCGACGGCAAGTCGAACCTGGCCGGCGACCCGACCGTGACCTCCATGCTGACCTGGCAGAAGAACCTGATCGGCAAACTGGGCGGCTTCGACAAGCTGGAGAAGTTCCGCACCTCCTTCGGCGACGAGTTCAGCGCCAAGAACCCGTTCGAGACCGGCCAGGTGGCGATGGCACTGGACGGCGAGTGGCGCACCGCCTCGCTGCAGGCCGACAAGCCGGACATCGACTGGGCCACCGCCCCGTTCCCGGTGCCGGACGCGCAGGCCGACAGCTACGGCCGGGGCTACCAGACCGGCACCATCGTCGGCATCGCCCGCAGCAGCCAGAAGCAGGCCGCCGCCTGGGAGCTGGTGAAGTACCTGACCACCGACACCGACGCGGTGGTGAGCTTCGCCAACGCGATCCACAACGTGCCCAGCACCCTCGCCGCGCTCAGCTCGCCGAAGCTGGACAGCGACCCGAACTTCAAGGTGTTCCTGGACATCGCCAGGAACCCGCACAGCTCCACCACCCCGGCCAGCATCAACGGCGGCGCCTACCAGGTGAGCCTGCAGAACCTCGCCTACGACGTGGAGGCCGGCAAGCAGAACGACCTCAAGGCCGGCCTGAGCGCCACCGACAAGGAGATCGACGCCGCCGTGGACCAGGCCAAGTGACCACCGCGGCCACCAAGTTCGCCACCCCGCCGGCGCTGCGTCGCAAGCGCCGGCGGGCGGGCCTGCGCACCTTCGCCTTCCTCTCCCCGTGGCTGGTCGGCTTCGCGGTCTTCTTCGCCTACCCGCTGGTCTCCACCGTGTACTTCTCCTTCATGAAGTACGACGGCTTCAGCGCCCCGGTGTTCACCGGGCTGAAGAACTGGACCTACGTCTTCGAGCACTACCCGTTCTTCTGGCAGGGGTTGCGCAACACGCTCTGGCTGGTGCTGGTGATGGTGAGCCTGCGGGTGGTCTTCGGACTCGGCATCGGGATCCTGATCACCAAGGTGAAGACCGGTGCCGGCTTCTTCCGCACCGCCTTCTACCTGCCGTACCTGGCCCCGCCGGTGGCGGCCACCACCGCCTTCGCCTTCCTGCTCAACCCGGGCACCGGGCCGGTCAACCACTTCCTCGGCGCGCTCGGCCTGCCGCAGCCGGGCTGGTTCACCGACCCCGACTGGTCGAAGCCGGCCCTGAGCCTGCTGGCCGTCTGGGGCATCGGCGACCTGATGGTGATCTTCATGGCGGCGCTGCTGGACGTGCCGCGCGAGCAGTACGAGGCGGCCGAGCTGGACGGTGCCACCGCCTGGCACAAGTTCCGCTACGTGACCCTGCCGAACATCTCGCCGATCGTGATGTTCGCCGTCGTCACCGGGGTGATCCAGACCATGCAGTACTACACCCAGGCGATCGTGGCCGGGAAGGTGGCCAGCGGCGTGATCGGCGGCTCCGGCCAGCAGTTCGAACCCGGCTACCCGCACGGCTCCACCTGGACCCTGCCGCAGATGGTCTACAACCTCGGCTTCCAGCGCTTCGACACCGGCTCGGCCTGCGTGGTGGCGCTGATCCTGTTCGCCCTCTCGATGGCCTTCACCAGCCTGCTGCTGCGCCGCCGGGCCGGGTTCCTGTCGAGCGAGGACTGAGAGACAACCATGACCGCTATCGCCCTCGGGACCCGCCCGGCCAGGACCACCGGCTTCGCCGCGGCCCGCCGCCGCGCCGCCCTGCACTGGATCGCCGTGCACGCCACCGCGGTGGCCGCCGCACTCTTCTTCCTGCTGCCGTTCGCCTTCGTCTTCCTCACCTCGGTGATGACGGACCGTCAGGCCCTCACCGCGGACTGGTGGCCGCAGCACTGGCAGTGGTCCAACTACGCCAAGGTCTTCCAGACCCCCGGGTTCCTCACCTGGTGGCGCAACACCCTGGTCTACGCCGGCCTGGGCACCCTGCTGACCGTGGTCTCCAGCCTGCCGGTCGCCTACGCGCTGGCCCGGTTCGACTTCCGCGGCCGCAACCTGGCGCTGATGGCGGTGGTGGCGATGATGATGCTGCCGCCGCAGGTGACGATCATCCCGATGTACCTGTTCTGGGCCAAGCAGCTGCACCTGAGCGGCACGCTCTGGCCGCTGATCATCCCGATGGCCTGCGGTGACGCCTTCACCATCTTCCTGCTGCGGCAGTTCCTGCTGACCATCCCCAGGGAGTACCTGGAGGCCGCCAGGGTCGACGGCTGCGGCGAACTGCGCACCCTGCTGCGAGTGGTCCTGCCGATGGCCAAGCCGGCCGTGCTGGCGGTCGCGCTGTTCCAGTTCTTCTACTGCTGGAACGACTACTTCGGGCCGCAGATCTACGCCAGCGAGAACGAGGGCGCCTGGACCCTCTCCTACGGCCTGGAGTCCTTCAAGGGCGCCCACCACACCAACTGGAACCTGGAGATGGCGGCCACCCTGCTGGTCATGGCGCCGGTCATCCTCCTCTTCTTCTTCGCGCAAAAGGCCTTCATCGAAGGCGTGACACTCACAGGGGTCAAGGGCTGATGTCTCTCAAACTCGCCATCGTCGGCGGCGGTTCCACCTACACGCCCGAACTCGTCGACGGTTTCGCCCGGTTGCGGGACAGCCTGCCGATCGGCGAGCTGGTGCTGATCGATCCGGCCGCCGAGCGGCTGGAGCTGATCGGCGCCCTGGCCCGGCGGATCTTCGCCAAGCAGGGCCACCCGGGCACCGTGACCACCAGCACCGACCTGGACGCGGCGGTGGCCGGCGCCGACGCGGTGCTGCTGCAGCTGCGGGTCGGCGGGCAGGCGGCCCGCAACCAGGACGAGACCTGGCCGCTGGAGTGCGGCTGCGTGGGTCAGGAGACCACCGGCGCGGGCGGGTTGGCCAAGGCGCTGCGCACCGTGCCGGTGGTGCTGGACATCGCCGAGCGGGTCCGCCGGGCCAACCCCGACGCCTGGATCGTCGACTTCACCAACCCGGTCGGCATCGTCACCCGGGCCCTGCAGACCGCCGGGCACAAGGCGGTGGGCCTGTGCAACGTGGCCATCGGCTTCCAGCGCAAGTTCGCCGCGCACCTGGGCGTGGCGCCGGAGCTGGTCCGGCTGGACCACGTCGGCCTCAACCACCTGACCTGGGAGCGCGGGGTCACCCTGTTGGACGCCCCCGGGGCGGCGGGCGGCCGCGAGGTGCTGCCGGAGCTGCTGGCCGGCTTCGGCAAGGAGATCGCCGAGGACCTGCACCTGCCGCTGCCGGTGATCCAGCAGCTCGGCGTGGTGCCCTCCTACTACCTGCGCTACTTCTACCAGCACGACACCGTGGTCGCCGAGCTGCGCGAGCAGGGTTCGCGGGCCGCCCAGGTCGCCGCGATCGAGCAGGAGCTGCTCACCCTGTACGCGGACCCGGCCCTGGACACCAAGCCCGAGCTGCTGGGCAAGCGCGGCGGCGCCTTCTACTCGGAGGCGGCCGTGCAGCTGATCGCGGCACTGCTGGGCACCGGTGGCGGCTCGGACGTGCAGGTGGTCAACACCCGCAACGACGGGATGCTGCCGTTCCTGCCGGACGACGCGGTGATCGAGGTGCCGGCCGTGGTGGACGCCGCCGGGGTCCGCCCGCTGCCGCAGCGCCCGGTCGAGCCGCTGTACGCGGGCCTGATCGCGCACGTCACCGGCTACGAGCAGCTGGCGCTCGAGGCCGCGCTCAAGGGCGGGCGGGAGCGGGTCTTTTCCGCCCTGCTGGCCCACCCGCTGGTCGGGCAGCTCGACCTGGCCGAGCAGCTGACCGACCGGCTGCTGGCCCACAACCGGCAGTACCTGGCCTGGGCCTGAGCCGCGCCTGTCCGTCCCGGTCCGAGCCGCCGCTCGGACCGGGTGCCCCCGCCGTCCCGGCCGGGGTACGCACCTACCCGGGGATCCCATGAACCTCCACCCGCCGCACCTGGCCGGCGTGCTCGCCGTCGACGCGGGCAACAGCAAGACCGACGTCGCCCTGGTGGCCGCCGACGGCACCCTCCTCGGCACCGCCCGCGGCGGCGGCTTCGCGCCCCAGGTGCACGGACCCGAGGCCGCGGTCGCGGCGCTGGCCCCGCTGGTGCGGGCGGCCGCCGCGCAGGCCGGGCTCGCCACGGAGGGGTTCGCGGGAGACGGGCTCGCGGGAGACGGGCTCGCGGGAGACGGGCTCGCGGGGGACGGGCTCGCGGGAGACGGGCTCGCGGTGCGCGGTCGCCCGCTGGTCGACCACCTGCACGCCTGCCTGGCCAACGCCGACCTGCCGGTGGAGGAGGAGGCGCTGGCCGCGGCGCTGGCCCGGCACGGCTGGAGCAGCTCGGTCGCGGTGGCCAACGACACCTTCGGGCTGCTGCGGGCCGGCACCGACGCGCCGCTGGGGGTGGCGGTGGTCTGCGGTGCCGGGATCAACTGCGCCGGCCTGCTGCCCGACGGGCGCACCGCCCGGTTCGCCGCGCTGGGGCGGCTGACCGGCGACTGGGGCGGCGGCGGGGGGCTGGCCCGGGAGGCGATGTGGTTCGCCGCCCGGGCCGAGGACGGACGGGGCGAGCCGACCGCGCTCTCCCGGGCGATCGGCGCGCACTTCCGCCTGTCCGGCGCCCTCGCGGTGGCGGAGGCCGTCCACCTGGGCCGGCTGGCCGCCGAGCGGCTGCACGAGCTGACCCCGCTGGTCTTCGCCTGCGCCGAGGCCGGGGACCCGGTCGCCCTGTCGCTGATCGACCGCCAGGCCGGGGAGGTGGTCGCGATGGCCCGGGTCGCGCTGGCCCGGCTGGACCGGCTGGACCAGCCGACGCCGCTGGTGCTCGGCGGCGGGGTGCTGGCGGCCCGTCACCCGCTGCTGCTGGACAACCTGTACGCACGGCTGCGCGAGGCGGCCCCGCTGGCGGAGCCGCGGATCGTCACCGCACCGCCGGTGCTGGGGGCCGCGCTGCTGGGGCTGGACCGCCTGGGCGCGGGGGCGGACGCGCAGCGGCGGCTGCGGGCGGCGTACGGCACGGTGGAGATGGCGGCCTGACTGATCGTCAGGCGGCTTCGGCCACGGTGGCACCGAGGGGTACCGCCGTCTCCTCGCGCACCGTCAGGGTGCGCACCGAACGGCAGGTCAGCGCCGCGCCGGTGGCCAGCAGGATCAGCGCCGCCGCCGCGAGCAGGGTGGTGTGGTTGCCGAACCGGTGCGCCACCGGGCCGATCGCCATCTCCCCCAGCGGGAGCGCCAGGAACGAGCCCAGCGCGTCGAAGGAGTACACCCGGGCCAGCCGGTCGGCGGGCACGTTCTGCTGCAGCGACAGGTCCCAGGCCACCGCGAAGAACTCCACCGCGAACCCGGTCAGCATGGTGCCGGCCGCCAGCACCACCACCCCGGCCTGCTGCGCCAGCGCCACCACCGGCAGCGCCGAGGCCAGCACCGCGGCCACCCCCACCAGCAGTGCCCGCCGGATCCGCAGCCGGGCCACCAGCAGGCCGGCCAGCACCGCGCCGACCATCTGCGCGGCCAGCACCACGCCCCAGGCGCCGCGCCCGATGGTCGCGTTGGCGATCCCGGGCCCGAGCACCGAGAGCGCACCGGAGTCGGCCGCGTTCACCACCATGAACTGCAGCACCACCACCCAGACCCAGGTACGGGAGGCGAACTCCCTCCAGCCGTCGCGCAGTTCCGTCAGTGGTCCGGTGTTGGTGGGCGCCTTGGCCGGCTCCTCGGGCAACCGGACCCCCAGGTAGCAGCCGGCCGCCACCAGCAGCGCGAGCGCGTCCGCCGCCAGCGCCCAGCCGGGCCCGAGCGCCGCGGCCAGCAGGCCGCCCAGCGAACTGCCGGCGATCAGACCGAGGTTGGCGCCGATCCGGGACACCGCGTTGGCCGTCCGCAGCTCCTCGGCGGGCACCGTCTGCGGCAGCAGCGCGGCGGCGGCCGGCAGCGAGAGCGCGGCCAGCAGGCCGTTGGCCACGCTGAGCGCGAGCAGCAGCGGGATCGAGGCGAAGTGGGTCAGCACGCTCAGCGCCAACAGCCCCTGGACCACGGCCGAGCCGAAGGCGGTGCCCTGCAGCACCAGGGCCCGCGGCACCCGGTCGGCCAGCACCCCGCCGAACAGCAGCGCGACCACGTTGGCCAGCGAGCGCACCCCCACCACCAGGCCGAGGTCGGTCACCGAACCGGTCAGGTCCAGCACCGCGAAGGAGAGCGCCACCGGCGCCATCGCGTTGGCCAGCACCGCGCTCGCCCGGCCCGCGGCCAGGTTGCGGAACGGCCGGTGCCGCAGCGGGGTGGTCACTTCGCCGTCTCCTCGTGCAGCTGGAACAGGACCATGGTGGCCGACACCCGCACCGCGCCCGGCGCGTGCGGGCGCTGCGCCGCGTCGTGCAGCAGCACACCCAACTCGCCGGCCCGCGCCAGGGCTTCGGCCCAGACGGCCGGGTCCACCCAGAGCTCGGCGTCGGTGGTGGCGCTCCGCGCCGCGAGCGCCCGCTGCGCGGTGCGCCGGCGCAGCTCGGCGGCCAGCGCGGAGACCATCAGCTGGTGCTCCTCGACCGTGCTGGGCGCGACCTTGCTGCCGCTCTGCGGGTCGTGCCGGTACCGCTTGGCCTGCCCGCCGCGCACCGACACCTCCTCGACGAGCTCCAGCAGCCCCGCCGCGTGCAGCCGGCGCAGGTGGTAGCTGAGGTTGGCCTGGCTCTCCCCCAGCTCCCGGGCCGCCTCGGCGGCACTCATCGGCTGGTTGGTGAGCAGGGAGAGCAGCCGCAGCCGCAACGGGTGCGCGAGGGCCCGCAGCTCCTCGGTGGGTTCCTGGGGTGGCATGGCGCCAGCTTCGCCGGGCCGGCGACTACCGTCAAACGATTATTTGGGGGTCCATGTCCGGCGCTCGAATCTGGACCGTCACCGTCTCCGCGGTGTGCACCGTCGACCCCCGGCGTACGGCCCCGACCCCAGCAGGGCTTGTTAGGTGAGCCTTGCCTGTCCTAAGGTCTCCGCGTCACCACCCTCATTCCGACTCCCCCGGAGCCATCTCATGTCGAGCGGTCAGATCGCCCTGCTCGGGGCCATCGCCGGTTTCACCATCTATCTCGGGCTGCCGATCGGCCGGCTGCGCAACCCCGCGCCGAAGCTGCGGGCCGGGTTGAACGCGCTCGCCATCGGGATCCTGGTCTTCCTGGTCTGGGACGTGCTGTCGCACGCCTGGGAGCCGACCGACAAGGCGCTCTCGGACAAGCACTGGGGCACCGCGGCGGGCGGCGGCGTCGTGCTGGCGGTGGGCCTCGGGGTGGGCCTGGTCGGCCTGGTCTACTACGACCGCTGGAACGCCCGCCGCCGGGCGGCCGCCGACCCGGAGGGCAAGCGGAGCGCGGCGAGCCTGGCGATGATGATCGCGGTCGGGATCGGCCTGCACAACTTCGCCGAGGGCCTGGCGATCGGCAACTCGGCGGCCCAGGGCGAGATCTCGCTCGCCGTCCTACTGATCATCGGCTTCGGCCTGCACAACGCCACCGAGGGCTTCGGCATCGTGGCCCCGCTGGCCGCCGAGGGCACCCGCCCGTCCTGGGGCAGCCTGGCACTGCTCGGCCTGATCGGCGGCGGCCCGACCTTCGCCGGCACCCTGATCGGCCAGCACCTGGTCAACGACTACCTGAGCATCGCCTTCCTGGCGCTGGCCGCCGGCTCGATCCTCTACGTGGTGATCGAGCTGCTCGCGGTGGCCCGCCGGGCCGCGCTCAAGGAGCTGACCACCTGGATGATCCTGGCGGGCATCATGGCCGGCTTCGTCACCGACGCGATCGTCACCGCCGGCGGCGCCTGACCCGCGCCGGCCACCGGTCTCACAGGTGCTCGCGGACCCAGTCCGCGAGCACCTTCGCGCAGTCGTCCACCGTCTCCCGCCAGACCCGGTCCGCGCCCTCGCCGGCCTCGTCGCTGACGTGCTTGACCAGCCGCACCGGCACCGCGGCCCGGTGCGCCACCAGCGCCAGCGCGTACCCCTCCATGTCCACCAGGTGCGCCCGCTCGGCCAGCCGGTCGCGGGCCGCCGGGTCGGAGACGAACAGGTCGCCGGTGGCCAGCACCGGGCCGTCCCCGCCCAGGTCCAGCGGCTCGCCGACGGCCCGGCCGGTCAGCAGTCGCAGCACCCGGCTGTCCAGGTCGTGCTGGAGCACGCTGCCCACCTCGTGGGTGCGCCCGGCCAGCCCGGACCGCAGCGCCCCGGCCGTGCCCAGGTTCACCACCGCGGACGGCTTCGGGCCGCCCGCCAGCACGGCGGCCAGCCCGGCGGCGGCGTTCACCTTGCCCATCCCGGTCAGCAGCACCGGGAACTCGTCGCCGAGGTAGCAGGCCTCCTCGGCCACGGCGAGCACCAGGAGCGGTCGGTCGGCGGTCACGGTTCCGGTCAGCTGCATGGGCCCCATCGTAGGGCGCACCGCCACTACCCCCCGTAACGGTGCTTCAGGTTGGGGTCGTCCAGCCACCAGGGCCGCATGCCCTCCTCGGACTCCACCTCGCCGCCGGCCGGGGTCGCGGCCACCGCCGCCTGGTGGCGCCGGTCCAGCTCGGCGTCCACCCGGGCGGTCTCCTCGCGCCCCTGCACGATCATGCGCCGCACCAGCGCCGCCACGAACGGCAGGCCGACCAGGTCGCCCAGCACCCAGAGCGCGTTGCCGCCCCAGGTCTGGTCCTGGGCCGGGCTCGGACCCCAGGGGCGGTCCAGCGCCAGGTAGTAGTGCTCGGCCACCAGGTGGCCGCCGTAGATCAGCACGATGCCCAGGCCCGCGTCGAAGATCACCTCCGCGAAGGTGATGAAGAGTCCGACCAGGTGCGGGTACTCGTGGCCGACCGGGTCCAGTTGCAGCCGCGGCCAGAAGTAGGCCAGCCCCAGCAGCACCAGCGACAGGTGCAGCCCGATGTTCCAGGCGCCGCTGCTGAGCGACTTCTCGTACCAGGGGGTGAAGTAGAGCAGCCACGGCGGCGCCATCAGCAGCGCGGTGGAGACCGCCGGGAACATCAGCACCTTGGACGGGCCGCTGCGCAGCACCCGCAGGATCCGCTCCTGCCGGGTCGGCGGCGAGGCCTCGACCAGCAGCGAGACCGGCGCGCCCAGCGCCAGCAGCAGTGGCACCACCATCAGCAGCAGCACCACCTGCACGGCGCGGTCGGTGAACAGGATCCGCTCGTACACCCCGATGCCCGAGCAGGTGAGCCAGAGCCACAGCGCCAGGCCGCCGAGGAAGGCGGCGGTGCGGGTCGGCTGCCAGCGGGTGCCGGCCCGGGCCAGGCGGCGCACCCCGAGCAGGTAGCCCCCGCCGGCCAGCAGCGAGAGCGCGAGGACCACCGGTTCCAGGGTCCAGGAAGTCAGCAGGTCGGCCCACTGCCAGGGCGGCGGGCCGTGGTAGCCGGAGGCTGCGGAGATGTGCATCGGGCCATCATCGCCGAACCGCGGACGATCACCGGACCGGCCCCCGGTGCCGCCCGCCGCGCTGCTCGCCGCGCCGGCCACCCGTCGCCCGCCGGTAGATCGCCCACCGACCGTCTGCCGACCGGCCGCCGAGCACCGGGTGAGCACCCGTCGATCACCGGCCTACCGGCCCCCAGCCGCAGCGCCGCCCCTCGGAACCGCATAGGGTACGCCTCGCGTCTTGAGCCCGCCGGGCCGCGTTCCACCGCTCCGGCACAAGCTCAAGAGCAGCACAAACCGCGTGTGGCCGTCGGACCGGTTGGCCATACTGCAGGCATCGGCCGCCACGCACCGGGCGGCTACAGGGGAGGGTGGGGCGGGTGGCGACACCAGAACAGCAGAGCGCAGCACCGTCGGCGTACCTGCCGGCGCAGGCGCCGCCGGGCGGGCCGAGTGCGCCGGGGTTCGGTCCGGCAGCGGGGTACGGGGCGGTCCCCGCACCGCACCCGCCGGCCTTCGCGCAGCACCCGCCGGCCCACGCGCCCAACCCGGCCCTCACGCACACCCCGCCGGCCCGGGCCCCGAAGGCGCCCGCATCCGGCACCGGCCCGCTGGCCCGCCTGCGCCGCACCGCCGACACCGCGCCCGGCCGCCTGCGCCTGCTCGCGGCCGGCCTGGCCGTGCTGGTGCTCGCCCTGGGCGCGCTCACCGGCTGGGAGGTCAACGACCGCACCCAGGCCGCCGACCAGGTGGTGACGCACAGTCAGCCGCTGAGCCAGAACGCGGCCGAGATCTACCGCTCGCTGGCCGACGCCGACACCACCGCCGCGGCCGGCTTCCTGCTGGCCGGCGGCGAGCCGCACGACGTGCGCCAGCGCTACCAGGACGACCTGGCCAACGCCACCCAGCTGCTCACCCAGGCCGCCGCCCAGTCCAACGGCTCCGACCAGGCGCAGAACCTGGTCTCCCAGCTCAACCAGCAACTGCCGGTCTACGCAGGCCTGGTGGAGACCGCCCGGGCCGACGACCGGCAGGGCCTGCCGCTGGGCGCCGCCTACCTGCGCTACGCCTCGAACATGATGCAGACCCAGCTGCTGCCCGAGGCCCAGAAGCTCTCCGACACCGAGGTCTCCCGGCTGGACAGCGACTACCGGGACGCCGGGGCCACCCCGTGGTTCTCCTACGCCTTCGGCCTGCTGACCCTGGCCGTTCTGTTCTGGGCGCAGCTGATGCTGTTCCGCCGCACCAACCGGGTCTTCAACTCCGGCCTGCTGGGCGCCACCGCCGCCGTGCTGGTGCTGCTGGGCTGGCTGACCACCGGGGTGCTGAGCGCGAACTCCTCGCTGGACCAGAGCAAGAGCCGGGGAGCCACCCCGCTGCAGGCGCTCGACGTGGCCCGCACCAACTCGCTGCAGGCCCGCACCGCCGAGAACCTCAACCTGGTCGCCCGCGGCTCCACCACCACCTACGCCGACCAGTGGACCACCTCCAGCAAGGCCGACGCCACCGCGCTGGCCCACGCCCAGCAGCTGGCCCCGGGTGCCGCCGCCGACTCGATCGGCCAGGCCCGCCAGCAGTTCACCGTGTGGACCCAGAAGCACGACGCGGCCAGCGCCAAGAACGACGCCGGTGACTACCAGGGCGCGCTGGACGCGACGGTCGGCACCGGGGCGGACAGCTCCCAGCCGGTGTACCAGAAGCTGGACCAGGACCTGGCCGCCGCGGTCAAGGTCGAGCAGGCCGAGTTCCGCAGCGCCGCCCAGGACGGCCGGGACGCCACCGTGCCGGTGGTCTTCGCGGCCGGCGTGCTGGCCCTGCTGGCCGCGGCCGGCGTGCTGACCGGGATCAACCGACGCCTGGCGGAGTACCGATGAACACCAAGTCCAGGGGCCCTCGCATGCGCCGCCTCCGCACCGCCGCACTGGCCGCCGTACTGGCCACCCCGCTCGCGCTCACCAGCGCCCAGGCCGCCCCGCTCCAGGCGGGCGACCGCCCGCCCGCGGTGCGGGCCGCCGCGCTCACCGACACCCCGAGCTGCGACCCGACCAAGAGCCTGCGGCCCAGCACCGACGAATCCGGACCGGCCGTCAGCGCGATCAAGAAGCGCGGCGTGCTGATCGCCGGCGTGGACCAGAACAGCTACCGCTGGGGCTTCCGCGACCCGGCCACCGGCCAGCTCCAGGGCTTCGACATCGACATCGTGCACGCGATCGCCAAGGCGCTGCTCGGCGATCCCAACAAGGTGCAGTTCAAGATGGTGCCGACCGCCAAGCGCATCGATGCCATCAAGAGCGGTTCCGTGGACCTGATCGCGCGTACCATGACGATCACCTGTGCGCGCCTCAACGACACCGCCTTCTCCACCGCGTACTTCCAGGCCGGCCAGCAGGTCGTGGTGCCGAAGGCGGCCGGCGCCAAGACGGTTGACGATGCGTTGAAGGGGAAGCGGGTGTGCGTGGCGGACTCCTCCACCGCGCAGGACTACCTGGAGAAGAACCCGCGCGGCCAGGCGAGCCTGACCAAGGTGGGCAACGCGCTGGACTGCCTGGTGCTGATGCAGCTCGGCCAGGTGGACGCCACGCTGACCGACAACGCGATCGCGGTCGGCCAGGCGGCCCAGGACCCGACCGTCCAGGTGATCGGCCCCTCGCTGACCAACGAGCCCTACGGCGTCGCCATCAGCAAGAGCTCGCCGGACCTGGTGGCCAGGGTCAACGCGGTCCTGGAGGACTACCGGCACGGCCCCTGGCAGGACAGCTACCACCGCTGGCTGGAGGACTACCTCGGCAGGGGCGCGCAGCCGCCGGCTGCCAACTACCTGCCGTAGCAAGCGGCAGCACGCGACAGAGGGAACACACAGGAGGGGAAGGGCGTGGCGTTGACCGGATCCGCTGGCCCGGTGCTGAGCCGGGAGGAGGTGGACCGCGAGCTGACCCGGCTGAGCGCCGAGCGCGAGGCCGTGGAGTCGGCGCTGCTCGCGCTCCAGGACCACCCGGGCCGGCGCCTGTTGGAGGGCGCCACGCTCTCGGGCCGGACCGAGGAGCGCTGGCAGCTCGCGTCCCAGGGCCTGTCCCTGCTGTGGACCTTCTTCGACCGCTACTCCGAGGCACTGGCCTCGGCCCGCGCGGTGCGCTCGCGCCGGGTGCGGCCCAGCTCCCCGGAGCTGGCCGAGCTGAGCGAGCTGCTGCGCGGCCGGGCGGTCACCGTCTCGGGCGCCCAGCTGCCCGATGCGGCCCGCCAACTGGCCGGACCGGCACGGCTGGTGGAACAGGTCAGCCTGTCCGAGCTGATGGACCGGATGAACACCTGGTACGCCACCGTGCTGGAGGTGGTCAGCGCGGCGGACGCGGTCTGGTCGGCGCTGCCGGCCCGGATCGACCTGCTGCTGGCCGAGCTGCGCCGGGTGACCATGCTGGCCGGCTCGGTGGGCGTGCAGGCCGGCAACCACCCGCTCGGTGACGACCTGGCCCGGTTGGAGCGGCAGTTGACCGAGCTGCGGGCCGAGGTGGTGGCCGACCCGCTGGCGCTGTGGCGCCCGGCCCGGGTGCCCTCGCAGCGCGGCTACGAGTCGGCCACCAGCGTGGCGGCCGCCCAGGCCGCGGCGGCCGGCGTGGTGGACACCGAGCGGTTCGACCGGGCCGGGCGCGAACTGGACGGCATACGGGTCGAGCTGGAGCAGCTGCTGCGGCTGCGCGACGAGGCGGACGAGCGGCTGCACCAGGTCGCCGACCTGCTGCGCCGCGCGGACGCCACCCTCGGCGAGGCCCGGCAGGCCCGCGGCGAGGTGCTGGCCAAGATCGCGGCCACCGAGGTGCCGGCCGTGCCCGGCCCCTCCGGCGCGCTGCGCGACGGCCTGCACCAGGCCGCCGAGCTGCGCCAGACCGGGCTCTGGCACCGGCTGGCGCCGCTGCTGGACTCGCTGGAGGAGCAGGCGGCCCAGGAGTTGCAGCGGGCCCGCGCCTCGCTCACCGAGGTGACCGCCCCGCTCGCGGTCCGGGCCGAACTGCGTGGCCGGCTTGACGCTTACAAGGCGATGGCCGCCCGGCTCAGGGTCGCCGAGGACCCCGAAGTGATCGAGCGTTACGAGAAGGCCCGTTGGCTGCTGTGGAGCGCCCCGTGCGATCTGCGGGCGGCGGCAGCGGCGGTGGCCAGGTTCCAGCAGGCGTTGCGACCGGCGGCCGGGCCGCAGGACGCGCGGCGGTACGACGGACAGGGGGATTGAGAGCCATGGGCGAGGTATGTGGACGGCCGGGTTGCTCCGGCACCATCGACGCGGACGGCTTCTGCGACGAGTGCGGCCTGGCGCCGGAGAGCGCGGGCGGCACCGCGGGCGTGAGCGCCGCACCGGCCGGCGGATCCGCGGTCGGCAGCCGGTGCACCCGGCCGGGCTGCTCCGGCACCATCGACGCGGACGGCTTCTGCGACGAGTGCGGCCTGGCCCCGGAGGCCGTGGCCAGCACCCCGGCGGTGCCGCCGGCCCGGTCGGCACCGGACTCCGCCTCGGTCCGCTCCGGCTCGATCCGCTCCAGCCGCACCGGCTCGGCCCGTTCGATGTCGGGCCGGTCCCGCTCGCACCGGTCCACCCGGACCGGCACCCGCGGCTCGATCGCCGTCAACACCTCCCGCTCCTCCGGTCCCAGCGCCACCCGCAGCCGGCTCGGCGCCGGCCTGGTGGTGGTCCCGCCGGTGCCCAGGGCCGACCCGGCCGCGGCCGTGCTGGCCAACCCCGAGGTGGCCGAGCGCAAGCGGTTCTGCTCCAAGTGCGACGCCCCGGTGGGCCGCACCAAGGGCGACCGCCCGGGCCGCCCGGACGGCTTCTGCTCGCAGTGCGGCCAGCCCTACTCGTTCACCCCCAAGCTGCAGCGCGGCGACCTGATCGGCGGCCAGTACGAGGTGATGGGCTGCCTGGCGCACGGCGGCCTGGGCTGGATCTACCTGGCGGTGGACCGCCGGGTCAACGACCGCTGGGTGGTGCTCAAGGGCCTGCTGGACACCGGTGACGAGGACGCGCTGGCGGTGGCCATCGCCGAGCGCCGGTTCCTGGCCGAGGTCAAGCACCCGAACATCGTCGGCATCATCAACTTCGTCGAGCACCCGGACCTGAAGACCGGCTCCACCGACGGCTACATCGTCATGGAGTACGTCGGCGGCAAGTCGCTCAAGGACATCGCCAACGACCGCCGCAACCCGGCGGGCAAGCGCGACCCGCTCCCGGTGGAGCAGGCCATCGCCTACGCGCTGGAGGTGCTGCCGGCCCTCGGCTACCTGCACAGCCGCGGCCTGGTGTACTGCGACTTCAAGATCGACAACGTCATCCAGAGCGAGGACACCCTCACCCTGATCGACATGGGCGCGGTGCGCCGGTTCGACGACAACGGCCCGATCTACGGCACCGTCGGCTACCAGGCCCCCGAGATCGCCACCGACGGCCCCTCCCCGGCCTCCGACCTCTACACGGTGGCCCGCACCCTGGCCGTGCTCACCTTCGACTTCCAGGGCTACAACACCGCGGCCCACCAGTACGAACTGCCCGGCCCCGAGCAGGTCGAGGTCTTCGCCCGGTACGAGTCCTTCTACCGGCTGCTGGTGCGGGCCACCGACCCGGACCCGCGCCGCCGCTTCGCCTCCGCCGAGGAGATGGCCGACCAGCTCACCGGCGTGCTGCGGGAGATCCTGGCGCTCGGCGACGGCCAGCCCCGCCCGGCGGTCTCCACCCTGTTCGGCCCCGAGCTGCGGGTGGTGGACACCGAGCTGGTGACGGACGGTCAGCCGGCCGTGCTGGGCGTGCCCGCGCTGGCCGCCCTGGACGGGGCGGCCGCCGCGCTCGCCCTGCCGGTGCCCCGGGTGGATCCGGACGACGCCAACGCGGGCTTCCTGGCCGCACTGATGACGACCCGTCCGGCCGACGCGCTGTCCGCACTGCAGACCGCACCGGTGGAGTCGGTGGAGCGCCGGCTGCGGGTGCTGCGCGCGCTGCTGGAGCTGGGCCGGCACGCGGAGGCCGAGCAGCAGCTGAGCCAGCTGGCGGTGGACCAGCCGGGCGACTGGCGGGTGGTCTGGTACCAGGGCCTGGCCCGGCTGACTCAGGCCGGCGCGGTCGGCGAGCCGTCCCAGGTCCGGGCCCTGACCGAGGCCGCCGCCGAGGCCTTCGACGCGATCTACGACGCCTTCCCGGGCGAGATCGCGCCGAAGCTGGCGCTGGCCGCCTGCGCCGAACTGCTCGGTCAGGGTGAGGACGCGGCCGAGTTCTACCGGCTGGTCTGGTCCACCGACCACACCTTCGTCTCCGCCGCCTTCGGCCTGGCCCGGGTGTCCCTGGCCGCGGCCGACCGGAAGGCCGCGGTGCAGGCACTGGAATCCGTGCCGGAGACCTCGACCCACTACACCGCCGCCCGGATCGCCGCGATCCGGGCCCGGCTGCGCGCGCGCTCCCCCCAGGAGCCGATTGCCGAGGAACTGACGGCCGGCTCAGGCCAGTTGACAGCCCTCGGATTGGAGGACCGGCGCCGCGAGCAACTCTCGGTGGAAGTGCTGGAGGCCGCGCTGGGCTGGGCCCTGGCCGGTGCCCCGGGCTCCCCGGCCGGCGCGGCCGACAGCGTCACGGTGCTCGGCCACCGCAGCGCCGAGCGCGAGCTGCGGTTCGCGCTGGAGTCCTCCTACCGGGTGCTGGCCCGCCTCGCCGAGAAGCCGGCCGACCGGGTCAGGCTCGTCGAGAAGGCCAACCGGACCCGGCCGCGGACGTGGGTGTGAGCATGAACTGCCCCCACTGCAACGAACCGCTCAACCCCGAGGACGTGTTCTGCGAGAACTGCGGCGCCAACCTCGCGGCGCCGCCGGCCGCCCAGGCCGTGACGTCCGGGGCCCCCGGGGCCTCCACGGCCCCCGGCGCGGACTTCGCGCCGGCACCCGCCGAGGCGGTGGAGCGGGCGGTCTGCGTGCACTGCGGCGCCGCCCAGGTCTCCGCCGACGGCTGGTGCGAGGCCTGCGGCGCGGCCCAGCCGCGCCCGCGCGACCACGTGGAGCTCGCGGTCCAGGGGGTGGCCGGGGTCAGCGACCGCGGCCTGCGCCACCACCGCAACGAGGACTCCTTCACCATCGCCTCCACCGCGCTGCCCGACGGCTCGCCCGCCGTGGTCGCGGTGGTCTGCGACGGCGTCTCCTCGGCCGCCCGGCCCGACGAGGCCTCGCAGACCGCGGCCGACGCGGCCGGCGAGGCGCTGCTGACCGCACTGGAGCAGGGCAGCGAGCCGGAGCCGGCGATGCGTCAGGCGATCCTGACGGCGGCCGCGGCAGTGGCCGCGCTGGGCGCCGACGAGGCGCCGCCCGGCTCCGCCGTCAATGCGCCCGCCTGCACCTTCGTCAGCGCGGTGGCCGCCGCCGGGGTGGTCACCGTGGGCTGGGTCGGCGACAGCCGGGCCTACTGGATCCCGGACGACCGGCAGGACGCCGAGCCGTACCGGCTGACCGAGGACGACTCCTGGGCGGCCGGTATGGTCGCGGCCGGCCTGATGGCCGAGGCCGAGGCGTACGCCGACTCCCGGGCGCACGCGATCACCGGCTGGCTGGGCGCGGACGCCGAGGAGGTGCTGCCGCACACCGCGGCCTTCACCCCGCACGTCCCCGGCGTGCTGGTGATCTGCACCGACGGCCTGTGGAACTACGCCGAGGCCGCCACCGATCTGGCCGACCTGGTCCGGCCCGACGCCCGGCAGGACCCGCTGCACGCGGCCCGGGCGCTGGTCTCCTTCGCGGTCGCGGCCGGCGGGCACGACAACATCACGGTGGCGGTGCTGCCGGTCCAGCCGGATCCGGCGGGCGGGTGGAGCGAGACCGTGCTGGACCTGCCAGTGGTGGGCACCGCGCGGACCGTGCGGCTCGGCACCGGCAGCGCGCCGGTCGGGCCGCCCGCGCCCACCGTGCCGCCCGCGCCACCTGCTCCCCCGGGGCCGGCCGCCCCCGAACCGGCGGGCCCCGCTCCGGCCGGTCCCGCTCCGGCCGTTCCGCCGATGCCCAGCTTCCCGCCGCAGGGCTGAGCCAGTGCTGCGGCACTAAGGCCACTCACGCCCACGCTTCCATCCGGCTCACCACTCATCAGGAGTCAACGGCCATGGCCAGTCTGACCAAGTCCAACCTGCCCCGGTTCACCGCCGACATCTTCCAGAACGAGTACCTCGCCGAGGGCGCCCGCGAGGTCAACGCGATCGTCACCGTCACCGCGACCGGCGGCGGCACCACCGGTGGGCGCCCGCTGGGCCTGGGCGCCGACGCCGGGCCGGGTGCGGGCCAGCAGCCCGCCGTGGTGATCATGGTCGACTGCTCCGGCTCGATGGACTACCCGCCGACCAAGATGCGCAACGCCCGCGACGCCACGGCCGTCGCGATCGACAGCATCCGCGACGGCGCCGCCTTCGCCGTGGTGGCCGGCACCCACGAGGCCCGCGAGGTCTACCCGGGGGCCGGTGAGCTGGCCGTCGCCTCGCCCAGCACCCGGGAGGCCGCCAAGCAGTCGCTGCGCAAGCTGACCGCCGGCGGCGGCACCGCGATCGGCACCTGGCTGGCGCTGGCCGACACGCTCTTCCTGAGCCGGGCCGACATCGCCATCCGGCAGGGCATCCTGCTCACCGATGGCCGCAACGAGCACGAGAAGCCGGAGGACCTGCAGCGCACCCTGGAGCGGGTCAGCGGCCACTTCACCGCCGACTGCCGCGGGGTCGGGACCGACTGGGAGGTGGCGGAGCTGCGCCGGATCGCCTCCGCGATGCTCGGCACCGCCGACATCGTCGCCGAGCCCTCCGGCCTGGCCGAGGACTTCCGGTCGATGATGACCACCGCGATGGGCAAGCAGGTCGCGGACGTGGCGCTGCGGGTGTGGACCCCGGCCAACGCCGCGGTGAAGTTCGTCAAGCAGGTGGCGCCCGACCTGGAGGACCTGACGGAGCGCCGGAGCGAGGCCGGCCCGCGGGCCGGCGACTACCCGACCGGCTCCTGGGGCGACGAGAGCCGCGACTACCACGTGTGCGTGGAGGTGCCGGCGGCGAGCGTGGGCAACGAGATGCTGGCGGCCCGGATCAGCCTGGTGCTGCCGCAGGCCGACGGCTCCACCGAGGTGCTGGCGCAGGGCCTGGTCAAGGCGGTGTGGACCGACGACCTGGCCTCCTCCACCCGGATCAGCCCGCAGGTGGCGCACTACACCGGGCAGGCCGAGCTGGCCAACGCGATCCAGGAGGGCCTGGAGGCGCGCCGGGCCGGCGACCTGGACACCGCCACCGCGAAGCTGGGCGCGGCGGTGCGGCTGGCGCACGAGAGCGGCAACGAGGGCACCTTCAAGCTGCTGCAGGGCGTGGTGGAGGTGCAGGACGTCAAGCAGGGCACGGTGCGGATCCGGCAGAACGTCACCGAGGCGGACTCGATGACGCTGGAGACCCGGTCGACCAAGACCGTGCGGGTGGCGCCGAAGAAGTAGGCCGTTGCCGAGCGGTACGGAACGGGTCCAGCGCGCCGCCCCTCCCCGGGCGGCGCGCTGGACGTGTCCCGGGCCCTGCTACTTCAGCTTGGGGGCCAGCTGGTTGGCCAGGGTCTTCAGGTCGGGCATCGCGCCCGCCGCGTCGCTGGCGTCGAGCAGCAGCACCTTGTCGCCGACCCGGGCGATCACCGTCTCCTCGGAGACGTAGTGGCCCTGCGGGGTGTTCTTCAGGTCGATGCTCTCCTCCCCCAGCCCGGAGACCGGGTCGTCGCTGACCGTCATCTGCACGTTGCCGCCGCTCATCGCCGGGGCGGAGTAGCTCTTGCAGCCGCCGGCCAGGGTCCGGATCTCGCCGAGCAGCTTGGCCGCGTCGCCCGGGTGGTAGGCGGCGATCACCACGTTGACCGCGCCCTGCTTCGGGTCCTGGAGCTTGATCGAGGCGTAGGCGGCGCGGAAGTCGATGGAGAGGCTGTCGGCACCCGAGTGGGTCAGGTCGGTGCACTTCTCGCCGGGCAGCAGCGGGGTGCCGGGGCTCTGGATGGTGTCCTTGGTGTCGAACTCGTAGCCGTCGGTGCCGTCCAGCTTCCAGCCCGCGGGCAGCGTGGCCGCGCTCGGCAGCAGGGTCTTCAGGGTCGAGCCGGGGGTCACCGCACCGGCGGCGCCGGAGCCGCCCGCCGAGGCGCTCGGTGCGGATCCGCCGCCGGCCGCGCTGGTCGGGGCCTGGCTCGCGGCGGGCGGGGCGGCAGTCGGGCTGTCGGACTTGTCGGACTGGCAGCCCGCCAGGAGAGCCGTGGTCGCCGCCACCGCCACGAAGGCGGCCGAAATTCTGAGCTTGGACATGGACCGCATTCTGCCGGTCGGTGCTAACGCCTCAATCGCCTCCCATTAACGTCGTCCGCAGGCGGGGCTTGGGACGAGGGTGTGACCTGCCCGTGGCAGTGCCACCGTTCACCGCTGCGCCACTCCTCGGTATCGTTGGCTGCTGATGTGAAACTGGTTCCGCTGGGGGGCCGGACCTGCCTGAGATGTGGGGGATTTGATGGCGATCTGCCCTAATGGGCACGAGTCGCAGTCGGAGGACTACTGCGACTACTGCGGCCTCGCCATGCGTCCGGCAGCTGTCGCCGGGGCGCCCGGCCCGGGTTACCCCGGGTCCTTCGGCGGGCCCGTTCCCCCGCCGCCGGCCGCGCCGCCGATGGGGGGCGGCTACCCGGGAGTGACCGAGGGCCTGGCCACCTGCCCGATCTGCCGCACGCCGCGCACCGGGCGGTTCTGCGAGGAGTGCCGGTACGACTGGGAGCTGGCCGTGCCGACCCAGCCGCCCGCGCCGCCGGTCGGGTACGGCTACCCGCCGCCCGCCCCGGCCCCCGTCGCCCCGCCCGCGCCGCAGCCCGACCTGGGCTACGGCTACCCGCCGCCGGCCCCGCCCGCGTACCCGACCGGCGGCGACCCGTACCAGTCCTTCCCCTCCTCGCAACAGGTGGGCCAGCCCGTCGGCGAGCCCGTCACCTCGTTCTACCTGGCCCCGCCGAGCACCCCGGTGCAGCCGGAGCCGGTGCGGTACACCTGGGTGGCCGTGGTCTCGGCGGACCGGGACTACTTCACCGACATGATGACGCGCAGTGGCCCGGAGGCCTCGGGCCTGTTCTTCCCGCCGTACTGCCCCGAGCGCCGGATCCCGATCACCGGGCGCGGCCAGCTGCGGATCGGCCGGCGGCGGCAGAACCAGAACGCGATCCCGGAGATCGACCTCTCCGTCCCGCCGGAGGACCCGGGCGCCTCGCACCAGCACGCGCTGCTGGCCGAGCAGCCGGACGGCTCCTGGGTGCTGGTCGACCAGGACTCGCTCAACGGCACCACGATGAACGGCGGCGCCGAGCCGGTCACCCCGCACACCGCAATCCCGCTGAACGACGGGGACCGGATCCACATCGGGGCCTGGACCACGATCACGCTGCACCGCGCCTGACGGCTTTTCGGTCGGCCCCGCCTCGGTGTCCCGGGGTGGGGCCGACCGGTCTTCGCGGGCAACGGGGTAAAGGGTTTGCCTACCATCCGCCAAGATGATCTATTCTTCCCCGGCAACCGGGGGAAGTAGGTCCACCAAGCATGAAGCTGTCCCGCGTTTCCGCCATCCTGACGGCAGTCGCCCTCGCACCGGCCGTCCTGCTGCCGGGCACGGCACTCGCCGCCGACGGCAGCACGGCCGCCCCGACGCCGCCGGCCACCGCGCCGTCCACCTCCCCGAGCGACGAGCGCGCCGCGGTGGAGCAGATCCTGGCGGACCCGAACTGCGGGCGCAGCGTGCGCGAGGCGGCCGAGCGGGCGCTCAAGGGGACGGCGGACGACATCCACCAGTTCCTGACGGTGGGCCAGTACCGCGCCCACGAGAGCGACGAGCGGGTCGCGGTCGTCCAGATCATGTCCGCGGAGGAGCACCACTGGGCGGTCTGGCAGGCCGCGCAGCAGACGCTGAACGGCGACGCCGCCGCGGTGCACCAGTTCCTGACCGTCGGCCAGTACCGCGCCCGCGAGACCGACGAGCGGATCGCGGTCGCCCGGATCCTGTCCGACGCGACCCCCGACTCGGGCCTGTGGAACGCCACCCAGAAGGCGCTGGACGGCGACGCGGCCGTCATCCACCAGTTCCTGACGGTGGGCCAGTTCAAGGCCCGCGAGGACGACGAGCGGGTGGCCGTCAGCAAGATCATCGCCGACCCGAAGAGCGGGCGGGGCCTCAAGAAGGCCGCCCAGAAGGCGATGGACGGCAGCGCGGCCGACGTGCACGCGTTCCTGACGGAGGGCCGGTTCGCAGCCCAGCAGGCGGACGACGAGGTCCTCATCGCCCGGCTCGTGGACCAAGGCGGCCCGGCGATGCGGGCGGCCGGGAACTACCAGCTGAACCACGGCACGCGGGAGAGCCTGCGCCACTTCGTGGAGGTGGACCAGTACACCTACGCCGCCCAGGACCGGGCCGCCGCGAGCGCCTCGGCGAGCGCCTCGGCGTCGGCTGCTCCCACGACCCCGACCCCGGCAGCGACCCCGACCCCGACCCCCACGCCCACTCCCAGCGCGGCCCCGGTCACCACCCCCACCACCACCCAACTCGCCTCCACCGGCGGCGGCAGCGAGGCACCGTGGGAGGTCGCCGGCGCGGTCGCGGCCCTGGGCACCGGCGCGGCCCTGCTCGCGGCCACCCGCCGGCGGCGCCCCAGCGAGAGCTGAGCCCGAATCCACCGAT
>NZ_PYBW01000098.1 GCF_003205575.1 Streptomyces tateyamensis
TCTATCCCTGTAGTACTAGCGGACCCGACGAGCACTCAGCGGGCGAACTACTTGAGCTCCTCGGTCTCCAACTCGACCCCCAGGCCTGGGAGTTCAATAACGTGGCCATAGGACAGCGTGCTCACGCCGCGGTAGCGGCCGGCCTGCGGCTCGCTGTACACCGTGACCGAGTCGATGTCCCGGTCGACCTGCAAGTACACGGGGATCCCGGTCTCGGCGTACGCGCGCGGCTTGTCGATGCGGTCGCGGCGATCGGTGTCCTCGTCGAAGGACGTGATATCGGCGACCATGAGGATGTCCTCCGTGGTCGCATAGACCCCCTTCCCCGCGAAGGCGCCTCGCGGCGCGAGCGTCCCGTCAGGCTTGGCACGGCCGTTCCGGTAGGTCTCGACCGTCAGGCCCCGCTCGGGGTGCAGCCATAGGTCCGGCCGCTGCTGCATGCACTTCTCGATCAGCCACATGATGATCGAGTCGTGGTCTCCGTCGGGCACAGCTTTGACTCCGAGCTTCCCGTAAAGGAATTCCAACGTGATCTTCTCGCGTGCTGCTGCCTCGGCAACGCGCTCGAACTCGTCCACTTCCCTCTGCGGCCGATGATCGGCGACGGCTGTCATCGTTCCTCCAGGAGTGCGCCCTGCCTCACGGTACCGAAAGCGGTCCGGCCCCGGGCACGTTCCCCGTACCCCCTCACCCGAACACCAGCCCCGACCCCATCCCCCACAGCAGCAGCTCTGCCCCCTCCTCGCCGGCCACCGGGTGGGCGAAGGCCTCGCCCGTGATGCGGACGCTGTCGCCCGCCGCCATCGAGCGGCCCTGGCCGCGCGGGCCCGGGATGGTGCGGTAGCCGAGCGAGCCACGGGTGAGGTGGGCGTAGCGGTAGGGGGCGAGGGGGAGGTCGGGCAGCGGGGCGAAGGGCTCGGCGGTGGCCAGCCACAGGGCCGCGTCGGAGCGGCGCAGGCGCAGGGCGGGCGTCGAGGCGTGCTCGGGCAGGCCGGAGGCGAGCAGGGTCAGGCCGTCCACGGCATCGGAGGCGGTGACCGAGCGCAGCCCGTACGAAGGGGCGGTGCCGAAGACGTCGGGCTGCAGCCACATCTGCACGAACCGCACCGGCCCCTCCGCACCCCCCACGTTGCGCTCGGTGTGGGAGACCCCCGACCCCGCGCTCAGGTGCTGCACCATCCCGGGGCGCACCACCCCCGCGTGCCCTTCGGAGTCACGGTGCGCCAGCGCGCCCTCCAGGACCCAGGTGAGGATCTCGGTGTCCCGGTGCCGGTGCTCCTCGAAGCCGGCCCCGACCGCCAGCGTCTCCTCGTTGCACGCCTGCACTGCGGCGAAGTGCAGGTTCTTCGGGTCGTAGTGCCCGGAGAAGGAGAAGGCGTGCCGGGTCAGCACGCCGGGGGCGGGCTCGGAGGAATAGCGTTCGGCGGCTCGGCGCAGGTCGGCCCGGGGGCGCTCGGGGTCGGTCACCTGACCCACCGTAGTGGTGCCGGACGGGGGCGGGCGCGAAATGCGGGCGCGCGGTGAGGCAGTCTTGTCCCTGTGCCAGACCGTTCAGATGTCTCCGACCCCGCCCGGCCGAACCAGGGCGCGGCCGCGTCCGCCCCCGGCGACGACGCGGCCAAGGCCGCCAAGCCCCGGCGCGCGCCGCGGCGCACCGCCGGCGGCTCCGGCGGCACCGCCGCGGAGCGCAAGCTGGCGGCCGAGCGGGCCGAGCTGCGCGCCGCGACCCTGAAGCGGCTGGAGAAGTCGGCCGGCAAGCTGGCCACCGCCGCCATCGCCCGGATGGACGACCAGCTCGGCTGGTACCGCCGGATGCCGCCGGAACACCGGTCCTGGATCGGCCTGGTGGCCCAGGCCGGCATCGCCGCCTTCACCGAGTGGTACCGCCACCCGGAGGCCCCGCAGGCGATCTCCACCGACGTCTTCGGCACCGCCCCGCGCGAGCTGACCCGGGCCATCACGCTTCGTCAGACCGTCGAGCTGATCCGCACCACCATCGAGGTGATGGAGGAGGCGATCCCGGAGGTGGCCGCCCCCGGCGACGAGGAGGGCATGCGCGAGTCGGTGCTGGTCTACGCCCGGGAGATCGCCTTCGCCACCGCCCAGGTCTACGCCCAGGCGGCCGAGGCGCGCGGCGCCTGGGACGCCCGGCTGGAGGCGCTGGTGGTCAACTCGCTGCTCTCCGGGGACGCCGACGAGGGGGTGCTGTCCCGGGCCGCCGCGCTCGGCTGGGGGCAGCCCAGCCAGGTGCGGGTGGTGATGGGCAGCGCGCCGGACGGGGACAGCGAGGCCGTGGTGGAGGCGATCCGCCGGGCCGCCCGGTACGCCCGCCTGCACGTACTGACCGGGGTGCTGGGCAAGCGCCTGGTGGTGGTGGTCGGCGGGGACAAGGAGCCGGTGCACGCCGCCCGCGCCCTGATCGGCCAGTTCGCCCCGGGCCCGGTGGTGGTCGGCCCGACCGTCGGCGACCTGCTCTCCGCCACCCGCTCCGCGCACGCCGCCGCGGCCGGTCTGAAGGCCTGCGCCGCCTGGCCGGACGCCCCGCGCCCGGTGCTGGCCGACGACCTGCTGCCCGAGCGGGCACTGGCCGGCGACCAGGTGGCGCGCCGTCAGCTGGTGGAGGAGATCTACACACCGTTGGACGAAGCCGGCTCGGCACTCCTGGAGACGCTGAGTGTCTATCTGGAGCAGGCCTCCTCCCTCGAGGGCGCCGCCCGAATGCTCTTCGTTCACCCGAATACCGTGCGCTACCGGCTTCGCCGTGTGACTGATGTCACTGGCTACGCCCCCTCGGACGTGCGTTCGGCGTTCACGCTGCGCATCGCCCTGGCTCTGGGCAGGCTCGAGTCGGCCTCGGACTGAATCGGTCACCCTGTAGGGATCCCACAATCCACGCTACTTTTCTTCGTTACCGTCGCCTACCCGCCCTCGGGCGCCTGGCGAGAGAGGGTTGAACCGTGCTCGTTATCGTCGCCCCTGGACAGGGTGCCCAGACTCCCGGCTTCCTCAGCTCCTGGCTGGAGCTCGACGGCATGCCCGACCGGCTCGGCCGCTGGTCCGAGGTCGCCGGGCTGGACCTGGTGCACTACGGCACCGAGGCCTCGGCCGAGGAGATCAAGGACACCGCGGTGGCCCAGCCGCTGCTGGTGGCCGCCGGCCTGCTGACCGCCCGCGCGCTCTTCCCGGACGAGGAGCTGGCCCGAAAGCTGGTCGGCGCGGTGGCCGGCCACAGCGTCGGTGAGATCACCGCCGCGGCCGCGGCCGGTGTGCTCTCGGCGCGCGACGCGCTCACCTTCGTGCGCGAGCGCGGCCGGGCGATGGCCGAGGCGGCCACCGTCACCGAGACCGGCATGACCGCGGTGCTCGGCGGTGACCCCGAGGAGGTCGCGGCCAAGCTGGCCGAGCACGGCCTGACCGCGGCCAACAACAACGGCGGCGGCCAGATCGTGGCGGCCGGCACCCTGGACCAGTTGGCGGCGCTGAAGGCGGACCCCCCGGCCAAGGCGAAGCTGATCCCGCTCAAGGTGGCCGGCGCCTTCCACACCAGCCACATGGCCCCGGGCGTCGAGCGCCTGGCCGAGCTGGCCCCCACCCTGACGGTGGCCGACCCGGTGCCGGCCTACATCTCGAACAAGGACGGCGAAGTGGTCGCCTCCGGGGCCGAGGTGCTGGCGCGGCTGGTCTCGCAGGTCTCCAACCCGGTCCGCTGGGACCTGTGCATGGAGACCATCGAGCAGCTCGGTGCGACCTGCGTCATCGAGGTCTCGCCGGCCGGCACCCTGACCAACCTGGTCAAGCGCAACGTCAAGGGCGTGGCCACGCTCGCCCTGAAGACCCCGGACGACCTCGACAAGGCCCGCGCCCTGGTCGCCGAGCACACCGGTGAGGAGACCGCCGCATGACCGACGCCCCCGAGGCCCCCCAGATCCGCCCCGCCACCGGCGCCGCGTACTCCCGCATCCTCGGTGTCGGCGGCTACCGCCCGGTCCGGGTGATCCCCAACTCCGAGGTGCTGACCTGGATCGACTCCTCGGACGAGTGGATCCGCACCCGCTCCGGCATCACCGAGCGCCGCTGGGCCGGCGCCGACGAGACGGTCGCCGAGATGTCGGTGCAGGCCGCCGGCAAGGCCATCGCGCAGGCCGGCATCGACCCGGCGCAGATCGGCGCCGTGGTGGTCGCCACCGTGACCCACCTCAAGCAGACCCCGGCGATCGCCACCGAGATCGCGCTGCGGCTCGGCTGCCCGACCGCCCCGGCCTTCGACATCTCGGCGGCCTGCGCGGGCTTCGGCTACGGCCTGAACCTGGCCGACGGCATGATCCGGGCCGGCAGCGCCGAGTACGTGCTGGTGATCGGCGTCGAGCGGCTCAGCGACCTGACCGACAAAAGCGACCGCTCCACCGCCTTCATCTTCGGCGACGGCGCCGGCGCCGCCCTCGTGGGCCCCTCGGACACGCCCGGGATCGGCAAGGTCATCTGGGGTTCGGACGCCTCCCAGAAGGACGTCATCACGCAGACCGAGGCCTGGGACACCGCCTTCGCGCTCGACGGCGCGGTGAACGGCCCGGGCGAGGAGACCAGGTGGCCGGCCCTGCGGATGGACGGCCAGCCGGTCTTCCGCTGGGCCGTGTGGGAGATGGCCAAGGTGGCCCAGCAGGCGCTGGACGCCGCCGGGGTGACGGCCGATCAGCTCGGCGCCTTCATTCCGCACCAGGCCAACATGCGGATCACCGATGCCATGATCAAGGCGCTCAAGCTCCCGGCCTCGGTGCCGGTGGCGCGGGACATCGCCGAGACCGGCAACACCTCCGCCGCCTCCATCCCCCTGGCGATGGAGCGGATGCTGGAGAGCGGTGAGGCCAAGACCGGCGACCTGGCCCTGATCATCGGGTTCGGGGCGGGTCTGGTCTACGCAGCGGCAGTCGTTACCCTCCCATAGGCACCAAAAGCGCCTTACGTACCGTCACAGTGGCGGCCCGCGCCCGCGGGTCACCGAATATCACAATGAGGAGCAGCCAAGATGGCTCAGGACAAGGACGCAGTCCTCGAGGGTCTCGCGGAGATCGTCAACGAGATCGCCGGCATCCCGACCGAGGACGTCGCGCTCGACAAGTCCTTCACCGACGACCTGGACGTCGACTCGCTGTCCATGGTCGAGGTCGTCGTGGCTGCCGAGGAGCGCTTCGACGTCAAGATCCCGGACGACGAGGTGAAGAACCTGAAGACCGTCGGCGACGCGGTGGACTACATCGTCGCCAACAGCAACAGCTGATGCACCCCTTCCCCGGGGAGCTCCGGCTCCCCGGGGAAACCCCCTCCTGGTGTCCCAGGCCGCCTCCGCACAGTGAGAGAAGACAGACCAGTGACCACTGAAAACCGCACCGTGGTAGTCACGGGTATCGGCGCCTTCACGCCGCTGGGCGGCGACGCCGCCAGTACCTGGGAAGGGCTGCTGGCCGGCCGTTCCGGGGTCCGTGCACTGGAAGAGGAGTGGGCCGCCGACCTGCCGGTGCGGATCGCCGCCCGGACCGCGGTCGAGCCCGGCGAGGTGCTGCCCCGCCCGCTGGCCCGCAAGCTGGACCGTTCGGCGCAGTTCGCGCTGATCGCCGCCCGCGAGGCCTGGGCCGACGCCGGCTTCACCACCGCCGCCACCGCCGAAGGCTCCCCCATCGCCCCGGAGCGCCTGGGTTCGGTGATCGCCTCCGGCATCGGCGGTGTCACCACCCTGCTCGACCAGTACGACGTCCTCAAGGAGCAGGGCGTCCGCAAGGTCTCCCCGCACACCGTGCCGATGCTGATGCCCAACAGCCCCTCCGCCAACGTCGGCATCGAGGTCGGCGCCCGGGCCGGCGTGCACACCCCCGTCTCCGCCTGCGCCTCCGGCGCCGAGGCGATCGGCTACGCGATCGAGATGATCCGCAGCGGCCGCGCCGACGTCGTGGTGGCCGGCGGCACCGAGGCGGCGATCCACCCGCTGCCGATCGTGGCCTTCTCCAACATGATGGCCATGTCCAAGAACAACGACGAGCCGCAGCGCGCCTCGCGCCCCTACGACAAGGCGCGCGACGGCTTCGTGCTGGGCGAGGGCGCCGGCGTGGTGGTGCTGGAGTCGGCCGAGCACGCGGCCCGGCGCGGCGCCCGGGTCTACTGCGAGGCGGTCGGCCAGGGCCTGTCCTCGGACGCCCACCACATCGCCCAGCCCGAGCCGACCGGCTCCGGCGTGGCCCGTGCGCTGGCCCACCTGCTCGAGTCGACCGGCCTGGACAAGGCCGAGGTGGTACACGTCAACGCGCACGCCACCTCCACCCCGCAGGGTGATGTCGCGGAGATCAAGGCGCTGCGCAAGGAGCTCGGCGAGCACCTGGACCACGTGGCGATCTCGGCCACCAAGTCGATGACCGGTCACCTGCTCGGCGGCGCCGGCGGCATCGAGACCGTCGCCACCGTGCTGGCCCTGCACCACCGCCAGGCCCCGCCGACGATCAACGTCGAGGACCTGGACGACGAGGTGGCGGCCGACATCGTCCGGTTCGAGCCGCGCGAGCTGCCGGCCGGCCAGATCGCCGCGCTGAACAACTCCTTCGGCTTCGGCGGCCACAACGTGGTGCTGGCCTTCCGCACCGTCTGACGCGTCGCCCGACGGCTGCCCGGTGGCCCCGACCGCGCCTGCGGCCGGGGCCACCGGCATGACTCCACTGACGCGGTGTCAGACCACCTGGTGCAGCCAGCGCACCGGGGCGCCCTCGCCGGCGTAGCGGAACGGCTCCAGCTCGTCGTCCCAGGGCTTGCCGAGCAGCCGGGAGATCTCGGCCTCCAGGTCGGAGCCCTCGCTGCGGGCGCGCAGCAGCACCGCGCGCAGCCGGTCCTCGGGGATCAGGATGTCCCCGTGGATGCCGGTGACGGCGTGGAAGATGCCCAGCGCCGGAGTGCTGGAGTAGCGCTCGCCCTCCGCACCGACGCAGGGCTCACTGGTCACCTCGTACCGCATCAGCTGCCAGCCGCGCAGCGCGGAGGCCAGCTTGGAGGCGGTGCCCACCTCCCCCTGCCAGGACAGCTCGGAGCGGTACTGGCCGGGGGCGGCCGGCTGGCGGATCCAGTCAAGGTTGACCCGCACACCTAGTACGCCCGCCACCGCCCATTCGACGTGCGGGCACAGCGCGCGGGGCGCGGAGTGGACGTACAGAACTCCACGTGTCGTCACCGGGACCTCCTGGCTGTGGACGAGGGTCGCCTTCCCCAGCTGCCTCGTGCCGGTGCCGTTCGGTCCTGGGTGCCACTTGGCTCGGCTCCTGCCCGTTTCCTGCTCAGGTGAATCGACATTCGGTGACTAACTTGAGCAAAACGGACAGGCTTCAACCATGGTAGTCAGTTCGCGGGGGAGGTCTACCCCTGATCGGTATCTCTCCCCCGAACGGCGGCATCCGGTGGCGCACGCAAAGCGCCGCGCGCCCCGGCGGACTTCCGCCGGGACGCGCGGTGGTGACGCCCGACCAGCTGACCTGCCATCAGCTGGACCGGCGTCGGACCATGGGGGTGGGCCGGGTCAGCCCTCCAGCCGGACCACCATCTTGCCGGTGTTGCCGCCGTGCAGCAGGCCCAGGAAAGCGTCCATGGTGTGCTCGATGCCCTCCACCACGGTCTCCTCGTAGGCGAGCTCGCCGCTCTTCAGCCAGCCGGCCATCTCGGCCACGAACTCGGACTGCATTGCCGCGTGGTCGCCGACCAGCATGCCCTCCAGCCGCAGCCGCTTGCCGATCGCCAGCGCCAGGTTGCGCGGGGCGGCGGGTGCCTGGGTGTCGTTGTACTGCGCGATCGCGCCGCACAGCACCGCTCGGCCGTGCACGCCGAGCGCGGAGATGGCGGCCTCCAGGTGGTCGCCGCCGACGTTGTCGAAGTACAGGTCGATGCCCTCGGGGGCGGCCTTGGCCAGCTGCTCGGCGACCGGGGCGTCCTTGTAGTTGAAGCCCGCGTCGAAGCCGAACTCGTCGACCAGCTTGGCCACCTTCTCGGCCGAACCGGCCGAGCCGACCACCAGCGAGGCGCCCTTGAGCTTGGCGATCTGGCCGACCAGCGAGCCGACCGCGCCGGCCGCGCCGGAGACGAAGACCCGGTCCCCCGGCTGCATGGCGCCCACCTTGAGCAGGCCCGCGTAGGCGGTCAGGCCGGGCATGCCGAGCACGCCCAGGTAGTAGGAGAGCGGCGCCCGGCTGCCGTCCACCTTGACCGCCTGGGCCGCCTTGACGGTGGCGTACTCGCGCCAGCCGCCGAAGTGCAGCACCGCGTCGCCGACCTCGAAGCCCTCGGCGGCCGAGGCCACCACATAGCCCACCGCGCCGCCGTCCATCGGCTGGTCCAGCTGGAACGGCGGGGTGTAGGACTTCACGTCGTTCATCCGCCCGCGCATGTACGGGTCGACCGAGAGGTAGGCGTTGCGGACCACGATCTCGCCCGGCTCGGCGGCCCGCACCGGCGCCTCGACCAGCGCGACGTCGGCCGGGACCGGCCAGCCGTTGGGGCGGGCCTTGAGGTGCCACTCGCGGGCGGTGGTGGGGACGGACTGCGCTGCCATCGAGATACTCCTGACCTGAAAGGTTGAGTTACTGAAGCAACCGTGCACCTGAAAGGTTCAGGATGTCAAATATTCAGGTAGAATCCAGTCATGGAGACTCAGCCTGCTACCGATGACCTGACCCGCGAGGTGGTCGACCTCATGGCGGGGCTGGTCGCGCTCTTCCACCGCGAGTACGAGGAGGCCGCCGCCGCCCGCTCGCTCACCGGAGCCCAGGCCAAGGTGCTCGCGCTGCTGCGGCGCGGACCGATGCCGATGCGCCACATCGCCCAGACCCTCAGCTGCGAACCCTCCAACATCACCGGGATAGTCGACCGGCTGGAGCTGCGCGGCTTCGTCACCCGGGAGGCCGACCCGCAGGACCGCCGGGTCAAGCTGGTGGCCGCCACCGAGGCCGGCCAGGACGCCTCCGCGGAGCTGCGCGAGTCGCTGAACTTCGCCCGCGAGCCGCTGGCCGCGCTCGGCGAGGACGAGCGCCGCACGCTGCGCGACCTGCTGCAGCGGATGCTGACCGGCGCCACGCTCTGACGGTCGCAGCCCACCGCTGACGGTCGCAGCCCACCGCTGACGGCACCCGCAGCGCGGCCGACCGGACACGCCTCACGGCTGACGGGACCCGCTCCCCGGCTGACGGCACGCCGACCCGCCTCCGGGCTTCGAGAGTCGACGACGCGTCAGCCGACCGGGTTGAACCACCGCCAGAGCGTGCGCCCCGCCCACAGCAGCACCGCGTAGCCGAGCACCACCAGCGCCAGCGGGCCGTAGGCGGCCACCGGCAGCGGGGCGAAGCCCAGCGCCCGCCCGAGGGGGCCGAGCGGCAGCAGCACCCCCACCACCGCCAGGCCCGCCGCCGCCCACTGCACCGGGCGCGGCGGGCGCGGCCGCGGGCCGGCGTCGCCCAGGCAGTAGAGCACCGGCAGCGCCAGCGCCTGGGTGATCAGGTTCTCGGTGAACCAGGCCGTGTGGAACGCCCCCTGGGCGGCCGCCCCGCCGAGGTCCGCACCGGACCAGCGCACCGCCCCGAAGAGCGCGAGGTCGCTGACCGAGTTGAGCAGGCCGAACACGGCGGCGAAAGCGGCCAAGGTCCCCCAGGGCAGCCGTACCGGCCGACCGCTGGGTCGGATCGTGCGGCCGCCGACCGCGAAGGAGAGCTGGGCGGCGTCGAAGCACAGGTTCTGCAGCAGCACCTGGACCGGGAGCATCGGCAGGAACGGCAGCAGCACGCCGCCGACCAGCATCGACACCGAGTTGCCAAGGTTGCAGGAGAGCGCTATCCGCAGGTAGGCCGCCACCCGGGCGACCGCCTCGCGCCCGGCCGCCAGCGCCCGGCCGGCCGTAGCCAGGTCCTGGCCGCCCAGCTGCAGGTCGGCCCAGGCCCGGGCGGCGCCGACCGCCCCGGCGGTGGCGATGCCGACGTCCGCGGCGCGCAGGGCCGGCACGTCGTTGACTCCGTCCCCCAGGAAACCGACCGTTCGGTCGGCCCGTCGCAGGGCTCGCACGACCCGGGCCTTCTGCTCCGGGTCACAGCGGGCGAACACTGCCCCGCCTGCGGCTGCCGCGGCCAGCTCACGGTCGGTCAGCGCAGCCAGCTCGCCGCCCAGCAGCACCTGGGCGACCGGGAGCCCCAGTTGCCCGCACAGCCGGGCCGCGCTGCCCGGGTGGTCGCCGGTCAGCACCGTCACGCGGACCTTGGCCCCGGCCAGCGCAGCCACCGCGCCGGCCGCCGACTCGACGGGCTCGTCGGACAGTGCCACGAAGCCGACCAGCTCCAACGGCCCGTCCGGCTCCGGCGCACCCAGCCGCGCCGGGCCCTGCGCACGGGCCACCGCGAGCAGTCGCAGCCCGGACCTGGCCTGCTCCGCGACCAGCGCGGCCAGCCGCTCCCGCTCGTCGGCGCCGGGCCCGGCGCACCGCGCCAGCACCGCCTCCGGCGCACCCTTGACCACCAGCAGCCGCCGCCCGGCCCCGCCGAGCAGCACCCCGCCGGTGCGCTGCACCGGGTCGAAGGGCAGCACCTGGCGCACCGTCAGACCGGCCGGACCGCCGGGCAGCCCGGCCGTCTCGGCGGCGAGCAGCAGGGCCTCGTCCAGCGGGTCGAAGTCCTCGGCCTCCGCCAGCGCCGCCTCGGCCGCCACCGCGGCCCAGCGCAGCGGCGCCGAGGCGGGGCGGCCGTACGGGTCCAGGCCGCCGACCACCGCGGCCTCGCCGCTGGTCAGGGTGCCGGTCTTGTCCAGGCAGAGCACGTCGAGCGCGCCCAGCTCGCCGACCGTGCCGGGCCCGCGCACCAGCAGCCCCTGGCGGCCCAGCTGCCGCCCGCCGCGGGCCAGCACCGAGCTGACCACCACCGGCAGCAGCTCCGGGGTCAGCCCGACCGCGGCCGCCACCGCGAACGGCAGCAGCGAGCGGCTCCAGCCGTGCAGCAGGCCGTCCGCCAGCACGGTGGCCGGCACCGCCGCCGCCATGAAGAGGATCAGTGCCCGCACCGCCCGACGCACCCCGCGCTGCACGGCCGAGGGGCCTGCGGCCGATCCGGCCCGGCGGCCCGCACTCCTGAGCCGCCACCGGCCTGACGGTGCGCCGGCCGACGGAGCTGACGGTGCGTCGGCCGAGGGGTCCGCGGCCGGGCGCGGCCACCGGGCCCACTCCGGCGCCGGCTGCTCGCTCGGACGGTGGGCGGCGCCGAACCGGGTGGCGGCGCCGGTGGCCAGCACCAGGGCGGTGGCGGTGCCGGTGCGCACGGTGGAGCCGGCGAACAGCAGGTGGGGTTCCTCGAACGGGGCGGCGGCGGCCGGCGGCGGCAGGTCCGGCGCGTGGCGCGGCACCGGCTCGCTCTCCCCCGTCAGCGCCGACTGGTCCACCGTCAGGCCCTCGGCGCGCAGCAGCCGCAGGTCGGCCGGCACCGCGTCACCGCCGGCCAGCCGCACCACGTCGCCCGGGACCAGTTGCTCGGCCGGCAGCTCGCGGGCCAGCGGGAGTTCGGCCGCCACGGCCCGGCGCAGAACCGTCGCCGTGGCCGGCAGCAGGTCGCGCAGCTCCCGCAGGGCCGACGCGGAGCGCCGTTCCCCGGCCAACCGCAGCCCCACCGCGGTCAGCACCAGGAGCCCGAGTATCACTGCGGTACCGACGGAGTCGACCGCCGTGCTGACCACGGTCAGGGCGGCCAGCAGCGCGGTGAACGGGTCGGCCAGCGCGGTCAGGGTGCGGCGGAGCCGGCCGGGGCCGGGCAGCGGCAGCACGGAGTTCTCGCCGTACCGGGCCAGCCGCTCCTCGGCCTGCTGCTCGGTCAGCCCGCGCGGCGTGCTGTCCAGCAGCCGCAGCAGGGGATGCCGGCCCAGGCGGGCGGCTCCGGCCGGGCGGGCTGCGGCACTGGCCGGTCGGACGGAGCGGGCCGCGGCGCGACGGGCGCCGGGCAGCGGCAGCGAGCGCTCCCCGCGCTCAGGCACCGCTGCTCCGCAGCAGCCGGACCACCTCGCCGCCCGGAGCCTGCGGGTCCAGCTTGGCCACCATCAGCCGCACCAGGTTGGCCACGTGCGGGTCCTCCACCTCGTAGACCTGGCGGCGGCCCTCGCGGCGGTTGGAGACGATGCCGGCCAGTTTGAGCTTGGCCAGGTGCTGGCTGACCGCCTGCAGGGTGCCACCGACCCGCTCGGCCAGCGTGCCGACGTCGGCCTCGCCCTGGCTGAGCACCCAGACGATGTGCAGGCGCATGGTCGAGGCGAGCAGGCCGAAGTTGGCCGCCGCCTGCTGCAGAAGCTGTGGGGAGGGGTCGTCGAGCTTGGTCCAGCCCGTCATCCTTATCGCCCTCTCCGTGATCGCAAGGCGCTCAGTCTAGCTCTGGCGCCCTGGAGCGGACAGGGCGGTTCCGGACTTCTCGCCGTGCTCCCCCGACCGGCCGCCACGCGGGGCGGTGGCCCGCGCCGGCCGCCCGGCGTGCGAGAATTCGCCGGTCCAGTGTGCCGTGCCGGTGGGGAGTTCGTGTGATAGGCAGCCAGCGGGCCAGTGCGCGGGCGCAGGGGCGCCGTGCCGCGGACGGGCGGCGCAACCTCGAACTGGCACTGCTCGGCTTCGCCCTGCTGGCCTGCCTGTTCGCCTACATCGACGCCGACGAGGCGATGTTCGGCAAGCTGCCCCCCGGCCTGCTGGTCTACGGGGTCTCGTTCACCGGGCTGGCGCTGGCCGCGCACCTGGCGGTGCGCCGGTTCGCCCGGTACGCGGACCCGCTGATCCTGCCCTGCGCGGCCCTGCTCAGCGGGCTCGGCCTGGTGCTGCTCAACCGGCTCGACAAGTCCTACGCGATCATGCACGCCGTCAAGGGCGACTTCCAGAAGCTGCCCAGCGCACCCTCGCAGGTGATGTGGCTCTTCCTCTCGGTGGCCGCGGCGATCGTGCTGATCGTGGCCGTCAAGCACCACCGGTTCTTCCAGCGCTACGTCTACCTGATCATGGTCGGCGCGCTGGTGCTGCTGATGGCGCCGGCCTTCTTCCCCGGCGACAGCTACGGCGCCAAGCGGTGGATCCGGCTGCCCGGCATCTCGCTGGAGCCCGACGAGTTCGTGAAGCTGGCGATCTGCATCTTCTTCGCCGGCTACCTCATGGTCAGCCGGGACGCCCTGGCCCTGGTCGGCCGCAAGGTCATGGGCCTGAGCCTGCCGCGCGGGCGCAACGCCGGGCCGGTGCTGGCGATCTGGATCATCAGCCTGCTGGTGCTGATCTTCGAGCGCGACCTCGGCACCTCGCTGATCTTCTTCGGCGTCTTCATCGTGATGCTCTACGTGGCCACCGAACGGACCAGCTGGACGGTGCTCGGCCTGCTGATGGCCGTCGGCGGCGCCACCGTGGTCGGCACGCTGGAGCCGCACGTGCACGGCCGGGTGGAGGCCTGGCTGCACCCGATGGACGCCTTCAAGCCGAACTCGCTCATGTCCCCGCAGCCGGCCGAGGCGCTGTTCAGCTTCGGCACCGGGCATCTGACCGGCACCGGCCTCGGGCAGGGTCGGCCCTGGCTGATCGGCTTCGCCGGGCGCAGCGACTTCATCTTCACCACGGTCGGCGAGGAGCTCGGCCTGGCCGGGGTGACCGTGGTGCTGCTGGTCTACGTGCTCTTCATCCAGCGCGGGCTGAAGACGGCGCTGACCCTGACCGACCCGTTCGGCAAGCTGCTCGCCACCGGTCTGGCCAGTGCGGTGGCGCTGCAGATCTTCGTGGTGGTGGGCGGCGTCACCGGGCTGATCCCGCTGACCGGCAAGGCGCTGCCGTTCCTGGCCGCCGGCGGATCCTCGACGATGGCCAACTGGCTGCTCACCGCGCTGCTGATCAAGCTGAGCGACGCGGCCGGGCGCACCCAGCTGGAGCCGGAGCCGGAGCCCTCCGGGACGATCGCGCCGATCCCGGCACCGGCGGCCGCGGTCGCCGCGCCGGACGCCCAGGCGGAGGCCGGGGCGGCCCGCGAGACCGGGGCGGACCAGACCATGTACCTGCGCGGGACGGCTGCGGGGTCGACCCCGGCCGGGGGTGGCAGCACGCCGCCGCCGTACGGGAAGGCCACCGTGCACGGGACGGCGGCGCCGGCCCAGCCCGCACCGACGCCGGTGCAGCCGCAGGCGCTGCCGGGTCAGCAGGGGGCGCCGGGCCAGCAGGGGGCCGCGCAGTCGCCGCCGTCCGGTCAGCAGATGCCCGGTCAGCCCGGATCCGGTCAGTCCGCCACGGGCCAGCCGATGCCCGGTCAGCAGCAGGGGCAGTACGGCCAGTTCGGGCAGTCGCCGGAGTCCTCCGGGTACTGACCACCCGTTACGCCGTTCGGAGGGATCCCCGGCGGTCCGCCGCCGCCGGGGGTTGCAGGCTGCCCAATACTTGCTAGATTGCGCAAGTGTGCAACTGGATGCCTGAGCGGAACGTCATCACTGTCGACTGCGTCAAGGAGCAGCCAGCCTTCTGGTCCGCCGGCGACCGTACGGAGACCCCCCGATGACCGACCGTCCAGGCAAGGAGCGCGCGAGCGGCCCGCCCGAGCGCGGTTCCACTGTACGCCGCGAGGCGGACGCCGCCCACACACGGCGTCACAAGTTGCTGAGGATCGGCGGCCTGACGGTGGCCGGCCTGGTGCTGGCCACCGTCGGCGCCGGCCTGCTGTTCTACGAGCACCTCAACGGCAATTTGTCGATCTTCAGCGGCGCCGGCATCGCCAGCTCACGGCCCCCGGTCGGGCCCGGCGACGGCTCGGGTTCGGTGCCGGTCAACATCCTGCTGCTCGGCTCCGACAGCCGGGCCGCCGGCAACGACAACCTGGCCGGCGGCGACATCGGACCGGGCAACTCGGACACCGCGATCGTGGTCCACGTGTACGCCGACCACCGGCACGCGGTGGCCGTCTCGATCCCGCGCGACTCGTTGGTCGACATCCCGCCCTGCCTGCTGCCGAACGGCAAGTGGACCGCTCCGCAGCACGGCCAGATGTTCAACACCGCCTTCTCGGTGGGCGCCTCCCCGAGCGGCAACCCCGCCTGCACGCAGAACACCGTGGAGGCGATGACCGGCCTGCGGGTCAACCACACCATCGTGATCGACTTCAAGGGCTTCGCCACCATGACCTCGGCGGTGGGCGGGGTGCCGGTCTGCGTGCCCAACGACGTGAGCGGCTTCGGCATCCACCTGAAGAAGGGCCGCCAGGTGGTCTCCGGGCAGAACGCGCTGGACTACGTGCGGGCCCGGCACGGCATCGGGGACGGCTCGGACATCGGGCGGATCAAGCGTCAGCAGGCCTTCCTGGCCGCGCTGACCAGGAAGATCCAGGACCAGGGCTTCGACCTGACCACCCTGCTGCCGCTGGCGGACGCGGCGACCAAGTCGCTCACCGTCGACCCGGACCTCGGGACGGCGATGAAGCTGGCCGTCTTCGTCCAGTCGATGCGCTCGATCAAGCTCGCCGACGTCAGCTTCGTGACCGCGCCCTGGCGGTACGCCGGCGAACGGGTCGCGCTGGTGCACCCGGACGTCGATACCCTGTGGACACTGCTGCGGCAGGACCGCACCCTGGACGGGCAGAGCACCGGCCAGGTGACCGATCCGCCCTCGGCCGCACCGGCCGCCGCCTCGCCCGCCGACCCGACGGTGGCGGTCACCGTGCTCAACGGCACCCAGACCCCGGGACTGTCACTGGTCGGGGTGCGCCAACTCAGGGCGCAGGGGTACCAGAACGTGGTCTCCAGCACCGAGGGCACCGACCACGCCCTCACCACGGTCGGCTACACCGCCGGCCACCGGGCCGACGCCGAACAGCTCGCCCGGCACTTCCCCGGCGCCGAACTGAGCGCCACGGCGGAGGCGGCCACGCCGCTGACCGTCACCCTGGGGGCCGACTACGCGGCATCGGCCGCGCCGTCCGCCACCACCGAGGCCTCCGACGCCTTCGGGTCCTCGCCCGCGTCCTCGGCTGCTTCCGCTGCCGATGCCGGTTCCGCCGCCGCCTCCGCTACCGCCTCGCCGACGGGGCTGCCCAGCGGGATCGCGCAGAACACCCGGCCGGGCACCGCGGACCCGTGCGCCGGCCTCGTCTACTGATCCCCAGCTCGGAAGGAACTTCGCCCACCATGAACCGGGGGGACCACAGGTCCACCGACGCCGCCGCGCTGCGCCTGGCCGCCGCAGTCGCCGAGATCGAGGGGCTGCACGCCGCCCTCCTCCACACCGCCGACCCGGGCCGCCGCAAGCGCCTGCTCGCCGAACTGGCCCGCGCCGCCGAGCGCCTGGCCGCCCTGGCGGCCACCCCGCCGGGCCGCGTCCCGGGCCAGTCCCGCGGCAACTCCGCCCGGGCCCGCCGCCGCCTGGCCGTGCTGCGCGGCGCGGAGTGGCTGACCCGCCGCCTGCGCTGACCGCCCGGGGGGCCCGCGGGCGCTGCCCTGCTCGCCCGGGACACCGGACAGCAGGCCCCCGGGCCGACCTGCCGCCCGGGGACCTGCCGGCGCACTTCTTCGGTGGCTGCACCACGGGCACGGCCGCCTGGGCCCACCGGCCCCTGGCCTACCGTCACGGAGCCCGGAAGCTGCCCGCCCCGGTCACGTGCGTCCCGTAGCCGGGGGCCAGCTGCCCGAGGGTCAGCGCGTTCTCCGTGAACGGCAGGGTGCACCAGCGGTCGGCGTACACCGTCACCGTGGCGTCGGTCTGGTTGTTCAGCACGTGGGCGAACGGCGGCAGTTGGGTGCAGCCCTGCGGGTCCTGGTAGACCGTCAGCGGCTCCAGCTGGGTGGAGTACACCACCACCTGACCGGTGGCGGCCTGGGCGGGCGCGGCGGCCACCCCGGTCAGGGTGGCGGCGGCGAGCATCACGGTGAGTACGGTTCGGCGCATGGCCAAACGATCACACAGAGCGATGGTACGTAGGCAACCCAATGGGCCCGGGATCCACCGTACGGCCGATATTCTTCCGACGAATCGTCAAGACGGTGCCACAAAGGCCCTACCGAACGAGTGAACTATCAGCCGGCCGCCGCCACCCCGCACACCCGGTGCCCTAGGGTTCTCCCTGTCGGAAGCTGCCTGCCCCGCCGGAGCGACCGCACCGCGTCGATCCGTACCGCGTTGGTAGGGCGGGTGGGACTCGAACCCACGACCCAGGGATTATGAGTCCCCTGCTCTAACCGGCTGAGCTACCGCCCCGAACCCACCGCGGCGGACCAGCCACTCGCGTGGCCCTTCCGTCGCAGCACAGACGGCCCTGCCGGGCCGCCTCGGGCAGCATATCCGGTCGATCAGCCGTGATGCGCGCCGGGGGCGCACCAGGGGGGCGCACCAGGAGTGCGCTCCCGAGGCCCCGATCGGTCCGCCCCGGCGGCGCCCGAGCAGCGTGCCGCGGCCGGCGGCCGCCGGTGGTGCGGCCGCGGAGCGGTGGCGGACCGCGGCCGGTCGGGTGAAGCTGAGGGGCAACCGGTGCTGGAGGGAGTCCCCATGACGGCGCGCAAGTTCAGGCCCGCCCTGGCGCTGGCGGTGCTGGCCGCCGTCAGCGGCTGCGGCTCCGCCGGCGGCAGTGCGGCCGGCAGCAGCAGCCCGCTCTGGGTCACCACCCCGGCCGACGGCTCACCTGCCGCGCCGAGCGACAGCCCCGGCGGCCACGGCTGGAACCGGGACCGCTTCCTGGCCGCCTTCGACAAGCACAAGGGCACCACCCGCACCGCCTCCCCCACCGCGGTCAACGCGCTGATCGGCGCCGTCTTCACCAACGACTCCTCGGGCGACCACTTCTGCACCGCCAGCGTGGTGGACAGCGCCGGGCAGAACCTGATCGTGACCGCCGCGCACTGCGTCTACGACCCGGGCATCGGCCAGCGCAACGACCTGGTCTTCGTCCCCGGCTACCGCAGCGGCGAGGCACCCAACGGGGTCTGGCCGCTGGCCGCGATCACCGTGGACCAGAGCTGGGCCGCCAACGGCAACCCCGACCTGGACGTGGCCTTCGCCGTGGTCCAGCCGCAGAACGGCAAGCAGGTCCAGCAGGTGATCGGCGCCAACAAGCTGGGCATCGACAAGGGCTACCAGCTGCCGGTCAAGCTCACCGGCTACCCCAGCTCGGCCGACGCCCCGATCACCTGCGTGAACACCACCACCGAGCAGAGCAGCACCCAGCTGCGGATCGACTGTCCGGCCTACACCGGCGGCACCAGCGGCAGCCCCTGGGTGACCGGCTTCGACCCCGCCACCAGGACCGGCGTGGTGGTCGGCGTGATCGGCGGCTACCAGCAGGGCGGCGACACCCCCGACACCTCGTACAGCAGCTACTTCGGCGACCCGGTACAGGCGCTCTACGACCGCGCCACCAGCTGACGCCGCCACCGCCTCCCTGGCGTCGGCCGGGGCCCGCCTGGTAGAGCTTGGTCCGACATCCGGCGCACCGCGTGCCGGACAGGACCTGAGAGGTGGCGGATGGCTCGGCGGCGGACGGCTGCGCCCACCCGGACGAGCCGGCGGGCGGGCACGGCCCCGGTGCTCTACCTGGCGCTGGCACCCGCGCTGGCGCTGACCGGCTGCACCCCGAGCGCCCACGGCGCCCACCCGGGCCCCGCGCTGACCGCCGCCACGGCACCCGCGGACTCCGCCGCCCAGCGGATCGGGGTGCTGCGCCTGCCCGCCCAGAACAACCAGCGCTCGTGCACCGCCAGCGTGGTGGACAGCCCCGACCGCGACCTGCTGGTCACCGCCGCGCACTGCGTCTACACCGCCGGGGTCGGCCCGGTGGACGGGCTGACCTTCGCCCCCGGCTACCGCGACGGCGCCACCCCGCTCGGCGAGTGGGCGGTGGACAAGGTCACCGTGGACCAGCACTGGCAGGACTCCGGCGACCCCGAGTACGACGTGGCCTTCCTCAGCGTGCGCCCCAGCGACGGGCGGCGGATAGAGGACGCGGTGGGCGGCAACCGGATCGGGGTGAACCGCGGCTTCAACCTGCCGGTCACCGTCACCGGCTACCCGTACGACCACGAGACCCCGGTGACCTGCACCACCCGGACCAGTGCGCAGAGCTCGACCCAGCAGCGGTTCGACTGCGGCGGCTTCCCCGACGGCACCAGCGGCAGCCCGTGGCTGACCGACCAGGGCGAACTGGTCGGCGTGATCGGCGGCTACCAGCAGGGCGGCGACACCCCCGACGTCTCCTACAGCGTGAGCTTCGACGACCGGGTGCTCGCGCTCTACCGGCGGGCCACCGGCTGAGCCGGCCCGCCCGCGGCGCCGGGAACGACGAACGCCCCCCGGCCTGGGCCGGGGGGCGTCGAAGCAAGCTCCTCCAATTGGACTCGAACCAATAACCTGCCGATTAACAGTCGGCTGCTCTGCCAATTGAGCTATGGAGGACTGCACCTGCCAGGGACCGGGACGACCTGAGGCCGACTCAGTTCCTGCGCTCCCCCAATTGGACTCGAACCAATAACCTGCCGATTAACAGTCGGCTGCTCTGCCAATTGAGCTATGGGGGATTGTGTTGGCTGCTGCGGGCACCGTGAGGTGCTCGCTGCGGGACATACATTAGCGCATCCAGGGGGGTGCTCCGCCAATCGCTTTCCCGCCCGGGCCCGGCCCCGACCCCGCTCACCTCGCCCGACGCCCGCCCGGTCGCCCTCCCGCCCGCCCGCTCGGCGCGCCCGCCGGGCGCCCGGGCCGCCCGCCGGGGATGCTGGGGGCACCGCGCCGTCCGCCGGACCGGGAGGTTCGCCGGCGGCCGGGACGGGTAGGGCACCGCGGCACAGTGCCGCAGACGAGGGTGGAGGCCGGAAGATGAAGTGGAAGCTGTCGTTCATGATGGGGGCTGCGGCCGGCTACGTGCTGGGAGCACGGGCCGGCCGACAGCGCTACGAGCAGATCGCCGCGGCCGCCCAGCGGGTGGCCGCCAACCCGCGGGTGCAGGACGCCACCCAGCGGGCCAGGGAGTCGGCCGGCCACGCTGCCGGGCGCGCGGTCGAGGTGGTGACCGACAAGGTCGGCGAGAAGCTGCCGAACGCGGTCACCGAGCGGGTGCCGTACTTCAACCGCCGCCAGCAGGACGACAGCTGGGGCACGGTGCGCTCGTAACCGGACGGTCACCACCATCGCGGGTGGGCAACACTTGGCGCAGCCGCTCGATGCCCGGGCACCGGCTGCGGCATGATCTCCACATGGCCATCGTCGCGGGAATCGACAGCTCGACCACTCGCACCCGGATCGTCGCGTGTGACACGGACACCGGTGAGGTGCTGCGCGCGGGCAAGGCGCCGCACCCGGAGTCGGAGGCGTCCCGCGCCCGCACCACGGAGGCGGACCCGCAGTCCTGGCTGCACTCGCTCGGCGAGGCGGCCACCGGCGGTCTGCTGGAGGGGGTCCGGGCGATCGGCGTGGCCGCCCAGCAGCACAGCATGATCGGGCTGGACGCCGGCGGGGTGCTGGTCCGCCCGGCGCTGCTGTGGACCGATCCGCGCTCCTCGGGCGCCGCCGCGCACCTGGTGGACGCGCTCGGTGGCCCCGCCGCCTGGACCGAGGCGATCGGCGCGGTGCCGGCCGCCACCTACACCATCGCGAAGCTGCGCTGGCTGGCTGAGTTCGAGCCGGCCAGCGCGCGGCGGATCGCCGAGGTGCTGCTGCCGCACGACTGGCTGGTCTGGCAACTGCTCGGCCACCCGCAGCGGCGCACCACCGACCGCGGCGACGCCTCCGGCACCGGCTACTGGTCGCCGATCACCGGCGAGTACCGGCAGGACCTGGTCAAGCTGGCTCTCGGCCACGAACTGCTGCGGCTGCCCGAGGTGCTCGGCCCGGGCGAACCGGCCGGGCACACCCCCGAGGGCCTGCTGATCTCGGCCGGCACCGGGGACAACATGGCCGCCGCCCTGGGCCTGGGTCTGGGCCCGGGCGATGCGGTGGTCTCGCTCGGCTCCTCCGGCACCGTCTTCGCGGTCAGCGAGCAGCCGGTGGTGGACCCCAGCGGCATCGTCTCCTCGTTCGCCGACGCCACCGGCAAGCACCTGCCGATGGTCGGCACGCTCAACGCCGCCCAGGTCCTGCGTTCCACCGCCGCCCTGCTGGGCACCGACCTGCCCGGGCTCAGCGAGCTGGCGCTGCGCTCCACCCCCGGCGCCTACGGCCTGGTCTTCCTGCCCTACCTGGACGGTGAGCGGACCCCCAGGCTGCCCAACGCCGCCGGCACCCTGCACGGCCTGCGGGTCGAGTCGATGGTCCCCGAGCACCTGGCCCGCGCGGCGGTGGAGGGCATGCTCTGCAACATCGCCGACGCGCTGGACGCGCTGCGCTCGCGCGGGGTGACGATCCGTCGGGTGGTGCTGCTCGGCGCGGTGGGCCGGCTGCCCGCGGTGCGCGAGGTGGGCTCGCAGCTGTTCGGGGTGCCCGTGGTGATCCCGCCGGCCGGCGACCACGCGGCGCGCGGCGCGGCCCGGCAGGCAGCCTGGGCGCTGGCCGGCACCGCCGAACCGCCGCACTGGGAGCTGCCCGGGGCGGTCACCGTCGAGCCGGCGGCGGAGCACCTGACGATGGGTCAGGCGGTTCGTCAGCAGTACGGCGTGGTGCGCGATCAAACGCACCCTGAACTGGGAGAGATGGCCTAGCGTGACAAGCCCGACCCGTCGCCGCGAAGGGCTTCTCCGGTATGCCGTTGCACCATGGGCACAGTGCCGACCACCGACTGAGCGTCAACGCCCTGCTGGGTGAGGCCGATCCGATCGGCGCGATGCGCGAGGCACCGCCCAAGCACCAACTGCACCACCACCCGCTGCCGCCGCACGTGGCCTACGAGCTGATCCACGACGAGCTGATGCTGGACGGCAACGCCAAGCTCAACCTGGCCACCTTCGTGACCACCTCGATGGAGGAGCAGGCCGATCGGCTGATGGCCGAGTGCTCCGACAAGAACATGATCGACAAGGACGAGTACCCGCAGACCGCCGAGTTGGAACGGCGGTGCGTGTCGATCCTGGCCCACCTGTGGCACGCGCCCGATCCGGACCAGGCGGTGGGCTGCTCCACCACCGGCTCCAGCGAGGCCTGCATGCTGGCGGGCCTGGCGCTCAAGCGGCGCTGGATGCGGCGCAACCAGGCCCGCTACGACGCCGGGGCCAGACCGAACCTGGTGATGGGCGCCAACGTCCAGGTCTGCTGGGAGAAGTTCGCCAACTTCTGGGAGGTGGAGTGCCGGCTGGCCCCGATGGACGGCGAGCGGTTCCACCTGGACGCCGGCTCGGCGCTGGCGCTGTGCGACGAGAACACCATCGGCGTGGTCGGGGTGCTCGGCTCCACCTTCGACGGCTCCTACGAGCCGATCGCCGAGATCTGCGCGGCGCTCGACGAGTTGCAGCGGCGCACCGGCCTGGACATCCCCGTGCACGTGGACGGCGCCTCCGGCGCCATGGTGGCGCCGTTCCTGGACCAGGACCTGGCCTGGGACTTCCAGCTGCCCCGGGTGGCCTCGATCAACACCAGCGGCCACAAGTACGGCCTGGTCTACCCCGGGGTCGGCTGGGCGCTGTGGCGGGACAGGGAGGCGCTGCCCGAGGAGCTGGTCTTCAAGGTCAACTACCTGGGCGGCGACATGCCCACCTTCGCGCTCAACTTCTCCCGCCCCGGCGCCGAAGTGGTGGCCCAGTACTACAACTTCCTGCGGCTCGGCTTCGAGGGCTACCGCGCGGTCCAGCAGTCCTCCCGCCACGTGGCCCGCCACCTGGCCGCCGGGATCGAGAAGCTGGGCGCCTTCCGGCTGCTCACCCGCGGCGACCAACTGCCGGTCTTCGCCTTCACGGTGGCCGAGGAGGTGACCGCCTTCGACGTCTTCGACGTGTCCCGCCGGCTGCGCGAGCGCGGCTGGCAGGTGCCGGCCTACACCTTCCCGGCGAACCGCACCGACCTGTCCGTGCTGCGGGTGGTCTGCCGCAACGGCTTCTCCCTGGACCTGGCCGACCTGCTGCTGGCGGACCTGGCCCGGCTGCTGCCCGAACTCCAGGCGCAACCGGGGCCGTTGCAGGACCGCGGGGTCAGGGCGGACACCGGGTTCCACCACTGACGACCGGCTCCGCCGCACCGCGGGCGCCGGGGGCCGGTCAGTCCAGGTACCCCCGCAGCTGGTCGGCGAAGGCATTGGCGCGCAGCCGCGAGAGGGTCTTCGCCTCGATCTGGCGGATCCGCTCGCGGGTGACGCCGAACAGCTCGCCGATCTCCTCCAGAGTCCGCGGACGCCCGTCGGCCAGGCCGTAGCGCAGCTCGACCACCTTGCGCTCGCGCTCCCCCAGGGTGGCCAGCACCGCCTCCAGGTGCTCGCGCAGCAGCAGGAAGGCGGCGCTCTCGGCGGGTTCGGCGGCGTCCGCGTCCTCGATCAGGTCGCCGAGCGCCACGTCCTCCTCCTCGCCGATCGGCACGTGCAGCGAGATCGGCTCCTGGGCCAGCCGCAGCACCTCGCGCACCCGGGCCTCGGACAGCTCCAGCAGTTGTCCGAGCTCGGCCGCGGTGGGCTCGCTGCCGCGCTCCTGGAGCAGTCGGCGCTGCAGCCGCAGCACCCGGTTGATCAGCTCGACCACGTGCACGGGGACCCGGATGGTGCGGGCCTGGTCGGCCAGCGCCCGGCTCATCGCCTGCCGGATCCACCAGGTCGCGTAGGTGGAGAACTTGTAGCCGCGGGTGTAGTCGAACTTCTCCACCGCCCGGATCAGGCCCAGGTTGCCCTCCTGGACCAGGTCCAGCATGGTCAGCCCGCGGCCGACGAAGCGCTTGGCCACCGAGACCACCAGGCGCAGGTTGGCCTCGATCAGCCGGCGCTTGGCGATCCGGCCCTGCACCACCAGCAGGTCCAGGTCGTAGGCGAGCGGACCGTCGGACGTGCTGTCGGCCATCAGCCGCTCCTCGGCGAACAGCCCGGCCTCCACCTGCCGGGCCAGCTCCACCTCCTCGACGGCGGTGAGCAGCCGGATCCGGCCGATCTCGCGCAGGTACTGGCGGAACAGGTCGGCGGCCGGCCCGGTGGACTCGGACCTGGCGGGCTCGGGGGCGGGCGCGTCGTCCTCGAGCTCCTCGTCGAGCGGCTCCTCGACCGGTCTGGCACTCTCCAACGGGCCCCACCCTCCACCGACACCGACGGACTGAGACCCTTTCAGTGTGGGGTACGCCACACTCCCGCCGCTACAGGCCGGCGGCGCCCCGGGTCTTCAAGTTGTCGTCGTACTGCTGAAGGGCCCACAACTCCTGCTGCACTGGGGCAAGTTCCTCGGGGCTGACCCGGTTGCCGAGCCGCTGCAGCTGGCCGCGCACCTCGGTCACCCGGCGCTGCACCGCGGCCCGGCGCAGCCGGACCAGGAACTCCCCCGCGTACAGGGCGTCCGGCTTGCGCCGGGTGCGGATCGGCTCCACCGTCAACTCGGTGACCAGGCCACGGATCTGGCTGTCCTCGGCAGCCTCCTGCACGAGCGCCAGGAAGTTCGGCACGCTCGCCCCGTAGGCGGCGCCGCCGGCCCGGCCGATGGCGCGGCGCACGGCAGCGTAGGGCGGGGCGGTGAACTCGTCCTCGCCGTACTGGTCGAATGCCGGACTGACCAACTCCGGGTACTGCAGGGCCAGTTTGATCAGCTCACGTTCGACGAAGCCGGCCGGGTCGCGCGGGTCGAGGCGGAACGCGGGCCGAGCCGGCTGCGGCGCGGGCGCCGGGGTGCGCATCCGGTTGCCCTGCTGCGGCGACTCGCGCTGCCAGCGGGAGATCTGGGCCACCCGGCGGACCACGAACTGCTCGTCCAGGATGCCCAGCAGACCGGCCAGTTGGACCGCGTACTCGTGCCGGATGGAGGGGTCCTTGATCTTGGCGACGATCGGCGCCGCCTCCTCCAGCGCGGCGGCCCGGCCCTCGGCCGCGTCCACCCGGTGCCGGGCCACCGTGGAGCGCAGCGCGAACTCGAACAGCGGCACCGGGTTCTCGATCAGCTCGCGGACCGCCTCATCGCCCTTGGCCAGGCGCAGTTCGCACGGGTCCATGCCGCCGGGGGTGATCGCGATCGAGGTCCGGGCGGCGAACTTCTGGTCGTCCTCGAAAGCGCGCAGCGCGGCCTTCTGGCCGGCCGCGTCGCCGTCGAAGGTGAAGACCGTCTCGCCGCGGTAGGAGGAGGTGTCCATCAGCAGCCGGCGGATGATCTTGATGTGGTCCTCGGCGAAGGCGGTGCCGCAGGTGGCCACCGCCGTGGTGACGCCGACCAGGTGACAGGCCATCACATCGGTGTAGCCCTCGACCACCACGGCCCGCCCGGCCTTGGCGATCTCCTTCTTGGCCAGGTCGATGCCGTACAGGACGTGCGACTTCTTGTAGATCGGGGTCTCGGGGGTGTTGAGGTACTTGGGACCGTTGTCGTCCTCGCGCAGCCGGCGGGCGCCGAAGCCGACCACCTCGCCGGCCGCGTCCCGGATCGGCCAGACCAGCCGGCCGCGGAACCGGTCGATCAGGCCGCCGCGCTGTCCCTGCGAGGCCAGGCCGCCCTGCAGGACTTCCTTGTCGGTGAACCCCTTGCCGCGCAGGTAGCGGACCAAGTGCTCCCAGCCGGCGGGGGCGTAGCCGACCCCGAACCGGGCGGCCGCCTCGGCGTCGAAGCCGCGCTCGGCCAGGAAGGCCCGGCCGATCTCACCCTCCGGAGTCTCCAACTGCTCCCGGTACCAGGCCGCGGCCACCTTGTGCGCCTCGACCAGCCTGGTCCGCTCCCCCTGCTGCCCGCGGGTGTTGTAGCCGCCCTCCTCGTAGCGCAGCGTGATGTTGGCCTGGGCCGCCATCCGCTCCACCGCCTCGGCGAAGGAGAAGTGCTCGATCTTCATCAGGAAGGAGATCGTGTCACCGCTCTCCTGGCAGCCGAAGCAGTGGAAGACGCCCTTGCTGGGGCTGACGTAGAAGGAGGCGGACTTCTCGTCGTGGAAGGGGCAGACGCCCTTCAGCTGACCGCCGCCGCCGTTGGCGAGCTGCACGTAGTCGCCCACGACCACGTCGATCGGCAGCGCACTGCGCACCGCCTGCACGTCTTCATCCCGGATCCGTCCCGCCACCTGGGAAGTGTACGGGTTGCCGAGGCCGTTTCCCCGGGCACGGCAGGGCTCCGTTATCCGACCAGCCGGGCGTGCCAGGCCAGCGCCGAGGCGTCGGTGAGCGAGGCGATCTGGTCGATCACGGCGCGCTGCGCGCCCGCGTCGTCGGTGGCGTGGGCGTACTGGGCGGCGAAGACCGGGTCCAGCTCGGCCGGGTCGGCAGCGGCGAGCTTGGCGGCCAGCTCGGCGATCACGATCCGCTGCTGGGCGCGCAGCTCGGCCTGCTCGGCGCGCTGCATCACGTAGCGGACCGCGACCGCCTTGAGCACCGCGCACTCCAGCCGCACCTCCCCGGGCACCACCAGCTCGGCCTCGTACCTGGTCAGCGGGCCCGGGCCGTACCGGGCCCGGGTGGCCCGCTCGGCGGCCAGGCAGAACCGGCCGATCAGCTGGCTGGTCAGGTCCTTGAGGCCGGCCCGGCCGCGCGGCGAGCCGTCGTAGCCGGCGGGCCACCACTCCTGGGCCTGCAGACGGTCCAGCGCGGCGCCGAAGGCGTCGGGCTCGGTGCCCGGCGCGTACCGGTCGGCCACCTTGAAGAGTTCGGACCGCTCCTCGGGGCTGCGCAGCGCGGCGGGGTCGATGTGGCCGGCGTACAGGCCGTCCTCCACGTCGTGGGTGGAGTAGGCGACGTCGTCCGCCCAGTCCATCACGGTGGCCTCGAAGCACTTGCGGTCCTGCGGGGCGCCGGACCGCAGCCAGCGGAAGAGCGGCAGGTCGTCGACGTAGACCCCGAACTTGGTGGAGCCGGGGTCGCTGGGGTGGGCGCCGCGCGGCCAGGGGTACTTGGTGGCGGCGTCCAGGGCGGCGCGGGTCAGGTTGAGGCCGACGCTGCGGCCTGGCCAGGGGGCCAGCCGGGCGGGCTCCTCCTCGGCGGGGGCGAACCGCTTGGGCTCCAGGCGGGTCAGGATGCGCAGCGACTGGGCGTTGCCCTCGAAACCACCGCAGGCCTCGGCGGCCTGGTCCAGGGCCTGCTCGCCGGTGTGCCCGAACGGGGGGTGGCCGAGGTCGTGGGACAGGCAGGCGGTCTCCACCAGGTCCGGGTCGCAGCCGAGGGCGGCGCCCAACTCACGGCCCACCTGGGCGCATTCGAGGGAGTGGGTGAGGCGGGTGCGGGGGAAGTCGCTGCGCATCGGGGCGACCACCTGGGTGGTGCCGGCCAGCCGGCGCAGCGCCGCGGAATGCAGCACCCGGGCCCGGTCGCGCTGGAAGGCGGTGCGGCCGGGGCGCTTGTCCGGCTCCGGCACCCAGCGGGCCTCGGCATGCTCGTCGTAGTGGTCCAGGTGGCGCTCCGGGTAATGGTCCATAGGGATGTCACGGTACGCCGCCCGGCTGACGAACAGGGGGAGGCCAGGCAGCACCCGGCTGTACCGCAGGCTGACCGCGCTGTCCCGTCAGGTGACCCCGAGCGTCACAGCGGCTCTCCGAGCGGCCCGTACTGCGCCTCCAGGGAGTCGGCCCAATGCGCGGACCAGTCCGGCTGGGTGCCGTCGACGTCGGTGAACCCGTACTCCGGGTACAGGTCCCAGGTGGCCAGGGCCCGGCCGCTCCGGGCCATGATGTCGGGGTCGGCGGCCAGCGCGACGACCGCCCGCCCCAGGTAGGCCGGGGTCTCGGAGTGGGCGAAGTTCGGGTCCTGGGCCGCGCCGTCCCGCCAGTTGGCCTCGGTGACGCCGAAGTTCTCCAGCATCGCCTCCGAGCGCAGGAAGCCGGGGGTGATCGCTACGGCCGCGATGCCGTGCGGCTTCAGCTCGGCAGCCTGGGCCACGGCGAGACGGATCACCGCCGACTTGGCGAGGTCGTAGAAGAACGAGCCCCGGTAGCGGGCGGTGTTGCCGTCGGTGACCTCCACGACCAGGCCCGTCCCGCGGGCGACCAGGAGCGGTAGCGCGAACCGGCTGGTGATCACGTGGGTCTCCACCGCCTGCCGGACCAGCCGGAGGCCGGTCTCCAGGTCCTGCTCCCACAGCGGGTGCTCCCAGTCGGTCAGCGGATCCCCGCCCCACACACAGTTGACCAGGAGGTCGAGCCGCCCGGCCTGCTCGGCCGCGATCCGGTCGACTAGTACTACAGGGCTAGAT
>NZ_PYBW01000099.1 GCF_003205575.1 Streptomyces tateyamensis
GGGACGGCGGCCACGTTGTAGGCGAAGGCCCAGAACAGGTTGCCCTTGATGGTGCCCAGGGTGCGCCGGGAGAGCCGGATCGCGTCGGCTGCCACCCGCAGGTCGCCGCGGACCAGGGTCAGGTCGCCGGCCTCGATCGCCGCGTCCGTCCCGGTGCCCATCGCCAGGCCCAGGTCGGCCTGGGCGAGGGCGGCCGCGTCGTTCACCCCGTCGCCGACCATGGCCACCGAGCGGCCCTGCTGTTGGAGCCGGCGCACCTCGGCGACCTTCTGCTCGGGCAGCACCTCGGCGATCACGTCCGCGGCGGGGATGCCCACCTCGGCGGCCACCGACTCGGCCACCGCCCGGTGGTCGCCGGTCAGCAGGACCGGGCGCAGGCCCAGAGCCCGCAGCTCGGCCACCGCCGCGGCGCTGGTCGGCCGCACGGTGTCGGCCACCTCCAGGACCGCGCGGGCGGCGCCGTCCCAGCCGACCGCGACGGCGGTGCGCCCGGCGGCCTCGGCCGCGTTCTTGGCGGCGGCCAGCTCGCCGGTCAGCGGCTGCGCCCAGTCGGCCAGCAGTGCGGCGCGCCCGGCCAGCACCGCGTGGCCGTCCACCACGCCCTGCACGCCCAGGCCCGGGCGGTTCTCGAAGGACTCCACGGCCGGCAGCTCGCCGAAACGTTCGATCGCGGCGGCCGCGACGGCCCGGGCGATCGGGTGCTCGGAGGCGTGCTCCAGCGCGCCGGCCAGCCGCAGCGCCTCGGCCTCGGTGGTGCCGGGGGCGGTGTGCACGGCGGTCAGCGCCATCTGACCGGTCGTCACGGTGCCGGTCTTGTCCAGCACGATGGTGTCGACCCGGCGGGTGGACTCCAGCACCTCCGGACCCTTGATCAGGATGCCCAGCTGGGCGCCGCGGCCGGTGCCGACCATCAGCGCGGTCGGGGTGGCCAGGCCGAGGGCGCACGGGCAGGCGATGATCAGCACCGCGACGGCCGCGGTGAACGCCTCGGTCGGCGCGCCGCCGGCCAGCAGCCAGCCGACCAGGGTGGCGAGCGCGATCAGGATCACCACCGGCACGAACACCGCGGAGATCCGGTCGGCCAGCCGCTGGGCGGCGGCCTTGCCGTTCTGCGCCTGCTCGACCAGCTCGGCCATCCGGGCGAGCTGGGTGTCGGCGCCGACCCGGCGGGCCTCCACCACCAGGCGTCCGCCCGCGTTCACGGTGGCGCCGGTGACCTGGTCGCCGACCGAGACCTCGACCGGCACCGACTCGCCGGTGAGCATCGAGGCGTCCACCGCGGAGGCGCCCTCGGCCACGGTGCCGTCGGTGGCGATCTTCTCGCCCGGGCGGACCACGAAGCGGTCGCCGACCCGCAGCTCGGTCACCGGGATCCGCTGCTCGCGCCCGCCGCGCAGCACGGCCACGTCCTTGGCGCCGAGGTCGAGCAGGGCGTGCAGGGCGGCGCCGGCCCGGCGCTTGGAGCGGGCCTCCAGCCAGCGGCCGAGCAGGATCAGCGTGGTGACGGCGGCGGCGGTCTCCAGGTAGAGGGTCGAGGCGGCGTCGCCGCGGCCCACCGCGAGGGTGAACTCGTGCTTCATGCCGGGCATCCCGGCCCGGCCCCAGAAGAGCGCCCAGACCGACCAGCCGAAGGCGGCCAGGGTGCCGAGTGAGACCAGGGTGTCCATGGTCGCGGCGCCGTGCCGCAGGTTGGTCGCCGCGGCCTTGTGGAAGGGCCAACCGCCGAAGGCCACCACCGGCCAGGCCAGGGCGAAGGCGAGCCACTGCCAGTTGGTGAACTGCAGGGCGGGGATCATGGAGAGCAGCACGACGGGGACGGTCAGCACGGCGGAGAGCAGCAGCCGGTCGCGGTGGGGGTCTGCCCGGCCGGAGGCTGGGGAGGGGGCGGCGGCTGCGGCCGGCTGGGCAGCGGCCGGCGGCGGGGGCAGCTCGGCGGTGTAGCCGGTGCGCTCGACGGTGGCGATCAGGTCGGCGACGCTCACCTCGGGGCCGAACTCGACCCGGGCCTTCTCGGTGGCGAAGTTGACGGTGGCCGCCACGCCCGCCAGCTTGTTCAGCTTCTTCTCGATCCGGGCGGCGCAGGAGGCACAGGTCATGCCGCCGATGGCGAGCTCCACCTGGTCGGTGGCGGTGCTCGGGCTGTGGGTGGTGCTCATGCTCGCGCTCCTTCCGGGAGGGGTGCGGGGGGCGACGGTGGGCGGCGCGCCCCCGGGGCGGCTCAGGAGGCCGGGCCGACCAGTTCGTAGCCGGCCTCGTCGATGGCGGCGCGGACCGCGGCCTCGTCCAGCGGCTGCTCGGATGAGACGGTCACGGTACCGGACTTGGCGTCGGCCGCCACGCTGAGTACGCCGTGCAGCGCAGACAGCTCGGTGCTGACCGACTTCTCGCAGTGACCGCAGCTCATGCCGGTGACGGTGTACGTGGTGGTGCTGGACATCAGGGCCTCCGAGGAGTCAGGGCGCCCGGTTCGGCGCCGTGCTGTTGAGAACACCATACCCCCTAGGGGTATTCCGTGGGGGGTGTGGACCGGGCTGCCGGGTGAGACGGGCGTCACGATCCAGCCACTGAGAGTAGTCGCACCGGCACCAGGGGTCGTGCTGCGGCGCTCCCGTGGGGAGGGTGCGGGCATGGCGCTCCGACGGATCGGCGCACTTTCCGCCCAGTAGGACAAATAGGCCACCCGGGCCCGGGGGGCCGCGCGGGACGCGCCGGACGCGCGCGATGTCCGTAAGGTGCGAGAGGTGTTCCGCCGTCAGCTCCCGGGCCGCTCCGGGCCGCCGCCAGCCGGGCCGCTGCGCCTGGAGCCGTCCGGGTTCTCCCGCGGCCGGCGCCGCCGCGCGCTGGCCGCGGTGGACCTGCGGGACCTGTCCTGGCGCCGGCGGGCCGCGCCCGCCCTAGTGGCGATCCTGGCGGTGACGGTGGCGGACCTGGCCACCGGTCAGGAGCGCTACCTGGCACCGCTGATGAACGTGGTCCCCTCGGTCGCCGCGCTCACTCTCTCGGCGGTGGGGGTGCTGGCCGGCTGCGTGCTCGGTCTGGTGGTCCTGCTCGGGCTGAACGAGTACGACAACGTGACCGATGCGCACGACCAGCGCTTCCTGTTCGGCACCATCGTCACCTACGCGGCGCTGAGCCTGTTCAGTGCCTACGTGGCCGAACTTCGGATGCGCCGGGCGGCCGCCTTCGCCGCCGTCAGCTCGGTGGCCGAGGCCGCCCAGCGGGCCCTGCTGCAGGTCCCCGAGGCCGAGGTGGGCACGGTGCGGCTGGCGGTGCGCTACGCCTCCGCGGCCGACGAGGCGCGGATCGGTGGCGACCTGTACGCGGTGCTCGACACCCCCTACGGCACCCGGCTGCTGGTCGGCGACGTGCGCGGCAAGGGGCTGGAGGCGGTACAGACCGCCGCTGTGGTGCTCGGCGCCTTCCGCGAGGCCGCCTACGACGAGGGCGCGCTGCCCGCGGTGGCCGCCCGGCTGGAGACCAGCGTGGCGCGGCACGTGACGGGCGGTGAGTTCACCACCGCGCTCTTCGCCGAGCTGGGCCGCGGCGGCGGCCTGGAGCTGCTGCAGGCCGGTCACGTCCCGCCGCTGCGGGTGGCGCCGGACGGGACGGTCACGGTGCTGGAGATCGAGCCGTGGGTGCCGCTGGGCCTGGGCCCGCTGGTGCCCGGGAGCCCCAGGAGCGTGCGGCTGCCCTTCGCGGAAGGCGACGTGCTGGTGCTGTGCACCGACGGGGTGGTGGAGGCCCGGCGGGACGGCAGCGGGGAGTTCTACCCGCTGCCGTCCCGGGCCGGCCCGCTGGTGGCCGGGGCCGGCGGCTCGGTGGCCGAGCTGGACGAGGCGGTCGGCCGGCTCTACCAGGACCTGCTGGCGCACACCGGCGGCGAGCTGAACGACGACGCACTGCTGCTGCTGGTGGCCTGCCGGCACTAGGTCAGCGGCCGGTGGCGTCGGCCAGGGCCTGGAAGAGGAGCGCGGTGGAGGTGGCCCCCGGGTCCTGGTGGCCGACGCTGCGCGGGCCCAGGTAGGAGGCGCGACCCTTGCGGGCCTCCAGCGGCACCGTGGCCCGGGCCCCGGCCTGCGCCGCCTCGGCGGCCAGCGCCGCCGCCTCGCGCAGCGAGAAGCCGTCGAAGGCGGCCCGCTCCAGGGCGGCCACGGCCGGCTCGAAGGCGTCCACCATGGTCTTGTCGCCGACCGCCGCCCCGCCCAGCTTCTGCACCGCGGTCAGCCCCGCGCGCAGCCCCTCGGCCAGCGCCGTCAGGTCGGCGGTCGGGGCCGGCAGCGCCCGGCCCGCGGTGCGCAGCGCGCTGCCGTACAGCGGGCCGGAGGCGCCGCCGACCTTGGAGATCAAGGTGGTCCCGGCCTTGGTCAGCAGCTCCCCGGGCGGGGCGTCGGCGGGCAGCGCCGCCAGCGCCTCGGTCACCGCGGTGAAGCCGCGGCGCAGGTTGCTGCCGTGGTCGCCGTCGCCGATCGCCGCGTCCAGGTCGGTCAGCCGCTGCTGCTCCCGCTCGACGGCCGCGGCGGCGGCCCGCAGCCAGGCCAGGGCCAGCTGGTGGTCCAGGGTGAAGGACATCGGATGCTCCGTCAGGTCCGTTGGGGCGTGCGTCAGCCGATCCGCAGCGCCGGGGTGCGGGCCGGCGCGTCCCACAGCTCCAGCAGCTCGGCGTCGGCCTTGGTCAGGGTGAGCGAGAAGCCGGCCATGTCCAGGCTGGTCACGTAGTTGCCCACCAGGTTGCGGGCGATGGTGATGCCGTGCTCGGCGAGCTGGGCGGCCACCTCGCCGTAGACCAGGTACAGCTCGTGCAGCGGGGTCGCGCCCAGCCCGTTGACCAGCGCGATCACCTCGTCGCCGGCCGACAGGGTGTGCTCGGCCAGCACGGTGGCCACCACCTCGGCGACCAGCTCGTGCGCCGGGCGCAGCCGCTCGCGGCGCCGGCCCGGCTCGCCGTGGATGCCGACGCCCACCTCGATCTCGTCGGCCGGCAGCTCGAAGCCGGGCCGGCCGGCGGCCGGCACGGTGGCGGCGGTCAGCGCCACCGCGAAGGAGCGTGAGGCGGCGTTGGCCCGCTGCCCGACCGAGGCCACCGCGGCGGCGTCGGCCCCGCGCTCGGCCAGCGCGCCGGCCACCTTCTCCACCACCACGGTGGCTCCGGTGCCGCGCCGCCCGGCGGTCCAGGTGGAGTCCTTGACCGCCACGTCGTCGTCCACCAGCACGGTGCGGACCTCGATGCCCTCGTCGGCGGCGAGTTCGGCGGCCAGCTCGAAGTTGAGCACGTCGCCGGTGTAGTTCTTCACCACGAAGACCACGCCGGCGCCGCCGTGCACCGCCTTGACGGCGGCCAGCATCTGGTCCGGGACCGGGGAGGTGAAGATCTCGCCGGGGCAGGCGGCGTCCAGCATGCCCGGGCCGACGAAGCCGGCGTGCAGCGGCTCGTGCCCGGAGCCGCCGCCGGAGACCAGGGCCACCTTGCCCGCCCGCGGGGCGTCGGCGCGGTGGATCACCCGGGCCTCCCGGTCCACCGTCAACTCCGGGTGGGCGGCGGCGAATCCGGTCAGGGTGTCGTCGAGCACGGTCTCGGGGGTGTTGATCAGCTTCTTCATCTGGACTCCCGTGGTAGTGGTCGGACGGTCCGTTTCGAACCTACGCCACCCGGGTGGCAATCCGACCCGGTTCGCCGTGCCCTGGCGTGGCGGGCAGCGTTAGGCTCCAGGGCCATGAGGACTTCGGTGGGAATCGTCCTGGTCTCGCACAGCCCCCGGCTCGGGGCAGGGGTGGCCGAGCTGGCCGAGCAGCTCGGGGGCGGCGCGGTGGCGGTGGCGGTGGCCGCCGGGACCGAGGACGGGGAGCTGGGCACCAGCGCCGAGCTGATCGAGGCGGCCGTGCGCCAAGTCGACTCCGGCGCCGGGGTGGTGGTGCTGCCGGACCTGGGCTCGGCGGTGCTGACCGCACGGGCGGTGCTGGTCGAGCTGGGCGAGCCGGAGCACGTGGTGCTGGTGGACGCGCCGTTCGTGGAGGGTGCGGTGGCCGCCGTGGTCACCGCCTCCACCGGGGCGGCGCTGGCCGAGGTGGTCCGCTCGGCTCAGGAGGCCCGGCAGGCGAACAAGTTCTGACCGGACCAAGGCAGCTGACGGCGGCTCACTTCGCGTCCGCGTAGCACTCGACCACGGCCGTGCTCATCGGGAAGACCACCGGGGTGCCGGCGAAGACCAGCCCCGTCGCCTCCTCGGCCGCTGCCGCGATGGCGGCGCCCACCTGCTCGGCCAGCGCGGCGGGGGTGTGCACCACCACCTCGTCGTGCTGGAAGAAGACCAGGTGCGGCTCGGGCGCCAGCTCGGCCAGCCGGCGGCGCAGCGCGGCCAGCAGGGCCAGCGCCCAGTCCGCGGCGCTGGCCTGGATGACGAAGTTGCGGGTGAACCGGCCGCGGGCCCGGGTGGACCGCCCGCTCTGGAGGTCCTCGCCGGTGGCGGCCTCGGCCATGTCCAGCCAGGCGTCCGAGGGCGGCGGGCAGGGCCGGCCGAGCCGGGACCGGACGACGCCGCCCTCCTCGCCGGTGCGGGCGGCGGCCTCCACGTAGCCCATCGCCGCCGGGTAGCGCTGGCGCAGGGTGGCGAGCAGCGGCCCGATGTCCCCGCTGGTCTGCCCGTACATCGCGCCGAGCAGACCGAGCTTGGCCTTGGCCCGGTCGCCGCGGAAGGCGGTGGCGGCCAGGGCCTGGTAGAGGTCGCCGCCGGCCGCGCTGCGGGCCAGCGCCGGGTCCTGGGAGAGCGCGGCCAGCACCCGCGGCTCCAGCTGTGCGCCGTCCGCCACCACCAGCAGCCAGCCGGGATCGGCGACCGCGGCCCGGCGCAGCATCCGCGGGATCTGCAGCGCGCCGCCGCCGCGGCTGGCCCAGCGCCCGGAGACTACCCCGCCGACCACGTACTCCGGGCGGAAGCGCCCGCCGCGGACCCAGGCGTCCTGCCAGGCCCAGCCGTGCGCGGCGTGGATCCGGGCGAGCTCCTTGTAACGGATCATCAGCTCGGCCGCCGGGTGGTCGACGGTGCGCAGCTCCCAGCTGCGGGTGGAGTTCAGCCGGACGCCCTGGTCGGCGAAGGCCTTGATCACCTGGGTGTGCGAGTCGGGGTTGAAGGGCTTGGCGCCCAGTGCCTGCTGGAGCTGGGTGGCCAGCTCGGCCAGCTTGGCCGGCTGGGTGCCGGGGATGGCCGGGCGCGGGCCGAGCAGTTCGGTGAGCAGCGCGTCGTGCACCTCGACGCGCCAGGGCAGGCCGTCGGCGGCCATCTCGCAGGCGGCCAGCGCACCGGCCGACTCGGCGGCCGCCAGCAGCCGGAACCGGGACCGCTCGGCGGGGCCCTCGACCGCGGCCAGCCGGCGCTGCTGCTCGGCGTGCACCGCCAGCACCGCGGCCAGCGGATCGGTGCCGGGCGGCAGTTGCAGCCGGTCCGGGGCGAACAGGGTGTCCTGGGCCTCGCCGGCGCCGTGCTCCGGCAGGTCGGCCGGGACCGGCAGGCCGCGCAGCCGGCACCAGGCGGCGCCGAGCGAGCGCGGCGCGCCCCAGCGGCCCTCGTGCGCCAGCAGCAGCGACTCGACCAGCCGCAGGTCGTGGCAGCGGGCCAGCCGGCGGGGCAGCGCGGCCAGCAGCGGGGTGTACCCGGACTCGGCGGCCGCCCAGACCCAGCGCGGCCGCTCGGCCGCCTCCAGCTCGGCCACGGTGGCGGCCAACTCGGCGGTGCGCAGCGGCCCGCCGACCGGCTCGCCGGCCTCGGTGAGCCGGTGCAACCGGCCACCGCGCCCGTGCTGGTCGGGCACCAGTGCGATCCTGGCGGTCATCGGCGGCCTCGGTTCGGTCGGTTTGCGACGGTTGGTGCGGGTGTACGCCCGGCGCTGTCGACGGTAGCGCGGCGCACCGACAGTCCGGCGCGTATGGTCTGCGGAATGACGGAGAACCCCTTCCTCGCCCCGAGCCCCCTGCCGTACCGGCTCCCGCCGTTCGGTGAGATCAGGGACGAGCACCTCCGGCCGGCCCTCGACCAGGGCATGGCTGAACAACTGGCCGAGATCGCCCGGATCACCGCCGACCCGGCGCCGGCCACCTTCGACAACACGGTCGTCGCGCTGGAGGCCACCGGCCAGTTGCTGCGCCGGGTGACGGCGGTGCTGGACGTGCGCACGTCCGTCGACACCAACCCCGAGCTGCAGGCGCTGGACGCCGAGTACCAGCCCAAGCGGGCCGCCCACAGCGACGCGATCCACCTGGACCGGGCGCTGTTCGCCCGCCTGGACGCGGTGTACGCCCGGCGCGCCGAGCTGGCGCTGGACGCCGAGTCGCTGCGCCTGCTGGAGCGCCGGCACCAGGAGTTCGTCCGGGCCGGCGCCCAGCTGCCGCCCGCGCAGCAGCAGCGGCTGCGCGAGCTGAACGCCGAACTGGCGAGCTCCTCGGCCCTCTTCGAGCAGAACCTGATGGCGGCCAACCGGGCCGGCGCGCTGGTGCTGGACCGGGTCGAGCAGCTGGACGGCCTGTCCGAGACGGCGATCGAGGCGGCCGCCGCCAACGCCCGCGAGCTGGGCCTCCCCGACACGTGGGTGCTGAGCCTGCTCAATTTCACCGTGCAGCCGGCCCTGGCCCAGCTGACCGACCGCGAGGTGCGCCGCCGGCTGCTGGCCGCCGCACTGGAGCGGGCCGAGCTGAGCAACGGTCAGCTGGCCGCCACGATGGCCGCGCTGCGCGCCGAGCGCGCCGCCCTGTTCGGCTACCCGAACCACGCCGCCTACGTGGTGGCCGACGAGACCGCCGGCACCGAGGCGGCCGTCACCGAGCTGCTGGGCCGCCTGGTCGCGCCCGCGGTGGCCAACGCCGAGCGCGAGCTGGCCCGGCTGGCCGCGGCCGCCGAGGCGGACGGCGTGACCGACTTCGGCCCGCACGACCTGCCGTACTACGCGGAGCGGGTCCGCCAGGCCGAGTACGACCTGGACAGCGCCGCGCTGCAGCCCTACTACGAGCTGGACCGGGTGCTCTTCGACGGCGTCTTCCACGCGGCCGGCCTGGCCTACGGGATCACCTTCACCGAGCGCACCGACCTGGTCGGCTACCACGCGGACACCCGGGTCTTCGAGGTCTTCGAGCAGGACGGCACCCCGCTGGGCCTGTTCCTGGCCGACTTCTTCGCCCGCACCACCAAGCGCGGCGGCGCCTGGATGGACGAACTGGTCACCCAGTCGCACCTGCTCGGCGTCAGGCCGGTGGTGCACAACAACCTGAACCTGACCAAGCCCGCACCCGGCCGTCCGGTGCTGCTGACCGCGGACGAAGTGCGCACCCTGTTCCACGAGTTCGGCCACGCGCTGCACGGCCTGTTCTCCGACGTGCGGTACCCCTCGCTGGCCGGCACCGCGGTGCCGCGCGACTTCGTCGAGTTCCCCTCGCAGGTCAACGAGATGTGGGCGAACTGGCCCGAGGTGCGGGACCGGTTCGCCCGCCACCACGAGAGCGGCGAGCCGATCCCGGCCGAGCTGCTGGCCAAGGCCGAGGCGGCGGAGACCTTCGGCCAGGGCACCGTGCTGGTCGAGGTGCTGGCGGCGGCGCTGCTGGACTGGGCATGGCACACCCTGCCGGCCGGACAGCCGGTCGAGGACCCGGTGGCGTTCGAGGCCGCCGCGCTGAAGGCGGCCGGGCTGTCGCTGGCCGCGGTGCCGCCGCGCTACCGGACCGGGTACTTCGGCCACCTGTTCGTCGGCGGTTACAGCGCCGGCTACTACGCCTACCTGTGGTCCGAGGTGCTGGACGCGGACACCGTGGACTGGTTCGCCGGCAACGGGCGCCCGGTGCGCGAGAGCGGCGAGGTGTTCCGGCGCGAGCTGCTGGCCCGCGGCGACTCGCGGCCGGCGCTGGAGTGCGTGCGGGCGGTGCTCGGGCGCGAGCCGCGGATCGAGCCGCTGCTGGTGCGCCGCGGGCTGACCGCCTGAGCCGCGGCGGCGGATGGGTTGGGGTCGGACCCACCCGCCGCGCAGGCCGGTTGACGGCCGGTCAGGCGGGCACGATGGCGAAAGCGCCGTTGCTCAGCGCGGTCTCGGTGTACTGGCCGCTGTCGAGGGGCTGCGGGTAGGCGGAGTCGAAGACCCGGCCGTTGACCGTGATGCCGCTGAAGTCCAGCTCGTCGAAGGACGGGTAGCTCTGCGAGGGCGACTCGATCACCGCCTCGGCGCTGACGTTGCGCCCGCGCAGCGACTTGGTGATCGAGCGGGTCCACCCCTTGGTGGTGTCGGTCAGCTTGAGCAGGTAGCTGCCGTTGCCGCTGGTGGTCACACTGGCGGTGAAGGCGTCCCCGGCGTCCACCGGGTTGCTCCAGAAGACCGGCGGGGCCGGGTACATCTCGTACCAGGCCGAGTAGGCGGGGTAGCCGCCGGAGCAGTCGACCTGGACCCCGGTCTGCTCGACGGTCTGCGAGCCGTAGCCGTCGATGCCGATCCACGGCGCGAACAGGTCCGCGGTGGTGTTGCACCGGACGTCCGGCATGGTCCAGGAGCCGGTGACGCTGCGGAAGCCGCTGCCCTGGGCGACGTAGCCGCCCCAGACACCGCCGGCGTAGCGGTGGCCGCCGTTGCCGTACTGGGCGGCGCCGAAGCGGTGGGCGGCGGCGGCACTCGCCGGCGGGGCGGCGAGGGCGAGGCCGGACAGCGCCACCAGGGCGGCGAGGGCGGCCCGGGCGGTGCGCGTGGTGCGGGCGGTGGACATGGCCAACTCCTGTGCAGTGGGGGTCGGTGGCGCCTGCTCGACCAGCCGGGTGGGGTCGGTGGCGCCGGCGCTCAGCCTGCGGGTCGGCGCCACCCCGGCGGAAGGCGGCGGCCGAAGCCGGAACGCGACATGGCGGAAACATGTCACTTGCGCGATGGCTTGATTTCCGGCGAGGGTTCGACCACAGTCAGCTCCGACCAAGGGAGGGCCGAACGGTGGCGGAGCAGTGGACCGCGCGATTCGCCGGACTGGGTCTGACGGCGGATCAGGAGCGGCTCTACCTCCAGCTGTTGGGCAGCTACGAGCAGAGCGCGGCGCAACTCGCACAGGCCGGCGGGACCGACCCGGACCGGGCCGCGGCGGCGCTGGCGGCGCTGGCCGAACTCGGCTTGGTGGAACGGCCGGTGCCGGGCGGCACCGGGTGGCGGGCTGCCGCGCCCGACGTGGCGCTGGAGGAGTTGCTGCTCCGCCGCGAGCTGGAGCTGCGGCGCACCCGGGGCCGGATCACCGAGCTGCTGCGCACCCACCGGCGCTCGCGGACCGAGACCGGGGCCGACGAGCTGGTGGAGATCGTCACGGGGCGCGACTCGATCGCCGAGCTCTGGCGCAGCCTGCAGCTCGGTGCCCGGGACCAGTTGCGGGTGCTGGACAAGCCGCCGTACATCCGCCGGGCCGACCCCGAGCTGGAGCTGGGCGCGCTGGGCCGGGGCGTGCGGATGCGCGTGGTGTACGAGAGCCGGGTGGTGCGCGAGCCGGAGCGGCTCGCCGAGATCCACCGGTTCACCGCGGCCGGCGAGCAGGCCCGGGTGCTGCCCGAACTGCCGCTCAAGCTGGCCCTGGTGGACGACGCCTGGGCGCTGCTGCCGGTCAGCTCGGGCACCGAACTGCAGGCGGTGGTGCTGCTGCGGCCGTCCTCGCTGCTGGACGCGCTGACCGGCCTGTTCGAGCTGCACTGGAGCCGGGCGATGCGGCTGCCCGCACCCGAGTCCGACGAGCCGCCGCAGGACCGGCACCGCCAGCTGCTCGCGCTGCTGGCGGCCGGCCTGACCGACGAGAGCATCGCCCGGCAGATGGGCGTCTCCACCCGCACCGTGCAGCGCTGGGTGCGCGAGCTGATGGACCGCTTCGGCGCCCGCACCCGGTTCCAGGCCGGGATCCAGGCGGCCCGCGCCGACCTGCTCTAACCGTTCTGGACCACGGTGACGGTGGCCCGGACGCCGGGGTGCAGGCGGAGCCTGGGGTGGCCGGGAGCGCTGGTGTCCAGCTCGGCCCGGGCGCCGTCGACGGTGACCCGGGCGCCCGGTGCGGTGGCCAGTTCGGTCCAGCCGCCGATGGCGTCCAGCGTCACCTGGTAGCGGTCGGCGGCCCAGGACTCGTGGACCGGGCGGCCGGCCAGCACCGGCGCGTACGGTCCGAAGACCGGTCCGTCACCGGGCGCGGGCGTGCCGTCCGGGCCGAGCGCGCAGTAGCCGCCCTGGCCCGCGCACCAGTACCACATGGTCCAGCCGGCCGCGAAGCCCGCCATGGCGGCCACCTGACGGCGCACCAGCTCGGCGTTGCCCGGGGTGCGGGAGTTCGGCGGTCCCCACTCGCCGACCAGCAGCGGCATCCGGTGGGCGCGCGGGTAGGCGGCGATCGCGGTGGTGTAGGCGGTCACGAAGCCGTCCGCCGGGTCCCAGTCGGCGCCGTTCTCCACCGCGGTGTCGTAGAAGTGCGGGGCGTAGCCGATCCGGGCGCCGCCGGGACGCGGGTCGGCGAAGCCGGGCAGCTGGGTCGGTACGCCCTGGCCGACCAGCACGGTCGGCTCGACGAAGAGCCAACTGCGCTGGTCCGCCTGGCGGACGGCGGCGATCAGCCGCTGGTACATGGCCGCCAGCCGGCCCTGCTCCAGCTGCGCGGCGCAGGCCGCCAGCACCGCCGGGTCGCTCGGGTCGCCGTCCACCGGGCCGAACGGCTCGTTGAACAGGTCGTAGCCCAGCAGCGAGCGGTGGCCGCGCAGTTCGCGGACCAGCCGGGTGTAGAAGGCGGCCTGATCACGGCGCAGGTCGGGGTCGTCGTACAGGTGCCGGAAGGCGGCCTGGACGGCGGGCTGGAAGTAGCCGTTGAACCAGTTGGCCGGGTCCGGCACGAACGGCAGCCCGTCGTCCCGGGTGGCCCAGGCGGGGATGCCGTCGCTGCCGAAGGCCGGCCCGTACACGTCCTGGTGCAGGTCCACCAGGGCCAGCAGGCGGTAGCGGTCGGCCCAGTCCAGCACCCGGTTGAGCTTGGCCAGTTCGGCCGCGTCGTAGTGGCCGCGGGCGGGCTCCAGGCGGGACCAGGTGACGGCCACCCGCAGCAGGGTGAAGCCGTGGGCCGCGACCGCCCGCACGTCGGCCTCGGTGGTCTCGTCGTACTTGTCCAGGTTGAAGCCGCGCGGTTGCAGCACCCGGCCGTCCGGGCCGGCGAACAGCGTGCGCCCGTCCGCGGCGGTGACCGTGCCGGTGGGGAACTCCCTTTCCCGGTCGACTGCCTGGGCACTCGGGGTGGTGAGGCCGAGCAGCACGGCGGCGCTCAGCAGCAGGGCGGCACAGCGGAACGGCAGCACGGACACCTCACGCGGGTGGGGGAGGAGTGCGGGTGGTGCGCCGATGCTGCCCGAGCCGGTCGCCGAACGCAATAGGTGAGGACTACTCAGGTTTTGTGGTGAGGGGATCCGGTGTCCCGGGCTCCGCCGCTCCGGCGGGGGCGGGCGCGGGTGCGGCGGTCGGCAGCGGAGTGGGCAGCGGATCGGCTGCCGCCAGCCGCCCCCAGAGCAGGTCGGCCAGCGCCTGCACCATCTTGGCGCGCGGGCACGGCTTGCTCTCCAGCCACCAGTCCCCGGCCGCCAGCACCATGCCGGTGATCGCCCGCCCCCAGGCCTCGGAGAGCAGCGGCGCATCCGGTCCGAGGTCCACCTGCGCCGTCACCGCCCGGGTGATCTCCTCGGCGATCTGCCGCAGCGCCGGGGCGAGCGCCGCGCCCACCCCGTTCGGGTCCGCGGTCTCCGGGTGGGTGAGCAGCCGGTAGATCTGCGGGCGCGACTCGATGCCGGCCAGGTAGGTGTCCAGCACGTGCTCGACCCGCTCGCGGCGCTCCAGCGGCTCGGCCAGGGCTGCCCGCACCGCCGCCAGTAGGCCCGAGGTATGACGGTCCGTCAGGGCCTGGAAGAGCCCGCCGCGATCGCCGAAGTGCCGGTAGAGGATCGGCTTGGTGATGCCGGCCTCGGCCGCGATCGCGTTCATGCTCGCGCCGGGCCCCTCCCGGCGCACCACCCGGTCGGCGGCGTTGAGCAGTTGCTCGCGGCGCGGCTCCTCCTCTGCGGTCACCCCGGCCCCTCCGTCTCGTCAGCGCCCGTGTCTCGTTGACAGCTGTTACCTATCAGTAGCAGACTCCCACGGTGTTACCCCCGGTAACCCCCCGGGTGGCGCGATCTTGGTCCGATGGATCCTGGAACCTGGAGGAGTGGGAGATGAGCACCTTCTCGATGGCGCTCGGCGAGGACCAGCTGGCGGTCCGCGACTGGCTGCACGGCTTCGCCGCCGACGTGATGCGCCCGGCCGCCGCCGAGTGGGACGAGCGCGAGGAGACCCCCTGGCCGATCATCCAGGAGGCCGCCAAGATCGGCATCTACTCGCTGGACTTCTACGCCCAGCAGTTCTTCGACCCCTCCGGCATCGGCATCCCGGTCGCGATGGAGGAACTGTTCTGGGGCGACGCGGGCATCGGCCTGGCCATCGTCGGCACCACGCTGGCCGCTGTCGCGGTGCTGGCCAACGGCACCGAGGAGCAGATCGGCACCTGGGCCCCGCAGATGTTCGGCACCCCCGAGGACGTCAAGGTCGCCGCCTTCTGCTCCTCCGAGCCCGACGCCGGCTCGGACGTCTCGGCGTTGCGCACCCGCGCGGTCTATCACGAGGCCACCGACGAGTGGGTGATCAACGGCACCAAGACCTGGGCCACCAACGGCGGGATCGCCGCGGTGCACGTGGTGGTGGCCACCGTCGATCCCGAGCTCGGCGCCCGCGGCCAGGCCTCCTTCGTGATCCCCCCGGGCACCAAGGGCCTGAGCCAGGGCCAGAAGTTCAAGAAGCACGGCATCCGCGCCTCGCACACCGCCGAGGTGGTGCTGGACCAGGTGCGGATCCCGGGCAGCTGCCTGCTCGGCGGAAAGGCGAAGCTGGACGAGCGGCTCGCCCGGGCCCGCGAAGGGGTGCGCAAGGGCGGCAAGAACGCCGCGATGGCCACCTTCGAGGCCTCCCGCCCCGCGGTCGGCGCGCAGGCCATCGGCATCGCCCGGGCCGCCTACGAGGTGGCGCTGGACTACGCGAAGACCCGGGTGCAGTTCGGCCGCCCGATCATCGACAACCAGGGCGTCGCCTTCACCCTGGCCGACATGCGCACCCGGATCGACGCGGCCCGGCTGCTGGTCTGGCGGGCCTCCTGGATGGCCGCCAACCAGCAGCCCTTCACCGCGGCCGAGGGCTCGATGTCCAAGCTCTACGCCGGCGAGACCGCGAAGTGGGTGACCGCGCAGGCGATGCAGATCCTCGGCGGCAACGGGTTCACCCGCGAGTACCCGGTGGAGCGGATGCACCGGGACAGCGCGATCTACACGATCTTCGAGGGGACCAGCGAGATCCAGCGGCTGGTGATCGCCCGGTCCATCTCGGGGCTGCCGATCCGCTGAGTCCTCAGGACAGGCTCTGGTCCTGGGTCGGGCGGTGCCGCACGGTGCAGTCCGGCCCAGGGAAGATCAGGGTCTGGTGACCGTCCTCGAACCGGACCAGGTACGGCGGTTGGCCGCCGCCGCCGTGCACTTCGAGCACCTCGCCCTCGCGGTCGACGATGCCGATCGCGCGGCTGTGGATGTGGAGGTGGTCGCCCACTTCTGCGCGCATGGTCGCTTCTCCTTCGTTCCGGAGCGGGGTGGCTGGTCGCCACAGAGTCGGGAAGCGCACGGCTCACGTTACTCCGGTCGGTGCGCCCCGGCGTCGGGGAGGCGCGGGCCGGCGTCGGGGAAGCGCGCCCCGGCGTCGGGGAAGTCCGGCTCGCGCCGCTCCAGGAAGGCGGCGAGCCCCTCGCGCGCGTGCGGAGCCTGCTGGGCCAGCCGCTCCCAGGGTGCGAGGGCTGCGGCCACCGCCGCCGGCTCGCCGACCGGCACCGCGTTCAGCGCCGCCTTCGCCGCCGTCGTGGTCTGCGGCGAGCGGCGGGCCAGCAGCCGGGCGAACCCCAGCGCCCGCGCGTCCAGCCCCGCCGCCGGGTGCACCTCGTCCAGCAGCCCGAACCGCTCCGCCCGGGCGGCGTCCACCAGTTCGCCGGAGAAGAGCAGGTACTTGGCCCGGGCCGGGCCCACCACCCGGGCCAGCCGCGCGGTCGGCACCGCCGGGTAGACCACGCCCAGCTTGGCCGGGGTGATCCCGAGCCGGGCGTCGGCCGCGCCGAACCGCAGGTCGCAGGCGAGCGCCAACTGGCAGCCGCCACCCACGCAGGAGCCGTGCAGCACGGCCAGGGTCGGCAGCGGGAAGTCGGCCAGCGCCTGCTCGGCCGCGACGTTGAGCGCGTGGTAGGCCTCGGCGGCGGCCGGGTCGCCGTAGATCGCGGACAGCTCCGCGATGTCGGCCCCCGCGCTGAAGGTGCCCTCGGCACCGGTCAGCAGCAGCGCCCGCAGCCCGGGGCGGGCGGCCAACTCGGCCAGCAGCTGCGGCAGCGCCTGCCACATCGCCCGGGTCACCGCGTTGCGCCGGTGCGGGCGGTCCAGCAGCAGCACGGCCACCCCGTCCTCGCCCAGGTACGGGCGCAGGCCCTCGGCGGGGCTCGGCAGTTCGGTGCGGTCGGCGAGCAGCAACTGGTCGGTCATAGCACCACTCTGGCAGGCCCGGGAGCGGGGCACTGCCGGCGGGCCGGGGTGCCCCTGTCCGATCCCGCGCGCAGACGAGAGGATAGGCCCATGGATCAAGACCAGCTGCTGCCCCGGGACGCCTGGCTCGCCTCGCTGCCCCGCTCCTACACCGCCGCCGGCACCCTGCTCACCGACGAGGCCGGCCGGATCCTGGTGCTCAAGCCCAACTACCGCCCCGGCTGGCAGTTCGCCGGCGGCACCATCGACCTCGGCGAGGACGCGCTGGAGTGCGCCCGGCGGGAGCTGCTGGAGGAGACCGGGCTGGACCGGGAGATCGGGCGGCTGCTGGTGGTCTCCTGGACCCACCCCTCCGAGGCCCTCGACCACCCCGCCGTGCACTTCGTCTTCGACGCGGGCACCGTCCCGGTCGGCACCCGGATCGCGCTGCAGGAGGCCGAGCTGGAGGAGTACCGCTGGGTCACCGAGGAGGAGGCGTACCAGCTGCTCGGCGAGGCCCGCGGGCCCCGGCTGCGGGCCGCGCTGGCGGCCCGGGCGGACGGCGTGGTGCGGGTGGTGGCCGGCACCGTGACGGGGATCTGATGGCCGTTCAACCCATCCCGGGCGTGCTGGTCTGGCGGGTTCCGGTGACCGAGGCCGGCGCGGCGTTCGCCGCCGGTGCGGCGCCCGCGCTGCTGGACCGGACCGAGCTGGCCCGGGCCGCCGCGTTCCGCCGCCCGCAGGACCGCACCCTGTACGAGATCGCCCACGTGGCACTGCGCACCGTGCTGGGCGAGCAGTTGGACCGCAAGCCCGCCGAGCTGGTGTTCCACCAGGCGCCCTGCCCCGGGTGCGGCCAGCCGCACGGGCGGCCCGAAGTGCCCGGCCCCGTCCAGTTCTCGCTCTCGCACGCACCGGGTCTTGCGCTCATCGCGCTGGCGAACGCCCCGGTCGGGGTGGACGTGGAGGGGCGCGAGGTGTTCGCCGGGCAGGCGGGCCACGAGGTGGCCGGGATGCTGCACCCCGCGGAGCGGGCCGAGCTGGACCGGGTCGGGGTCCAGGAACCGGCCCGCTGGTCGGCGGCCGCACTGCGCTGCTGGGTGCGCAAGGAGGCGTACCTCAAGGGCACCGGGATCGGGCTCGGGCGCGGGGCCGGAGCGGAGTACGTGGGGGTGGGACCGGGGTTCGGTGTCGGGAGCTCGGCCGGGGGTCCGGACGCGCCGATGGGGTGGCAGTTGCAGGCGGTGGCGGTGCCCGAGCAGTACGACGCGGCGGTGGCGGTGCTGAGTGATGATCAGCTACCGCTGGAAGTAAGGGAGTTGACGCTGACTTAGCGGCGCTTGAGGTGGTGGGCGTCCACCTCGATCTCGATCCGCATCCGCGGGTCCGCCAGGCCGCACTCCTGCATGGTGGCGGCCGGGCGGACCTCGCCGAAGGCCGCGCGCAGCGCGGGCCAGCAGGCCTCGAAGTCGGCGCGGTCCGGGAGCAGGTAGCGCACCCGGACCACGTCGGCGAACGAGCTGCCGGCCTCGGCCAGCGCGGCGGCGATGTTGCGCAGGCACTGCTCGGCCTGCTCCACCACGTCCTCGGAGATGGTCATCCGGGTGTAGTCGAACCCGGTGGTGCCGGAGACGTGCACCCAGCGGGAGCCGTCGTCCTCCAGCACCACGGCACGGGCGTAGCCGATCTGCTCCTCGAAGGTGGAACCGCTGAGCACGGCGCGGCGAGTGATGTGATCTTGGTCCATGGCGGTCAAGGTACCGGCTGTCGGTGGATTGCGGCACCCTGGTCGGCATGCGCGCTCCACGAGTCCAGTGCCCGACCTGCGGCCGCCCGGTCGCCCTGATGCCCACCCGCCGTGCCGGCTACGGCGTCCTGCACGACCACAAGCGCGACCGCCGCTCGCTGCAGCTGTGCGAGGGCAGCATGACCCAGCTCGCGCTGAGCGAGGCCACGGTGTGGCAGGACGCGCTGCCCGGGCTGCCGGGCGCGGCGGTGGAGGCGACGCTCTTCTGACCGCTGCGGCCTGCGGGGCGGTGCGGGCCCTGCGGGGCGGTGCGGGTCTACGGGCGGGGCGGGTCTACGGGGCGGTGCGGGGCTACGGGGCGGTGCGGGTCACCGGGATCCACAGCTGCGCGTCGGACTGCGCCGGGTCCGCCGGTGAGGGCCGGGTGCGCAGGATCTCCGGCCCCGGCCGGTACTCGTACGGGTTGGACGGGATCCACTGGGCGGCCACGTCCGCCCACATCTGCTGCAGCGCCTGCGGGAACGGCCCGGTGTTCTCGAACACGGCCCAGGTGCCCGCCGGGCAGTCCAGTACGTCGAGGTCCGCGGGCAGCTCCTCGGCGGTGCCGCTCACCACCGCGTGGTAGTAGTCGAGTTCGCTGCCCTCCTCGAAGCCGTCCGACAGGCGCAGGGTCGCCGACACCACGCCCTGCGGGTCCTGGTCGGAGTAGCCGACGATCCGCAGCATCGTGTCCGGCGTAATGCTCCTGATGTGCTCGAAGATGTGCGGGTTGACGCCCTCGTAGATGAGCGGGACACGGGCCTTCCTGCCGACGACCCGGAAGGCGTCCTTCTCCACGATGCGGTACTGCATGGTGCTGTTCCCTTCGAGGGTGAGGCGGAAGGAGAGCCGGGGCTGCGAGATCAGTGCCGCGCCGGTCCGCCGGGCCTCGCCGGGACCGACCCCGTGCACGGCGCGGAACGCCCGGGCGAAGGCCTCGCCCGAGGTGTAGCCGTAGCGGACCGCGATCTCCAGCAAGGTCGGCTGCCCGGCCAGGACTTCGGCTCCCGCGACGGTGAGCCGCCGGCGCCGGACGTACTCCGACAGCGGCATCCCCGCCAGCGAGGAGAACAGCCGGCGGAAGTGGTACTCCGAGGTGGCCGTGATCCGGGCCAGCGCGGACACCTCGATCTGCTGGTCGAGGTGGGCCTCGATGTGCTCCATGGCCTGGTTCAACCGATCCAGCAACCCCGGTCTCCTTCCCTGTCGGGCACCAACGTTAGGAAGGACCAAGCCTGCCGCACCCGACATCCTGTGCCCGCTGCGGTCGGGTGCGGGGCACTCCTCAGGAGGCGGGTCCGGCGGCGGTTGCGCCGGCGCGGCGGGCCCGCTCGCGGCGGTGGGCGGCCGCCCGGGCGAGGTAGTCCCGGTGCTCCTGCGCGTGGTCGGGCGGCAGGTGCGGGGCGTCGGGGGTGGTGCTGGCGAAGAAGTCGTGCAGCGCCTGGTTGGCGCTCGCGGCCAGTGCCCCGGAGCGGGCGAACATGTCCGACTCGTGGCGGCCGACGGCCTGGTCGTACCGGGAGGGGTCGTCGGCCAGGGCGAGGGCGAGTTCCGCTCCGTCCAGCATCGCGAGGTTGGCGCCGTGTCCGCCGAAGGGCGCCATCAGGTGCGCCGCGTCGCCGATCAGGGTGACCCCGGGAACGTGCGCCCAGCTGAGCGGGGCGGGCAGCGCCCAGAACGACCGGGGGACGTAGTCGCCGTCGTTCCGCACGATCAGCGCCCGCATGGGCGCGGACCAGTGGCCGAACTCCGCGGCGAGGTGAGCCCGCAGGCCCGCCCGGTCGGCGAGGTCCACCCCCGCTGCCAGGTGCCAGTCGAACTCGGCGCGGAAGGCCAGGTAGCCGCGGACCACACCGTTGCTGTTGCGCTGCAGGATCACCGCGCGGCCGTCGTTGTCGTTGGCGAACAGGTGGCCGTCACCGACCAGCGCGGCGACCTCCGGGTGGCGGACCTCGTCGAACCGGGCGTCGAGGAAGCAGACCCCCAGGAACTGCGGGGCGGCGTCGCTGACCAGGGGGCGGACCTTCGACCAGGCCCCGTCGGCGCCGATCACCAGGTCGGCGTCGACGGTGCTGCCGTCCGCGAACTCCAGCCGGTGCGCGCGGCCGGTGAGCCCGGTGGTCCGGACGAGCTTCTTCCCCCAGCGGACGGTGCCCGGCCGCAGGTGGTCGTGGAGCAGGCGACGCAGCTGGCCCCGGTCGATCTCGGGGGCGGCCGTGTCCTCGGGCGCCGGCGTGAACTCGCCCAGGAGCGTGCCGTGGTGGTCGCGGCGGGTCATGGCCTGCCCCTGCGGCCTGGCCAGCGCGCGGAAGGCGTCCGTCAACCCGGCGTCCGCCAGGGCGATCTGCCCCGAGTCGGCGTGCAGGTCGAGGGTCCCGCCCAGGTCGCGGGAGTCCACGGCGTCGTCGGCGTCGTACACCGTGACCTCGATGCCGCGCTGCTGCAGGACACGGGCGCAGGTCAGGCCGGCGGGTCCGCCGCCGACCACGCAGATCCGGGGGTGGGGGAGCGGGCTGGATGTCATCGGGAGCTTCCCTTCGGGTGGGTGCGGGCCGAGAGGTCGGCCGCGGCAGGCTCCAGCGTAGGTGTAATCGCTCAAAAAGTGCAACGGTTAATCTTTCTGAGCGGATGCACTTGGGTGGGATAAGGTGGTCCGGTGACCGAGATGGGGCGCCGCGAGCGCAAGAAGGCAGCCACCCGCCAGGCCCTGGCGGACGCGGCGCTGCGCCTGTTCATGGCGCACGGCTACGAGGGGGTGGGTGTGCGCGAGGTCGCGGAGGCGGCCGACGTCTCGGTGACGACGCTGTTCAAGCACTTCCCCGACGGCAAGGAGGCGCTGGTCTTCGACCAGGACGCCGACCGCGAGGCGGCCTTGGTGGCCGCCGTCCGTGAGCGCCCCGCCGACCGGTCCGTCCCGCAGGCGCTGCGCGGGCTGCTGGAGGACGAACGCTCCCGGCGGATCCGTACGGACCCCCGGTTCCCCGACTTCCTGCGCCTGATCGACGCCACCCCGGCGCTGCGCGAGTACGCCCGCCGGATGTGGCTGCGCCACGAGACGGCGCTGGCCGCGGCGATCGCTGCGGACGCCGGGCTGTCGCAGGACGACGCGGGCGCCCGGGCGCTGGCCCACTTCGCCCTCGAGGCGGCCACCTTGGTGCACGGGGATCCGGACCCGGAGGGCGCCCTGGACCGGATCTTCGCGCTGCTGGACGGCGGCTGGAGCGGGCTGACGGCGTCCTGACAGGGCACTTCGTCCCTGGTACGGCGGGCGAGCCTGCCGGACGGGCGATCTCCCTCCTGCCCGGCCAGGCCGTCGGCCCCCGGAAGAACCCCGGCAGCGCTCGAGTCACTCCCAACGCACCGGTGCAACCTGAATCACCGGAAGCGGGCGCGATGTTCGTTCAGGAAGGCGTCGAGGGTGCGGGGCGGCCGGCCGAGGATGCCGGTGACGGTGCTTGTAGGGAACTCGGGCCGGGTGACCGCGAGTTGCTGTATCTCCACGACGTGGTCGGCAAGCCAGCCGGGCATGCCGGCCTGGCGGACGAGGGTGTCGCGCAGCTCGTCCCGGGCGAGGTCGACGTACTCGATCCGGCGGCCCGTCAGTTCGGTCAGCCGGGCGGCGAGGTCGGGGTGGGAGACGGCTTCCGGTCCGGTCAACGTGTAGGTGCCGCCCGCGAGGTGGGTCCGGGTGAGCACGGCGGCCGCGACGTCGCCGATGTCGCGGCAGTCGACGTAGTTGCAGGGCATGTCCCTCATGGCACCGAGGACGAGCCCCTGGGCAACGGTGGGCGCGAGGCGCAGCAGGTTCTGCATGAACGCGTAGGGACGCAGGACAGTGCCGGTGAGTCCGGAGGCGCGCAGGTGTTCCTCGACGGCGTGGTGTCCACGGGATATCGCGACGGGCGACGCGGGCTCGGCGGCGGGGGCCGAGAGCTTGACGACGTGGGCGATGCCACTGCGGGCGGCGATGTCGATGACGCGGGTTTCGAGTTCGACCTGTGCAGGGCTGTTGGCCATGGCGAGAAAGAGCTGGTCGGCGCCCTCGAAGGCGGTGCGTAGCGAGTCGGGGTCGGCGGCGTCGGCGTACCGGACCTCGACGAGCCGGTCGTGCGGGCCGGCGGCGCCGGGGAGCGGCCGGTGCGGGGTGCGGGTGAGTGCGCGGACGGGTACGTCGAGTGCGCGGAGGCTGCGGAGCAGGGCGGTCCCGGTGGTGCCGGTCGCCCCCATGAAGACGATCATCGAGTGTGTCCTCACTGTTCGGTGTCTGCACTGTGTGGTGTCCGCCGCGGCAGCCGGTGCCGCCGCGGTGAGTCCGGTCGGCTCCGGAGCCGGCGGTCCGCAGCCGGGATCGGTTACGGCCGGGGCTTGGCGATGGTGCTGCGCCAGCGCAGGGTGACGATGGTGGTGGCGAGGGCGGCGGAGACGGGCAGGTCGATGCGCAGTCGTTGCAGCCGGCGGGCGGTATGGACCGGGGTGTGGGCCGGCAGCCACTCGGCGGCGAGCCATCCCAGCCCCGCTGCCACCGCTACGGTCACGATGACGAGCAGCACGGTCAGGACGAGGCGCGGCAGGGCCGTGGTCCAGCGTCGCGGCCGGCCGCCGTGCTGAAGCCAGGTGGCGACCAGGAACGCCACCACGGCGGAGGTGCCGGCGATGGAGGTGCAGGCCGCCAGTGTCAGGTCCGCCTGTCCGGTGAGGACTCCTGCGGTGCCCGCCGTCAACGCGGGGGCGGCGTAGGCGGTCAGCATCTCGCGCCACGGCGTGAACCGCCGGGCGGCCGCTCGGCTCGGGCCTGTTCTGTCGTTCGTTGCAAGCATCGTGGCCTCTTCATCTCGTTCGAGTTCCGAAAGGCGAAAGGGTTCGGCCGGACTACCGACCCGCCTGTCCCGCATAGTAGTTAGCTGCCTAATTACTGCTGCGCAAAGAGGGCCCCCATCCATGGGATGAGAGCCCGGGCCCTGTGGCCGGGTCAGTCGGCGGTCAGGGCCGAACTGCCGTGCACGACACGGGCGAGCAGGTCCAGGAACACCGTGCGCTCCTCGGTGCTGAGCCCCGCCACCATCGCCTCCAGTCGCCCGAAATGCTCGGGCGCCATGTCGCGCAGGCGCTGCGCACCGCTCGCGGTCAGGACCGCGACCGTGCCGCGCCCGTCCTCGGTGGACGGACGCCTGGCGATCAACTGCTCGCGCTCCAGCCCGTCGAGCAGGCCGGTGACCGTGGCCCTGGAGACGTCGAGGTCGGCCGCCAGCTGCGAGGGGGACTTCTCTCCCCCGTGGCCTTCGAGGTCCGAGAGCAGGCGGTAGCGGCCCGTCGACAGCCCGAACCTGGCGAAGTGCGCCTCGGCCGCCCGGCCGACCCTCGCGCCCGCGGAGATCAGCCGCACCGCGACCAGCACCGCCTGCGGATCCACCTCCAGGCCGTAGTGCCGCAGTTGCCAGGTGGCCTGCTCCAGTGTGGGCCGCTCGCCGTCAGCCTCGCCCCTTGTCATGCAAGTAATATGGCAGCTAATTACTTCGGGCGTCAAGGCGCCGCGAGCCTGACTGGGCGGAGGGGGCGCGCAGGTCGTCAGGGTTCAGCTTCTCGACGGTCGACGGCGCGCAGGAGGCGCTCCGCGGAGACGTGGGGGGTTCTGACGGTGGTCCGGATCCTGGACGCGCCGGAGGGCGCAACTGTCAGACTGATCAGCAGGAAGCGAACGGGAGGCCTGATGCAGCATCACCTTCGGCCGGCGGGTAGTCCGCCGGTCAACGGCTACAGCCACGCGGTGTCGTTCACCGGTCCGATGGTCGCCGTCTCCGGCCAGGTCCCGGTGGACGCGGACGGACAGCTGGTGGGCGAGGGCGACCCGGACGCGCAGCTGCGCCAGGTCTTCGTGAACCTGGGCGTGGCGCTGGCGGCGGCGGGGGTTGGGTTCGCCGACGTGGTGAAGCTGACCGTGTTCCTGGTGGACCTGGCCGACCTGCCGGCGTTCCGTCAGGTGCGTGACGAGTTCCTGGACCCGGAGCGGCTGCCGGCCTGCTCGCTGGTCCAGGTGGCGGGCCTGGTGCACCCGGCGTTCCGGGTGGAGATCGACGCCCTGGCAGGGCGGTGAGCGGCGAGCCGCTCCGTCCGGGCAAGTACGCCCTGGTCGAGCGGGAGCGGCGCTTCCTGCTGCCCGGTCCGCCGGACCCGGGAGCGGTGGTGGAGCGACGCGCGATCGTGGACCGCTACCTGACGGGGACTCGGCTGCGACTGCGGCGGGTGGAGCTGCCCGCCGGTGGGTTCGAGCTCAAGCTCACGCAGAAGATTCCCACCTTCATGCCGGGCGCCGTCCAGGGCCTGATCACCAACACGTACCTGTCGCAGGCCGAGTACGACCTCCTCGCCACCCTGCCGGGCGCCGTGCTGAGCAAGACCCGCCTCAGCCTGCCGCCGGTGGGCGTGGACATCTTCGAGGGCCACCTGCGCGGCCTGGTGCTCGCCGAGGCCGAGTTCGCCACCGACGACGAGGCGCGCTCCTTCGTGCCACCGGCGGCGAGCGTGGCCGAGGTGACCGACGACCCGCGCTTCACTGGAGGCCGCCTCGTCCGTGCCTCACGGGCGGAGCTGGTCGCATGGCTGGCCGAGTACGGGGTCGCTGACGCGGGAGGCTGACCATGTCGACTCGCGGCGCCTGTCACCCCGCACAAACTCGGATGCGGGTGCCGGATGGCACCCCTAGGCTCCGTCTGCGGTGGGTGGGCGCCGTATCGACTGTCAGTGGATCGGAGATGCACGGGGTATGAGCAGTCAACTGTTCGCGATCTGCTTCAACGCGACCCGGCCGGCGGCCCTGGCGCGGTTCTGGTCCGGGGTGCTGGGCTGGGAGTTGGCCGACGGTCCGGACGACGACATCGCGATCCTGCCCCCTGATCCCGGCGGGTTCCGCATCCGTTTCCTGCCGAGTCAGGAGCCCACGGTCGGCCAGAACCGGGCGCACTTCGACCTGACGAGCACCTCCCGGGAGGATCAGCAGCAGACGGTGGCCAGGGCGCTCGAACTCGGCGGCCAACACATCGACGTGGGCCAACTCCCGGAAGAGGGACATGTGGTGCTCGCCGATCCAGACGGCAACGAGTTCTGCGTGATCGAGGCGGGCAACAAGTTCCTCGCCGACACCGGCTTCATCGGAGCGCTGGCCTGCGACGGTACGCAGGAGGTCGGTTACTTCTGGAGCCAGGCGCTGGGGTGGCCGCTCGTCTGGGACCAGGACCAGGAGACCGCGATCCAATCGCCGAACGGCGGCACGAAGATCACGTGGGGTGGCCCTCCGGTGGCGCCGAAGACGGGTACGAACCGGCTGTTCTTCGACCTCCGCCTCCCCGACGACGCCGACTGGGAGGCCGAGGTAGACCGCCTGATCTCGCTCGGCGCGACGCGCACCGACATTGGCGGGGGCGATGCGGACAAGGTGCTGATGGTCGACCCCGACGGCAACGAGTTCTCCGTGCGGCGGTCAGATCCGCACTCCGGGGACGGTGATCCCGTGGTCGGTGGCCTGATGCCGGCGCCAGAGGACGCGGATGTCGGTCGCTGCGGAGGTGCGGGGCTCGGCGGTGCGGAGGTCCTGGAACGTGGCGCAGGTGGGGCAGTCCGGGCCGGGGGCTGGGGGCGGGAGCTCGGTCACGCGACTGCTCCGGTCGAGTCGGGGCGGTCGCTGTTGGCGGGGATGCAGCGCGCGCACCGGCAGGGGAGTTCGTAGGCGGGGCCGAAGCCGTCGTAGGGCTCGGTGGCGGTGATCTCCTCGGTGCCGAGGTCGGTCCGGGCGCCGTCGGGGCTGATCCGGTAGACGTGCAGGGTCATGCGGCTTTTCTTGGTGTTCACGGTCTTTCAACTCACCTTGCAGTATGGGCAGCTGGGCCAGTCGAGAGGACAGGTGCGGGCTGCGTGCGGGCCATCCGGCATGCCGCCCAGGGGTGGCCAATGCCGCCAGGTTTCGCGGATCGCCCTCGCCAGGGCCATCCGGTGTCCGGTGGCCTGCGGCGGGAGCGGTAGAGCGGCCTTCAGGCGCTGGACCGCACGGCGCACATCCATTTCGGGCGGTTCGCTTCCATTCGGAGGACGGCAGGGCGACGGACATCGGGGCGACAGCGCTCCGTGACCGTTCCGCTACTAAGGATTGCCGCGTCAGGCTACGATCGGAAGCAGTTCAATTCGCCACCTGACTGAGGTTGAGTTGGAGTGCTCATGAACCGTCGAACAGTTGACCCATCGTCATCAGTCCTGGCTGCATGGGCTGTTCTGCTCAGGCAGGCTCGGGCGACGCGAGGACTGACGCAGGTTGAACTCGGCGTTCTGATCAACTACTCCGGTGCCTACATCTCCAGCGTCGAGCTCGCCAAGCGGCCGCCGAGCCCGAAGTTCCGCAGGTTGGTTGACGAGAAGCTGAAGACGGGCGGGATGCTTGAACTGATGTGGCGCCAGCTTCAACTCAACTCTTTCATCGAGGGATTCAGTGAGTTCATCGGCAAGGAAGCTGAAGCTGTAGCCATCCGTCTGGTGGAGTTCAGGATGATCCCCGGCATGTTCCAAGCCGAGGAGTATGCGGTTGCCTGGGAATCCGGAAACGTCCGGCGCGGTCGAGCAACCCAGGTGCAGGCGAATGAGCGGGTGAAGATGCTGCTGACGCGTCAGCGATGCTTGGCTCGAACCCGGCCGCCGACGGTTCAGGCAGTACTGGACGAGAGCTGCTTGCATCGGTCGATCGGTGGACCGGAGGTCATGTTGCGACAGTTGCAGAAGCTGGAGGACTTGGCGGAGCGGCCCAATGCCGTGATCCAGATCGCACCGTACTCGCTCGGCGCCGAGCACCCCTTTGCTCACTCGATCGTCCTGCTGACCACTCCGAATCGAACCATGCTGGGCTACACGGAGTCGGCCAAGCGCGGCTATCTCGAACGGGATCCTGAGACCGTTGCCACCTGGGCCGGCGACTACGATCGGCTGCAAGTGGAGGCGCTGTCGCGAGCTGCGTCCCTGGAGGCTGTCCGGGGGGCGCGGAGGGAGTTCGAACGGTCATGCAGGACTACCTTGATCTGACCGCCGCCCTTTGGCGAAAGAGCACCTACAGCAACGGGTCTGGTGGCTGCGTGGAGGTTGCGGACGGCTATGCCGGCGTGATGCCTGTGCGCGATTCGAAGGATCCCGATGGCCCGGCCCTGGTGTTCCCGGCCGCATCCTTCGCCTTCTTCGTCGATGGGGTCAGAGCCGGTACCTTCGAAGCCGTCTGAGCTCCCATCAGGTGTGCCGCATGGCATCCTGGAGACCTACCCCCGCCTGGGCTGACGAGTTGCCAAGGAGCATCGTGACTGACACGACCGCACTGGAGCCCGGCGAGTTCTTCCGCGAGCTGTGGGTGGAGGGCGTCAAGAAGCACTTCCCCGGGGAGCCGAAGGCCGGCTATGTCGTGCCGTGGGCCCAAACTCCCGCGTGGGAGCGGGCGTCGGCTGCTGCCGTGCACCAGCTGGTGGCGGACCTCGTGCGGCTGTCCGAAGGCGGTGCCTCCAAGCTCTCCCGGGAGCAGAAGGGGCGGTTCGTGGCGCTGTGCTGGACCGCTCAGATCTACCGGCACTTCGAGGATCCGAAGCCTGGTTATGTCGCGGACTGGGAGGACCTTCCGGCGTGGCAGCGGGAGACGGACAGTGACATCTTCGAGCGGATCGAGCAGAGCCTCTGAGTCGCTGTCAGTCCTCCTCCGCCGTCAGATGGGCGGTGAAGGAGAACCGGTCGCCGCGGTAGAGGGAGCGGACGCACTCGACCGGCTCGCCCTGGCGGTCCCGGGTGACGCGGCTGAGCAGGAGCATGGGCAGGGCCGGGGTGGTGCCGATGAGTTGGACCTCGCGCGGGGAGCCCAGGACGGTTTCGATCCGCTCGTCCGCGTCGGCGAGGACCACGCCGGTGCCGCGCAGGTAGGCGTAGAGCGAGGTGCTGGGGTCGAACTCGTCGATCAGGGTGGGGAAGCGGGCCGCGGAGAGGTAGGTGCTCTCCAGTCCCACCCGTTCCTCGTCGGCCAGCAGCAGGCGTTCCAGATGGAAGACCGGCGCGCCGAGCTCGATGCGCAGGCCGGTGGCCAGGGCGGCGTCGGCGGGGAGGCGCTCCAGGATGATGAGTTCGCGGCCCGGTCGGCGGCCCTGGCTGCGGACACCCTCGGTGTAGCTGGCCAGGGTGAGGGGCTGGACCAGCTTGGGCCGGCCCGCCACGGTGGAGCGGCCGCTGCGCTGGACCCGGCCCTCCAGGCGCAGTTCGCGGATGGCCTGGCGGACCGTCATCCGGGAGACCCCGAAGCGGTCGGCGAACTGGCGCTCGGTGGGGAGCGTGGCGCCGGGGCCGAGTTCCTCCAGGACCGCGTCGATCTTCTGCTTGACCTGGAAGTACTTGGGCGGCTCCCCGTGCTCCGGCACTCCTGAACGGACCGCGGCAAGCGGCGCCGGGGCGCGGACGGGTTCGGCGGGGAGGCTGCTCACCGAGCGAGCGTATAGGAGGGTGTGCGGTGCCCCGGCAACCGTCGGGCCGCCGGGGCACCGCGCACCCTGTGGACTCAGCTGCCGAAGGTCATCGACAGGTCGTCCAGATACCCGTCGTCGTCCGTGCCCGCGGAGCGCTGGAAGGTGGCCGTGAACTTCACCGACGCGGTGCCCGCCGGGACCGTGCCGGTGGCCGTCTCGTGCAGCAGCACGGTCTGGTTGCCGCGCATCGCCGGAGTGACCGTGGCCAGGGACGCGGTGCCGAGCGAGGTGCCGGAGGCGTTCAGGAAGGTGGCCACCACGTTCGCGCTGTCACCCTGGCTGCTGTAGCCGCCGATCCATCCGGACAGCGAGTAGGGCAGGGTTCCGGTGGCGATCTTCGAGGCCTGGCTGGAGACGCTGACCGTCTGGGTCATCTGCGAGGAGGCGTACGGCCCGCCGTCGAAGAACGCGGCGCCCGGGGTCTCCGGCGCCTTCGGGCCCTGCGAGGTGACCGGGTAGCTCGGCGCGCCGTAGCAGACCTGCTGCGGCAGGTTGCTGGTGGCGGTCCAGCCCTGGGCCTGGTGGCCGCCGCTGCCGGTGCCGCAGGCGCCGGTCTCCGCACCGGGGTTGGCGATCGGCACCGACCAGGTCGAACCCGCCGCCGGGGCCACGGTCCAGACGAAACCGGCCGAGCCGGTCGCGCCGGTGCTGTCCGAGGCGGTGGCGGTCACCGAGTAGCTGCCCGCGGTGGTCGGGGTGCCGGAGACCAGGCCGGAGCTGCTGACGGAGAGTCCGGTCGGCAGGCCGGTGGCGGTCCAGCTCAGGCTCTGGCCCGGGTTGCTGTCCGTGCCGGTGAGCTGCAGCGAGGCGGGCGTGCCGACGGTGCCGTTCTGCGCGCCGGGGTTGGCGGCGGTCACGGGGGACGGGGTGGCGAACACCTCGTTGTACGGGGTGGCCCACTTGTCGTTGTTGGTCATGGTGGCGGTCAGGCCGAGCGCGCCCTCGATGGTGCGGGCGGTGCTGTAGTGGTCGTACCGGTTCGCGTCCTGGTAGCCCGCCTGCACCGTGCCCTGCGAGCCGACCACGATGGTGGCGACCTGGTTGGTCTGGCCGGGGCCGAAGCCGCCGGGCGAGTTGGCGCCGTCCTCGTCCCAGCTGACGATCAGCAGCGACCTCTGCTGGGTCCAGGCCGGGGAGTTGAAGATGGTCGGCAGCGTCTGCGAGAGCCAGGTGTCACCGGCCCCGATGCCGCAGTTCTCCATGTCGTTGCAGGAGTCGGCGTCCGCCCAGACGAAGTCGGGGGTGGTGGCGGTGGAGCTGAGGTCGGTGCCCAGCAGTTGGGGCAGCGGCTGCCAGTGCGCCTGGCAGTAGGCGTTGTCGTTCTTCATCTTCGCGGCGTAGTAGAACGGCACGTCGTCGTTCTCGTACTGGCCGCTGCTGGTGGTCTGGCAGTTGCTGGTCTGGCTCTGCACGTACTCCTTCCAGCTCTTGCCGGCCGCGTCCAGGTTGTCGCCCAGGCCGTTGTTGGTCGCGGTGCAGGCCGGGTCGGTGATGCAGTTCGAGCCCGGGGTCGAGTGGACGCTGCGGCCGTAGGAGTTGCCGAACGCGACCTGCTCGTAGTTCGGGTCCGAGTTGTGGGTGCCCGCGTGGTAGTTCGTCAGCAGCGAACCCATCGGGACCAGGGTGTTGTTGATGTACGGCGCGGCCGAGTTGCCGATCACGCCCGCGCCGCCGTCCACCGTGTTGGAGCCGGCCGAGTAGTTGTTGTTCTCCATCATCACGAAGAACACGTGGTCGTAGCCCGGGACGGTGGAGGCCGGCACGGTCAGGGTCGGTGCGGTGACCGGGGTGTCCAGGGTGAGCGAGAGGTCGTCGGCCATGCCGTCGTTCTGGGTGCCGGTCATGGTGAAGTCGACGGCGGTCAGGATCGACCGGGTGCCTGCCGGCACCGCGCCGGTGGTGCTGCGCTGCACGAACGAGGTGGTGCTGGAGCGGCCGGCGGCCAGCACGGGGGCGATCGCGGAGGTGCCGAGCGAGGCGCCGGAGGCGGAGCGGTAGGTGATGGTCACCGCGGCCGCGTCGTCGTAGCTGCCCACACCGCCCAGCCAGCCGGAGGCGGTGGCGTGCACGCCGCCCGCGTCGATCGCGGTGGCGGCCGAAGAGACGTCGGTGACCTGGGTCATCTCGGAGGAGCCGCGTGAGCCGCCCTGGAAGTAGGCGCCGCCCTTGGTCGGTGAGCCCGGGGTGGTGGTGGCGGCGCCGGTGGGCACGCCGTAGCAGTTGATCACCGGGTCGCCCGAGGTCAGCTGCCAGCCGGGGACGGTGGTCTCCTCCCAGCCGCCGTTGCTGCACTGCGAGGTCTCCGCACTGCCGTTGAGCAGCAGGTTGGCGCTCTGGGTGGCGGCGGAGGCGGGCTGCGGGGTGAGCGTGACCAGCGGGGCCGCGAGGGCGAGCAGGGCGGTGGTGACGGCGGCGGTGGCACCGCGCCTGGGGGAGGAGGGGGACGGGAGGGCGGACCGACTCATGGCGGGCGTCCTTCTGCTGAGGGGATGTCTCATGAGGGGGATGTCTCACGCGGTCGCCGCAATTGGGCTAGCCCAATTGCGCACGAGGGGATTGTTGGCCCGCCGGTGGGCATTCACTGGTCAGTTGGTTAGACAACTGGCGTCGGTCTGGCGAACGCAGGGGTACCCCGCCCGGCGCCACCGAAGAGCTGGGCGAAGGAGCGCGCGACGGCGCATGCGAAAGGGCCGCTGCCTGCCGGCAACGGCCCTGACGGTCCCTCGGATGTCCAACGCGCAGCTCAGCCTCCGTCGGCCCGTTCAGCCGGCCAGCAGGGCCTCGCGCAGCACCGCAAGGCCCTGGCTCAGGCGGTGCTGATCGATCGTCAGCGGTGGCATCACCTTGACCACCTCGTCGTGGCGCCCGGCCAGTTCGACGATCAGCCCGTGCTCGAAGCAGTACCGCTGCACCCGGGCGGCGCGCTCCGCGCCGCCGATCGCGGCCAGGTCCAGGCCCAGCACCATGCCCCGCCCGCGCACCGCCAGCCCCGGCAGCAGCGCGGCCGACTCGGCCCCGAACCCCTGCAGCCGCTCGGTGGCGGCGGCCAGGTCGGCGTGGAAGGCAGGCTGCTCCCAGTAGTCCAGCGCCGCGGTGGCGGCCACGAAGGCGAGCTGGTTGCCGCGGAAGGTGCCGGTGTGCTCGCCGGGCGCCCAGACGTCCAGCTCGCGGCGGATCAGCAGCAGCGAGAGCGGCAGGCCGTAGCCGCCGATGGACTTCGAGACGGTGACCAGGTCCGGCACCACGCCGGCCTGCTCGAAGGCGAAGAAGGTGCCGGTCCGCCCGCAGCCGGACTGGATCTCATCGGCGATCAGCAAAGCCCCGTGATGCTCAGTCAGTTCGGCCAGCCGGCGCAGCCAGTCGGCCGAGGCCGGGTAGACGCCGCCCTCCAGCTGCACCGGCTCGACGATCACCGCGGCCGGCAGCTCCAGGCCCGAGGACGGGTCGGCGAGCATCCGCTCCAGGTAGCCGATCGAGTCGAACGGTCCCAGCGGGCCGTCCTCGAACGGCACGAAGGCCACCTCCTGCGGCGACAGGCCCCCGGCCCGGCGGGCCGAGCGGCTGCCGGTCACCGCGAGGGCGCCCTGCGACATGCCGTGGAAGCCGCCGGCGAACGAGACCACGCCCTGCCGCCCGGTCGCCTTGCGGGCCAGCTTGAGCGCCGCCTCCACCGCGTTGGTGCCGGTCGGTCCGCAGAACTGCACCTTGTGGTCCAGGCCGCGCGGGTGCAGCACCACCTGGTCGAGCCGGGCCAGGAACTCCCGCTTGGCCACGGTGAACATGTCCAGCCCGTGGCTGATCCCGTCGCCGGCCAGGTAGTCGGCGATCCGGCGCTTGACCGGCTCCGGGTTGTGCCCGTAGTTGAGGGCTCCGGCGCCGCAGAAGAAGTCCAGGAACACCCGGCCGTCCTCGGTGAACAGCTCGGCACCCTTGGCCCGGTCGAAGACCACCGGGAACTTGCGGCAGTAGAGCCGGACTTCGGCCTCCATGGTGTCGAACACGGCGGATCGGCCGGGCGCCGCGAACGCGGTGAGGGTGTCGGCGTCGAAGGGCATGCGCGGGTCCTTTCGGGGGAGATGCGGCCAGCCTGCGCCGCCCCGGCCCGGCGCGACAGAGAAGGACCGGCAGTCCTTGCGGCACCGCTGACTGCGTGATCCTGCGCCGGTTCTTCCCTATGGCGGGGCGCGCCCGCAGACCAGGCTTGCGGTCAGCGACGCCGGCCCACCAGGCCGGCCACCGGCACGCCGAGGAGGCGGACATGGCGGACGAGGACACCGACGAACGCACCTACTACGTGGTGCTCAACGACGAGGAGCAGTACTCGATCTGGCTGGCCGAGCGGGAGGTTCCCGCGGGCTGGACCCGCGAGGGCACCGAGGGCACGAGGCAGGAGTGCCTGGACCACATCGACCGGGTCTGGACGGACATGCGTCCGCTGAGCCTGCGTCGGCGCATGGAGCAGGCGAGCCAGGGCGCATGAGGACCACGGTCGGCCAGGCCACCGCCACGCCGCCGCGGTGGTGCGTGCATGAGCTGTTCGCCGAGCAGGCGGCCGCAAGGCCCGGGGCGGTTGCCCTGGAGTACGGCGAACTGAAAGTCAGCTACCGGGAGCTGGACACCAGGGCCAACCAGTTGGCGCACCTGCTGCGGGAGTTCGGGGTGCGGCCGGGCAGCGCGGTCGGGGTCTGCGCGGTGCGCGGGCCCGAGATGGTGGTCGCGCTGCTCGCGGTGCTCAAGGCAGGCGGCCACTACCTGCCGCTGGACCCGGAGTACCCGGCCGACCGGCTGGCCTTCATGCTGGCCGACTCCGGCGCCGAACTCGTGCTGGTGCAGCCCGAGTACGCGGACCACCCGGGCCTGGCCGACCGCCCGACGGTGCTGCTGGCCCCGGACGGGGCGGCCGCGGCCGACCGGCCGACCGACGCACCCGCGAGCACGGCCACGGCGGCGGACCTGGCGTACGTGATGTACACCTCCGGGTCCACCGGCCGGCCCAAGGCGGTCGGCGTGACCCACCGCAACGTCCACCAGCTGGTGCGCCGGGGCCGGTTCGCCGACCTGGACGCCGGCGAGGTGGTGCTGCACGTGGCCTCGCTCTCCTTCGACGCGGCCACCTTCGAGCTGTGGGCGACGCTGTGCAGCGGCGCCCGGGTGGCGATCATGCCGGCCGGGATCCCCAGCGCGGCCGCGGTCGAGGCGGCGATACGGGCGCACGGCGTCACCCTGGTGCTGCTGACCGCGGGGCTGTTCCAGCACGTGGTGCGCACCCGGGAGACGGCCTTCGCCACGGTGCGCCGGGTGCTGGTCGGCGGCGACGTGCTGGCGCCGACCGAGGCCCGGGCGGTGCTGGCGCAGGGCGTGGAGCTGAGCAACGTCTACGGGCCGACCGAGACCACCGTCTTCTGCGTCGTGCGGCGCGGCGTCACCGAGGCCGAGACGCTGGGCGCGGTGCCGATCGGCACCCCCGTCCCGGACACCACCGCGGCCGTCCTCGACCAGCACGGCGACCCGGTGCCGGCCGGCGAGTGCGGCGAACTGGTGATCGGCGGCCCGGTGGTGGCCCGCGGCTACCTGGGCCGCCCGGCGTTGACCGCCGAGCGCTTCGTCCCCGACCCGCAGGCCGCCGAGCCGGGCGCACGCCGCTACCGCACCGGCGACCTGGCCCGCCGGGACGCCGACGGCACCCTGCACTACGTCGGGCGGGCGGACCAGCAGGTCAAGATCCTCGGCCACCGGGTGGAGCTCGGCGAGATCGAGGCCGCACTCGGCACCCACCCCGAGGTGCGCTCCGCGGTGGTGACCGTGCACCGCACCCCGGCCGGGGACAAGCAGCTGGTCGGCCACGTCACCGTGACCGAGGCGCTGGGCGAGCCGGTCGGCGCACCGCTGCGCGCCTACCTGCGCGACCGGCTGCCCGACTACCTGGTGCCGACCGCCTGGGTCCGGCTGGACGAGCTGCCGCTGACCTCCAACGGCAAGATCGACCGGGCGGCTCTGCCGGCCCCGGCCCCCACCGCCACCGCCACCGACGACGCCCGCCCGGCCCCCGACGGCCCGCTGGAGCAGGCCGTAGCCGAGGTCTGGCAGGAACTGCTGGAGGTCGGCGCCGTCGCGGCCGACGACGACTTCTTCGAGCTCGGCGGGCACTCGCTGCTGGCCACCCAGGTGGTGGCGCTGCTCTGCGAGCGGTTCCCGGTCGAGCTGCCGGTCAGCGCGGTCTTCGAGCACCCCACCGTCACCCGGCTGGCCGCCGAGCTGCTCCGGGCCCTCACCGACCATGTCGCCCAACTATCCGATACCGAGGTGGAGTCGATGCTGACGCAGGTGAGCGAGGGATGACCGCGCTGCCCACCGGACCCGCCGCCCTCGACCCGGGCGACCAGCGCCGGGCGCTGCTGGAGCGGCTGCTGGCCACGGGCCGCGGCACCGCCGCGCCCCTCGACACGATCCCCAGAGCCCCGCGGCAGGGGCCGCTGCCGCTCTCCTTCGCCCAGCAGCGGCTCTGGCTGCTGGAGAACCTGCGACCGGGCACCGCCGAGTACGTGGTGCCGATCGGCTGGCGGTTGGACGGGCCGCTGGACGTGCCCGCGCTGCGCCGCGCGCTGGACGCGCTGCTGCAGCGGCACGAGGTGCTGCGCACCCGCTACCAGGAGTGCGACTCGGTGCCCGGCCAACTGCCGCTGCCGGCCGGGGAACTGGACTTCACGCTGGTCGACCTCGGCGAGCCGGACCAGGACCTGGGCGAGCGCCGGCTGGCCGAGCTGGTCGACGCCCAGGCGCGCACCCCGTTCGACCTGGGCGGGCGCGGGCCGGTGCGGGCCGAGCTGGTGCGCTTCACCGACCAGCACCACGTGCTGCTGCTGATCTTCCACCACATCGCCTTCGACGGTGCCTCGGCCGGGCTGCTGGCCCGCGAACTCGACCAGCTCTACCGGACGTTCACCGAGGGGGACGGCCGGCTGCCGGCCGCGCCGGCGATCCAGTACGGCGACTTCGCGAGCTGGCAGCGCCGCCCCGGCGCCGAGGCCGCGCTGGCCGGGCACCTGGCCTACTGGCGCGAGCAGCTGGCCGGCGCCGAGGCGCTGGAGCTGGCCGCCGACCGGCCCCGCCCGGCCGTCTTCGACCCGGCCGGCGCGCTGCACGCCTTCACCGTCCCCGCCGCACTGGCCAGGAGCCTGGCCGAGTTCGGCCGCAGCAGGGGTGCCACCCCGTTCATGGTGCTGCTGGCCGCCTTCCAGCTGCTGCTCGCCCGGCACGCCGGGCGCACCGACGTGACGGTCGGCTCGCCGGTGGCCGGACGCACCCGGGCCGAGGTCCGCGAGCTGATCGGCTTCTTCG